>CACYNE010000015.1:0-55730 GCA_902775605.1 uncultured Prevotellaceae bacterium
AAGAAGGGTCTCTATATTCATAAAGGTAAAAAGGTCGTGAAAAAGTAAAAAGGTAAAAATAAATAAAGGATAAAATGAAAAAGAATTATTTGAAGCCTGCGATGCAGGTAATTGTGTTGAAGCAACAGGGAATCCTGATGCAAAGTGGCCGCAATTACTTTGAAGAAAGAGGAGCAAAAAGCGTGAAGAGCGATGATGGCTTTGAGTTCTTCGAAGACGGCTTCGACGAAGACGATCTGGACATGTAAAAAAGGTAGTATTAACAACCAAGCAAACAATCATGAAGAGAATAATCCTGAGGGCAGCCATGATGCTCGCCCTCATGATGCTCACGACCGTAGGAGCATGGGCAGACACCGAGACCTTCAGCAGCGACGACCTCGCCGTGAGCAGTGACGGCACAGAGTACACCATCAAGACCGCCAAGGGCTGGGGCCACTTCTGCGACATGCTGGACGAGGGCGAGACATTCAGCGGCAAGACCGTGAAGCTGGGCGCCAACATAGGCACAGCGCAGAATCCCATCACCCGCATGGCAGGCACCAGCGGCCACGACTTCTGCGGCACATTCGATGGCCAGGGCAACACACTGACCGTCAACATCACCGGAACGAGCAAATACGCCGGCCCGTTCCTCTACGTCAAGTCGCAAAATGATGACAATCCTGTAACTATCCGTAACCTCAGCGTCACCGGCTCCATCACCACCGGCAGCAAGTTCGCTGCAGGCATCACGGGCGGTTGCAGTGGCAAAGTCAATATTAAGGACTGCCACGTCAGCACCGTGATCTACAGCAGCACAGGCGGCGACGGCACACACGGCGGCATCGTTGGCAACAACGGTGCTACGCTCACCATCGAGGGCTGCGTCTTCGACGGCAAGCTGCTCTCCACCGGCGAGACGGCCACCACCCGCTGCGGCGGCTTCGTGGGCTGGTGTAACAGTACGACCACCATCAGCAACTGCCTCTACGCCCCCGCCGCCCTCGAAGGCAGCGAGACTGAGGTAGGCACCACCGAGAGCTGCACCTTCGGCAGATATAACGCCGCCACCGTTACCATCGAGAACAGCTACTACACCCGCCTGCTGGGCACCGCCCAGGGCACACAGGCCCATAGCATCAAGGCGGGCGCGAACGTGACCCTTGCCCTAAGCGGCACCGGCACCACATACAGCACCAGCGGCATCACCGCCTATAAAGACGGCGACACGCAGAAGCCCGGCGTGAAATACGGCGATGTGCTCTATGCCGGCCAGGGCGAGGAGGTGAGTCTGACGCTTAGCCACGGCGACGCACCGGAGGGCTATTCTGCTTTCAATGGCTATACCGCCAGCGCAGGCACGCTCGACGGCTCAATGCTGACGATGCCCGATGAGGATGTCATCATCGGCGCCACCTTCACTGCTATCGACTGGACTGGCGATGGCAAAGTGAACAACCCATATATCATTATCTATCCCAGTCAGCTCGACCTGCTTGCCCAGCGTGTGAATAGCGGCAAACCTTACAGCGGCAAATACTTTGAGCTGGGATCAGACATCACCTACACGCACACAACCGACTGGAACGATGCCACCAGCACTGAAAACAACTATACCGCCATTGGTACAGGTTCAACAGGAAAACACTTCAAAGGCCACTTTGACGGCAAGAACCACGTCATTAGCGGCATTCGCATTTATAAGGGCGGTAACACTGAAACTGACCAAAATCAGGGAATCTTTGGCAGAATCAGTTCTGCCGAGGTGAAGAATATCATTCTCGCCGACACCCGCATCACTGGCTTCGAAGGATGCGGTGGCATCGCCGGCGGTGCCCAAATAGGAAGTACCATTGAGAACTGCCACGTTCTTAGCACTGTCACCATACATGGCGTTCAGCAAAATGCCGAATGCCTAGGTGGCATCGCCGGTAGCATCGCCAGCGATATAAAAAAGATATCCTACCTTACTGGCTGCACCAGCGCCGCCAGCATTACCATCTCTGGAAACGCCACTAAATGCACTATTATTGGTGGAATTGCCGGTTTTAATGCTTCTGCCACCGTTAAAGACTGCATCTATCTCGGCAATACCATCGAAGGTAATAGTTATATCGGCGCCATCATAGGACGAATCCTAGTATTAACTACAATCAACACGAATGAACACATTAGAAACTGCTACTATACCAGCCCAACCATCACTGGTAAGGACGGTAGTGGCAATAAACTTTCCAATGCCTACTGCGCCATTGGCTCAAAAAACGACATCCCTGGCCTTGCACCGAAGGACGAAGCCGATAATAGCGAATTCCTCACCTTGATGGCTGCACGTTATGATGCACTCACTGACGCTGGCATTGAAGATGGTGTGGACATCACCCTCAATGGTCGCACACTGACGAAGAACGACGACTGGAACACCATTTGTTTGCCGTTCGATGTGACGCTGAAGGGCAGCGTGCTGGAAGGGGCTACGGTGAAGAAGCTCAATGGCGAGAAGAGCAAGCTGGATGACAAAGGCACGCTGACGCTGAGTTTTGATGACGAGAAGGAAACTCTCACCGCCGGACAGCCCTATATCATCAAGTGGGATACGAAGGGCAGTGATCTTGAGAACCCCGTGTTCACCGGCGTCACCATCACGAGCACCACGCCCGAGGCCATCACCAGCACCGACCATAACGTGAAGTTCGTGGGTCAGTATAACCCCTTCGACATCACAGAGGAGAACAAGAACGAGATCATCATGCTCTCTTCGGGCAACCGCCTGGGCTACTCGAAGAACCCGCGCACGTTGCACACCTTCCGCTGTCACTTCGAGGTGCCTGCAAGCAGTGGTGAGCAAATGGCGCGCAGCTTCGTGATGGACTTTGGCGGTGAGGAGACTGGAATAGAAACCAATATTCATAAAGGTAAAAAGGTCGTGAAAAAGTAAAAAGGTAAAAATAAATAAAGGATAAAATGAAAAAGAATTATTTGAAGCCTGAGATGCAGGTAGTAGAGTTGCAGCAGCAGGGATGCCTGATGGCAGACAGTTTCAAGCCCGCGGGAGAGAAACGAGTAAATAGCATCGACGACGACATGGGCTTCGTCTGGGATGATGACGGCTTCGACGAAGACGATCTGGACATTTAAAGTTGATTTAGTTAAAAAATCAGGTACGACATGAAAAAAGGAACGACTTTAAAGACAACTGCGATACGGTTGGCACTGACGGTTGTCTTGCTGACTGCACCCGTCATGACGGCGTGGGCACAGGAGATGAACAAGAAGTTCTCCATTTCCACACAGATGTTCATGGACGAATTGCAGCAACAGAAAAGGCAGCAGGATGCCGGGCCGCAACGTGCCCCCAAAAGGCGCCTGCCCGACGGAAGTGCGCAGCCCCAACCCAGCCGCTTGATAGCCAGCCCCGACACTATCGACGGCGTGGCCTATATCTCGTGCTTCATTCATCTGAGCAACCCGAGCGACCTGAGTAGCGTGCGCAACCTGGGTGTCATGGTTCAGAACACCTTCGACGGTCAGAACTTCATCACCGCCCAGGTGCCCGTCAATCAGTTGGACGCCCTGGCCAATGTGGCCAATGTGACGAATGTCGAAGTGGCTCAGATGATGCTTCCGCAGACTGATGTAGCACGCCAGAAGACCAACGTTGACGACTTGCTCAACCTCTCGCCCAGTGCTGCGGCCTTGGGTGTCAACAGCAAGTACGACGGTACGGGCGTGGTGCTCGGCGTCATTGATACCGGCATCGACTTCCAGCACATTGCCTTCAAGAACAAAGATGGCAACAGCCGCATCAAGCGGGCATACGTCTATGCCGGCTCTGGTAGCGGCGTGGAATATACCACTCCCGAGGAGATTGCCACGCTGACCACCGATGACGACAACGAAGACCACGGCACCCACACCTCTTCGACGGCAGGCGGGTCGAGCGTCATCGTCGAAAAGAAAGCCGATGATAACTTCACCGTCACTGTGACTGACAACCACGCCGAAGCCACCTACGGCGGCATGGCACCAGGTGCCGACCTCTATCTGGCTGGCATCAAAGGCCTGAGAAATACCGAGCTGTTGGCCGCCATCCAAAAGATGGTGAATTATGCCGACGAAGTGGGCAAACCCTTAGTGATCAGCAACAGCTGGGGCGGGGGAGGCGCTCGCAACGCCAAGGACCCGTTCGCTACGTTGATACACGCCCTTTTTAACGACGAGCATCCTAACCGCGTCATCCTCTTTGCATCGGCCAACAATGCTGGTCGAGGTAATGCAGAAGGTGGTGGATTCTTCGTCAAGAAGGATGAGGCCAGCCAGGCAAATCCACTCGGCACCATCCTGCGCAAATCTAGTTCTGGCAACACCTATGGACAGGACGATTTGGCCGAAGCCTATTCTGACAAGACGATGGCATGTGAGTTATATGTCTTGGACAATAACACGGGAGCCGTGCTCATGAGCAAGACGTTCACAGCAAACGAGACCCTCACTGACATCAGCACTACCGTTGGCGAGACGACGACAACCTATTATACAGGCGACCTGAAAGTGTACTTTAGTTCTTCCTACGATGAACATTGTATTGCCTTGACAAGTAAAGCCGGCCTTAAGACCACAAAGAATAATGCCTATACACTGGCGTTCAGTGTCTTTCCCGCCAATGCTGAAGAAACTGCCGACATCCGTATGTGGGCGGGATCCTCGTCAGCAAGCTCAGATTATTTTTCCAACTTTCTCACCACCGAAGGCATCACCTGGACCAATGGCACCGACGATATGTGCGTGAGCAACCAGGCCGTCATCCCCGAAGTCATCTCGGTGGGAGCCTATGTGTCAAGGTTTCGTTGGTATAACTATGAACAATCAAGGTCCTTAAGATATGTTGTGTCAAGCCAAGAGGATGACATCGCTCATTTCTCGGGCTATGCCACAGCCGAAATGTCAACCACAGGTGAGGTCTATCCCTGGATCACTGCCCCTGGATCCGCTGTGGTGGCGGGCGTGAACAAATATCACACCAATGGGAGTAGTTATTTTACAGAGAGCAAGAAGGGAATATTGGTGGTCAATAATGCCGACAATCCCTATGCTGTGATGAAAGGCACATCGATGGCCACGCCCGTGGCAGCAGGTATCGTGGCACAATGGCTGCAGGCCGCCAAAGAAAAGGGCATTTCGCTGACGGGCAGTCAGGTGAAGGAGATTATGCGCCTTTCGGCCATCAACGACGAATACACCACCACTGGTCCCAATGCCTCGCACTCCGGTCAAGGCAAGATTGATGCCCTGGCCGGCATCTATGCCATCAATGGTGGACTCGCGCTGGCCGACAATGCCTACAACAGTAAAAAGATTGCTTTGGCTGCCAATGATGCCAAACCCTACGACGTGACCCTCACCGACCGCACGCTCTATAAGGACGGTAAATGGAACACCATCTGCCTGCCGTTCTCTCTGTCGGCCGAGCAGATTGCTGCCAGCGAACTGGCTGATGCCACCCTCATGGTGCTGAACAGCTCATCATCAAGTCTGGACGCCAACGGCACGCTGACGCTGAGCTTCACTAACGCCGAGAGCATCGAGGCCGGACAGCCTTACATCATCAAGTGGACCAAGGCTGACAACTATGACGAGGCCGACCCTGACAAGCGCGACATCAAGAACCCCGCGTTCACGGGTGTCACCATCACGAGTACCAACCCCATTCCCGCCGATTTCACCGATGGCACCTTCGTGGGCCAGTATGATCCCTTTGCCATCACCAACGAGAACATCAGCGATATCATCATGCTCTCCACCGACAACAGGTTGGGCTACTCGCAGAAAGCCCGCACCCTGCGCAGTTTCCGCTGTCACTTCGAGGTGCCGGGAGATATCGATGCTCGTGACTTCGTCCTTGACTTCGACAGCGACGGCCAGGACATCGTGTCGGCGATAGAGTCAATAGAATCTTCTAGTCTTTCTAGTCAGTCTAGTAATTCTAGTAAATCTAGTTTGTCTAGAACTTCTAGCGCCTGGTTCACCCTCGACGGCCGCCAACTCGACACCATGCCCACGCAGAAGGGCATCTATGTCTTCGGCGGCAGAAAGGTCGTGATAAAGTAATTAAAAGTCACAATTCAGAGAGACATAAATGAATCCGCGAGACTCACTAAGGGGTCCCGCGGATTCGACTTTTATAAAGGGAATATGAATACTTTGTTTCTTCTTTCTGCCTGCAAAGGTAATATAAAAAGCAGAAACAGCCTAATAATTTCTGTAGAAATATTTTTACAGCGTCCAATAAAAGTTCATTTTATATTTTGTATTGTGCGTACTTATTAGTACCTTTGCAGTCTGAAACTATAAAAAGTATATACATTCGCATGAAGAGATTCTTTCTTTCCGCGTTGCTGATGGCCTTTACCGCTTCCTCGGTTGTCGCCCAGAACGAAACGACCATCGACATCAGCGGCAACAACAGCGCAAACAGTTATAAATCATACAGCACCGCTATCTCGCTGCCCGCCGGCAAGACCATCAACGTGAAGATGGCCCGCTATTGCTATTTCTCATCGAAGATTACCGGCGCCGGACTGCTGAACCTCTATGCCGGTGGCGAACGCGACTACCTCGGTACGGAAAAGGGTGCTGCCTGGGCCGACTGGAGCAACTACAAGGGCGACGTGCATATCTATCCCTTCAAGGAAAACACGAACAATGCCTCGGGCGCATCGTATAACATCGTCCTGGCCCACGGCGGCAAGTTCTTCTCGCCCGAGAACGTTGAGGAGGCCATCAAGAACACCCGCGTGAACCGTGCCATGGAGAACAACCGCGTCACCCTGCACAAGGATGCCGTGATCTGCGCCGAGGCCAACTCGAACGGCTCTGGATTCCGCATCGGCGAACTGCAGACAGAGGAGGGCTCCATCCTGCAAGGTTATATGAAGAAGGACCGTCCAGTGTATTATATCCTTGGCTGCCTGAATACTGACGCCACACTGGCTGGCACCATCAAGCCCACAGACTATCAGGAGAATACCCTGATGGGCATCATTAAGGAAGGCACCGGCACGCTGCGCATCACTGGCAACCAGAACTTTCTCAGCGGTGCCCTGCGCATCATGGCGGGTCGTGTCATGGTGAATAACGATCGTGCACAAGCTGAGACGAAGAAATATCGCGGTGGACTGGGTGCTATGTCCGACGCTACCAAACCTATTGCCTACGTCTTTATCAAGGGCGTCCTCGGTGGC
Organism: uncultured Prevotellaceae bacterium; assembly: GCA_902775605.1. GTDB lineage: Bacteria > Bacteroidota > Bacteroidia > Bacteroidales > Bacteroidaceae > Prevotella. The sequence continues at coordinate 7,224 of CACYNE010000015.1, forward strand.
ACCGGCAGTATCGGCGGCTGCGTGGATAACTACGGCACCATCGAACCGGGTGACGACGCCATCGGTACGCTGACCCTCAAGAACTACGTCACGCTCTCGAAGAACGCCAACCTCATCCTCCATCCCGCCTCGACGCTCCGCTTCAAGGTGGCCTCGAAGGATAGTTACGACCACTTGGTGGTCAATGGCAGCGTGGGCTTTTCGGACATGTGCGAGGATTTCTCGACCAGCGAGCAGATGCCGCAGGTAAGCATTGTCATTAGCGATGAGGCCAATCTGCAAGTGGGCGATGAGTTCACTCTGCTCACTGCCAAGGCAAAGACGGATACTTGGCACTTCAACCTGAAGACACCAGAGAAATACACCTGGACACTGGAGGAACGCGAGAGCAACAACGGCTATTCACTGGTCATGGTGCTCACCTCGCTGCAGAACCAGGATCCCGATAACCCCGACAATCCTGATGACCCGGATCATCCGGAATCGACCATGGGCGCCTTCTATGATGACGGCATCGACGACAATACCGACACGCACGCCCTGCGCTACTATGCCAACCAGAACAACAAGAAGATTGGCGTGGCCCTCTGCACCTACAAGGGCTATCAGAGCGACCGCGATGAGGCTGGTAAGCAGTTTAACCTGATGGTGGCCGAGAACGAGATGAAGATGGACGCCCTGCAACCCTCGCAGGGACAGTTCTCATACGGCAGTGCCGACCAGTTGGTTACCTTCGCCAAGAACAACAATATGACCGTTCGCGGCCACTGCCTCGTATGGCATCAGCAGGTTCCCGGCTGGCTGAGTAGCGACGGCAAGAAGAACGACAAGAACTGGACCCGCCAGCAGGCCCTCGACATCATGAAGAACCACATCAACAACGTGATGAAGCACTTCAAGGGCAAGGTGGTAGAGTGGGACGTGGTCAACGAGTGTCTGGACGATGACCAGAGTGCCATCCGCACCAATCCCGAGGGGTACACCCTGCGCCCCAACGTATGGAAGTTGGCCATCGGCGACGACTATATTGACTCGGCCTTCGTCTATGCGCATCGCGCCGACCCCACTGCCGTGCTCTACTTGAACGACTATGACGTGGAGCTGCAGGGCAGGGCCAAGGCCGTGGCGTTCTATAATCTGGCTATGCGCCTGAAGCAGAATAATATCCCCATCGACGGTGTGGGTCTGCAGTGCCACTTCACCGTGGGCGATGTCGATTCTGTGAAACTCGAGAAGACCATCCGTCGCTTTGGCGAGGCCGACATGAAGTGTATCATCACCGAGCTCGATATGGGTATCCCCTCGACCACTGAGGCTAATCTCCTGGAGCAGGCACGCAACTATCGCGTGGTGACCGACATCGTGCTCAACAACGACAACTGTCCCAACATGGTTATTTGGGGCATCAAGGACAATGACAGTTGGCGCTCGGCTTCCAACCCCTTGCTCTATACCGCTGGACTGGGTAAGAAAAAGGCTTGGTATGCCGTACGCTCGGCCCTGCGTCACAGAGCGCTGGTGCAGTCGCCAGTCCACTCGGCCGTCACAGTCCCCAGTGCACACCCTTTTGTCTATGACCTCAGCGGTCGCGCCGTGAGTGCTGAGGCCATTCGTCAGGGACTTTATATCAGGAACGGAAAGAAATTTTTCAAAAACTAAAATCATCAAAAACTTAAAACAACAATGCAAAAGAGAGTATTGACCATCGTGCTGCTGGCCGTCACGTCTATCGTTGCCACAGCACAGAACCACCGCCTGTGGTATGCCAAACCTGCCAGTCACTGGTTGGAGGCACTGCCCGTGGGTAACAGTCACATGGGTGCCATGGTCTTTGGTGGAACCGAGACCGAAGAGATTCAGTTGAACGAAGAGACGTTTTGGAGCGGCTCGCCCCACAACAACAACAGCACGGAGTCGCTGGACAAGTTGGCCGAGGTGCGCCGCCTGATCTTCCAGGGTCGTGAGCGGGAGGCCGAGAAGGTGATTGACCGCTATTTCGTGAAGGGTCCTCACGGCATGCGCTTCCTGCCGCTGGGCAGCCTGAAGCTGAAGCTGGATCATAAGAACGTGACGAACTATCGTCGTGAGTTGAACCTGGGCGATGCCCTGGCCACAACGTCATATGTATGCAATGGCGTGAAGTACGACCGCACGGTGTTTGCCTCGCAGGCGGACAATGTAGTGGTGGTGCAGTTGAAGGCCAGCCGCAAGGGTACCCTGACATTCAACATCGACTTTGCCAGTCAGTTGCAGGCCACCGTGGCTGCTGCGGGCTCGAACGCCGGTAGTCAGTTGTCAGCCGTTGTTGAGGGTGTTGATCAAGAGGGTATCAAGGCAGGACTGACGGCCAGCTGCCGCGTGAAGGTCGAGGCCGACGGTGCCGTGAAGAACATCGGCAACACACTGCGTGTGGAGGATGCCACCACGGCAACGCTCTATATCGTGGCTGCCACAAACTTTATTAACTATAAGGACATCACCGGCGATGGCGAGATTAAGACGCGTGCCGCCTTGTCGAAGCTGAAGGGCAAGAGCTACAGCCAGTTGCTGAATGCGCATATCAAGAAGTATCAGGAGCAGTACAACCGCGTGTCGCTGACGCTGGCCAAGTCGCAGAACTCTACCTTGGAGACAGACAAGCGCGTGGCTGCCTTCGAGAAGTCGCAGACCGACCTCGACATGGTGTCGCTGATGATGCAGTACGGTCGTTACCTGCTCATCTCGTCGAGTCAGCCTGGCGGTCAGGCTGCTAACCTGCAGGGTGTGTGGAACGACAAGATGAATGCACCATGGGACTCGAAATATACCATCAATATCAATGCGGAGATGAACTACTGGCCTGCGCTGGTAGGCAACATTGCCGAGACGCAGGAACCGCTGTTCTCAATGGTGAAGGACCTGAGTGAGACGGGCGCCGAGACGGCCAAGACGATGTATGGTTGCAAGGGCTGGGTGGCTCATCACAATACGGATCTGTGGCGTATTGCCGGTCCGGTGGACGGCACGCCTTGGGGTATGTTCCCCACGGGTGGCGCCTGGCTGACCACACATATCTGGCAGCACTATCTCTATACGGGCGACAAGAAGTTCTTGGAGGAGTATTATCCCATCCTGAAGGGTGCTGCCGAGTTTCTGCTCGACTATATGCAGGTATATCCCTCGAACGGTGAGGTGAAGCAGGCCGCCGGTTGGCTGGTCACCGTGCCTACGGTGTCGCCTGAACATGGCCCCATGGGTAAGAATACCAACGTGACGGCTGGCTCGACGATGGACAACCAGATTGCTTTTGACGTGCTTAGTCAGACGCTGCAGGCTGCCCGTGTGTTGGGTAAGGACAGCGTGTTTGCTGAGAACCTGGCTTTCCAGATGAATAACATCGCCCCGATGCAGATTGGTCGTCACGGTCAGTTGCAGGAGTGGATCATCGACGGCGACGATCCCCGCGACCAGCACCGTCATATCTCTCAGCTCTACGGCCTCTATCCCTCGAACCAGGTGTCGCCCTATAGTCACCCCGACCTCTTCACCGCTGCTGCTAACACGTTGAACCAGCGTGGCGATATGGCCACGGGCTGGAGTCTGGGTTGGAAAACGAACTTCTGGGCACGTATGCTGGATGGTAACCACGCCTTCCAGATTATCAAGAATATGCTGCACCTGCTGCCCGATGACCGTGCTGCCCGCCAGTATCCTGACGGTCGCACCTATCCTAACCTGTTTGATGCGCATCCGCCTTTCCAGATTGATGGTAACTTCGGTGTGTCGGCTGGTGTATGCGAGATGCTGCTGCAGAGTCACGACGGCGCTGTGCATCTGTTGCCTGCCCTGCCCGACGACTGGAAGGACGGCGAGGTGAAGGGTCTCCGTGCCCGTGGCGGCTTTGTGGTGGATGAGCAGTGGAAGAAGGGTGAACTGCAGACCGTCACCATCCGCTCGACCATCGGCGGCACACTGCGTCTGCGCTCTTATGTGCCCTTGAAGGGTGCCGGCATGAGACCGGCCACGGGCGACTGTCCCAATCCGCTGCTGGCTCCGGCCGCTATCAGGGAGCCGAAAAAATCGGCAGAACTGAAGGAATTCCAGTTACTGCCGATTCGCAGGGTGTATGAATATGACGTTAAGACACAAGCCGGAAAGACCTATGTATTCCGTCGTTAATAGCCTGTCTCGGTATTAGTACCTGAGAACAGAACTTCTGTCTTGTCCTGGAAAATGTTGAATCAAAACAGCGTTTTCCAGGGCAAGATTTTTTTGGAGACCATTTTTTTTACCATAAAGGTACAAGTTTTGATGTTTATTTTGTATCTTTGCAATCGAAACTTACTAACACTCATGAAAAAGATTCTTATATATATTATCATATTATCGGCAGTCCTGGCAGCATGCTCTCCTACCGAAAAGAAGTATATAATAGGTGTTTCGCAATGCTCTGAGGATATCTGGCGTGAGAAACAAAATGCTGAATTGAGGATGGGTACCTATTTCCTTGAAAATGTGGAACTGCGGTTTGCCGCAGCCAATGATAGTGATGAACGGCAAGTGCAGCAGATAGACAGTCTTGTTGCTACAGGTATTGACCTGTTGATTGTAGCTCCTAATCAGATGGCCACGATATCTCCTGCCATTGACCGTGCTTTCGACAAAGGTATCCCTGTCATCGTGTTCGAACGTAAGACTAATTCTCAGAAATATACCGCTTTTATCAGTGCAGATAATTATGAGATGGGCCATGTGATGGGCGAATATATCATTGCACGACTCGGTGGAAAGGGTAACGTGCTGGAAGTAAAAGGCTTGAAAGGTTCGTCACCTGCCATTGAGCGTCACAACGGTTTCATGGATGCACTTAAAGCGGCCCCGGATATCAAAGTGGTGGGTTCGCTTCAAGGTGACTGGACAGAACCCACTGCCCAACAGGTCACTGAACAGTGGCTGTCAGCAAACAAAGATGTGCGTATTGATTTGGTATTTGGTGCTAACGATCGTACAGCTATGGGTGCAAGGAAGGCGATTGGTGAGACTTCTCTGTTCTGTGGTATCGACGGTCTGCCTGGCGATGATGGCGGTATCTGCCTGGTGCGCGACTCCATTCTCGATGCCTCCTATATCTATCCTACTCATGGCGACCAGATCATAGACTTGGCCATCAAGATTCTTGAAGGCAAGCCTTACAAGAAGGAAACTCTGATGATGTCTGCCCTTGTCACCCGTGACAATGCCAAAGTGCTGCTCATGGAGAGTCAGGAAATCATGCGTCAGGAAGCACAGCTCGGTGAGTTACATGCCAAAGCCGATGGCTATCTTCATGAACTTGATACCCAGCGTATCGTCAGTTGGATGGCTATCGGTGTCGTTGTTCTCCTCGTGGTGGTTATTGTTTTGTTCTATCTTTATCATCTGAGAAAGATAACGCTTCAGAAGGAACGTGTGGTAAATACTTTGTGGGATATGAAACCTTTAGAGCCCTCCGTTAATCAGGAGACAACGATCGTGCAGGAGAAGACGTCCGACAGTAGTCAGGACAATGTGCAGGAGGAGGCAGAACAAGACAACCCGGCAGATACCTCCATGTTTATCACTCGATTTAAGGAGGTTGTTGAAGCACGCCTTGAGGATAGTGATGTCAGCGTCGAGGATCTGGCTGCTGACATGAACCTCAGTCGTGTGCAGCTCTATCGCAAGGTGAAATCGATTACAGATGCCTCGCCTGTAGAACTGTTACGAACGGCCCGTCTGAAGAAAGCCTATCAAATGCTGCTTACCACCGACAAGAGTGTCAGTGAAGTGGCCTACGCCGTCGGATTCACCTCGCCCAGTTACTTTACCAAATGTTTCAAGGACGAATACGGAAAAGTGCCAGGCGAGCTGCGTACGTCATCTTAACAATACAAACAAATCATATTAATAATCGTTCATTCCATCGCAAAAATGTTACAATGCAACATTATTTGGATGGTATGAACGATTTCTTTTATATCTAAAGGATAATAGTTAATACTTTTGCATCATAAATCTGAAACATTTAGTACTAATCAAAACAAAATGCAAATGGAAAGACTGAAAAGACTTTTATTGAGCACGCTGCTCATCTTTGTAAGTACAATAATGTACGCGCAAAGCGAGATGACGGGTTCTGTGGTCGATGAGACTGGAGAAGGTGTCATCGGTGCCACCGTGAAGGTGAAAGGTACGACGAACGGTACCGTAACCGACTTTGAAGGAAACTTCAAGTTAAAGGTAGCAGCAGGAAAGACGCTGGTGGTGACCTATATTGGCTACGACCCAGTGGAAATGACAGCTGCTAACGGCATGAAAGTGCAGTTAAAAGAAAATGCCTCAGAATTAGCTGAGGTTGTGGTGACAGGTTACCAGACCCAGCGTAAGGCCGATCTGACCGGTTCGGTGGCAGTCGTGAAGACCGACGAACTGAAAACCTCAAGCGACACCGACCCCATGCGAGCACTTCAGGGTAAGGTGCCAGGCATGACCATCACCAGTAATGGTTCACCTGTAGGCGCCGGTACCGTCCGCATTCGTGGCGGCGGTTCGTTCAACTCGTCGCAGGACCCACTCTTTATTATTGACGGCGTACCTACAACGACGAATCTGAACACACTGAACATGAACGACATCGAGTCGATGCAGGTTCTGAAGGATGCTGCTTCTGCTTCCATCTACGGTAGTCGAGCTGCTAATGGTGTCATCATTATTACCACCCGTAGCGGCAAGAAGGGCGACAAGGTGAAGGTGGATTTCTCTGCCAATCTCACCGCTCAGTTCTATAACAAGCAAACCATGATGAAGCTGGCCAATACCGCCGAGTATGCCACTGCTATGGCACAGGCTGCTATGAATGACGGCCTGGATCCTGAGCAGTATGCTAACAACTACGGTTTGACACTCCATGCTGCAGCTGGCACTCCTATCAGTGCTTACGACCCGGTTACAGGTCAGATGCGTGAGTTCACCGTGAATGGTCGTTACGACGGCTTTATGAATCCTACGAAGACCATGCGCTTCAGCGATACCGACTGGCTCGATGAAATCAGCCGTACCGGATTCTCACAGACTTACGACCTTTCTATCTCTAAAGCCAGCGACAAGTCTTCGGCACTCGTCAGTTTTGGCTATAAGAAGAATAATGGTATCTTGAAATACACCGACTTCGAGAGCTTCTCTGGCCGCATTAACACCAGTTACAAGGTGAATAAGATTGTGACCGTGGGAGAGAACGCCACCATTACCTATAGCGATCAGGTTGACTGCCAGCCATTGGAGAACGCTTTGAAGATGGCTCCGACACTTCCCGTATATGAGGAAGACGGCGTTACCTTCTCAGGCCCGGTAGGCGGTATGAGCGACCGCCAGAACCCACTGCGCGAACTCTATCATAATCGCGACAACCGTCTGAAGATGTGGCGAGTTTTTGGCAATGCTTATGCTAATATCCAACCCATTAAGGGCTTGACCCTTCGTTCAAACTTCGGTATCGACTATTGGTCTGAATTCATCCACAGTGTGACCTATACCTGGCACAGCGATGTGGTGAATAATAGCACACCGTCGGCCAACCTTGGAGCTAAGAACTCTATGAAGTGGACCTGGTCTAATACGGCCAACTATGACTTCAACATCGCTGCCAATCATCATTTTATCCTGCTTGCTGGTATGGAACTCCACCGTGACATTGAGGACCGTGCATCGTCATACGCACAGATGTTTGCTTTGGAGGACTATAACTACATGTGGCCTGATGCCGCTACTGGCACACAGCGTGCAGGTGGTATCCGCGAGGGGTACAATCTGGTATCGTTCTTCGGTAAGGCCGATTATAACTGGAAAGACCTGATACTGGCTTCATTCACAATTCGTCGCGACGGCTCTTCACGTTTTGGTGAGAACAATCGCTATGGTACCTTTCCCGCCTTTACATTGGGTTACCGTATCTCTGAGAATCTGAAGCAGGAATGGATCAATGACATGAAGCTCCGTGCCTCATGGGGTGAGACGGGTAACCAGGCCATTTCCAACTATGCCCGCTACGGTCTCTACGCTGCTACCTATGGCGGTGGCCGTAATGAATCTACAGCATATGATCTCGCACTACAGGGTAGTGGCATCTTCCCCTCTGGTTTCCGCGCTACACAGTCGCAAAACAATAACCTGAAGTGGGAAACTACCGAGCAGTATAACTTTGGTCTCGACTATACACTCTTCGGTAATTCCGTTTACGGAAGCATTGATGCTTACATCAAGAATGTAAAGGATATGCTGATTAATCCTGCCTACCTCGGCTCTATGGGTGAGGGCGGTGCCTCATGGCTCAATGGTCCCAGCCTGCGCAACTGGGGTATGGAGTTTGCTCTGGGCTATCGTGGTACTACTGACTTCGGCCTGAAATACAACATTAACGGCAACCTCGACTTCTTCCGACAGCGCGTGACCTACCTGCCTGAAACGACAACAGGCTCTTATGTACACACGGCGAAGGAAAATCTGGTGGAGGCTAAGAAACCCTATGGCTCAATTGTCGGTTACGTTGTCGATGGCCTGTTCCAGAACCGTGAAGAGGTGTTGGCCAGTGGTCAGGAGAACGCCCGTGTGGGTGGTCTGAAATATGCCGATCTCGATGGTAATGGCATCATCAACGAGCAGGACCAGACGTGGATTTACAATCCCGTGCCTAACTTCTCTTGGGGCTTGAACTTCGAGCTGGGCTACAAGGACTTCGATTTTTCAATGTTCTGGCAGGGCGTTGCTGGTCAGGATGTTTACAATAATCAGAAGTTCCAGACCGACTTCTACAGCATCACCGATGCCGGTTCGAACAAGGGCAACCGCATGCTCGGTGCCTGGACAACCGCCAACACTGGCAGCGATATTCCCGCTCTGACCACCAACAACGTGGGCAACGAGAACCGCGCCTCGACCTATTTCGTGGAGAACGGCTCCTACGGCAAACTCCGTCAGGTGCAGATTGGCTACAACGTGCCTCAGAAATATCTTGGCAAACTGAAGATGAGTAATGCCCGCGTCTATATCTCTGGTCACAACCTGCTTACGCTGAAGAGCAGCTCATTGACATGCTCTGATCCAGAGAATCCCAACTGGGCTTATCCTAATAGCACAAGCTTCTCATTTGGTATTCAAACTTCGTTCTAAGTCTAAGGCTTCAAGGATTATTAAGGATTACATATAAAGGAATAATTATGAAAGCAATATATAAAGCAATTTGTGCAGGTCTGGTTGTTTGCGGAACACTGACTTCTTGCAACGACTTCATTGATGTAGAGCCACAGGGTGTCATTAGTGAAGATTTGGCCATGAGCCAACCCGATGAAATGGTGACCTCTGCATACGCCAAGTTGGGCGATGACTGGTACACCTATCCGTTCAACCTATGGCCATACGGCGATGTCAGTAGCGACGACGCCATGAAAGGTGGTTCTGGCACCACCGATACCAACTACCATCCAGTAGAGGTGTGGTCAACACTTACAGCATCGACTCCCGACCACATGGATGAGCAGTGGTATCACTTCTACTGCAGCATCTCACGTTGTAACCGTGCCCTCGTCTCACTCTCAGAATATGGTCGTGCTAAACTGGGCGATGAGAAGAGCAAGATTCGTGAGGGTGAGGTACGCTTCCTCCGTGCTCACTTTTACTTCAAGCTGGTACAAATGTGGTATCAGGTGCCCTGGATTGATGAAGATGTGTATAAGAATCATACTGAGGAGCAGACGCCCAACAACCAGTTCACCCACGAGGAACTGATGAACAAGATTGTTGAGGATTTCAAGTTTGCCTACGACGTGCTGCCTGCACAGCAGAGCGAGGGCGGACGTGCCAACAAGATTGCTGCTGCCGCCTATCTGGCCAAGTGTTACCTCACGATGGCATGGGGTGATGGCTATGAAGCCAACACGGGTGTGAGCCACATCAATCAGGACTATATGAAGAAGGTTCTTGAATATACTGAGGTGGTTAAGAACTCTCAGTACGGTTATTTAGAGGACTTTGGAGATATCTTCCTGCCCGAATACAAGAATTCGAAGGAAAGTGTTTTCGCTGTACAGCATTCAGACTATCAGGATGACAATACCCTTTACGGTCGCGCCAACTGGAGCAATATGCTTAATGGCTGCTGGCAGATCTGGTCGTGCGGATGGGACTTCCACAAACCTACGCAGAACCTCGTCAACGCTTTCAAGACCAAGGACGGCCTGCCCATGTTCGATGACTATAACAACGAGATTGCCTATCCCATCAACGGTGTTCCCACGGCACAGAAATGGGATCCACGTCTCTTCCACACCGTTGGTATGCCTACGTTCCCCTACAAATATGAGGCTGCCTTCACCATGACCAAGGACAACAGTCGTACGCCAAACACCTACGGTTACTATGCCTCGCTGAAGGAGGTGCCGCAGCGCAGCAAGGGCGAAACCTACGATAATCCCTGGCAGGCTTTCGCTATGAACGATTATGTGTTCCGCTATACCGACGTGATGCTGATGCGTGCCGAGGCACTGATCGAGACTGGCTCTCTGGAAGAAGCTCGCACCATTATCAACGACATCCGTCAGCGTGCCAAGAACTCTGTTGTCAAGCATATCAATTATGCTGCCGACCAGTGCGAAATTGCCCTCTACCCCGCTTCTTATTTCAGCGATAAAGACAAGGCCCGCAAGTGCCTGCAGTGGGAACGCCGCCTGGAACTCGCCATGGAGAACGGTCGCTACTTCGACCTGCGCCGATGGGGTATCGCCTCACAGACACTGAACAGTTTCTTCGAGAAAGAGAAAGACGTCGTTTACGACGGTCAGACATACGCACAGTACTACAAGGACGCACACTATACGCCTGCCAAGAACGAGTACTTCCCCCTGCCCTATATCCAGCTCTACTATGTACCTGGACTGTACACACAGAACAAGGGATATAATTAAGTGAAGAGTGAATAGTGAACAATTAGCTACCGCTCAGAATGAATAATCACAAAAATGAAATAACGATGAAAAAGATATCATTCATTATCATGGCGATGTTTGCACTTATCCTGACCGCTTGTCAGGATAAGGATATCGACCGCGAGGACATGAAACTCGCTGCCCCTGATGCAGCACAGATCACAGGTTCGCTCTCAGGTGACGACTACACTTGGACTTGGCCTGCACAAGACATACAGATGCGTGTCACCATCTATCGTAACGGAACTCTCTCTGGCACTGAGACCGTGAGTGGCAACAGCTTCACCCATAAGAATGTTCCAACAAACGTGCCTTTCGACTATGTGTTCAAGTTTACCGATGGAACAAGCATTTCTACTGGCGTCATCAAAAGCTACACCCGCGAAGGTGCTACCAGCATCAGTGGTGTTCAGATGAGTCAAGTGGATAAGGCTGGTGGCTATGATGCTCTGGTAGAGTGGAACAAGGCTGCCGATGCTTCGAGCATTCTCTTCACTGCCACCAACGGTAGTCAGAATATCAACGAGACACTGTCAGGAACAGCTACGAGCTATACCATTCCCGACGTACAGACGGGTGATACTTGGGAGGTGACACTGGTTGCAAAAAACGATAAAGGAACATCGCTTTCAACGAAGTCAAGCCTGCGTATCGGTAAGACAGCTATCGGCTTCCTGAGCGTATATGCCACACCAGAGGATCTGGTTGCTAATGGCGACGATGATGAGGCTTCTGCATGGCTGTGGCTGCACGAGACCTACCCAACCGCTAAGTTTGTTTGTTTCGGCGATATCAAGAGCATCGACGATGTTGACCCCTTCCGTGTGCTCTTCTGGTTGCGCGACCTTGAGGGAGTTGGAGAGGCTGAAGTATTCGCTATGCCTGAGGTTGTAGAGGCTGCAACACCTGTCATTAAGGATTGGTACAAACAGGGTGGCAGTATGCTGCTGTGGAGCCATGCCACCGTTTATGCAGGACATCTGGGCCGTATCAGCCTCGACGAGATGAAGAGCAACGACCGTGCTATCGGTACAGGCGTTGGCGGCATCAACCCCGACGTATGGAAGATGGCAGTGATGCTGAACCCCGATCATAAGTTTACAAAAGACCACTCTTCGCATCCTATCTACAAGGGTCTGGAGGTTGAGACCACGGCAGACACGAAGCTCATCGCCTTCAAGGGTCCAGGCTGGACTGAGGATCACAACTGTCTGTTCTTTAATCTGCCTTCACTTTGGACGGGCATTGGCAACCAGGAAGAGGCTTGCTACACGCAGTGCACTCAGACTTACGGCATCTATCCGCTCGGCACATGGGACAGCCAGATCTGGTGGGTCAGCCAGATGAATGTCTGGGAGGCTCAGCAAGGCAATACCGAATTTAAGGGCACACTGCTCTGCATCGGTAACGGTGGTTGCGAGTTCTCTATGAAGAATGAGGATGGCACACCCGACAAGAGCGCACACCCGAAGAACAATATCTATCAGGACAACGTGCTCACGCTGGCCAAGAACTCTCTGGAATATCTGAAGACACGATAGTTTTATGTTTATAGTATGATATGTTATGAAGAAATCATGGCATTTTTTTTCTACAGCAATGGTAGTCGCCGCGATGGCGACTACCATTGTCGCCTGTTCCAAGGACGATCATGGGCAGGACTACAACCCGCTGATTGATGACCCCAAGGAAGAACAGCCTAAGTCCGAAGAACCAACGACTCAGGGTGGCTATGACGAGCAATACCGTCCGCAGATACACTTCACTCCGGCCAAGAACTGGATGAACGACCCTAACGGAATGGTCTTTGCAGATGGGGTATATCATCTCTTCTATCAGTATAACCCGCAAAGTAACGACTGGGGTAATATGTCGTGGGGGCATGCTACATCGACCGACCTCATTCACTGGACTGAGCAGCCCGTGGCTCTTACTCGCGACGCATTGGGGGCCGTATTCAGTGGCTCGTGCGTGATCGACAAGGAAAACACGGCTGGCTTCGGTACCAATGCGATGGTAGCTCTTTACACCGCCGCTGGTGAAACGGGCAATGTGCAGGGCAAGCAGCAGCAGTGCATAGCCTACAGCACCGATGGTGGTAAGCGTTTCACCCGCTATTCGGGTAATCCCGTTATCAAGAACGACGATGACAATCTGCGTGACCCCAAGGTCTTTTGGCACGCAGAGAGTGGCAAGTGGATCATGGCTCTGGCCAAAGGTTGGAAGATGGGCGTAGAGTTTTATAGCTCACCGGATTTAAAGAATTGGACACACGAGAGTACGTTCTTCACTCAGCTGAAAGGTCGTTCCAGTGTGCAGTGGGAGTGTCCAGACCTGATTCAGATGGGCAACAAGTGGGTGCTTCTGGTCAGCGTCAACCCTGGCGGTCCACTCGTTGGCTCTGGCATGATGTATTTCACAGGACAGTTCGACGGCAGCACTTTTACAGCCGATGAGCGCGAGTATCCCCTTTGGCTCGACTATGGCATGGACAACTATGCCGGCGTGACCTGGAGCAACACGGGTGATCGTCGCATCATGATAGGGTGGATGAACAACTGGTCGTACAGCGGCAACGTGCCCTGTTCGCCCTGGCGTTCGGCTATGACGCTGCCCCGTGAACTGAAGCTCATCGATTATGACGGCCAACCATTATTGGCCAGCACCGTGGTCAGTGAGATTGACAAGATAGCCGAAACGTGGGAGACGGCAGGTCAGAACCTCGATGTAAAGGATGCATATCAACTGCGTCTCACCATCAGTCTCGACAAGAATACGACTATTACACTCAGTAATGAGTCAGACGAGAAGTTCGTCGTCGATGTCAATGCTTCTGCCCGCACCCTGACAGCCCATCGCTCAGCTGCTACCGGGAATACCAGTTTCAATGGCACCTTCTCTATCCCGTCGATGCAGGCACCGCTGAACACCGAGGGCAACACCATCACCCTCAATATCTTTGTCGATCAGTCCAGTGTCGAGATCTTCACAGGAAACGGCTCTATGTCGATGACAAACCTCGTGTTCCCCAAGTCTATCTACAATAGCCTTTCTGTGGTAGGTGCCAACAGCGAAGCCCAAGTACGCAAGTTGAATAGAATTTGGGATTCATTTTGACGGCTTTCGATGCAATAAGGTTCATGACTGATATGTTTTGTATCCAAGACAAATAATATTTTTCGTTCATTGTGCGTAAAATTCGTGCAATGAACGATTTTTCTTATTGTTTGTAACAAGAATGACAGCCAGTAAGGAATAAACAACTTAAATTTGCAGCAAATTCCAAAACTAAAAACAAATGAAGATGAAGAAAAGATGTTTATTTGTACTGATCACCGCGTTGCTGACCTGTGTAACTTTCGCGCAGGTGAAGCCTATTGTGTTGGGTGATCGTCATGCTATGTTGAAATTGACACATAGTTCTCGTTATCTGCTGTTGCCAGTACAGGAAACGGAGGATATCGCTGCTATTGCCGTATTGGACGGCCATAATAATATGGTGCAGCGCATCAATGTGAAGTTGGCGATTGACCGCGTAGATTATTATGTGCCATTTGAAGTGGGCGGTGCTTGTCTTTTGGATATAGAATGGCAGGGAGACCGTCGCCAGAAGGGTGCTGTGGGCGATTTTGTTTGCTGGAAGGATATGACATACAGCAACGAATTTGATACGACGAATCGTGAAAAGTTCCGTCCTGCCTATCATCACACACCACTGTATGGCTGGATGAATGATCCTAATGGCATGTTCTACAAGGATGGGGTATGGCATCTGTACTATCAATATAATCCTTACGGCTCACAATGGGAGAACATGACGTGGGGGCACTCTACATCGAAGGACCTGATTCATTGGGAGGCTCAGCCGCTGGCGCTTGAGGCCGACTGGTTGGGTAGTATTTTCAGTGGTTCGTGTGTGACGAACGGCAATGAGGTGGTGGCGTTCTATACCTCTGCGGGTCATCATCAGACGCAGTCGATGGCTGTTTCAAAGGATGGCGGACGCACGTTTGAGAAATATAGTGGCAATCCTCTTCTGGCAACAAGTGATATTGCTGATTTCCGTGATCCTAATGTGTTCTGGAATGATGAAGCCAAGGTGTGGAACCTTATTCTGGCTGCCGGTCAGGAGATGCGCATATACTCTTCAAAGAATCTGAAGGACTGGACATTCGAATCCTCGTTTGGAAAAGGGTATGGTAATCACAGCGGCGTATGGGAATGCCCAGACCTGTTTAAGATTGACGATAAATGGGTGCTCATTTGCAATATCAACCCTGGAGGACCGTTCGGAGGTAGTGCTACACAATATTTTGTGGGCAACTTCGACGGCAAGAGATTCATCTGTGAGTCGATGCCGAAGGTGACAAAGTGGATGGATTACGGAAAAGACCACTATGCTACGGTGTCATTCTATAACGCACCAGATAATCGCCGCGTAGTATTAGCCTGGATGTCGAATTGGCAGTATGCCAATCAGGTTCCAACAAAGCAGTATCGCAGTGCCAATAGCATACCTCGCGACCTTGGCATCTTCCAGTTCGGTGAGGAAACTTATGTGAGTGTGGTTCCCTCAAAGGAAATGCTGGCTGTGCGTGGTCAGAAAATAAAGAAACCTACCGAATCTTGTGAGATTGTCGTTGATTTGAAAAACCAGTCGGAGATAGTCTTGTCTAATGCAAAAGGCGAAGAAGTGACTATGCGTTATGACGGACAGAAGCAGTCTTTCTCTATGGATCGCACAAAGAGTGGTGATGTAAGTTTCAGTGAGGCTTTTCCTTGCGAGACTGTTGCTCCTACATATGGCAGCATCCGCCAACTGCGTATCTTTGTTGACCGCTGTAGCATTGAAGTATTCGACGCTGAAGGAAAGATGGCTATGACTAATCTCGTGTTCCCAACGGAACCTTATAATATGATTAAGGTGAAGGGTGGAAAAGTGACTATCTTTGAAGTTAAGAATTAAGAATTAAGAGTTAAGAATTAAGAAATATGGCTAAGCAAAACAAATCTATTTACCTGATCCCCGTGATGCTCTGCTTCTTCTGCATGGGTTTCGTGGACTTGGTGGGCATTGCCTCTAACTATGTAAAGGCCGACTTGGGTCTGAGCGACTCTGTGGCTAACGTGTTCCCCTCGCTGGTGTTCTTCTGGTTCCTGATTTTCAGTGTTCCTACGGGTATGCTGATGAATAAGATAGGGCGTAAGAAGACCGTACTGCTCTCATTGGTGGTGACTGTTGTGTCGCTACTGTTGCCAATGTTTGGCGAGACTTTCGCCATCATGCTGGCTGCCTTCTCGCTCCTTGGCATCGGTAATGCCTTGATGCAGACATCACTTAACCCGCTGGTTTCAACGGTGATGGGTGGCGGCAACCTGGCCTCTACACTCACCTTCGGGCAGTTTGTCAAGGCCATCGCCTCGTTCTCGGCACCTTATCTGGCCATGTGGGGTGCCACTAAGGTTATTCCGGAGTTCGGACTCGACTGGCGTGTGCTGTTTGCCATCTTCTTTGTGGTTTGTATTTTGTCCACCATTCTGCTGTTTGTGACACCTATTAATGAACCTGCTATCGAGGGAAAACCATCCACTTTTGTGGAGTGCTTCAAACTGTTGGGTACACCTATCGTACTGCTGTCGTTCTTTGGCATTATGTGTCATGTGGGTATCGATGTGGGTACGAATACCACAGCTCCGAAGATTCTTATGGAGCGACTGGGACTGACGCTTAACGAGGCGGCCTTTGCCACGAGCCTCTACTTTATCTTCCGTACCATCGGTTGCCTGACGGGCTCGTTCTTCCTGCGCGTGCTGAAGATGCGTACTTTCTTTATCATTTCAGTGGTGATGATGGCTCTCTCGATGTGCGGTCTGTTCTTTGGCACAGAGCAGTGGATGCTCTATACTGCTATTGCGCTTGTGGGTTATGGCAACTCGAACGTCTTCTCTATGTGCTTCGCCACTGCCCTTGAGTCGATGCCTGAGAAGCAGAACGAGGTCTCTGGCTTGATGATCATGGGTCTCTTCGGTGGTACTGTCTTCCCCTTGCTCATGGGCTTTATGAGTGATGCTATGGGTCAGGCAGGAGCCGTATTGGTGATGGCTGTCGGCGTACTCTATCTCTTTACATATATCAAACAATTAAAAACCGCATAAATTATGAATAAGCGTTTTGTAGTAGGACTCGGCGAGGTCCTGTGGGACGTACTCCCCGAAGGAAAGAAACTGGGCGGCGCCCCTGCCAATTTTGCCTATCATGCAGGACAATTCCTGGGGGCTGACAATACGATTGCCATCAGTGCACTGGGCGAAGACAAACTGGCTGAAGAGACCATTGAGGCCCTTGAAGAGCATCATCTGAAATATCTGCTGCCTCGTGTGAAATATCCTACAGGCACCGTGCAGGTCACGCTTTCTGGAGAAGGCATCCCTGCTTATGAAATCAAAGAGAATGTGGCATGGGACAATATTCCCTATACACCAGAGATTGCAGAGATTGCTAAAAACTGTCGTGCCGTCTGCTTCGGCTCTTTGGCACAGCGTAGTGTGACGTCGTGGGCCACTATTCGACAGTTTCTTGACGATACGCCTGCTGATTGCCTGAAGATATTCGATATCAATCTGCGTCAGCAGTTCTATACAAAGGATGTTATTGAGGAGTCTCTGAAACGCTGTAACATTCTGAAGATTAACGATGAGGAGTTGGTGGTTCTCAATAGAATGTATAGTTACGACGGCCTGGATATGAGAAGTTCTTGCGAGAAGATCCTCAACGACTATCATCTGAAGATGCTTGTGCTGACTTGTGGCACGAATGGCTCATACGTGTTTACTGACGACGGACTTACCTCTTTCCAGGATACACCAAAGGTGGAAGTGGCTGATACTGTAGGCGCTGGCGACTCCTTCACAGGTTCCTTCTGTGCCAGTGTCATCAATGGCAAACCCGTACAGGAGGCTCATAAGAAGGCCGTAGAGGTATCTGCTTTTGTCTGTACGCAGAATGGGGCGATGCCTACATTGCCCGAGCGACTGCTGAAGTAACCAATCTATCGCTCATCAGCCCGTAGGCTTTTGACGATATACGAGAGACTTGCATCAATAAAAAGAGTTACGGGCAGAAATGCTCGTAACTCTTTTTGTTGATATAGATGAAAGGTGATTATTTCGCGATGCTAACCACCGTTTTCTGTCCGTTATAATCTACAACTTTCTGCTGTCCGTTGGGGGTGACAACGGTGAACTGGCGCTTCGTGAGCATACCGGGATAACTGCCCTTACGATCGTCGATGGTGAGGGTGCGGGTCTTATCGTTCCAGTGGAAGGTGATGGTGGCATACTGGCCCTTCTCGTAGTTGTAGTTGTCGCCTTCGTCCTCATAGAGTACGAACGAGCCGTTAGCACCGGGATAGACGCGCAACTCAAGGTTGTCCCATTTCTTCTCGCCAACATACTGCATCTCGGGACCGAGGGGCAGGATGCTGCCGGCACGGACGAACATGGGCACGCGGTCGAGGGTCGTGGTCAGCGTCAAGTTCTGGCCGCCGTTATACTTCTTGTTGGTCCAGAAGTCATACCATGTGGTGCCCTTTGGCAGGTATTTTACGGCTGTCTTAGTGGCTGTCCAGTCAATGCCACTATTCTCTTTTTTCTCTCCACCGTCCTCTTTTCTCCTATCCCAGCCTGTCATGGCATCGGTGCGGATAATCTTCTCCTCGGTGTACTGCGGATTGACAATGGGGGCGGCGAGGATGCTACGGCCGAACATAAACTCATCGTTATTGTTCCAGACGTTCTTGTCGCTGGCGAAGTCGCTGAACAGCGGACGCATGTAGCTATCGTTGTTCGAGGTCACTTGCCAAGCGGTGCTATAGAGATAAGGAATCAGACGATAACGCAGGCGGATCTGCTTCTCGATGGCGTCGTAAACGGGCTCGCCCTTCTTGCCGAACTGCCAAATCTCGCGGGGAGCATCGGCACCATGACTGCGGAACACGGGACAGAACAGTCCGTACTGCATCCAGCGCACGTAGAGCTCCTGGAACTGTGGGTTCTTTGGAGCAGAGCCACCGCCACGGGTGTTGTAAGAGCCGCAGAAGAAACCGCCGATGTCAGTATTGAAGTTGGGGTTACCGGTCAGCGAGTAGCTCAGGCCGGCAGGCACCTGCTTGCGCAGCATGTCCCATGATGAGTTGACGTCACCGCTCCACATGTTTGAGCCATAGTGCTGCTGACCGGCAAACGAGCTGCGGGTCATGATGAAGACGCGCTTGTCGTTGTAGTCCTTACGCTGGGCCTGATAGATGCCGCGAACGGTCTCCAAAGGGAAGGCGTTGCGCTGTGAGCGCCATGTGCCGCCATAGACCTTGTGCTCGTAGTCGCTCTCCTTGGGATTGAAGAAGTCGGGGTCGGTAGAGTCCATCCACCAGGCATCGGTGCCGTATTCATAGAGTGTCTTCAGATATTTCCAGTAGATGGCGCGGGCCTCGGGATGGAAAGCGTCATAGACCTTTACGCCTGAGGGGTATTTCATCACTGGGGGCCAGATATGTGAGATGCCGCTCTGGGGCCAGGTCTCGAAGGGCATCAACAGTCCTTTGGCATCGAGCTCGCGGAACTGCTGGGTCATAGGACCGAAGCTGGCCCAGATGGAAATCATGAAGTGGGCGTGCTTGGCGTGAACGTTCTTAATCATCTGTGCACCATTCTGGAAGTCCTCTGAAAGGAAGTCCATGGCGTTCCACAGATAGTTTGAACCCCAGTACTGCCAGTCTTGGATGATACCGTCGAGGGGCACGTTCAGTACGCGGTACTGGTCAACGATGCCCTCTGTCTCGCGGGCGGTCTTATAGCGTTCCTTCGACTGCCAGTAGCCATAGGTCCACAGGGGGAACATGGGCACGTCGCCAGAGAGGTAGCGCATTTGGGCGATGACGCCATCAGCACTGCCGCCATACATGAAATAATAGTCCACGCCATCGCCTACTTCTGCGTCGAAGGTCATGCCGTTGGCGTTGTCCTCAAAGAGGGTAGGAGAGTAGTTCTCCCAGTAGATGCCCCAGCCCTTGATGCTCTGAAGCACATTCTGGAAGTCCTCCAGGTTTGACTGTTCCATGCGTTTCTTCTCGCCGCGACGGTTCATCTTGCCGTTCTGGATAGTACCCAGTCCGTAGATGGCCTCGTCCTTGTCAAGGGTGAAGGTCTGGCGGGCTTCCTTCACGTCGCAGTTCTTCTCCTTGAGCAGCACTTTGCCTTTGGCGGTGAGGAATGTCAGGTTGCCCTGTGCGTCCTGCTTCACCGTCAGTTCTTTACTGGATGTTGTGTTGCCTTTCTTCACCACGTTCACCTGTTCGGGCTTTGCCGTCACCACAAGTGTCTTGGTGGGCTGTCCTTTCACCACATGCACAATGGATGGGGTGATGAACTCAATCTTCACGTCTTGGGCTTGGATCTGCGTCCAGCCAGCGGCCAAGATGGCCAGAGATAGTAATTTCTTCATTTTGTCATTTAATTATGGAGTTAGTATTTTCTTGTTGTTCTTAATCAGGACCGCTCCATGTCTGGGCGTCTGGCTGGCTTTGATGCCAGAGAGGGTATAGACAGTGGTTTCTGATGGAGTGGGAACAACGGATGTATGGATGGCTGTTACGTCCTCGTTAGTTGTGTTGATAACAATGTCTGTGATGGTGATGACGTCGGAAGATGACGGACGAGTGATGGTCAGTTTGTATTCTCCCCAACCGTCTTCTACACTGAACAGAAGGTCTGCCTCGCAGTTGGCAGCAACAGAGGTGTTTAATAGGTAGTTCTTCGGACTGGTGAGCTTCTGAATCTGCACCTTGATTTGCTTCTCGGCATCGCCATCTGCCTTGAAGTGAAGCTTGTAGTTGCCGTTCTTGAACTGCAGTGAACGATAGACGTTCTGGTTGGCATCGGTCTTCTGGGTGGTACCGAATCTCAGCAGAATGGTGCCACTGTTCATTGTCCAGCCGTGTTTCTTGGGCTCGTAGCTTTCTTGTTCGATACGCGGGCGCCATTTCAGTGTGGTGTCGCAGGGCGAGTCAAGGGTGTACTCCTTGAAGAAGTCCCACATGGTCTGTGAGGAGCTGTTGACTTCTGTCTTATTGGTGAAAGGCTCGTGGCCCATACCGTCAATCTCGTAGAAGATGATGGGGAAACCACCCTCGCCAGCCTCGTAGATGCTCTTGGTGAATTTGCCGCTCACAGTGGTCTTTACGGGCACGGGGTTGGCACCATTGCGGGCCACCATGTCATCGATGACGTTGGGTACCAGCGAGTATTTTACGAAGTCGTCGCTCTTGCCGTGGATATGCAGGAAGGGCACGGGGCGTTCGCTGGTGTGGTGTAGATGGAACTCGTTGATGGGATAGCCGCTGATGGCAGCGAAGGCCGCAAAGATATGGCTGCAGGTGTTGGCCATGGTATAGGTCATCATGCCGCCGTTAGAGAAGCCGCAGCAATAGAGTCGCTGACGGTCTAGGGGGTATTTCGAATCAATATCCTCGATAATGGCTTTTAGGAAGTCTGTGTCGAAGTTCTCTTCGCCATAAGCTGACCAGCCATTGGCCTGCATGCCGCCCAAGCCGGGGAATGTAGTGGGAAGTCCCTGTGGATAGGCTACAATAAAACTATCCTTGTCGGCAATAGAGTTGAAGTTGGGGTCGTGTGATGTGGTGGTGACAGTACCGCCGGCTCCATGAAGCGAGATGACCAGCGGGGCATGCTCCTTGACTTTGTTAGGCACATAGAGAAGATACTTACGCGTATCATTTCCTACCTTGATGGTGATGAACTTGTTTACCTTTGCTGCCTGCAGCATCAGTGTGCTGCATAGGGCGAGCGCCATAGTGATTATTCTTTTCATTGGTTATTGAAATATTGTTTTCTTTCCGTTGACAATATAGATGCCCCTCTTAGGGTTCTTGACCTCACGACCCTGCAGGTCGTAACATTTCTCCTTCCATTTTCCACTTTCCTCTTTCATCTTTTCGTTTTCCTCAATGCCTGTCATTGTACCTTTCTTATAAATATGGTACTCACCGCCTGCCACTGTCTGGATGTCGTATTCATGGACTTTCTTGACGGTAGCCTTAGGAGCAGTGGTCAGTGATGGCGAGAGTAAAGGCTCTTTGATGTCGGCAGGCGCATAGAGTGGGTTGGGGCATGCGCCTTCGGCAGTCTGCATATTTTCTGCCTCTAATTCTACATAGGAGCGAAGGCGGAGCGTGCCACCAATGGTAGAGCGGATGGTGGCTGTGGTGATGGCATTGTCGGTCCATTCCATATCGACCTCGAAACCTCCACGTGCTCGCAGTCCGGTGATGCTGCCCTTCTTCCATGTGACTGGCAGTGCAGGCAGAAGGTGAACGGCACCATCGTGACTCTGCAACAGCATCTCGGCGATGCCTGCCGTGGCACCAAAGTTGCCGTCAATCTGAAATGGTGGGTGGGCATCGAAGAGGTTGGGGAATGTTCGCCCGTTGGGATACTGTGAGGTGGCATCTTCAGAGGGCAGCAGCTTGAGCATGTTCTTGATAATTGTCAGGGCATGATTGCCGTTGAGCATACGTGCCCAGAAACAGATCTTCCAGCCTAAGCTCCAGCCTGTAGCCTCATCGCCGCGGTCGGTCAGTGTCTGCTTGGCAGCGGCAAAGAGTTCATTGTGGCTGTAGGGACTGATCTGATTTGAAGGGAAGAGACCATAGAGATGGGAGATGTGACGGTGGTGCATGTCACTGCCGTCGGCATCGATGAGCCACTCTTGCAGCTGCTTTCTGCTACCAATCTGCATGGGGGGCAGGTTTGAGAGGGCTGATGTAAGACGGCTGATGTAAGATGTGTCCTCGCCTAAGATCTCAGCAGCTTTCAGGGTGTTCGACAGCGCATCGAACACAATCTGATTGTCCATGGTGCAACCGGCGGTGATGGGCGTGGACTTGCCGGCAGGTCCCTGCTCAGGACTGACGGAAGGAACGACGACCAACCAGTTGTGGTATTTGGGATGGGGCACCATGAAATCCATATAAAAGTCGGCTGTGCCCTTGATGACTGGATACCACTCGCGTAGGAACTCCACGTCGCCCGTGTAGAGATAGTGCTGCCAAAGGTGTGTGGCCAGCCATGCTCCACCATTGGGATACATGCCCCAGAAGGCGCCATCCACCGGACCGGCGATGCGCCACAGGTCAGTGTTGTGATGAGCCACCCATCCGCTGCATTTATACATTTTCTGTGCTGTAATGGCTCCCGTTTCACTCAGGTCGCGAATCATCGAGAAGAAGGGGACGTTGGTCTCGGTGAGGTTGCACACCTCCGATGGCCAGTAGTTCATCTCGGCATTGATGTTGATGGTGTATTTCGAGTCCCACGGTGCATCTTTCTTGTCGTTCCAAAGGCCCTGCAGGTTGGCAGGTTGGCCACCACGCTGACTCGATGATATCAGCAGATAGCGGCCGTAGTTGAATAACAGTGTTACCATGCCCCAGTCGGTACTGCCAGTGAATTTCTGTAGTCGCTTCTCTGTGGTCAGCTTGGCATTAGCCGCTGTTGAAGGCATCCAGAATTTCACACGGTTATACTGTGCCTGGTAAGCCTCGGTGTGTCGGCTGAGCAGGGTGGCATAGTCGTGCTGACGGGCATTGGTGAGATATGACAGCGCCTGTGCAGAAGCCTTGCCGCTGACGTTCTTGTAGTTGACATAGTTGGTGGCTGCCGAGATATAGATGGTGGCGGAAGTGAAGTTCTTCACTGTAATGAGACCGCTTGAGCCGTAGGTCACCGTACCGTCGCTCTCAACCTGATAGCGCAAGGTGGCCTTTAACTTACTGGCTATGCCTTCATGGTCAACACCACTGATGGTGGCAATGGCACAGTCGGCAGTCTTGGAATAGGCTGTGGAGTAGGGGGCCGAGTGCTTGATGGTAACGGTGCTCAAGGTGTCAGCCTCCAGGCGTAGCACGATGATGCTGTCGGGCATGGTGGCAAAGGCTGTGCGACGATAGTGGTGACCGTTATGATCAAAGGTTACCGTTGACAGCGCTGTCTGGAGGTCCAGTTCGCGATGATAGTTCTCTACCTTGTCGGCAACGATGTCGGACTGTGTGATCTTCAGACTGCCCAACGTGAGGTATTTCATGCCGTGAGGACCTTTGATAAACTGCTGATTGATGAGGTCTTCGGCCTGTTGCTCCTTGCCATTGAAGATCAGGTCGCGAACCTGTTGTAGGTAGTTGGCTGCGGTAGTGCTGTTATTGTTATGCGGACCGCCGCTCCAGAAGGAGTCTTCGTTCAGTTGAATCTCGTCAGTGCGTGTGCCGCCATAGATCATGCCGCCCAGGCGACCATTGCCTATTGGCAGAGCCTCCAACCAGATGGAAGCGGGCTTGTCGTACCACAGGCATTCTGTGTTGTCGTCGGTCTGCGCTGCTGCAGGAATTAATGATATGAGAGAAATGACAAGCGAAAGCCCTGTCCTTAAACGTGAATGTTTCATAGTGAAATCTTTTTACCGTTGACAATCTTTATACCATGATGTGAGCTCTCACTGTCAATCCTGTTTCCTCGCAGGTTATAGGCGTTCTTGTTTGTAGTTTTATGATGATGGAGCTCATGAATGGCAGTGGGGGCTTCAAAGAACTGCCAGTTGTCGAAGTCGAAAAGTGATTGTCCTGAGCCTGCGAAGGTGAAGAAAAGATTCTGAACGCCTGTGATAGACTGTGTCAGGTCGCAAGTGACGTCAGTCCACTCGCCATTAGTCGATTCGAGAGTCAGGCGACCTTTAATGGTGCCTGATTTAGATCCGGTGCGGATAATGAGGGTAGCCTTGCCATTGGCTTTGATGCGGGCCTTGAATGATTTTGCCCCTGCGGTGCCGAAATCCACATTGCGCACCTTGATATAGTCGCCTGTGCTGATATTAGTGACGTAGCAGCCGGTATAGTCGCCCTCGCAGAGCACGCCCTGACATTGGTTGATGGTCTCGGCCTCCTGCAAGACAAAGGGATTGAGCGTCTGAAGGGGTTCCACACCCTTGGTGGTGAAGTTGATGTGTGGAATGGTGCCGTCCTCGTTGGGTGTAAACTCCTCTACACAGGTAGAGCGCTTGTAACCGCCACCACCAGACAACTTACCATTGTGATAAAACATGTAGTGGTGCCCCTTGAACTCTACGCTGCCGCCGTGGATAGTAAAACTGTTCTGGGCCTGTTCCAGGATTTTTCCCTGATACTTCCACGGACCAGTAATCTTGTCGGCAGTGGAGTAGGCCCAATGCTCAGGCACGCCGCCAGCAGCATATTCCAGATAGTATTTGCCGTTTTTCTTGTAGATCCACGAGGCTTCCTCGAAGTTGGTCTTGGGTGTGCCGTCGTCGTTATAGCCTTTGTAGGGACCGAAGGCTTCCTCGTCCTTGGTCTTCACTTCTTTCTCGCCACCGCTGATAGCAGTCATGGTCTTCGTCAATTTGGTGTACCACAGCATGTTATTGCCATAGAAAAGGTAGGCTTGCCCGTCGTCATCAATCATCACGGTAGGGTCAATCTTGAACCATCCTTTTACCAATGGTCTCTTAATGGGATCTTTATAGGGGCCAGCGGGGTTGTCGGCCACAGCCACACCGATGCCGGGGTAAGCCTCGCCCTTGATGGTGGCGGTGCAGTACCAGTACCACTTGCCGTTGCGCTCAATGCATTGGCTGGCCCAACAATCGTTGTCCTGCTTGGCCCAAGCCGAGAAAGTCTTTGATGTCAGTGGGGTGCCGCGATAGGTCCAGTTTACCATGTCAACGGTACTATAGAGCAGCCAGTCCTTCATGGTGAAGTAGCCATTGATGGTCTCGTTCTCGTCGTGGTCAACGAAAAGATAGAGTGTGTCACCATGCACATAAGGAGCAGGATCTGGCGTGTAACGATCACAGATAATGGGGTTCTGGGAATGAATGGAAAGAGTGGCCATGCAAGCCAGAATGGTTGTTAGGAGTAAGTTTTTAGTCATTTTCTTAAAATTTCTTGCAAAATTAGTAAATTCACTTGATAATTCGGGATTATTGTGTATATTTGTGGCAGAATTTGATATTTTTTAGTATAAAGCGTATGAACTTTTTGGAATTAGTGAAACAGAGATACAGCTGTCGCGACTATCAGTCGAAAGCTGTAGAGCAGGAGAAGTTAGATTACATCATGGAATGCGTCCGTATGGCGCCTTCGGCAGTGAATAAGCAGCCTTGGAAATTCCGTTTTGTCACCGCTGAGGCTGACAAAGCCAAGTTGTTGACTACCTATCGTCGTGACTGGCTGGCTTCAGCCCCAATGTATATCATCTGTTCTGTCCTTCACGATGAGGAATGGGTACGCTTTGATGGCAAACATCATGGCGACATTGATATCGCTATTGCCGTGGAGCATCTCTGTCTGGCTGCAACGGAGCAGGGATTGGCCACTTGCTGGGTGTGTAACTTCGACGCCGAGAAGTGTAAGGAGCTCTTCGCCCTGCCTGAGAACGAAGAGCCCGCTGTGCTGATTCCCATTGGCTACGCCGCTGACGAACTGAAAGAGAAGAAGCGCAAGCCCATGGATGAGATTACTTGTTGATTCTCAACACGGGTGCAATCTTATTACAGGGGGCTGGTAATTGAATTTCCAGTCCCTTTGTTGTCTGGTGAGCCTTGAGTTTGCCGTAACCTAAGAGTTGCACGCTGGTGATACTCTTCTTGAAGTCTTTGTTGCCTTTAGCCAGCGACTTGATGACGAGTTTGCCGTCCTGAGGCCAACCCATAGCGGTGGCATAGAGGTATTTCTTGGTCTGGTTGAAACGGATGTCGCGGGCGTCCATACCATTGTACTGACCTTCATTGAAGCCCTGTGCGTTGATCTCGATATTCTTCTCTGCCACAGGACCTTCGCCGAATTTCACCCAGGGACGAGTACCGAAGATACTCTCGCCATTCTGTGTCATCCAGGCTTCCAACTCATCAAGGAACTGGGCGGCCTTGTCATCATAGGTACCATCGGCACGAAGGGGGATGTTGAGCAAGAGATTACCGTTCTTTGATACAATATCGACCAACTGCTTTACAAGATTTGTTGCCGTACGATAGCCGCGCTGATAGACACCAGTGTTGTAATGCCAGTCGCCGATGCAGTTGCAAGTCTGCCAAGGGTCGGGCATGATGGCATTAGGTGCTCCTCGTTCAACGTCCCAGGTGAGGGCTTTCTTCTGTTCCTCATTCAGGATCTTGCCAAAGACCACGCCACGAGGATTCTTGTTATAGAGGTGTGTGGCAATTTTCAAACCGCAGTCGCTGATGGGGTAGAAGGGCAATACGGTGACGTCGAAGTAGATGAGGTCGGGGTTATAGCGATTGATGGCGTCAAGTGTTCTGTCGTAGAAGTTGGTGACAAACTCCTGTGATGGCGGGCAGGCTCCATTGTCCCAGCCCCACTGGGCGTGGATGCGTCCATTATCCCAAGACCCCTGACTCATGGGGTGGTTCTGCTGGTAGAGCATCTGTGGGTCAAGTCCATCCCACCATTTGCCCTTGCCATCCTCCTTGGTCAGGTTGCCATCATAATACACACCTTTTTTGTCGCCCTTCAGGTCATAGCGCTGTGAAGGCTCGAACCAGGTCCAGGCGTGGTCTGCGTGAAATGAGATACCCAGTGGCAGTCCTACTTTCTTGGCTGCACGGGCCCATCCTTCGAGGATATCCTTCTTCGGGCCGATGTTCTTTGAGTTCCAAGGCTGATATTTTGAGTCCCACAGGTCGTAGTTGTCGTGATGGTTTCCCAATACAAAGAAGTACTGTGCGCCACAGCGCTTATATCGCTCAACTAATGCTTCCGGATCCCATTTCTCTGCTTTGAACAGTGGCAGGATGTCTTTATAGCCAAACTCAGAAGGGTGACCGTAGTGCTCTACATGATATTTGTATTTAGAGTTGCCCTCCATATACATCTCGCGAGCCATCCAGTCGCCAGAGCCCTCTACACACTGGGCTCCCCAATGGGCCCAGATGCCGAATTTTGCATCGCGAAACCACTCTGGTGTCTGGTGAGTCTCGAGCGACTGCCACGTAGGTTCATACTGTCCTTTCAGCATCTGCTCATGTACTTCAGATACTGGAACCTGATACTTTTGTGCTGTTGCTGGCGATAACGCCATCAGGCACAAACCGATTGTCCATAAATGTTTCTTCATTGTAGTTGTTCTTTTAGTAATTGTAGTGCTTTATTTTATAATAATCTTCTTGCCGTGAATGATGTATATGCCCTTAGATGGCTGCTTCACCTGCTGTCCGTTTAGGTTGTAGAGGTGGTTGTCGTCTGTCGGATGACTACGACTAACGGATGCAATGCCAGTCTCATCGGGCTCGTCATCAATGATGTCAAAGGTAGTCAGGATGCTGTTCAGTACATTCTCACTGCGTATGGGAAAATACTGTGTGAGAAGCCTGTTACGTTCCTTCATGTAGTGATTATCAACGGTATAGAGGTCACCTCGCGACTGCCATTGATGTACGTCGCGACGATAGTCTCCCCAACGTGCTGCCTCATCATAGAGGGCTGTTGAAATAGTATTGTAGAGGCTGTCCCACACCTGTACCACGGATGCCTCGCCTAATAATCCCTCATCAGCCAAGAGTTCCTTTGCACGCCTTTGATAGCGTACGGCGAAATGATGGTTCTGCATTAGATTGTTGAATATGCCCGTAGGATATTTCTTGCCGTTATTCTTCTTTAGGACATTCTCCGTAGGACTATCCAAAATCATCTCACTGTCCCAACACAGGAAGCGGAACCCCTCACTGTCGGCACCTCGACGGCGTATGGCATACCAGTTGTGATGATCCCAATCGGTGTTGCCGGCATATTGGTTGATGAGTATGTAGTCTATGAAATTACCAATATCCAACAGGGTGTCCAGCTTTTCGTAGTAACTATCATCAGCTGCCTGGGCTACCGTCTGGACCATCTCATTCCAAGCATCAAGGTTTCCTTCGGTTGCTTCGAGGTGATTGCCGCCATCTTCTTCAATTTTGATAACGTCGATGTCGCTCTTCGTTCCTCCCAGATGGTCTTTGCCAAACTGATCGTCCACGCGTTCGGCAATATTGTAGATGCCCCAGTACATGCCGTTCAAGAACAGGTGAACATACAGGGCGTTCACACTGGTATGCCCCATCTTGCGCTGCATTCGTCGAGCCCATACGTCGCGAGTGTATTGGGCTTTCTTCTGGTTGCCAGTGGACCAGTGTTGCCAACTGTTTCCAAAGTGGCAGCGCACGACTAACTGATTGAACTGCGAAGGTTCGTTTTCGCCATAAAGAGGATATTTAAGGGTCTTCTTGCCGTATTCTTTCTTGAAAACCAAACGGAACGAGTGCTTGGGATTCTTTTCTGCCAAGCGTCCATGTCCACCATGAAGACGAATGCCGCAGGTGGTGCTAAGATCGTGTTGCTGCGGCCCACCCATCAACTCGATACTGGCAGGACGGGTCCAACCGTGACCAGTGGTGTCACCCACTGGCGGACCTGTGAATATGTAGATGCCGCCACGCTCTTCATCATTCTCGTGACTGAAGAAATTGTCCTTGTCCGACACGATGCTCAAAATGGGTAACTGCTTTAGGCCAGCTTTAATCATTGGTCGCAATGTACTATTACCTGTCATCTCCGGGTCCATCTCGTAGTCGGCGGGTGCTGTACCCCAGATATCGGTAAACTCTCCCCATTTACTGGGATAGCCTTCAGGATTGTTAGGCTGCGATAAGACAGATGAGGTGAAAATATATGATACGGTGGAAATCTCTGATAAACTATCACCATAACTCTCAATGGCTCGTAGGATGGTGGTCTTACTGACCTTAATGGGTGAGGTATAAGGTTTGCTACTCTTGGTGGGCTCACTACCGTCGAGGGTGTAATATATAGGATTGCCCTCGCTCTTGGGCTCTATGGTGACATGGAATGAACCACTTTCGTAGAGACCATGAGGTTGGCTGAATCGAGGTTGAGACACAGCATGAGCTGCAACAAAAAGAAAAGTTAGTATAATGGCGGATTGTTTCATTTCAACAGCAAAAGTACAAAAAAGTAACGGTAATATGGGGCTATTATGCATATTTTTTCGTGATATGAAACAATTTTGAAAGTATGAGACACAAACGGAGATGTCTCTTTATGGGAAAATATGTAATTTTGCACACGATAAACGATAACTAAACCAAATATCAAAATGAAACAAACCATCAAATCAGCCGTTGTTGTGCTGTTAGCTATGAGCAGCACGGCTGTCTGGGCACAAGGACTAAAGGACGCCTACAAGAAAGAGTTTATGATTGGCGTGGCAGTCAATGGCCGCAACGTAAGTAATCCTGAGCAGATGGCTCTCATCAAGAAGGAGTTCAACAGCATCACTGCTGAGAACGACATGAAGCCTCAGCCCACAGAACCCAAGGAAGGACAGTTTAACTGGGAAGCAGCTGACCGTATTGCCAACTTTGCTCGCCAGAACGGTATCAAACTCCGTGGTCACTGCCTGATGTGGCACTCACAGATTGGTGAGTGGATGTTGGGCGACAATCCCACCAAGGAAGTTTTCTATGCTCGTATGAAGAATCATATCCAGCAGGTTGTCAGCCGCTATAAGGATGTGGTTTATTGCTGGGACGTGGTCAATGAGGCCATGACCGATGACAAAAATGCGATGGATCCCTATCGTCAGAGTGCTATGTATAAGCTCTGCGGTGATGAGTTCATTGCCAAGGCTTTCCAGTTTGCCCGTGAGGCCGACCCAAAGGCCCTGTTGTTTTATAATGACTATAACGAGTGTGATCCCGTGAAGAGCCAGCGTATATATAATATGGTGAAAGCCATGAAGCAGGCTGGTGTACCCATCGATGGTATCGGTATGCAGGGTCACTACAATATCTATGGTCCTACAGAGAAGGAAGTTGATGACGCTATCACTCTCTACAAGAAGATCGTAAAGCACATCCATGTGACTGAGCTTGACATCCGTGTCAACGAGGAAATGGGTGGACAGTTGCGCTTCAGCCGTGAGGGCGCTACCGTAACCGACTCTGTGAAGCAGCATCTGGCTGACCAGTATGCTCGTGTGTTCCGCGTGTTCCGCAAGCATAGCGATGTTATCGACTGTGTTACTTTCTGGAACCTAGGCGACCGCGACTCTTGGTTGGGTGCAGCAAACTATCCTCTGCCTTTCGATTCAGAGTACAAGCCTAAGTTGGCTTATGAGTTCATTAAGGATAAGAAGGCTCCCGCATGGGATATGCCTATGAAGCCTGTTCGTCAGCCTCGTGCTCAGCAGCGTCAGCAGCCCATGCAGTTCAATCCTTCTATGGCCTTCCGCAAGGTCGAGGGTGTGGCTGATGACTTCAAGCCTTCTTCAAAGAATCAGCCTGGTCAGGAGTATCCTCAGGTAAACTCTCAGGGCTATGTTCGTTTCCGTGTTCAGGCTCCCGATGCTAAGGCTGTAACTGTTAGCCTGGGATTGGGCGGACAGGGTGGCACCAAGCTGCGTCGTTTCTTCGACGGCTCATGGGTTGGTCAGACTGAAGGCCCGATGGATGAGGGTTTCCACTACTATCACCTTACTGTTGATGGTGGTACGTTGAATGACCCCGGTACCAATAACTACTTCGGCTCTTGCCGTTGGGAGAGCGGTATCGAGATTCCCGCTAAGGATCAGGACTTCTATGCTGAGAAGAATGTAGAGCATGGTCAGGTAAGCGAGGTTCGCTTCTGGAGTGAGAGCACCAACTGCTTGAGACGTGCATTTGTTTATCTGCCACCTACCTATGGCAAGAACAAGAAAGAGAAGTTCCCCGTGCTCTATCTGCAGCATGGCTGGGGTGAGAATGAGTATGCTTGGACCAACCAGGGACATGCTAACCTCATTATGGACAACCTGCTGGCTGAGGGTAAGTGCAAGCCCTTCATCATCGTCATGACTTATGGTATGACCAACGATATCAAGTTTGGTGGACTGGGTGGCTTTACAGCCAAGGAGTTCGAGACTGTTCTTTGCGACGAGCTCGTACCTTATATCGACAGCCACTTCAACACAATTGCTAAGAAGGAAAGTCGCGCTATGGCTGGTCTGTCAATGGGTGGTATGGAAACCAAGACCATCACCTTGCGTCGTCCTGAAATGTTCGGTTCTTATGGTTTGCTTAGCGGTGGTACTTACAGTCCCGAGGATATTAAGGATCCTAAGCAGGTGAAGTATATCTTCGAGAGCTGTGGTTCAAAGGAGAATCCTGATGGCATCAACAACAGCGTTAATGCGCTGAAGGCTGCAGGCTTCAACGCCCAGGGCTATATCAGTGAGGGAACTGCTCACGAGTTCCTGACCTGGCGTCGTAGTCTCTATCAGATGGCTCAAAGGCTTTTCCAATAAGATTATCACCAATAAGAACCTAGCCTAAATTAAATAGCCGACTTAAGTCTGTGTCTCATCAGACTTAAGTCGGCATTCTTTTGTTTGTGCAACAAAAACTAAAGATAACGAAACGAATGATACATAGTTCTTTCCTGCTTTTTTCATAATTTTGCAGGCAAAATAACTAAAGATGAAAAAAGTACTGACCTTATCTTTACTACTGCTGACAGCGGCTTTGTCGTTTGCTCAACAGAAATCAACATTGAAGATTGATGCCACAAACCAACATCAGCGAATAACAGGATTTGGCGCATTTGTTTGTTCACCATCATTTGCTTATAATCACATGTCAACTACTGAGATTAAGAAAGTGTGGGGCTCGACAAGTACGTTGGGATGTAATATCATGCGTCTCTATATTCCTATTGGCAAGAATGCATGGTCACAGTCGTTGGCTACGGCCAAGCAGGCCAAGCAGATGGGATTGATTGTATTTGCCTCACCTTGGGGACAGCCGGCAGAATGGAAGACCAACGGAACCTCGAATGCCAAGAATGATGACGGCACAACAGGAAAACTGAAGAAGGAGAATTGGGCTGACTATGCTCAGTATCTGGAGGATTATGTGCAGTATATGCGCAAAAATGGTGTCGAGCTTGATGCTATCAGTATTCAGAATGAGCCTGACTGGCCCGCACCGTATGCTGGCTGTTTGTGGGATGCTTCCGAGATAGCACAGTTTGTGAAGACCTACGGACGCTCTATCAGTTGTAAGATAATGGCACCAGAGACCTTGGCTGTCAGCGATAGTTATGCCAATGCTCTGAATAAAACAGATGTATTGCCTTGCTTTGATATCTATGGTGGTCACCAGTATGGCGGCATCCAGAGTGCCTATAAGAATCTGGCAAAGAAAGGCAAGGAGATTTGGATGACAGAGTATCTGATTAACTGGAATGAGATAGAGAATAATACCCGTAACTACGATTTCTCTAAAGACTTCTTTAATTTCTTCACTGCCATCAATACCTGTATGTTGGGTGATTTTAATGCCTGGATTCACTATGCTGCCAAACGTTATTACGGCTTTATGGGTGACGGACAGCGTGGTGCCGGTAGTAGTGGCACGATTACCAAGCGTGGCTATATCATGGCTCATTTTGCAAAATATGTCACTGGAATGACCCGCGTGGATGCAGTCTTTAGTGGTAGCGGACTGCAGGGTTCGGCCTATCTCTCACAGTCGGGTGATACAGTGGTGGCTGTTATGGCTAATACGTCGGAAACGGCTGTGGATCTGACCTTGGATCTTCCTTTCTATACCCAACAGGGACAAATTGCTACAACAGGCAAGTCGAAGAGCTTTAAGAAGACAGACCTGACTCTTGAATCAGAGACCTGTCGTCCTGTCGTCTCTGTAGAGCCCCTGAGCGTGGTGACTGTTATGTTTATTAAGTCACGTGACCGTCAGGTGTCTAACATGACAGGAACAGCCACTCGTTTTGACCGCATTGATGATATGACAACCACCAAGTCAAGCTTTGGTACGTCGTATAAGATTTCAAATAAGACAAAGACCTTTGACAGCTCTAATGCTCTTATTTCTTCAAGAAAGAATCTGAGTTATGGTTACATCGCCCTGAACGATCGTTATGCTCGTCTGGTGATGAGAGTAAAGAAGGTGACGTCAACCAACTCCTTGACGGCAGGTAAGCCAACACTTTATTATGTGAATGCCAGTGGACAGGCTGTCAGCCATGAGTATGAACGCCTTGATTTGAGTATTGGACAGAACTTTGATATCGTCTTCGACCTCTCGCCTGCAACACTTACAGATGGCTGTATTGGCTTGCTGTCACTGACCTGTGACAACTCGCAGTCGCACCTGACCATCACGTTTGGTGATGTCTATCTGGATAACGGCAGTCGCTATGCTGCTACCCTGAGTGGTGCCTATGTGGCTGATGATAGCTATGTGATGGAATATACAGCCGATGAGGCCTGCACCAGTATAGACCTGACCAATGTTACCGAACTGCCTGCCACATTGCCTTGGCTCGCAGGAACCAACCGTGTGGCATACGTCAAGGAGGGCGGTGAGCAGGCAGATATTACCAATGTGGTATCAGGAACCAACTGTCAGAGTCTGGTACTGAAAGCTGACAACGGAGACTTCCGTCCCTCTAAGGCCTTTACGGCCAATACGGCTTCGCTGACTTGCACCATCAATGGTCTGCGTATGCTGATGTTGCCGTTTGAAGCTACTGTACCGCAGGATGTTCAGGCCTATATTCTGAATGAAGATATGGCATTACAGCCTGTAACCACTATTGCTGCTCACCAGCCGGTATTGGTTAATGGTTATGGAGAATTCACCTTCGTGGGAACGGGTGATGTGGCGTTTGCTACCAGTCCGCTGGATGCCAACTATCGTGGCACTTATACACAGATTCCTCTGTATAAGGGTGATTTCGTGCTGGGCCGAGAGCAAAACGTGTGGGGCTTCACTCGCCTGTTAGCAGACGGTACACTGTTGCCCTTCGATGTCTATGCACAGTTCCCCAATGCTACTCAGGACTTCATGCCTCTGGATCTCGCCAATACAGGCGTTCGTGATGTCACAGCACAACCATCAGCCTCGTCCGCTGTCTATAACATCATGGGTCAGCGTGTGACCGATGCCAAGAAAGGACTTGTTATTCGTAATGGAAAGATATTAATTAAACGATAAAACCAACATGAAGAAAAGATTGTTTACTTGTATGATGATGCTCGCTGTCAGTGCAAGCATCTGGTCGTTAACTCCTTGGAAAAAGGGCGCTTTTGAAACAAAGAAGTATAGGAATGTATTTGTAGAAATGGGCTATGATGCCAAAGCTGTTGAGGCCCGTTTGCAGCAGGTGTTCAATGATGTGTTCTACGGTCCCAACAAGGTATATTTTGAGGTCAACGACACTATGGCGTATATCTCAGACATCAAGAACCATGATGTGCGTACCGAAGGAATGAGCTACGGCATGATGATTGCCGTTCAGATGGACAAGAAGGACATCTTCGACAAGCTGTGGCGCTGGGGCAAGAAGTACATGCAGCATCAAGATGGCATCCGTGAGGGCTATTTTGCCTGGAGCTGTAAGATTGATGGCACGCAGAATTCTGCTGGTGCCGCCTCAGATGGCGAGTTGTATTATATCACCGCCCTCATCTTTGCATCCAACCGTTGGGGCAATGACACAGGCATCAATTATAAGGCAGAGGCACAGCGTATCTTGAACTGCACGATGCCACGCGAATATACTCCCGAGCCCAGACCCAACTTTGGTGGCTTTGGTGGCGGCCCACAGCGTGCTCAGCGTCCTCAGCAGCCACAAGGTCCTCAGAAAATGTTCCTTGTTGACCCAGAGACAAAGCTTATTACCTTTACTCCCGATGGATTTGGTCAGCGCTATACCGACCCCTCGTATCATATCCCTGCTTTCTATGAGGTGTGGGCTAAGTGGGCAGACGACGGACGTTCTGGCTACTGGAACGAGTGTGCCGCTAAGAGTCGTGAGTTCCTGCATAAGGCCATTCATCCTGAGACAGGTCTCAATCCCGACATGTGTAACTATGACGGTAGCTTGATGGAAGGCTGGGGTGGTCGCCGTAACAGCAGCAATAACTTCCGTTATGACTCTTGGCGTGTTCCCATGAATATCGCGATGGACTATGAGTGGAGCTGTGCCGATGGTGAGTGGCAGCGCCAGTATGGTGAGCGCATCCAGAACTTCTTCTATTCACAAGGTGTTGACAAGTTCGTTGACCAGTATCGCACGGATGGCAGTCTGCCCGAGGAAAACGAAATCCTCCAGGCTGGTGGCTTCCGTAAGTTGCGCCACAGCATTGGACTGGTGGCTACAACAGCAGCTGCCTCGGTGATGTGTTCACACGATAAGAGCAAGGAGTTTGTTGACGCCTTCTGGAAGGCCGAGCACAAGCCTTTCGAGGATGGTTATTTTGATGCGTATTATGACGGATTGCTGAGACTCTTTGCCTATATGCACCTGAGTGGCAACTATCGCGTCATCTTCCCTCAGAAATAATCGTCTCCAGAAATCACTAATCATCTCCAGATATAATTTTTACCATTAACCATATCATAATGAAAAAACTATTATTATTACTGATGCCGTTTATGGCATTGATGGGCTGCTCTTCCGGCGAGGAAGCTGCTTGCCCGGTGTTGAGTGTTGAAGGTGGTCAGATTCAAGGCATTAAGTGCGAGAATCCTGGCGTTTACGTTTACAAAGGCATTCCCTATGCAGCACCTCCTATTGGTGACCTGCGTTGGAAAGAGCCTCAGCCCGTTGTGGCTTGGGACAGCGTGCGCCTGTGCGACAAGTTCGGCCATCCTGGCTATCAGTCAGTACACTATCCTGGTGGCTATACCACAGAATGGGGCTACGGCGACGAGGCTCCCTACAGTGAGGACTGCCTGTATCTGAATGTCTATACCAAGGCTCCCGGTCAGGTGGATAAGAAACTGCCTGTGGCCTTATGGATTCATGGCGGTGGCTATCGTGAAGGCTGGGGTTCAGAGCCCGAGTTCGATGGCCAGGAGTGGGCTTCGAAGGATGTGGTGCTTGTCACCATCAACTATCGCCTGGGCATCTTCGGCTTCATGACCTATCCTGAGTTGTCGGCAGAGAGTCCCCATCAGGTGAGTGGCAACTATGGCATCCTTGACCAGATTCAGTCATTGAAATGGGTGAAAGAGAATATTGCCCAGTTTGGCGGTGACCCTGACAACGTTACCATCTTTGGCCAGAGTGCTGGCGCTGGCAGCGTTCGTACGCTGTGCGAATCGCCATTGGCTCGTGGGCTGTTCCACAAAGCCGTTATTATGAGTGGCGGTGGCATCAATGTGCCTGCTAAGGATGGTGATGAGGCCAAGCCTGCTACGCCAATGAATAAGTTCTTCAGCTATAATCCCACTCTGCAGGAGAGCGAGGCAGAGACCAAGATGGTGATGGACTGGGCAGGACTGAACAGTTTGGAGGATTTGCGCAAGGCATCAACAGAGTTGCTTTACAGCATCCCCCAATTATATAATATGGTGAACAAGAGCGATGTGTTCCTGATGCAGCGTCCCATCGTTGATGGCTATGTGTCAAAGAAGAGCTTTGATGAGGCCACCCGTGAGGGTTCTATTGCCGATGTTCCCTATATGATTGGCTATACGCTGAACGATATGGGTAATATGTCTCCTGGCATTGCTGAGTTCTGCAAAGTGCGCCAGCAGCAGGGCAACAAGGCCTGGGCTTATGAGTTTGCCCGTCCGTTGCCCGATGATGGACAGCATCCTGAGGTGACCAATCGCCTGAAAGGTGCATTCCACTCTTCTGACCTGTGGTTCGTCTTCAAGTCGCTGAAGCATTGCTGGCGTCCTTGGACCCAAGGTGACTGGGACCTGTCGGAGAAGATGCTGACCGCCTGGACCAACTTTGCCAAGTATAGTGATCCCAATGGCAAGGAGGGAGAGAGTCTGGGATGGACCACCTGCACAACAGAGTCCCCACAGTTCATGCTGTTCAAGTTGGACGACAACGATGCAGAGCACTCAGAAATGGGCGAGCCTATCCTGCCATAATCCCCTGTATTAGAAAGGTCAACACATACGAAATATCCTGTCATTCGCTGAATGGCAGGATATTTTACTAATGTGTGAAAACTACAATAATTTTTTGGGTTTCTTTTGTTCATATCGGATATAATCACTATCTTTGCATCTGCTTATGAAGAAATGGCCCTCTTTTATCCGTCAGTCGCTCTCAACTAAGTTGAGTCTTTGGTTGGTTGCGTTTGTGGCAGTCATCCTGGTGGCTGCTCTTTTTGTGATGTTTATCTATGCACGCAGGGCAGTGAAGGCAGAGGCATTGGCTAAATCGGAAGCCGCTCTCGACGGCATGATGCAAAGCATCGACAATAGGTTGAGTGAGGTGGAAGTGGCTGCTAACAATACCTATTGGCGTGTTGAGCGTTCTATAGACAATCCAGTTGAATTACAGCATATTACCCGGAAGATGATGGAGGAGAACCCTTCTGTGGTAGGCTGTGCTGTTGCTTTGGATCCTGTGCTGTGGAAGGGAAAAGGAACGCAAACCATGTTCTGCTCCTATCGTGCAAAAGATTCTATTGGCGTCTCAGACCGTTTTGGCGAGAAGCCCTATACGGAACAAGATTGGTATGTGCGCCCTATGGCCACTTGTCAGACAGAGTGGAGTGACCCTACGATAGAACCCATCCGCGCTGGTTATCCCATCATGGGATATAGTATTCCTCTTCGCAAGAATGGCCGTGTGGTGGGCATCTTTGTCACCGCCATCTCTTTGGAGTGGTTGTCGCGTGTGGTTGAAGAGGCTCGTCCGTTCCCCAATACCCATTGCCAGCTCTTGAGTAAGAATGGTGACTTCATCATCCATCAAGACAGTACCCGCTTGTACGATGGCAATATCCTTAAACAGTTGGAGAGCTATCCCGATGAGGCCTCTAAGGCCTTGGCCCATTCCATGTTGAATGGCGAAAGTGGTTGTATGTCCGTGAATATCTACGGCACCGACAGCTATGTGTTCTACAAGCCTTATAAGAATACAGGCTGGAGCATAGACGTTGTCTGTCCCAAGTCAGAAGTCTTTGCCACCTATAATCGCCTGCAGAACTATGTCGTGCTGATTATTGTCGGCAGTCTACTGCTGTTGCTTGTCTATTGCTTTCATATCATCCATCTCTTGATGAAGCCCATCAGATACCTAGATCGTTCTGCTCAGCGTCTGGCGTCAGGTCATTTTGACGAGCCGATAGCCGATAGCCTTCGCAAAGACGAGATTGGCGGATTGCAGCGTAGTTTCCGAGCCATGCAGTGTTCGCTGTCCAACTACCTCTCAGAGATTCATCAGCATTCCGATGTGCTTCAGGAACAGACAAAGGCTCTGAAGAAAGCCCGTGAGAAAGCCCGTAAGGCAGACCGCTTGAAGTCTTCGTTCATTCATAATATGACCGACCAACTGGTGGCACCCGTCAATGAGATTGCCTCCGCTGTGTCAGTCATCCGCGAGCATAACAACAATCTGGAGCAGATTGATGTGACCCAGTTGACAACAGGAATAGCCGATAATACGGCGAAAGTGACATCCCTGCTTGATCAAATCATTGAAGTATCAGTAAACAGAACAGCTGTCGATAATGAAACTACCGTTCCGAATACATAGAAACCACTATTCCCTCTCCACGAAGATCTGTCTGATATCACTCCCCTTTGTGATAGGCGTTTTCGTCTATGCCCTTGGCGATTTCTTTTTCCAGTCGCGACGTATCTTGCGTCAGGAAGCCGTAGAGCGTGCCCATTGTAAGTTAGAGAATACCGTTTCGTGTGTGACCAATTATATGATGGAGGTGGAAACGCTCTCCCGAAATATGAAGTGGCAGTTGCAGGAAGATCAGGCTCCCGACTCCCTTGAGGCTTTCTCGCGTCGTGCGCTCCAGACCAATCCCGATATCTTCGGTTGCACTATCACGATGAATCCAGATTCCTTCCCTCGTGGCATCGACACAGAAATGGCACAATGGATAGAGCCTTACGATG
Organism: uncultured Prevotellaceae bacterium; assembly: GCA_902775605.1. GTDB lineage: Bacteria > Bacteroidota > Bacteroidia > Bacteroidales > Bacteroidaceae > Prevotella. The sequence goes on from CACYNE010000015.1 coordinate 47,238, forward strand.
ATGCGGCAGGTCCGCTGTCCTCACCCAAGGTTATCACATCCTATTGCGACCCCATCAGCAGTAACGGCCATCTGGAGGGAGTCATTACCATCGATTTGTCACTCCAGTGGTTGTCCGAGGTCCTGTTGCGCGACAAGCCCTATGACCATGCCTATTGTGTGGTGTTGGGCAAGGATGGCAAGTTCCTGGTTCATCCCGACTCTACGAAATTGGGCAACAAGACCATCTTCGACGACAGAGACCCACTTACTCAGGCTGACATGATTGCCCTGGGACACGAGATGATGGCGATGAAGAAAGGCTATATGCAGGTGACTATCAATGACGAGACCTGTTATGTGTTCTATCAGCCCATAGAGCACACCAACTGGAGCATCGCCCTGATATGCCCTGAGAGTGATATCTTCTGCCGTTATAACCGATTGCTCTACATCCTAATTCCCTTGTTGGGTCTGGGTCTTGTCAGCATGTTCTTCTTCTGCCGAAAGATTGTGGCCTTCTTTATCAAACCGTTGGGCGTATTGGAACGGCAGACGTGTTATATCGCCGATGGACACTTTGACAAGCCGCTCGAACGTAGTCGCCGTTCCGATGTGGTGGGACGCCTTCAGAACAGCTTTGTTACCATGCAGGAGTCGCTGTCTAATTATGTGCGCCACCTGGAGCGCGTCAATAGCGAGACCGCTACCCACAACGAGGAGTTGAAGCAGGCCAACCTCCTGGCAGCTGAGGCCGCCCAGCGTCAAACGGCCTTCCTGCAGGATGTACTTCACCAGATTCGCACACCGTTGAACATCATTATGGGCTTTGTCCAGGTGCTGCGTGATGACTATACCATGATTTCCAGGGAAGAAGTGAGCCAGGTTACTGAGGCTATGCAGCACAACGCCAATATCATCACACGTATTGTTGACATGCTGATGGCGTCGTCGGCCATTGACAATCGCAAGAGTATTGAGAAGAATGACGATGTGCGGTGTGTTGACCTCATTAGTGAGGCCGAGAGTGTGTTCAATGCCCGTACGCCCCATGTAGCCGACCTGCAGGTGGAGTCACATGTGGACGAGAGCCTGACGCTCCGTACCCATAAGGAATACCTGATGAAGATTATCCACGAACTTCTGTTCAATGCCAAGAAGTTCACCACTAACGGACAAGTGTTGTTGCGTGTGAAGAAGAGCGGTAAGAAGTTGCAGTTTATCGTTGAGGACAAGGGTCCCGGCATTCCTTTGGTTTATCGCAAACGCCTGTTCACACAGTTCTCAAAGATAAACAGCTTCTCCGTAGGTCTTGGTTTGGGCTTGTCCATCTCCAAGCAGTTCTCCGTCCTGTTGGGAGGAGACCTGTGGCTTGATGACAGCTATGAAGATGGAGCCCGATTCGTATTGGAGATTCCCGTTAAGTAGTTAGAATCTCGCGTGCTCGTGCCACCTGTTCGTTGGTTGGCGTGGGAACATCCTCCAGAGAGTAGGGGATACCCAGCTGCTTCCACTTAAAGGTGCCCAGTGTGTGATAGGGCAGCACTTCCACTTTCTTGATGTTTTTCAGCGTGTCGAGCGTCTGACGCAATTGTTTCAGTTGCTCCTCATCGTCGGTGATACCAGGCACCAGTACGTGACGAATCCATACCGGTTTCTCGATGTCCGACAGATAACGTGCGCAATCCAGGATGTTTTCGTTGCTGTGACCCGTCAGCCAGCGATGCTTCTCGCTGTCAATGTGCTTGATGTCGAGCAGTACTAGGTCGGTGCTTTTCATCAGTCTCTCGAATTTCGAAAAGAAAGGCTCTTCACGGGTAAAGGGCTGTGCAGCAGTGTCCAGACAAGTGTTGATGCCTCGGCGGTGCGCCTCCTCAAACAAGTCAATCAGAAAGTCAATCTGCAGCAGTGCCTCGCCTCCGCTAACGGTGATGCCGCCTTCCGGTCCCCAGTAGCTGCGATATCGCTCTGCCTTGTTGAGGAGTTCATCGACGGTGGTGGGTTCTCCGGAATTGCCACTTTTCCAGGTATCCGGGTTGTGGCAGTATCGGCAGCGCATGTGGCAGCCCTGCAGGAAAATAAGGAACCGAATCCCTGGCCCGTCAACGGAGCCGAAGGATTCGGTTGAATGAATATAACCTTTGCTAGTCATACTAGTCTATCTAGTTTTCCTAGTTTGATTACAGAGATTCGTGTGCCTGACGTGCAATCACATCCTCCTGCTGCTCACGAGTTAGGTCGATGAACTTCACGGCGTAGCCAGATACACGGATGGTGAAGTTAGCGTACTCGGGCTTCTCAGGATGCTCCATAGCGTCGCGCAGCTTGTCAACACCAAACACGTTCACGTTCAGGTGGTGAGCACCACGGCTGAAGTAACCGTCCATCACGCGAACCAGTGTGGTAGCGCGCTCCTCATCATCGTGACCCAGAGTGTTGGGGCTGATGGTCTGAGTGTTAGAGATACCATCGAGTGCATACTCGTAAGGCAGCTTAGCCACTGAGTTCAGTGAAGCCAGCAGACCGTTCTTCTCAGCACCGTAGCTGGGGTTAGCACCAGGAGACAGAGGAGTACCGGCACGGCGTCCGTCGGGCAGGTTGCCTGTATATTTACCATAAACCACGTTAGAGGTGATGGTCAGGATAGAGCAGGTAGGAGTAGCGTTACGATAGGTAGCGTGCTTGCGGATCTTCTTCACGAAGGTCTTGAGCAGCCATACAGCAATTTCGTCGGCGCGATCGTCATCGTTACCGTAGCGGGGGAAGTCACCCTCAGCCACATAGTCCACGTTGAATCCCTCTTCGTCGCGAATCATCTTCACCTTGGCATATTTCACAGCCGAGATTGAGTCAACCACGTGTGAGAAACCTGCGATACCAGTAGCGAATGTACGACGTACGTTGGTGTCGATGAGAGCCATCTCAGCAGCCTCATAGAAATACTTGTCGTGCATGTAGTGAATCAGGTTCAGGGTGTTCACATAGACGCCAGCCAGCCAGTCCATAGCCTGGTCGAAGCGAGGAGCGAGCTCTTCCCATGTGAGGTACTCGTCCTTGATGGGGCGGAAGCCGGGAGCCACCTGCTCACGAGTCTTGGCGTCAACACCACCGTTACAAGCATAGAGGAAGCACTTTGCCAGGTTGGCACGTGCACCGAAGAACTGCATCTCCTTACCAGTCTGAGTAGCGCTCACGCAGCAGCAGATGCTGTAGTCGTCGCCCCATACAGGACGCATCACCTCGTCGTTCTCATACTGAATAGAGCTGGTCTTCACCGAGATCATGGCAGCATACTTCTTAAAGTTGTCTGTCAGGCGGGGAGAGTAGAGCACAGTGAGGTTAGGCTCGGGTGAGGGACCCATGTTCTCCAGTGTGTGGAGGAAACGGTAGTCGTTCTTGGTCACCATGTGACGGCCGTCCATACCCATACCACCTACTTCGAGGGTAGCCCATACGGGGTCGCCAGAGAAGAGCTGGTTGTAAGAGGGGATACGAGCGAACTTCACCATGCGGAACTTCATCACCAGGTGGTCGATGAGCTCCTGAGCCTCGGCCTCAGTCAGTGTACCCTCTTCCAGGTCACGATTGATATAGATATCGAGGAAGGTAGATACACGACCCACTGACATAGCAGCACCGTTCTGAGTCTTGATGGCAGCCAGGTAGCCGAAGTACAGCCACTGCACAGCCTCGCGGGCGTTGCTGGCGGGCTGAGAGATGTCGAAGCCGTAGATCTGAGCCATAGCCTTCATCTCCTTCAGTGCCTTGATCTGCATAGAGATCTCCTCACGCTGACGGATGATGTCGTCGCTCATCACGCCACAGCCGCAGTTGCGCTTGTCAACCTCCTTCTCAGCGATGATGAAGTCGATACCATACAGGGCCACACGACGATAGTCACCTACGATACGGCCGCGGCCATAAGTATCGGGCAGACCGGTGAGGATGTGGTTGTGACGCACGTGCATCATCTCCTCGGTGTAGGCATCAAACACGCCATCGTTGTGGGTCTTGCAATATTTTGTAAAAATCTCGTGCAGTTTCTCTGAAGGCTGGTAGCCATAAGTTGTGCAAGCCTGCTCAGCCATCTTGATGCCACCGAAGGGCATGAAGGCACGCTTCAGGGGTTTGTCGGTCTGCAGACCAACCACCTTTTCCAGGTCCTTCTTATTTTCGTCGATATAGGCAGGGCCATAAGCGGTCATGCTTGAGACGATTTCTGTCTCCATGTCGAGCACACCACCCTTGGCACGCTCTTCTTTCTGCAACTCCTGCAGACGTCCCCACAAAGTGTTGGTGGCATCAGTAGGTCCGGCCAGGAAAGACTCGTCGCCTTCGTAAGCCGTGTAGTTGTTCTGAATAAAGTCTCTGAGATTGACCTCTTCGGTCCACTTGGTTCCTTTAAAACCACGCCATTCGTTACGCATACAATACTTCAAATTTTATACTTGTGTGTAAATAAATAATACCTATTGCAAAATTTTCGGCTGCAAAGGTACTATTTTTTTGCCAAATACGCAACTTTTTTGTTCAACAATCTACTATTTTTATGAATTAATTACATATTGATAATCTGAGATTTAAATGACCTGTAATAGGATAAAAATGACATTCGGAGGGCTCTTTTTTGCTAAAAGAAATTTTTTTCGTATCTTTGCACGCAAAATGTAAGTAAAATAAGGAAAATGATGACAAAAAAGATTTTCTTCTTTCTGCTGACATTCGTCTCTTTGTCAATGTCGGCACAGCAAAAAAATAAGGTTGCTTCTCCTGACGGTCATCTCAGTGTGCAGACTCAGCAGGAGGGCTTGACCATCAGTCGCGACGGACGGGTGGCCCTGCAGATGCCCAAGATTGGCATCGAGGGAACCACCAGTGCCCCCAGTTTCACCTTTGTCAGCAAGGTCAAGGCCGACTATCAGATGTTGGCCGGCAAGCGTAGCCATTGTACCAACGAGGCCAACGAGTATCGTTGGACTGTGGGCGAAGGCCAGAGCATGGTCTTACGCGTATATAACAATGGTGTAGCCTTCCGTTATGAGTTTACCAACCTCAATGGCGACCTGCCTCGCGAATTGACCACCTATCAGATTCCCGAGGGCACCCGCCGCTGGATTATGCAGTGGGGCGATGGCGCAGAGGGATTCTTCCCCATGACCACCACCTATAAGACCCGCCCTGGTCAGTCGTTCAGCGGCGTGTGGCGTTCTGCCGACGGTTGGAACACCCGTTGGGGCTATCCCGCTCTGATTCAGTCGTCTGACGATATCTTCGTCCTCATCTCCGAGGCCAATATCGAGCGTCAGCAAAGTGCCTCATGCCTCTACAACGAGGGTGAGCTCTATCGTGTGGTGGCCGACCAGAACGAATCAAAGGTGACAGGTGCCTGGCACACTCCCTGGCGTGTGGCCATCATTGGCAGCCTGGGCGATGTGGTGGAGTCAACCCTCATCACCGACGTCAGCGAGCCCAACCAGTTGGACGACACCAGTTGGATTCACCCCGGTGTGGTGTCGTGGGTCTATTGGGCCTATAACCACGGCTCCAACGATATGAACATCATCAAGAAGTATGTTGATTTGGCCGTAGCCCTGAAGTTGCCCTATGTGCTCATCGATGCCGAGTGGGACACCATGAAGGACGGCTATACTGTGGAGGATGCCGTGAAGTATGCCCTCGACAATGGCATCAAGCCCATGATCTGGTACAACTCGTCAGTGGGCTGGATAGACGGTGCCCCCACGCCTAAGTTCCGCCTCAACAAGGCCGAGGACCGTGAGAAGGAGTTTGCCTGGTGTGAGAAAATTGGCGTGGCAGGCGTGAAGATTGACTTCTTCTCAGGCGAGAATCTGAAGAACATGGACTACTGTCTGGACCTCATGGAGAGTGCCGCCCGCCATCATTTGTTGGTTAATTTCCACGGCGCCACCATTCCCCGTGGTTGGCAGCGCACCTATCCCAATTTGCTTTCTACCGAGGGCGTCTATGGTGCCGAGTGGTATAACAATGTGGGCACCTTCACCACGAAGGCCGCTTCTCACAACGCCACCTTGCCCTTCACCCGCAACGTCATTGGTCCGATGGACTATACCCCCTGCGCATTCTCTGATTCACAGCATCCCCATATCACCACCCATGCCCATGAGTTGGCCCTTACAGCCCTCTTCGAGAGTGGCCTGCAGCACTTGGCTGACCGTCCAGAGAGTTTCCTGGCTCAGCCCAAAGAGGTGCAGCAGTTCCTGGGTGAGTTGCCCGCCGCATGGGACGAGACCCGCTTTGTCTCTGGCTATCCTGGTGAGAGCGTGGTGCTAGCCCGTCGCAGTGGTAAGACTTGGTATGTGGCTGGCATCAATGGCACCGACGAAGCCAAGACCCTGTCGTTGCCTCTCAGTTTCGTGAAAGGCAAACAGGTGACCCTCTTTGCCGATGGCGAGCCTTGGAACATCACTACCCTGAAGAATAAGCCCGCTTCGCTGGATTGCAAGCCTCGTGGCGGTTTTGTCATGATTATCAAATAATTCTAATAACCAATCACTGAGAAAATGAAACACAACCAATTCAGACATTTACTGCTGATGTTGCTTCTTTTGGTGGCAGCTCAGTCGTTGACGGCCCAGCAGCGCCGTCCTATCGATTCGCAGCATCCTCTGTGGATGGTGCATGTTGACGTGTGGAACAGTGCCGACCCTCAGAAAATTATCGACCTGATTCCTGCGGACATCCGTCCCTACGTTTGCATGAACCTCTCGCTGTCGTGCCAATACGACAAGGATCTCAACATGTATCGCATGCCTCGCTGTGCCGTGCGCACTTGGAAGTCATGGGCCACTGTTTGCCAACTCAACAACATGTGGTTCACCTGTCAGCCAGCCTCTGGCGGACACACCCATATCCAGGACTACGACCTTGAGACCTTCGAATATTTCTTCAAAGCTTTCCCCAACTTCCTTGGCTGGAACTATGCTGAGCAGTTCTGGGGCTTTGACGAGGGCGGTGACGAGAGTTCCAGCACCCAGACATCGCGCATCGCCCTGTTTGCCAAGCTGGTGGAGATGCACCACAACTATGGCGGCGTGCTCACCATCTCGTTCTGCGGCAATATCTGGAGCCATCTGCTCAACCCCATGGGCATGATGAAGCGCAACAAGAACCTGCTCAACGCCTGCAAGGCCTATCCCGAGGCCTGCCTCTGGCTCTATAAGTACACCACCAGCTCGTGCTTCTATAACAACGAGAGTGTCACCTTCGGCCCCTTCATCTCTGGTCTGGCCACCAACTATGGCGTGCGCTACGATAACTGCGGATGGAACGGTGCCCTTGGTGCTGTGCTGGGCGAGAACCACGGCAAGAAATATCCTGGCTCGGCTGGCATTGGCACGGTGATGGAACAGACCTGTGTCAACGGCGGTGCCGTGTGGGATGGTCCTGAACTTATCTGGACCGAAGATTTCCAGAACCTCAGCAATTCTACTGTTGATGGCTACACCCGTCGCAACTGGGGCATGTTCCCCAATTTCAAGGGTATCTGGCTCGACATGTTCCGTCAGGTCATCAACGGCACCATGTATATCCCCACCCGCGAGGAAGTGGTGCAGAAGCAGAAGATTGTCGTCATCAACGATAAGACCAGTGGCAGTGACGAGGATAAGTATGCTGCCTGGGGCAACCTCTACGACGGCGTCTATAAGCAGACCGATCCTTTCAACAGGGGCAACGGCCAGTGGATGGACAACTTCTGCTACTTCAAGAAGACAGGTCGCTATGGCGCTATACCCATTGTCATCGACCTCTACGACAGCATCGCCAAGACCATCCCTGTGAAGGTGAAGAAATCCAACTACACCTCGCGCTGGGGCTCTATTACCAAGAAGACCAACGACTTCAATACCCAGTATCCTGAGGTGAGCAAAGGCGACCTCTACGTCAATCGCTATCGCAACCGTCTGGTTACCTATACGCCATATTCTTATCTGAACAAGAAAAAGACTGCCGAGGCAGCCATTGCCCTGCAGTATAACACCTGCGACTCGCTGAAACTGCTCTACGGCAAACTGTCAAGTGGCTATATCCAGGAGTATGCCGACCATATCGACTTCTATCTGAACAACTATCGCAGCGACTCCACCGCCCAGCAAACTGACGAGATTTCTATCGTTGGCGCAGTACAGAAACCCACCTATACGCTGTCAAAGCACAGCACAGGTGCTACGGGTCAGAACGCTTCGATTTCTTCAGAAACCTATGACGAGGCCACTCATCTCTACACTGTCAAGGTGAAGCACATGGGACCTGTCGATATCTCTATCAGTTGTACAGGCACTAACGAGCGCTCGACGGTAGATGCCCCTGCCATCGAGAAGCAGGCTCTGCCCACGCCTAAGCAGCCCGAGCCCTATGTGGGTCGTGTGATTATCGAGGCCGAGAATATGGATTATAAGAGTGTGAGCAAGGTTGACCTGACGCACTCAGGCTGGTGTGCCCCCGATATGCAGGAGTTTGCCGGCATGGGCTATGT
>CACYNE010000015.1:55749-58947 GCA_902775605.1 uncultured Prevotellaceae bacterium
CAGGCAGGCAACTATACCATCTACGTGCGCTATAGTGGTTCGTCGAAGGCAGGCAATATCCGTGCCACCGTTAACGGAGTAAATCAAAATGTAGCCATCGAGAAGGTAGCCAAGAATACATGGAAAAAGGCCGCCTTCCAGGCCACGCTGAAGGCTGGTACCAACGACCTGAAACTGACCAATACAGGTGGCATCAACATGTATATCGACCAGATTATCTACGAGCCCGAGGGCACCCCCGCTGAGAAGTTCCAGATTGCCGTTCGCGATGTGGACAACGGACGCGTCGTGGCCGATGTCGATTCTGCTGCCGAGGGACAGACCGTCCACCTCACCATCACCCCCGACGAGGGCTATGGCATCAAGGAGCTGCAGGTCATCAACTCTGTCTATTACACCATGGGCAAGACCATTCCCGTGGTGAAGGGTGCTACTGAGGTCACCTTCACCATGTGGGACGATAATGTGGTCATCAAACCCGTGTTCTATGACAATTCGTCAGCTTATGTGCTCGACTTCACCAATGTGATCAACGGTGCCATGCCTGAGGGCTGGCGCACCACCGATGGCTCCGACGTTCACGAATATCCCAACAGCTACGGCTCTGGCTCACGCACCATGGCAGGCTTCTCTGGCTATCAGGGCAAGGGTCTCTATTGGCGCACCACCTCGGCTGAATACGGACGTCAGACCAGCTATCCGCTCAACCTGACTCCCGGCACCTATAAGTTGCAGTTTGCTATGGCAGCCTGGAAGGGCACACCTCAGTACAAGGGCCAGATTCTGAATGCCTCAAACAGCGTGCTGGCAGCCACTGAATTCCTCACAGCCAAGCCCAATGCCAATGGCTCTAACTCGGCCAACCTCTCATCGGCAACCCTCGTGGAACTGCCCTTCGAGGTGACCACTGCCGGCAAGCATGTCATCAGCTTCGTCAACAACGGCACAGGCTTCAGCGAGTTCCTGTTGCTCCACTGCCGTGTCGTTCCCACTGGCACGCTGGGCATCGCCAATGTCACTGACACCAAGGTGCGTCCCGCTGGCATCTATGCACCTAACGGACAGCCCCGCCAGTCGCTGCAGCAGGGTCTGAACATCGTTATCCTCTCTGACGGTACTGTCAAGAAGATTATGCTGAAGTAAGCTCAAAACATTCCTGATTGACAGGGATAAAATAAGGCCTCGCTGGAGAAATCCAGCGAGGCCTTTTCATGAATGATAAAAAATTAATGAAATGTGCTGTAGCCCAGCACCGGTAGGGTGCGCTGGTCGCTCGAGGCGATGTCTTTGTTTCCGCAAGCGGTGAGCACTGTCATTGAGCAGCAAAGGACTGCTAGCGTCATGATAGTTTTTTTCATTATCTTTTTTGTTTAGAATTTATATATTAAAAATAATTTATGCTTACCGTCTGGATGACGGGTCTTGGAGATAATCACATTACCTTTTCTACCTCTAAGTTTAGTCTTCAGACTCTCGTAACAAGCATCACAAGCTTCTTTCACTTTGTCATCGGCACCGCCCATGACGGGGTCGAGACCTACAGAGAATCTGATGGCTGTGTCGAAAGGACCACAGGCATCCTGATAGTCGAAGTCTGAGCTGGCGGATCTGTAACTATAGTAGGCCCTGGCTTCATTCATTCCATCCAGTTCATCTTCAAGCTTGTCGCATGAGGCGAGCGTAAAGCTCGAAATTAAGAGCAGCATCATCGTTATTGCACAGCAAGCGACGGCTACGAGCTTCTTTAGAATCTTTTTCATCGTTACTTATTTTTAGTTGATTTTCTTCTGATAGTGCATAGTATTATCTTCGTCATCTGTCAAAGGTTTTATCAGTCGATGGAGATGACTTTGAGATTCGTGCCGGCGTCGAGAGCGGCCTTGATGTCCTTGCCACCACTCTGCACCTTGCAGCGACTGATGTCATCGCCCTCCACGGTCTCAATCTTCAGTTTTCCAATTTGCGACTTGGCCTCGCGTCCGGCGATAGTCTTGATGATATAGACACCCATGTGAAGTCCCTCGGAAGCCCCCTCACTACTACCCAGATCAATATAGACCTCTTTTTGCTTGTCCTTCTTGGCAGTTGAGCCCTCGATAATGTTGGCCTCTAACGGACGGTACTTGTTAAGCCACTCGGTGATACGGTTTGAGAAACGACTAATGGCATCGCGGATGGCCTTGTCAGAATCGGAGTACGAAGAACTGCCCATGCCCGAACCACTGAACGTCGGGCTGGCAACCACCTCGCCTGTCTTAGCATCCTTCAGCGTAAGCATCGCCTCAACCACACCCTTATAATTGGTTGTGATCTGTGTTTTTCCGTCCTTGTCTTTCCATGTGCGGCTATCTGTATTGGCCTTTATGTTGGTGATGACAGCGTCAGCCACGAGGTTGCCCTCCTCCACGACATCACCCAAATCCAGCAGACCGTCGTTGTATCGGTAGCGGCGGGAACTGGAGAGTCCCTTGATGATAGCGTTCTTCACGTCTTCTTCATACTTGGTAGCCTGCACGTCAGTCTTACCGGTCAGTACACCGGTGAGCACCTTGCCAATGGCATCGCCAGTTGATAGTTTCTCATCGTGGTGAGTGTACTGCACATTGCCAAGCGTGATACGATACGTCCGGTTCCTGTCTGTCTGGGCATCTTGTGCCGAAACTGTCATTGCGCAGCAAAATACGGCTGCGAAGGTTGCGATTAAGCGAGCACCAAACAAGTTCGTTCGTTTGGTCGAGCGTGAGCAAGCTCGACCGTAAGTCAATGTCATCAAAATCTTTTTCATTTTTGTTCTTTATTTATTAGTTAATTAACGAAAACTTTCTATTTTACGGCGCATCTTTTCGTTCTCGTCGATGAACCGGCCTAATGTAGCATTCTTGTCGCCAATCTGCCACCGCAAGTAAACGATGACGGCCACGAGCACCAATACAACTACTATCATGGCAGCGGCGAGGGCTACACTGAGGATGAGACTTAATTCCATACGCTTTGTTTTTTTATTTCACGCTGCAAAGGTACAGCAAACCCAGAAAACAGCTGTCTCGCTCCTACAAATCTTTGTCTCAATTCAACAAAACAGCATTTTGGAGTGTCTCGAAGATCATGGGGTCGGTTCTTCTGATCATTTTCAGGAGCCCGTCATTTTGATTATGATTCATTGCTGTCTCAATTCTCATGTTATTTGCCTTGATAAGT
>CACYNE010000016.1 GCA_902775605.1 uncultured Prevotellaceae bacterium
ACGCTCCTGTTCCATAAAGTATCCCGTCTCTATATTGTAAACCGTCTTCGTTAATGTTGCCTTGTTGATAACTTCAAGTCCCTCTTGCGTTAAGACATATTTACATTTGTATTATTTTGCCTAGAAATGGAAGCCTTTTCGCATCCATTTCTGTTCACCTCATCTACCTCAAATTTTCCTCATACTCCATGTCATAGTACCTCTTGTTCTTGTGCATTTCATATTCGGTTCTTCTTCAGTTGTTGTTCAGTGAAACACTGGACAACAACTGGACAACAACTGGACAACAACTGAACAACAACTGGACAACAAGCGGAGTTGATCATTCGTTATCTAAAGATTAGAAGCGAGCTCTGGCGAAACGAAGTGATTCGCACCTGGGTCACCGAGGACTATAACTAGGCGAGTGCGTCGCACTCGGCGAGCCAGGTGGCAGAAGAGGCATCGGAGGGCATGCGCCAGTCGCCACGAGGGGAGAGGCTGACAGAGCCGACCTTGGGGCCGTCGGGCAGGCAGGAGCGCTTGAACTGCTGGTTGAAGAAACGGCGAAAGAAGGTGGTGAGCCAATGCTTGATGGTGGCATTGTCGTAGGTGCCTGCGCCTGGTGTGGTGCCATCGAAGGCACGCTGCGCCAAGAGATAGAGTTTCTTGGGACGATAGCCAAAGCGCAGGAAATGATAGAGGAAGAAGTCGTGAAGCTCGTAGGGACCCACCAGGTCTTCCGTCTTCTGCTTGATGTTGCCCTCGCTGTCTGTGGGCACCAGTTCAGGACTGATGGGCGTGTCCACGATGTCGAGCAGGGTGGCCTTTGACGAGGCATCGACGCCGCTCAGCGCCACGTACCTGACAAGATAGGCCACCAAGGTCTTGGGGATGCTGGCATTGACGCCATACATCGACATGTGGTCGCCGTTATAGGTGGCCCATCCCAGCGCCAACTCAGACAAGTCGCCCGTACCCACCACGAGTCCGCCCAGCTGATTGCTGAGGTCCATCAGAATCTGCGTACGCTCACGAGCCTGACTGTTCTCGTAGGTCACGTCATGGATATTAGGGTCGTGGCCGATGTCCTCGAAATGCTGCGTCACCGCCTTGGCAATGCTTATCTCGCGCATGGTGATGCCCAGGCTCTGCATCAGGCTGACGGCATTGCGATAGGTGCGGTCGGAGGTGCCAAAGCCAGGCATGGTGACGCCAACGATGCCCTTGCGGTCGTAGCCCAGTTTATCGAAGGTCTTTACGCATACCAGCAAGGCCAGGGTGGAGTCGAGACCACCACTGATGCCGATAATCACCTTCTGGCTGTGGGTGTGAGTGAGGCGCTTGGCCAATCCCGCCACCTGAATATTAAAAATCTCTTCACAGCTCTGCTGCATCATGTCGTCAGAGGGGATGAAGGGATGCGGGTTGACCCAGCGGTATGGCAACAGAGAGGACGCCATGGGAGAGATGGGCTGATTGACAGGCGGCAGACAGTCCACAAACACCTCGTCGCAGGCGCGACGCTCATCGCTGGAGGGTCGCTGTGCATTGACGAAGGTGGTGTTGCAACGGCGTTCTGAGCGCAGTTTCTCGACGTCAATCTGACTGATAACCAGTTGCGGACTGAAAGAGAAGCGCTCACCCTCGGCCAACAGGTGGCCGTTCTCATAGATGATGGCATTGCCACCAAATACCAGGTCCTGTGTGCTCTCGCCAAAGCCACACCCACTATACACATAGCCAGAGATGGTGCGAGCGCTCTGTTGGGCGAGCAGACTCTTCAGATAAGCGTGCTTGCCTATCAGCTCGTCGGATGCAGAGAGATTGAACACAAGGTCGGCACCAGCCAGGGTCAGATGGTTGCTGGCAGGCGTGGGAGCCCACACGTCTTCGCAAATTTCGACGCCAAACTTCACGTCCTCAAACGTGCGGAACACCTGTGGAGCAGACGTCACCGTGAGCCTCTTCTCTGCAAAGCGAATCTCCGTGGGATGGAGGTCTTGCGACGAGGCGAACCAGCGCTTCTCGTAAAACTCGCTGTAGTTGGGCAGATAGGTCTTGGGCACGATGCCCAGGATGTCGCCCCTCTGGATGACGATGGCACAGTTGAGCAGGAGGTTGCCCACAGGCACAGGTGCACCAACGATGCTGATGACATCCAACTTGCGGGTGAAGTCGAGCAACCTGAGCACCGCATTCTCTGCCTGCATCATCAGGTGGTCCTGACGGAACAGGTCCTGACAGGTATAGCCAGTGATGGACAACTCTGGGAAAACCATGATTTCCACGCCCTTGCCCTCTGCCTGGGCAATGAGGTCCTCTATCTGAGTCAGGTTATAGGCACAGTCGGCCACCCTGACAGACGGTACTGCTGCCGCCACTGTGATGAATCCGTTGTTCATAATGCTCTCTCTTACAATTTTGGTATTTCTTGTTTTGCAGTACAAAAGTACATATAATTATGATAAAAATGTCATTTCTATGCAATTATTCGCTTGTTTTTATTACTTTTACTGTCAAATTAATCAAATAAAATTGTATGTCACCATTTTTTTCTGTTATTACAATAGGCGTCAGTATTATTCTATGCTATACGATCTACATCATTATGGAGGCAGACATTTTTTTCTATTTCATTTTTCCGTATTTTTTTACTATGAACTGCCAGACTGCTTCCTTGTCATCAAGGTTGACTTCGACATCGGGCTGCATGAAACCATCATCTTTTTGGGATTCATCGGGGCGGACAAAGTATTTGGTAGAGATGCTGCCCAGAACATCGGTGTTTGGCAACCTGTATGGGATAACTTCGCCGTAGTGAGAGGGCGAAAAGGTGGCAGTTGTGCCTATGATGGTGCCCACATGATTGTCACGGGCATAAGTCAGCAGCATACCAGCGCTACTGTATGTCCTCTCACCCATGACAAAGATTACCTGTCCATCGAAGAGCTTGGGCTGTTGAAAGTCTGCAGGAATTTTGGGAACAGGCATCTGATAGAGTTCATCCTTATGGCCATCGTTTTCCCAGTTCTTCATGACTTCTGCGATTTTGGGATTATACATAGCCATGAGGTCAGAGAAACGCAGATAAGTAGTGAAGAACTTCATCTTATTCAGGGGATACAGATGCAGGAACAGCTCATCGCACAACCGACTACCGCCACCGTTATTGTACTGCACATCTACTACCAGCGTCTTGATGCCTCCCTCGTCTATCTTGGCAAACATGTCGTTAAGGAACGTAGAAAAGGGATTGTCTTTCGCTTCGGCGCATTGATTGAACTGCAGATAGCAGATACTTTGTTCTGGGAAGAGCTGATAGTCGTAGTTCTTGACGCGACGAGTCATGATATTGACAGTGGCGCCAGTCTCTGCTACCTGCTGATCTGCCGGCCTTGGCTTTTTGCTCTCTTGCATGCGTTTCATCGTCGTGATGTTCGTATGCCTGTCGTACAAGGGTCCTAATACCTCGATAATGGCATCGGCAAAGTCTTCGTCTGTCTGAATAGTCTTACACTTATCCATGAGTGCCGGTTTCTTGGCGAACCACTCCGCACGGCGCTCTGCCTTAATGTAATAAGGATGTGTGTCGGCCACCATATCCATGAAGAGTATGGCATCCTTCTGATACTTGTTGCCTGCCTGATAATCGGCAGTTGTTTGATAGGCCGAATCTTTGAGGATTTTGAACAGGCTCACATTTTGAGCCTGTATGGTCTGCCATCCTGCAATGAGGAGGATAAGCACAACTATCTTTTTCATTGCTTACAAATTTTATATTGTTTTGATCCATTCCAAGCTTTCGTCTGCAAGCAGTCTAATAAGCTTCGAATAGTAGGCGGTAAGCTCATCTTTCGACTTTCTGTTTAGTCCAGCCATATTGTGTTGCAAGGTAAGCAGGATACGGAACATTCGACGAGTAAACTGGTCATCGTCAAAATAACAGATAAGGGCAATGATATGCTTGTAAGGGCAAATTCGATGTCCACATTCCCAGGCATTATATGTGGCCTGTGATATATCCAAAGCAAAAGCTATCTGTTCCTGTGTCACATCCTTACGCTGACGCGCTTGTAGGAGTGCTGAAGAGAAATCGTAGAAGATATTCATTTCTGTCCTCCTTTCATGTAGTAAGGCATAAACTCATCCGGCTCGCTTACGCTGATTGCAACAGGTAAGCCTTTTATGCGATGAATCAGGAACACCTTCTTGGTATCGGTGACATACGAGAGGAACGTGCCGACACCCTTTGTGCGGAACCAACCGATATAGCCAAACACGCCGCCAACGCCAAACAGACGAATGGTGTTACCTGCACTGAATAATCCCATTTGGAAAGAAGTGCCCAATGTCACCTTGCCTACTTTTCCCTTGTTTACAAACAATCGGTTCTGGTCATCAAACCGTTCTATGTAATCAATGCTTTCATACGATATCCACTTGGTATGCAACAAGGTGCGAATACCTATTCCTTCATCGTCCACAATGATATACATGGGAAAAACGAAGAAACACGATAAGGACGCGACAAGGAGAATTGCCGTAACGATAATTGCCGTAGCAACATCTACCGAGCCTTTAGAAAAACAATAGATCTCCACCAAAATAGAAGCAAAAATGATAATGAAGAAAATAGTGGTAAGCCACTTTATCCCAGTGCTTTGCGAACACTCATAAATAGTTTTCATACTGTTGTTAGTTTAAATTGATGTTGCAAAGATACTACTATTCTTTTATACTTCTTATCAGTTTTGCTGATAATATGGAGATAATTTCCTAAGCTCCCCCCTTTCCCGCTGTCGCGCCTACCCGTAGCCTTTCGCTGAATGTCTGTCTGAGTCTCTCCTCAATTATCATCTTATCTCATTGCTATCCAATTATCCAAAAATAGCATCTGTTCTTCTGTATGGAACCAGTGCTCACCGCCTTCCATGACAGTTAGAGTGGCTTGATGCTTATTGGCAAAGTCGGTGATGGTCTCAATAGACATCAAATGATCTTTGCTGCCATAAAGAATCCGCGTTGGCACACGCCATTCTATAGGGTGGCTCCTGACATAATTCAGGTATTTCCACGACAAATCTTCACCAAAGTCTGTGTGAATCACTCCTTTTGATTCAAGTTCCTGCTCTGTGACATTGGCCCACTTCATCATATCACTAATCAGTTTCTCCATATTCACTATTGGAGAGATGAAGTAGGCTTTCTGAACTATCTCGTAGATACCAGCATTCATGCTGAAGAATGCCCCGATGCTGTTGGCAATCAGAATAACGTTTTCGAATCTCCTTTTCAGTTCTTTTACGGCTATGCGTATCTCCTGGCCTGTTTCCCAAGGAGTGAACGTCTGATAATCTAAGCCTATCATTTCGCAGTCAGGAAATAGTAGCTTATAGTGCTCACTTTCCATTGCACTGCCGCCTTTGCCATGTATGTATAATATTGCGTTCATTCCTTGATAATTTAATGTCCTCTATGCTTTTCTTTCTTTTTGGCCTGATGTAGGTCGAACTGACGTTGTTTTTCAGCCTCACGTTCTGCCTTTGAGCGTTGTTTCAGCTCGATCTTGTTCTGTTCTAAATGTTACTTTACAGGCACGCAGTCCCTGCTGATCGATCATCTCGAACAGTCCAATCCAGAAAGGATCTTCAAACAGAACAGTCAGCGAACCTGTGGTCATAAGCTCTGAGTTACTCGTCAGTCTCTATTTTTCAAAACCACGAGTTTCGCATCTGCGCCATCCTTCCCGTATTCACTAACAAGGATATAGTGCTCGTCACAAGCAATACCAAAACATCTGCCATCGCCCTTCTCAACTTGAGTACCCCAATAGCTGGCGCTGTCATCAAGAAACTTCACCGTGTTGCCATTGACTGTATACGACATATTTACAAAAGAGCCCTGCAGCACGAAAAGATTGGTAATAATGGGCATATCCTTGATACCTAGAGCATTTATTTCCTCAATAAGCTGCTCTTTCAGAGGCGATGTGGCATGTGGTAGTTCGTCTGCAGGCAGTTGCCAACGCTTCAGGTTGGGGAAGTACTTAAGAAGCTGCTGTTTGTACTCCTCTCGGGTTAGGCTCTGTCCTGTATTCTTGTTGAATTCGTCAACGAACTGGGCGCAGAAATCCGCCATCTCTTCCATAGTAAAGTCGCCTGTAAACGCCCCGTCTTTATAGCAGTAGATGCAATACTCTTCGCTTTTACTACCATCGGCGTTTGTGCCGAGAACATCGTCAGTCAGTGGCATTCCGCAACTCTGACAGAATTTCATTTCTTTTTCCATATTTCTTCAATTAATTGTTTACTATCTTAATTTACAGCTCGATATATTCTTTGGGCTTAAAGTTGTCCTCCATGCACCACACATGAGCTTTTCCATGCTGCATACGGAACACTTTCAAGAAACTGAAAAAAGCCTCGTCGCCCTGCTGCTCTCTCCAAGGCTTTAGGAATTTGCGAGATGGATGGTTGACTATTTCTTCCTTCAAAGCCATGTCCTCTACAAGTTCAAAACGTCCTTCCACTCTTACCTGATGCTTGCCACAGGCGAAGCACACTTCAGAGCGAGGATCATTCAGTAGCTGACGATAAAGGTCCTTGGTTACCCCCGTATGGAATACGATGCCATCAGCATCAGCCTTGAACATGAGGATGGCGCGTACATGAGGCTGTCCATTATCACTCGTTGCAACGTGCATCACAGGATGCTCGTTCATCATTTTAAATAAATCTTCTTTTGTCATATTCGTATTATCATTACAATTATTAATTAGTTTATGATGCAAAGGTTCTTCCTTATATCCATGTTAATTTTCGCCAGAGGCCTTCCAGTGGTCCACGCTGGTGATTCTTGAACCAGTATCTGGCAAAACTGTATTGTGCAATGACCATCGCGATACCAACAAGTACAGCGTATGTTATACCTAATTTATAATAGCAAGCCAGGCCATATCCGCAGAATATTGAGCAGCCAATGATTGACTGCAAAAGATAATTGGTAAGACTCATGCGACCGAAAATGCATAGATGATGAAGTGCCTTACGCACACTTTCGAAAGCATACCATGCTGAAACCACTGCCGAGACAATCATCAGGAGGATGATGAGGTTGTTGATAGGGTTGAGCCAACCTTCCAGATTACCAAAGTCCATGAAACTGAGGGCGATAACGACAGCGGTAGAGAGTAGGAGTATCAGATGCCATATCTGTAGGTTGCGACCCTCATTGTAAAACATTCTTTGGCGACCAAGCTGCATGCCAAGAATAAAGAGACAGAGCAACTGCGTGAGTCGTCCGCTAAAGATGTTGAATCGGAAGTTCACTTCAAATCCGTATCTTAGGTTTGTAAGGGCATTCTCAAGGAAGGTGCCATGTTCGTGCATGCTGTTGATTTTTCCATAGAGTTCCCACATGGTGGAATGATCTATCGTAGTACCTGTGAGCAGACAATAGAGCTCCACGGGCTGGATGGCCAGAAGGCCGATGATGCCCCAAACCGCCTTCGATGGCAGGTAGCTGATGGGGATGAGTAACAGTCCATAGCATGCATATAGCATCAGGATATCACCATCGTAGAAGGCTACGTTTACGATACCAAACATAAATAGTAGGCACATGCGCCAGGCAAAGCGTCCAGAGAAGTTCTTTCCCTTCTGTTGCTGGTTGTCGTTCATGATGAAGAAGCTCAGTCCGAAGAGCATGGCGAAGATTCCGTACATTTTGCCGGATAGCAGCCACGCCAATACGTCGGCTACTGTCTGGTCGCTGGGTAATGCATGGAGGATGCTTTCCTGCGTGAAGATATTGAAGTGCTCAACGGAGTGGTACAAAATAATACCAGCCACAGCAATACCTCTTAAGGCATCGGCTACGTCGATACGGGTGTTGGGTAAATTCTGAGTTGTATACATCATTTAGCTTTTTTCTTATTCAATTTACTTTAGTCTGCCGTTCAGAATTCTGTTTCTTACGCATTTTATGGCGGGTTTGTAAAAGTCTATCTCCATCGCTTCGAGAGTGCGTTTCAGTTCATCCATTAACTCTGGATAAAATTTGCACATGCGAAAGGCAAGTTTCATACAAACGGACTGAATGCCAGGGAACTCCTCGACATCCATCATGTGTTCGAAACAGAAATCAAGAAAGTCCGTCCGCAAGTCTTCCTCGCTCATCTCTAGCCGCTCGATAACGTTTAGTGATAGTCGCCTGACGGAAGTATTCTCTGTCTGCATGGCCTGATCTATAATTTCGTTCAGTATCACCTGTAATTGCGCTAATTCTTCTTTGCTGGCCTTGGTTAGCCCCCACAAGGCACTCCTTGCCACGCGATAATCCTGACTGAAGGCATACTGACGAGCAAAGCCAAGGAAGTCGTCCGTAGATTTCACCTCTTGGTAAATCTCCTGTGCGCCGCCCTCGCTAAATGTCTGTCTGAGTCTTTCTTCGGTTATTGCCATTTTTTATTTTAACTTATTGATTTCATTCTGTAGGCGCTGAAGGAACTTTGCAGCATGGCCACCATCCATCTGAACATGATGGAATTGGAAAGATACAGGCAGAGTAGTCTTGAACAGTCCCATGCGATACTTGCCCCACATCACCATCGGATTGCTGAACTGATCAGTATATTGGTTGACGATGCAGTCGAGTTCCGTCTGAATCATGGCAGATGTGCCGATAACCATGTGCTCGTCGAGGAAGGAGCTCTTACATTCATTCGCTGCCTGCGCTGTCAACGACAGGTAGTAGCGATTGAATTGCTGTAAATCATCGGAGAAAGGAATGTCGCAGGAGCTGATGCCTCCCTTACTGTTCTCTACAATGATGTTGATGGCAAGCTTGTCGTAGCGATACAACTTTCCATCTACAGGCAACGTATAGAACTCCTCCACTTGACTCGCCGCCTTGCCTATGCACCAGCACATCAACGCTGTGAATTTCACGCCACTCTTCTTGCTAACTTTTACCAAGCGGGTGACATCAAAAGTCTTCACCAACGTTACCATCGGCATGGGTGATGACATCCACATACGGAATGCTTCAGCACGATTACTCTCTTGAAGGTTTATTTCCTGTTTCATCTATCGACCTCTATTCTCATTTTACAATCTGTCCCACCACCCAAGATGGAATGACAAAGCGTTACGGTAAAGTTCTTGTCTTTCCACAAACTGTGCAGCGAATAAATCACACTTTGGCGTGAACATTCACAGAGCAAAGGCGTAGTTACATATCCATTTTTACACAATTCACAGGTGCATTCCAAGAAGATAAGTCGATAAACATGACCTTTCTCAACGACCTCACCTTTTACTCCTGGCAAATCATTAACCATCTGAAAGAACACATCCATGTTCCCTTTGGCATCCTCATAGAGTTTCTTGTAAACAGAAAGCGTGCCACCATTTACACAGTTTTTCCCACATTCCGAGAAGAATGCAGACCGCTCCTCTGGAGAGAGCCGTGTTATACCTCTCTCGAAACCCTTAAACCAATTTGATATTTTCATGATGATGAATCTTTAAACCAGGATAATAGCACCACGCTATAAAGGCAGGAATGACGGATGAAATAAATCGCAGCCAATTGAAATCTTTTCATTGTTTATATTGAAAGTCCTAATGTGTATGCCTCATTCAGTGCATCGGTGTTATTGATGTCGCCTTTGTCTTTGACTCCTCTGACAAGTACCTTACCAGCATCCTCAATACCAAAGAACTTCAAGCAGAGGTTATATTCCGTCAGGATGGCATTGAACAACTCTGGCAGCGTAGCGGCACCGACCAACAACAATGCCATTTTCTTGATGTTGAAGGTGTCTCGGATTGGATTATGTAACCTGTCGATGACAGCCTTCAATTGAGCACTAATGCCATAGAAATAGACTGGCGAGGCAATGACGAGCATATCTGCCTGGCTCATCTTTTCATATAGGATGGTCATGTCATCCTTCTGAGCGCAGACACCATTTGTCTTGAAGCATGCGTTGCCTTCGGCGACACTTGGCTGCATTCGGCCATCTAAGAGTAAACTCTCATGGCGCTCATTGGCACAAGCGTTGCAT
Organism: uncultured Prevotellaceae bacterium; assembly: GCA_902775605.1. Lineage (GTDB taxonomy): Bacteria > Bacteroidota > Bacteroidia > Bacteroidales > Bacteroidaceae > Prevotella. The sequence continues at coordinate 10,052 of CACYNE010000016.1, forward strand.
CCCAAGCATGGATTCACTTTATAATCACGCACAGACACGATTTCTACATGATGATGCGCTGCAGCACCTTTGTCAAAAGCATCCACCAACAATTCTGTATTGCCTCCCTTACGAGGGCTTCCGGATATAATCAGTATGTTCATAATCGTTCTAATTTCATTACTCTTACTGGGCGGTCTGAGCCGACTTCCAAATTGGGGCAAAGCGTTTCCTTGCCTGTGTCAACGAAACCGCATTTTTCCATCACGCGACCAGACGCTGGGTTTGAGGGAAAGTAGTCACCCCAAAGTACAATAAAACCCTTTTCATTGAAACAATAGTCGATGACCATCCGAAGTGCTTCCGTACAGATGCCTTTGCCCCAATACGGACGGGCTATCCAATAACCTATTTCCGCTTGATCTTCAGCAATCTTCAGGTTCGATGCGGGTGCTGGAAGGTAGCCCACACAGCCAATGGGCTGACCAGTCTCTTTCCATATAACTGCCCACATCCCTTCTGCGCTAAAGACAGTTCGGATAATCTCCAGACTCTCCTCTACAGACTGATGTGGTGGCCATCCGGCACGAGGCCCTACATCGGGGTCGCTGGCGTATTTAAACAGCGTCTCGGCATCACTCTCCTGCCAAGGGCGTAATAGTATTCTTTCTGTTTCCATCTTTGTTACTCAATCACAAAACTACGTGGATAAAAATCGCTATAGAAGCGACCATCGGTGGCGGTGAACTTCAGAACGCAGTAGTTGGGGTCGGTTACACCCCCGGGGTAGTATTGCTCGTCGCCCTCGCGCCAAATCATCTCCTTGCTCTTGGCATCTGTCAAAACTTCCATTGTGCCACGAAGCATCATACCTTTAAACCCTTTTTCATCGCAGAAATAGATGCTGGCCTTGGGATTAGCCTTATAGTGGGCTACACGCAGAGAGAAGGTTTAACCCCAGCCAAAGCAGGATTGACCTTCATAGCCTCATCATCGTTTACAGCAAGTGTCTTACGCCAACGCTTCAACTGGGGGAAATATGTTTTCATCATTCCGATATATTCCTCTTTGGTGATGGGTTTCTCCAACCCCTCGTTTACTGCACCTACAAACTGCGCACAATGTTCGATCATCTCTTCCATCGTGCAATCCTGCAAGAACTTACCATCCTTGTAGCAGTACATGCAGTAATCTTCGTTCTTGCTTCCATCGGCATTTGTACCAAGAACCTCGTCAGTCAGTGGCATCCCACAACTCTGACAGAATTTCATTTCTTTTTTCACCTTGTTATAATTTAATGATTTGACGCCGCAAAATTACAATTAGTTGAACTAACAGCCAAGTTTCTGGGATATTCTGCCAGAAAATGTGATGAATGGTAATGGTGCTATCTATGACCCCATTCTGGCCTGAGCATCCTTGACCTTCGGTCGAGCCTGCTCACGCTCTGCAGTCGATGCAAGCATCACTGCAATCGCTCAATCGCAGCCTTACCTGCGCCAGTGCCTTTGTACTTGCTGCGGGTGGCATTGAGGCGATAGATGACTGAAAGCATCAGTTTGTGGGTAGAGAAGCGGTTGTTCTGCTGAATCTGGTTATAGCCGCAATCAGAGAACTCGTTCATGCGGTTGCGCTGGAAGCAGTCAAGCACAGCAGCACGGAGTGTCAGCGAATTATCATGGAGCAGAGACTTCTGTGCCACCAGGCCCAAACGCAGATTGTAGGTGTCATTATAGAACACGTAGGAACATCCACTGGAACGGTACATCAGATTGACATCAAACTTCCAGCCATGCTTCAGCGTAAAGGTGTTATAGGCATTGAGCGTATATTGCGGCTTGTCGTAATAGACGCGGTAAACGCCCTGAGGCCCCTCAACGTCCAGATAGAGGTCTTGCTTCTCGAAACCAGCCGTAGCATTGAGTGACCAGATGCCGACACGAGGCGTTACAGCCAAATAGGCACTCAGCGTGTTGATGGGCTTGTCGAGGTTGATGTGCTTGCAAAGCATAGCATCTGTCTCAGTAAGGAAGTTCCACTGGGTAATGGGATTTGTCAGATGCTCGTACGAGGCTGTCAGCGTGAGCCACTTATACGATACGTTCAGCGTCAGGTCGCGTACGCGCTCGTTGAGCAGCTGGGAGTTTCCGGCCTGATACATATAGCGGCTGATATAGGTCACGGCATCGTTCATAGCGAAGAAGCTGGGACGATAGGTCTTCATGCTGTACGACAGGGCCGTCTGCACCTTACCCAAAGCTACAGAATACGATGCCGTAGGGAACCACTCGTCCATCGAGCGATGCAGCCTTTCGTCTTTATTGATGGCATCATCATACTCCAGCAGTGTATGCTCGTATCGCAGACCCACAGAGGCATTACCATACTTCTTAAAGTCGCAGCCATACTCTGCAAAGGCAGCGATATTGTTCTCTGTGATATCAGCATCGGTATTGGCTATCAGAGCCTTGTCAATCCAGTAGGTATTGTTACGATTCACAAAGGTCATCTCAGTACCAGCCTCCAGCTCGCCCTTCCAAACGGGGTACGACAGCACCAGCTTCGTGGCATAGAGACGGCTCCTGGTGCCCGACTTGCTCAGCACAAAATCATCCTGCACCTTGCTCCGCTCCACGTTCTCGCGGTCGGTATCCGTGCCGTTTTTCATGAAGTCGAAGTTGAAGTCGACACCCAGTTTGCCAACCTTACCATTATAATAGGTGTTGGTGAGCCATCCCAGCGGCTTCGTCTCCCTGCTGGTCTGGTGGGAGTAGAGGTGGTCGATAAGGGCATTATTCTCGAACACGTCCTCATCGTAAATTACCTGATTCTTGCCGTTCATCTGGTGCGTCAGATCGGCACGCACACCCAGCGAGTGATTGTCCGACAACTGCCAGTTCACACCAAACGTATAGGTCAGGTTATCATGCTTCCACGTCATCGTGTAAGGACCATACTGACGAAAAACCTTATCCGTCGTGGTGATATCCTCGATGGTGCTATACTGACGATAGTCCTGATGATAGTAATACACAGAGCTAAACACATCAACGCCGTTCTTGCGATAGTTAGCACCTACTTTTGCCTGCGGACGGTCGAAATCGTAACGCAAGTCGTGCTCATCGGACAGCGTGAGGTCGAGACTGAGGCCGTCACCCTGCTGACGGACAGTACGGATGCGCACCACGGCCCGCACCGTCGCGTCATACTGCGCACCGGGATTGTTGATCACCTCTACATCGCGGATTTCCTCGCTGCGCAGACGCTTCAGTTCGCTATTGTCGCGCATCAGTCGACCGTTGATATAGATAAGCGGAGAGCCCTTCCCCAATACTTCGGGTGCCTCGTCCGTTCCCGTCATGCCAGGCACTTTCACCAGCATCTCGCCCAATGTGCCAGCATCTGATAGCGGAGTTCCCTGAATGCGGGTTATCATGGCATTGCCCTTCAGACGGGTATTAGGGAGGTTGCCCTTCACGACAACCTCCTGCAACTCCTGCATCATGCTTACAGATTTTAAGCTATCTTGTTGCTCCTGTCCACTCGCTGATATAAACGCAAGGGCGATAGTCGTAGCCAAAACAATTCTTTTCATCAATTTTTTATTTATTGAAGTTTGACGTTGCAAAATTACGAAGAGTTGCTATTATAGCCAAATTTATTATACAGCAAATCTCCTGGGCACCTCCCTCGCTGAACGTCTGTCTGAGTCTGTCTTCGGTTATGGGCATAAGATCAGTATGTTCATTTGATGAATGACTTCAGTTTCTCGTTGAACATCTCTGGCTGCTCCATGTGGATGAAGTGGCCGCAGGTGGTCAGTTCCGAATAGTTGAGATTAGGGTAGAGACGCTCCATCCTCTGCTTGTTGTCAGGATCAAGACCGCTGTTTTGCGTGCAAATAACCATTACTGGCAGAGAAATCTGGCGATTCGTCCACCATTTCTTTTCAACAAGGTTCTGCATCGTGCTCGATGCTACATACTGGGGGGTCTCAGGCATCACAGACATCGCATAATCGTTGATCTCCTGAGGTGTATCCTTGCCTGCCAACGACGACACAAAACCTGTGATCACCTCGCGACACTCTGGACCGTCGAAGGCGTGACCAAACTGATTCACAGCCTCAACATATTCTGGTGTCTCTGTGCCATCATAGAAGCAATACACGCCATCTACATCCACCAAAGCACCTTTGTGACCTGTGGCCATCAACGTCTGACGACATATGGGCGTTCCAAGACTGTGACCCACGAAGACGACATCCTTGATACCATTCGCATTCAGCACTTCATCGATGGCATGCGCAAAGAAGTCGAGCGTGTAGTCCACGTGCGGTTTATCGCTCTGTCCGTATCCAGGCAGATCGAAGAATACGAGTTGCAGGTCTTTCTCATCACGGAAAGCCTCGAACTGCTTCTCCCATGTGTTCATGTCACAGCCAAAGCCGTGAACGAAACAGATGGTCTTGGCATCTGCCTGACTATTCATTATCTTATAATGTACGCGAATACTATCGTCGATAGTCACGTACTCTGACTGCAATTCACTAAGCGTCTGTGGCTGACTGCAGCAAGCTGTCAGCAACAGCGCGAACAACAAATATAATACTGTTTTTTTCATTTCTTCTTTACTTGATTTTTTTCGGTTGCAAAAGTACAAATAGTTGGTAATACAACAAAATTTCTGGGATATTCTGCACGATTCTGTGACAAATGGCATGATTATGTGAGAGAAAACCCCAGTTTTACTTGAATTATTCGGAGCATGAATGCCATCGAGCGATGCTCAATGTGACGAAAAGCAATGATATTTTTTGTGGAATCTAGAAAAGAATGTCTTTTTGTAGCGTAATAATTTATGTTTCTGCGCTGAGTACATAAGTTTCTAGTGCAGAAATACATGTTTTCGGAGCAGAAACATAAGTTCTCAGCGCAGAAACATAAATTAGCAAGAAGGAGAAAGAAAAAATAATAGTGGGTAGCGAAGAATTATACTATTTTCCGAATAGCCTTGCGGCATTTCTGTTTGTCCTTCTCCGATAGAGCTGGATGCATTGCCGTGCCACCTCGTTCGATGGTAGCGACAATCTTGAAGCCGGAATAGTGGCAGATCTCGTAGAGAGCACGGATGACGCCACGTGTCTGCTTGAACAGGATGTTCCAAGGCCAGGGCGTGGTGCAGGTGCTCACGAGGATGCACTTCTTGCCCTTCATCAGTGGCTCAGGAAAGCGGGGCGTGTCGCGCATCATGCCATAGACGATGCGGTCGAACAGCAACTTCATCTGTCCAGGGATGTTGCCCCAATAGCAGGGCGCACCCATAATGATGGCGTCAGCCTCCTGCATCATCTTCAACACGCGCTGCGAGTCGTCCTCAGCCAACACACACTCCCCCTTGGTGCGGCACGTCATACAGCCTATGCAGGGTTTGATGCTCAGGTCGTTGGTACAGACCATCTGCACCTTGTCGCCTCTCTGCTCGGCTTCCTCCTGCATGATGCCGAGCATCTGTGAAACAAGTCCCTTCCGTCGCGGACTTCCGTTTATAATCAGTATATTCATCTTATCCAAAATTTTTTCGACTACAAAAGTACGAATACGTGAGAATACAACAAAATATTTGGGATATTCTGCACGGAAATGTGATGAACGGAGGACGATTTCGATACTTTTAAAGCGTCAATCATATTCTTTGCATGCAAGAATTTGAGACACACCAGCGTCCGACCTCATTCATGCGGACGGCACTCTGAGAATGGAGAAACGCCGTATCTCTCCCTGCTTATACATGTATCTTTCTTTGTTTTATACGTATATCTCCCCCCCCTCCTACGTATCTCTTTTGCTAAAGAAATCCATTTATAGTCGGTTGACTGGTTCTGTTGCAAATTTACGAAGAGTTGTGAATTAGCGGTCAGTCAGGCCACCGTAGCTGTTAGCAGCCTTTTTCAGAGCTTTCTCCGTTGTGTACTGTTGATACAGTGTGCAACGGGTCACGATGGCCTGAGACGAACAGCGTTCGCCCCTTACCAGCACCAGAGCCCAGCCTTTCATGTCGTTGGCAAACGTTTCGTCCTTCAGCACATAATGTCCATCCACAAAGGACATTTCCTCCCACATAACCTCACGCACGCTAAACCGTACCTGGGGCATCTTGTATTCGATGTGCTGCTCGGCGGTATAGAGCAACAGCTTTGTCTGGGGAGCCCATGCTTCTCCCTTGAGGTTTGTTATCAGGGCTGGGACACCATCTATCTCGCCCAATTGTTCGTTGATTGCTGGTAGTTTACCGTCACTCACAGGAATGTCTGGCATGAGAAATGATGCACCTTTCATCTGTCCGTTGTCCGGTACGAAAACCACTGGCAGGCGATTGGCCAGCGATGCGAAGTTTTGATATGCAGTGGCGCGTTCGGTAAACACCGTCTCACACCCTTTCAGCATCTTCCATAGTGCTATGGTGTGTCGCATCTTTTGTCGCTGAATGAACTGAGGCAGCGTGTTACTGTGCCTCTCATTAGAGTTTGAAACGCGGGTAATCATCTTTCCCTGCTTCATATAGGTCGTCACTCCTGCCTTGCGGAGGCTACCAATCAACATCAATCCTTTTGGAGTACTTTTCTTACTCATAATTCAGTTTCCTTTCTTTTTTATGTTCTACTTTAATTTTTCTTATTTTCTCCTTCAATCTTGCTTCAATACACCTCCTATCCTGCTTCTATATATCCTAAGTGTACCTCTTATTTTTGTTTAGTTCATGTTCGTTTCTTCTTCTGTTGTTGTTCAGTGAAACACTGGACAACAACTGGACAACAACTGAACAACAACTGGACAACAACAGAAGATAGATAAGAGTCGCCTATAGGTTGCCCATGAGGTGAATAGGAGATGCTTATGCGAGGTATATGAGATACATATTAGGTGGACTTGAAAAACCTTTTTTCATTTGATTTTTAAGTTTTTGGGGTAAGGTTATTCATAGTCGTCAATGACGGAGTTCATAAAGTCCATCATGGGCTTGGCGGCGCGGAAGATGCGCTCCATCTCGTCGAGCCAGTCATCACCCTCGAAGAAGGTGTTTGATACGGCATGCCAGGCACAGTAGTCCTTGAGGCGCAGATAATTGACGTGAGGCCAGTCTTTGGGGAAGCCAGAAGGACAAGTCTTCAGTCGGGTCAAACCAAAGCCTTGGGGCTGGTCCCAACTGTCAACATCGGGGCTGGGCTCTTCGCTACTGCTGAAGAACTTCTGGAAGTCGGGACTTTCCACGCATTTGAGCCACTCGGCCGTATTGGCCATCATCTCGTTGCGGCACGAGGTGAGGATGTTGGTAGGCAACCAATAGTTGCCCACGGCCAACAAGCAATGGTCGGGCTCAAGATGAATGTAATAGCCGCCCCTGAGCGCCTTCTTGCCCTTGGCGTTGATATAGGCCCCAAGATGAGTTTTATAGGGCGACTTATCGGGCGAGAAGCGCGTGTCGCGATAGAAGCGATAGGTGCAGTCCTTCACCTGCACATGAGCTATCTCGGGATCGAACGACACAATGCGCTCAATGGCCTGCTGCACGCCACATTCAAACTCGGCCCTAACGGCCTCATATGCTTTCTTGTTTTCCTGGAACCACTCACGGTTGTTGTTTGCCATCATCTGGCGCAGGAAACGCAGTATTTTCTTCTGATCCATATTTTTTGTATTTTATCGCAAAGATACAAAAAGTTGGCGAAGACGAATCATTTTCTGCAAACTTTTAGGATTGTTTAAGGTGTTAATTTTTAGAAAAAAACTGGAATAAGTAAATACATTTTTGCATCCTTATCTGTTTTTTCCTATCTTTGCAGCACGAATAAACCGAAAACATTACTCCAATGAAACAAAGATTGCCCATCATCGTATTGTTTGCACTCATCCTGGCTTCAAGCCTGGCCAGCATAGGCAGTTACAGCGCTACGAGTCAGCTGGTGAACGAGGATATGGACCGCGCGCTGGCACTCACCATGCAGGAACAGCAGAGCAACGTCATCACGCAGGACACCATCAGGACGTTTAACAGTCATCTGCAGATATCAGAGCTGCGCGGCAGGGCAACCATCGCAGTGGACACGAAGGGACGCCAGTTCCGGGCCTATGCGCGCTGTTCTGAGGCCACCATCTTCAGCCTGTCTGACCAGAGGCCCACAGCCGTGCTGTGGGCGGTGACATTGCTGTGGGCAACCTTCTGTTTCTATCGCCGCCGCCAGGAGATGGCGCAGAGTATGGGCATGTTGCGATACGGAGGACTATGTTTCGCTGAGAGTAAAAGGGCCTTTTACGACGCACAGGGACAGCGCATCAAGCTGACACCCATGCAGCAGCAGCTGATGGAGATGTTCTTCCAGAAGGACTCGCACCAACTGACAAAGACAGAGATATGCAACACGCTGTGGCCCAAGAAACCCGATGCTAACGAGACGCTCTACACGCTGATAAGAAGACTGAAACCTGTGGTGGAGCAAAACTCAGAGTTGAAAATCGAGTCGGACAGAGGAAGGGCGTATGAATTAAAGGTAAAAGAGTAAAAGGGGAAAAAAGCAAAAGGAAAAAAAGTAAAAAAGGGGTAAAAAAGGGCGAAAACATCGTCTGTCAGGCAATTGTCAGACAAATGTCAGGGAGTTTTTTCCCTACGGATAATATTTTGTTGTTAGCTTTGCATCCGATAATTTTTTTAGCAAAGCATCATGCAACAAACAACCTTTTCAAAACTGAACATCCTCGTGGCGTGGCTCACCTTTGCCATCGCCGCTGTGGTGTATGGTCTCACCGTGGAGCCAACAGCCAGCTTGTGGGACTGTCCTGAATTTATTGCGTGCGGATATAAACTGGAAATAGGTCATCCGCCGGGCGCACCATTCTTTATGCTCGTGGCCAACCTCTTTTCGCAGTTGGCCAGCGACCCATCGCAGGTGGCGCTGATGGTCAACCTGCTATCGGCACTACTCAGCGCTGGCTGCATCTTCTTCCTGTTTCTCACCATCACACACCTGGCAGGGAAACTGATTATAGGGAAGGCAGCGGCAGACATCTCGCTCCCTCAGGTCATCATCATCGAGGCCTGCGGATTGGTGGGAGCACTGGCTTACACCTTTAGCGACACCTTCTGGTATTCGGCTGTCGAGGCCGAGGTTTACGCCTTTTCATCGTTCCTCACGGCGCTGATGTTCTGGCTCATCCTGAAGTGGGAAGACGAGGCAGACAGCCCGCGAAGTGATCGCTGGATTATCCTCATTGCCTATATCATCGGACTTTCCATCGGCGTGCATCTGCTCTGTCTGCTCTGCCTGCCGGCAATGGCGTTTGTGGTGTTCTTCCGCAAGGGAAAGCGCATCAAACTGAAAGGCAACAAGCGCTGGTTGATGAAGCTGTCGCTGGCTTGTCTGCTGATGATGCTGGTGGGCTTCAGCAGCTATGGCGTCATCCTCGTTCGTGCCAACGCCTGTCTGCCGATGTGTGAGAACGAGCCAAAGACGATGGCCACACTGGGCAAATATCTGAGTCGCGAGCAGTATGGCGAGACGCCCCTCTACCCGCGCATCTACTCTGCCCGCCACGCCAAGGCCTACGAGAACTGGATGGGTAGGATTGAGACGAAGGATGGCGTGCCCACCAAGGACGAGAACCTGAGGTTCTTCATGACCTATCAGGTGAACTTTATGTACTGGCGCTATTTCCTTTGGAACTTCGTGGGCCGACAGAACAACATACAGGGACACGGCGAAGTGGAGCACGGCAACTGGATAACGGGTATCCGATGGATTGACGACAAACTGCTGGGATGCGACACCTCGAAACTGCCGTCGGACCTGGCGGAGAACAAGGGGCGTAACGTGTTTTACGGCCTTCCCTTGCTGCTGGGCCTGCTGGGCATCATTTGGCAATGGCGCAAGGGACGCGAGGGCCGCAGGCAGTTGTGGATAGTGTCGCTGCTGTTTGTGATGACAGGCCTGGCCATCGTGGTGTATCTCAACCAGACGCCCATGCAGCCACGCGAGCGCGACTATGCCTATGTGGGCTCGTTCTATGCCTTCGCCATCTGGATAGGATTCGCCGTCGCCGCCCTCTATGAAACAATGGAGAGAATACTAAAGAAACACCGAGTATCACTGGCCTATATAGTATCCCTAATCGCTCTTGTCGTCCCTATCCAAATGGCCTCTCAGACATGGGACGACCACGACCGCTCTGGGCGCTACACCTGCCGTGACTTTGGCCAGAACTACCTGATGACCATGCAGGACGAAGGTCACCCCGTCATCTTTACCAATGGCGACAATGACACCTTCCCGCTGTGGTATAACCACGAGGTGGAGGGCGTGAGAACAGACACGCGCGACTGTAACCTGGAGTATCTGCAAACCGACTGGTATATCGACCAGATGAAGCGACCCGCCTACGACTCTCCCGCCCTGCCCATCAGTTGGCAGCACAAGGACTATCAATTAGGCAAACGAGAGATTATCCCCATCTGTCCGGAACTGAAGGCCGAGGTGACGGCATACATGCAGCAACACCCTGAGGAAGCCCGCGAGATGCTGGGAGACGCCCCCTTCGAACTGAAGAACATCATGCAGAAATGGGTGCTCAGCAGTCAGCCGGAGATGCAATGTATTCCCACCGACAGCATCACTATCAGCTCGCCTAAGGGCACGATGACCATCTCGCTGAAGGGGAAACAGTATTTGCTGAAAAACGAGCTTATGGTGCTGGAAATGCTGTCGCACGGCGATTGGGGCCGGCCTTTCTATACCTCTATCAGCTTGGGCGACAACCTGTCGTTCCTGCGCGACCATCTGGTGCTCGAAGGATTGGCCTATCGTGTATCGCCCGACGTCAACGGCCAACGAATTGACGTGGAACGGCTCTACGACAACATGATGAACCGCTTCCGCTATGGCGGGCTCAGCAAAAAGGGACTCTATGTTGATGAAGACGTGAAACACCTGGCCAACACGCACCAACTTATCTTCGGCGTGCTCATCGACTCGCTGCTGCAGCAGGGTGATATGCATCGGGCACTGAAGGTGTGCGAGAAGTGGGAACGGGAGATGCCGCAGGAGAATGTGCCTTATACCGATGCTGCATTGGCCATGGCCCACTGCTATTATATCACCAACCAACCAGAAAAGGGCGATGACATCGTTAGAGGCCTTCTGAGGCGTTCCGCAGAGTGGCTGGCATGGATTGACACCATCAAGCCTGCAAGGCACTCAGCGTCGGCCTATTCGCGTCACACGTGGCTCAAAACTATGGAGCAGGCCCTCACGCTGGCCGCACAATGTAACAGAACAACGATTTACCAACAATACATCCAGCAATATGAACACTATATTTAATCTTAGAAATACATCTGAAAGTAACAAGAGTGCATCAGAAAACCGCCTTATGCGCGCCCTTCTTTCTAGCCACAGCATCCTTCTCACCGCCATCCTCCTCATCGCGGCAGGATATGCCCTGATGTATGGCGACGGCAGCACAGAGCAGGCCTTTAATCCAGACATCTTCTCGCCTCGCAGAATCGTCTGGGCACCCGCCGTCTGTCTGTTGGGTTATCTCCTCATCGTGGTGGGCATCCTCAGAAGGAAATAGATAAGTATATATATAAAATAGATAAGTATATATAAAAAGGAAAGAGCGCCGCAGGAAATCTGCAGCGCTCTTTATCATTGAGTGATGAGTTGACTTAGTCAGCGAGCTTTGCCTTGATCATCTCGCGGTTCAGGCGAGCGATGTTAGCGATGGTCTCGTTCTTAGGACATACTGCCTCGCAGGCGCGAGTGTTAGTACAGTTACCGAAGCCGAGCTCGTCCATCTTGGCAATCATGTTCTTCACACGACGAGCAGCCTCTACGCGGCCCTGGGGAAGGAGGGCGAGCTGAGACACCTTAGACGATACGAAGAGCATGGCAGAGCCGTTCTTACAAGCTGCTACGCAAGCACCGCAACCGATACATGTAGCGCAATCCATAGCCTCGTCAGCATCCTCCTTAGGAATCAAGATAGCGTTGGCATCCTGAGCCTGACCAGTACGGATGGTGGTGTAGCCACCTGCCTGGATGATCTTATCGAAGGCATAGCGATCAACCATACAGTCCTTGATCACGGGGAAGGCAGCTGAACGCCAAGGCTCAACGGTGATGACGTCACCATCGTTGAAACGACGCATGTAGAGCTGACAGGTGGTAGCACCACGCTCTGTCTTGCCATGAGGCGTACCGTTGATGTAGAGTGAGCACATACCGCAGATACCCTCGCGGCAGTCGTGGTCGAACACGAAGGGCTCCTTGCCTTCGTTGATGAGTTCCTCATTCAGGATGTCGAGCATCTCGAGGAAAGAGGTATCATCGGGGATATCGTGCATCTCGTGGGTGTCGAAATGTCCCTGGTCCTGGGGGCCGTTCTGGCGCCAGAACTTTATTGTAAATGAAATATTTCTTGCCATAATTCCTATTCCTTCTTAGTTCTTATAGTTACGTGTCTGTACCTTGATTGCCTCGTACTCCAGGGGCTCCTTGATGAGCTCGGGCTCGTTGCCCTTGCCTTTGTACTCCCAGCAGCCAACATAGAAGTAGTTCTCGTCGTCGCGCTTAGCCTCGCCTTCCTCTGTCTGGTACTCCTCACGGAAGTGACCACCGCAAGACTCGTTACGAGAGAGAGCGTCGAATGCTACGAGCTGACCCATGGTGAAGAAGTCACGCAGGTGGATAGCCTTGTCAAGCTCGATGTTCAGACCTTCCTTAGAGCCAGGCACGAAGAGGTTGGTGTCGAACTCCTTCTCGAGCTCGTGCATCTTCTTCAAACCAATCTTCAGGCCCTCGGCGGTGCGACCCATACCAACATACTCCCACATGATGTGGCCGAGCTCCTTGTGGATAGAGTCAACAGAACGCTTACCCTTGATGTTGAGCAGACGGTCGATCTCGGCGTTGACAGCCTTCTCAGCCTCGTCGAACTCAGGACGGTCGGTGCCAATCTTACCCCAGATGCTCTGGTCTGCCAGATAGTTCTGGATGGTGTAAGGCAGCACGAAGTAACCATCAGCCAGACCCTGCATCAGAGCAGAAGCACCCAGACGGTTAGCACCGTGGTCAGAGAAGTTGCACTCACCGATAGCGAACAGGCCAGGAATAGTGGTCTGCAGCTCGTAGTCAACCCAGATACCACCCATTGTGTAGTGGACAGCGGGGAAGATCATCATGGGCTTATAGTACTTCACGCCATTGATCTCCTTACCGAAGTCGCCAGGATAAACGTCGGTAATCTCCTCGTACATATCGAAGAGGTTGCCATAACGCTGCTTCATGGCGTCAAGACCCAGACGGTTGATAGACTCAGAGAAGTCGAGGAACACAGCCAGACCGGTGTTGTTCACGCCGAAGCCCTTGTCGCAACGCTCCTTAGCAGCACGTGAAGCAACGTCACGGGGAACGAGGTTACCAAAGGCGGGATAGCGGCGCTCCAGATAGTAGTCGCGATTCTCCTCGGGGATATCCCAAGCCTGAATCTCGCCCTTCTGCAACTTCTTAGCATCCTCGATGTTCTTGGGCACCCAGATACGTCCGTCGTTACGCAGTGACTCAGACATCAGCGTCAGCTTAGACTGCTTGTCGCCGTGAACGGGGATACAGGTGGGGTGAATCTGAACGTAAGAGGGGTTAGCAAACATGGCACCCTTGCGATAGCACTGAACGGCAGCGGTACAGTTACAACCCATGGCGTTGGTAGAGAGGAAGTAGGTATTTCCGTAACCACCAGTAGCGATAACCACAGCGTTGGCGCTGAAGCGCTCCAGCTTACCAGTTACCAGGTTCTTGGCGATGATACCACGAGCGCGACCATCAACGATCACCACGTCTTCCATCTCATAACGGGTGTAGAGCTTTACCTTGCCGGTCTGTACCTGACAACTCAGTGAGCTATAGGCTCCCAGCAACAGCTGCTGACCCGTCTGACCCTTGGCGTAGAAAGTACGGCTTACCTGAGCACCACCGAATGAACGGTTAGCCAGCATGCCGCCGTACTCACGAGCGAAGGGAACGCCCTGAGCCACGCACTGGTCGATGATATTATTTGATACCTCAGCCAGACGATAAACGTTGGCCTCGCGAGCACGATAGTCACCACCCTTCACGGTATCATAGAACAGACGATAGATAGAGTCACCATCGTTCTGATAGCACTTAGCAGCGTTGATACCACCCTGAGCGGCGATAGAGTGAGCGCGACGGGGAGAGTCCTGAATGCACAGGTTGATCACGTTGAAGCCCATCTCACCAAGAGAAGCTGCTGCAGAAGCACCGGCCAGACCAGTACCAACGACGATAACGTCGAGCTTCAGCTTATTCTTTGGGTTGACGAGACGCTGATGAGCCTTATATTCCTTCCATTTCTCAGGCACGGGTCCTGCAGGAATCTTTGAATCTAATACTTTAGCCATAATTCTTTCAAATTTAATAGTTGATAATTAGCAGCAGATACTGCAGCAGTTGCCGTTACAGAGTGAAGGAGCGCAACCGAAATAGAAAGCCAGCACCACTACGAGGAAGCCCAGCATGAGCAGGGTAACGTAGATGAAACCGATGAGCTTCCAACGGCAGAACCATGTCTTGCCACTCAGACCGAGTGTCTGAAGAGAGCTCCAGAAACCGTGAGTCAGGTGGAACCAGATAGCTACGAACCAGATAACATAGAGTACCACAAAGACAGGATTGCTGAAGGTGTCCTGCATGAAAGCAAAACCATCAGCGGGGCTGTGAGCAACGCTCATGCCAACAATCTCGGCAAACATCATGTTGTACCAGAAGTTGAACAAGTGCAGCAACAGGCCCAGGCAGATGATGATACCCAGAACGAGCATGTTCTTAGAAGCCCACTCCACCTTACCGGCATTTACCGTTGTGGCCACTTCATAGCGACTTTCGCCACGGGCCTTACGGTTCTGAGCCGTCAGGATGAAAGCATACACGATGTGAGCCACGGCCAAACCAGCCAGGCCCAGCGTAGCCACAACAGCATACCAGTTGGCGCCGAGCATCTCACAAATAGCATTGTAAGCCTCGCCCGAGAACAGCGCAACCAGATTCATGCAGCAGTGGAACGTCAAAAACAGAATCAGCGCGATGCCAGTGAGAGACATCACCACCTTTCTACCAATTGATGAATTAAATAACCACATAAATGATTGAAAATTAATGAATTAATATTGATTTTAGATTTATTGTCAGCATACAACATACCCTCGCGGGCACAGCAATAATACTTAAGATTAAGTACGCACACACACGTTGCGGCCACAAAGTTACTATAAAATAATGAGATTTCAAACTTTTTCGGTTAGAAATCTCATTAAAATTTTAATATTTATTTATTTTCCAAACAACACGACATGTTAATAAGTCGAAATTGACAAGAAATAATTATTCCATTCTGACTCTAAGAAACGTGTTTCTGCCTCGTTGGGCACCAATAGCATCATCGCCTTCTTACCCTGCTTGCTGAAACTAAAGACAGCGGGGTCAACGGCAGAGGGGTCGTCAAAAAGCACCTTGACAAAAGATTGCTGATCTGCCAGGCCATCACAATTGCGGAAAGCGCCTTCTCCCACCTTTACACCCTTAGGCAGAACCACCTGTGAGAGTTTCTTACAGCCATAGAAAGCAGATTTGCCAATACTTGTCGTCGCATTGGGAATAATAGCTGCTTCAAGGGTTATACAATCCATAAAAGCATGGTCGCCGATAGACACCAAAGAATCTGGTAAGTCTATGTTTTTCAACCTGTTACACTGATAGAAGGCACAGGGGGCAATGGCTGTCACTTCATTGGGGATGACAGTATTCTCGCATCCCTGCAGCAATTTGCCACTTTCGGTCTCGATAATAGCATGACAATTGTTACGCGAGTCGTAGGTCTCATTTGCTGGATCTACTACAATAGCAGTCAAGTCATTGCCTGAAAACGCACCGTCGCCGATTTCCGTCACAGCAGCAGGAATGGTCATCTCACGCAGGTGATTGCCAAAAAAGGCACCACTACCAATCACCTCCAACGACGAAGGCAACACAACCTTAGTCAGCGCACAGTTTTGGAAAGCAGAATAGCCAATGTTAACAAGACCACTGGGCAGGGTACAGTCTTTATCCAATCGTTCACAGCCTATAAAAGCACAAGGGACAATCTCCTTGATGGCAGGCGGCACCTTGGCATCGAGTCCAGCAAAGACCACTCGACCTGTAGCATACTGTATCAGACAGTTGCTGCCCTCACGAGAATCATAGGTCTGATTACCAGCTCTCACCACAAGGGTCTTAATTGGATAACGGCGCTTCAGGGGAGCACCCCAAGCAAGTTGGGGCTGATAGACATCCTCCTCTTTCGGGTCATACACAACGGATTCGAAAAGCACGTCTTGCTGAACGACAGATTGTATGGAAGTTAACGTGGAACTCAGCTGCAGCGAGGAGAGGCCACCGTTGGCCGTAACGCCAAACTTACCATAGTCATCAGGACTTGTAAAGATGCCCAGATTCTTGATTCGTACCAGAGGATAGGTCTCCCCATTGATCTCGATGGCATCAGGAAGAATGACTTCCGAGGCACCGCCGTCTGTTCCGACAACACTCGCCGTCTTCTGATCCATGTCATAAAACAACTTGCCGTCACTATAGTAGCCGCCTTCCATATAGGGATGAGCAATATAGTCGCCTCCTCCCCCATGGTCCTGCATACATGAGCCCATCAGGCCTACAGCCATCACGCCAATCAAAAGCGCCTTGCCATTTACTCTTGACATTTGTAGCATACAAATATTTAGGTTTGTCAATAATTAAACGCGTGCAAAATTAATGTATTTTTCTAAAAAATGGGTCTTTTTGCAGAACTTTTTGTAATTTTGCAACGGAAATAAAGTACTAGAACGAATGATTTTGAACTATGATGTAGTGGTTGTCGGAGGCGGACACGCCGGATGTGAGGCTGCCTGTGCTGCGGCTAACATGGGCGCAAAGACGCTGCTGGTGACCATGGACATGAACAAGATTGCGCAGATGTCGTGCAACCCTGCTGTTGGCGGTATTGCCAAGGGTCAGATTGTACGCGAGATTGACGCTCTGGGCGGACAAATGGGGCACGTCACCGACGCTACCGCCATTCAATTCCGCATGCTGAACGTAGGTAAAGGTCCGGCCGTGTGGAGCCCCCGTGCCCAGTGTGACCGTGGTAAGTTTATCTGGGAGTGGCGCCGCGTCATCGATGAAACCGACAACCTTGATGTATGGCAGGATCAGGCCGACGAGCTCCTCGTGGAGTCTTCCCAGTGTGCTGCGACAGTGTCGCAGCCTACAAAACGAGTGGTGGGCATTAAAACGATCTGGGGCGCAGAGATACATGCAAAGTGTGTGGTCATCACAGCAGGAACCTTCCTCAATGGCCTGATGCACATCGGACGAAAAATGGTAAAAGGCGGACGCATTGCAGAGCCAGCCGCAGAGCGTCTCACGGAAAGTATCACCCAGCACGGCATTCGTTCGGCACGCATGAAGACGGGCACTCCCGTCCGTATCGACAAGCGCAGCGTGGATTTCAGCAAGATGCGCCAACAGGACGGGGAACAGCGGGCGTATGGCTTTTCTTATTTTAGTGGGGAGAATGGGGTTTATGGGTCCTATAAGACCTATGAGTCCTATGAGTCCCATAAGCCCCACAAACTCCCCCAACTGCCCTGCTGGGAATGCTACACGAACCCTGCCGTACACGAGATGTTACGCTCAGGATTGGCGGATTCACCGCTTTACAACGGACAGATTCAATCCATCGGCCCGCGTTACTGTCCTTCGATAGAAACGAAGCTGGTGACCTTCCCCGACCGCGAACAGCACCTGCTTTTCTTGGAGCCGGAAGGCAGCGAAACCAACGAGATGTACCTCAATGGTTTCTCGTCGTCGCTGCCCATGGACGTACAGATCAACGCCCTGCGAATGATTCCTGGTTTGGAGAATGCAAAAGTATATCGCCCCGGCTATGCCATAGAGTACGATTTCTTCGACCCCACGCAATTGAAACACTCGTTGGAATCGAAAAAAATCGAAGGTTTGTTCTTTGCCGGTCAGGTAAACGGCACAACGGGCTATGAAGAGGCTGCCGGACAGGGGTTGGTGGCAGGTGTCAACGCTGCATTGAAGTGCGATGGAACCGAAGAATTCGTCATGCATCGTGATGAATCGTATATCGGTGTTTTGATTGACGACTTGGTAACGAAGGGCGTTGACGAGCCCTACCGCATGTTTACCTCGCGCGCTGAATATCGCATCCTGCTGCGACAGGACGATGCCGACGCACGCCTCACCGAGCGTTCCCATCAGATTGGATTGGCGAAAAAAGACCGATTTGACTGGTGGATGGAGAAGAAGCAGCATATCGAAGAAATCGTTGAGTTCTGCAAGACGTTCCCGATTAAAGCGAAAGAAGTGAACAGTGCCTTGGAACAGTTGGGCACTACCCCACTCCAGTTTGGTGTGAAGTTGGAAGACCTGATTGCCCGTCCGCAATTGAATTTCCAGAACCTGATGGATATCATACCACAATTGCGCGAATTCATCGACCGATTGCCCAACAGAAAGGAAGAAATCAGCGAAGCCGCCGAAATTCGCATTAAATACAAAGGATATATCGAGCGCGAACGTCAGGTAGCAGACAAAATGCACCGTTTGGAGAATATCCGAATAAAAGGGCATTTCAAATACGACGAACTCAACGGCCTCTCCACCGAATGCCGCCAAAAGCTCACCGCCATCGATCCGGAAACGCTGGCACAAGCCAGTCGCATTCCTGGCGTATCGCCCAGCGACATCAACGTTCTCTTAGTCCTCATGGGCCGATAAAATATTGTTGCGAAAAGCCTTTGTATAAAGGAATAATACAATGTTTCATGTGAAACAATTGAGTATGTTTAACAAATATAACTAGTTGAAAATGAACAACAAAGTACTGCTGGACAATCTGCGTTGCATTCCAGATTTTCCAAAAAAGGGCATTAACTTCAGAGACGTAACCACTCTCTACAAAAACGCCGAATGCATGAAGATTATGACCGACGAACTCTATGAGCTCTACAAAGACAAGGGCATCACCAAGATTGTCGGCATCGAAAGTCGTGGTTTTGTAATGGCCGCCGCTCTGGCCGTCAGATTGGGCGCCGGTGTTGTTTTGGCTCGCAAGCCAGGCAAACTCCCCTCTACTGTCATCAAAGAATCGTTTTCGAAGGAATATGGCGTTGATACCATTGAGATGCATATCGATTCCATCAACGAAAACGATGTAGTTCTCATTCACGACGATTTGCTGGCAACTGGCGGTACCGCAAAGGCTGCCTACAAACTGGTACAGCATTTCCACCCCAAAAAGGTGTATATGAACTTCATCATTGAGATTACAGACGAGGGGTTGCATGGTCGCGACGAGTTCAACGGCATCGACCTGACTACATTGATGACGATTTAAGGAAACACTCTGTAACCCCCGATATACAAAGGGAATGTACAGAGTTTCACGTGAAACAACATTTCATGAAACATACGCAGGACAAAGGATTTTGAAGATGACGAAGGAAGAGAACGAGAAGCGTTTGGCTTATCTGAAGAGTATTGTAGCACGCCTGCCAGAGAAACCTGGTAGTTACCAATTCTATGACGACGAGCATACCATCATCTATGTTGGTAAGGCAAAAAGCCTGAAAGCACGCGTCTCGTCCTACTTCCACACCGAAGTTGACCGTTTCAAGACGAAGGTGTTGGTTTCCAAGATCCACGACATCAGTTACACGGTGGTAAACACCGAAGAGGATGCCCTACTCTTGGAAAATTCGCTCATCAAGAAATACAATCCGCGTTATAATGTATTGCTGAAGGATGGCAAGACCTATCCCAGCATCTGTATTACCAACGAGCCCTTCCCGCGCATTTTTAAGACGCGCACCATCAACAAGAAGTTTGGCACCTATTATGGCCCCTACTCTCACGCGGCTTCGATGTATGCCGTACTGGAATTGATTAACAAACTCTACAAACCCAGAACGTGTCGTCAACCCATCACAAAAGAGGGTATCAAGGCAGGTAAATACCAAACATGCTTGGAGTATCACATCAAGAACTGTCTGGGACCTTGCGTGGCTCGACAGACGTACGAAGACTATCAAAAGAATATTGCTCAGGCGCGCGAGATACTCAAAGGGAACACGCGTCAGATCCTACGCGATATGCGCAGCGAAATGGAGCAGTTGGCCGAGGACTTGCGGTTTGAAGAGGCAGAGGAAATCAAGAGAAAATACTTGTTGATTGACGCCTTTGTGAGCAAGAGCGAGGTGGTTAGCCACACCATTGACAACGTGGATGTCTTCTCTATCACCAACGACGAGAAGGTGGCGTATATCAACTATATCCACGTGTCGAACGGCAGCATTAATCAGAGCTTTACATTTGAATACAAGAAGCGCTTGAACGAGACGGAACAGGAACTTCTGCAGTTGGGTATCATTGAGATGCGCGACCGTTTTCAGAGTCGTTCAAAGGAGATTGTGGTGCCTTTTGAACCCGAGATGGAACTGGAAAATGTGACCTTCACAGTGCCCCAGCGGGGCGACAAAAAGACCCTTCTCGACCTGTCACTGATGAACGGAAAACAATATAAGTTCGACCGTCTGAAGCAGGCAGAAAAGCTCAATCCCGAACAGAAACAGGTGCGACTGATGAAGGAACTGCAGGAAAAACTGGGCCTGCCAAAACTGCCCTATCAGATAGAATGTTTCGACAACTCCAACATCTCTGGCACCGATGCCGTAGCCGCCTGCGTGGTCTTCAAATCAATGAAGCCCAGCAAGAAAGACTATAAGCATTATAACATCAAAACAGTGATAGGTCCCGACGATTACGCATCGATGAAGGAGGTGGTTCACCGCCGCTACACCCGCCTTTTGGAGGAAGAACAACCCCTACCCGACCTCATCGTGGCCGATGGCGGCAAGGGGCAAATGGAGGTAATCCGTCAGGTGATTCAGGACGAGCTGAACCTCGATATCCCCATCGCAGGCCTGGCTAAGAACGACCGCCACCGCACCAACGAACTGCTTTACGGCTTCCCGCCGATGAGCGTTCAGTTAAAGACTGACTCTGAACTTTTCCATGTTCTGACGCAGCTGCAGGACGAGGTTCACAGGTTCGCCATCGAATTCCATCGAAACAAGCGTTCTAAGCGCGCTTTGGAGTCGGAGCTGGACAATATCAAAGGCGTGGGCCCTAAAGGCCGTGACACGCTTCTAAATGCCCTTAAATCGGTTCGTGGCATACGCGAGGCAGAACTCTCCACGCTGGAGAGCATCATTGGCAAGGCCAAAGCACAAATCGTTTACGACTACTTTCACAAAGAGTCATAAAAACCATTCAACTTATGTCAGGGTTAAGAATGAGGTACCCTAAAAAAGCATTCAACCTAAGGCAGGGTTAAGGTAAAAACCATTCAACTTTTTCTAGGGAAATATAGATTACAATATGAAATGAAAATAAAAAAAGACTCCCCCACGAGGCCGTAAATTTTTCCCCACGGGGCCGTAAAAATTTCCCTGTGGGATATGAAAAATATGCTAGGTTTTGGTGGATTCAAAAATAATATCTATCTTTGCAACATGAGAGCAGTAATACAACGCGTGAGTCACGCCAGCGTCACCATCGACGGAAAGGTCAACGGAGCCATCCAGCAGGGCTTCCTGATACTGCTGGGCGTATGCGATGAAGACTCCATGGAGGACGTGGATTGGCTGGTAAAGAAGATAGCCAATCTGCGCGTGTTTGGCGATGAAAACGATGTGATGAACCGTTCTATCCTCGACGTTGACGGCGAGGCACTGGTGGTGAGTCAGTTCACGCTCTATGCCTCATACAAGAAAGGCAACCGTCCCTCCTGGTTCCGTGCCGGTTCTCACGAGCACTCTATCCCACTCTATGAGGCCTTCTGTCGTGATTTGTCTGCCGCGATAGGCAAACCTGTTGCCACGGGCGAATTTGGCGCTGATATGAAGGTGGAACTGCTGAACGACGGCCCCGTGACCATCTGTATGGATACAAAAAACAAGGAATAAGGAGGAAAGTGGAATGAGAAATTGGGAAGGAGGAAAGAGGAAGGAGGAAAGTGAAAAGTGGAAAGAGATATGACGATAAAAGAAGCACAAGAGACTGTAGATCAGTGGATTAAGGAGTATGGCGTGCGCTATTTCTCAGAACTGACAAACATGGCTGTTCTGACTGAGGAAGTGGGCGAACTGGCACGCGTAATAGCCAGAAAATATGGCGACCAAAGCTTCAAGGCAGGCGAAAAAGAGAACCTGGGCGAAGAGATGGCCGACGTGTTGTGGGTGCTCATCTGTCTAGCCAACCAAACGGGCGTTGACCTGACCGAAGAGTTACAGAAAAGCATCGACAAAAAGACGAAAAGAGATGCGCAGCGACACATCCAAAATCTCAAGTTAAAGGCATAAAATACGTAACTTTAAAGCATAATAACTATGGCAGAAATGAGTAAGATTGAGCAGGTGCTCAGCAAGTACAACCTCGACATCACCGACGAGGAAGTGAAAGAAGCAGTGAAGAAGATCATTGCCGAGAAAGTGCACGAGAACGACACCCCCGAGGTGAAGAAATTCCTGATGGGCAGCGTGGAACTCACCACCCTGAAGACCACTGACAGCGATACATCTGTGCTGGCTTTCACTGAGAAAGTCAACCAGTTTGAAGAGGCCTACCCCAACCTACCACACGTAGCTACCATCTGCGTATATCCTAAGTTCGCCAAGATTGTGAGCGAAACCTTAGAGGTAGAAGGTGTGGAAGTGGCCTGTGTATCAGGCAGTTTCCCCAGCAGTCAGAGCCTAATTGAGGTAAAGACTGTAGAGACTTCACTGGCCATCAAAGACGGTGCTACAGAGATAGACATCGTATTGCCCGTGGGACAGTTCCTGGAGGGCGATTACGAGACCGTAGTTGACGAGATTCAGCAGCAGAAAGAAGCCTGTGGCGAGCACGATATGAAGGTGATTCTGGAGACTGGTTGCCTAAAGACTGCCAAGAACATTAAGATCGCCTCTATCCTCTCGATGTATGCCGGAGGCGACTATATCAAGACCTCTACTGGTAAGCTTGAGCCCGCGGCCACTCCTGAGGCTGCTTATGTAATGTGTCAAGCCATCAAGGAGTACTACGAGCAGACGGGAGTACAGATTGGTTTCAAGCCCGCTGGAGGCTTGAACAGCGTGATGGACGCCCTCATCTATTACACCATTGTAAAGGAGGTTCTGGGCGAGAAATGGTTGACCAACAAGTGGTTCCGCATGGGCACCAGCCGTCTGGCTAACCTGCTTCTGAGTGAGGTTGTTGGTGAAGAGGTCAAGTTCTTCTAAAAAAGAAACACAATAAATAAATGCTACCGTATTATCTGAAAGATAAATTGCGGTAGCATTTTTCTTGTATTTAGCACAAAAATCTGTGACTTTTAGCTATTTCTTACGTTGGATAACATAGTCCATATAGGCAGTCAGCGACCTACGCAGAGCTTCATCACTGACACAGTTATCCAGATATTTCTTGGCTTCGAGATAGAAATCATTCATACGTTTTTCAGCATATTCAATACCACCACACTCTTTTGTGAACTCCACCAAAACAGCAATTTCATCGGCATTAACCGTGCCTGCCTTCACCTTACGAGCCAAGGTCATCATTGACTCGTACTGGGGATTCTTATTCAGAGCATAGATCACTGGAAGCGTCAGTTTTCCCTCAGCCATATCGTTGCCGGTGGGCTTACCAATCTCTTTCGAGTCATAATAATCGAAGATATCATCACGAATCTGGAACATGATGCCCAAGTTACGGCCAAACTCTGCCGCCTGTACAACCTCCTCGTCAGAAGCACCAGCAGAAAGGGCACCAATAGAAGCGCAGGACTCGAATAAAACGGCCGTTTTTTGCTTGATGACATCATAGTAAATCTCCTCGGAAATCTCCTGATTACTAATGTTTTGCAACTGCAACAACTCACCTGAGGCCAGCGTACGTCCCAACTGAGCAAGGTTCTCGATGATACGCTGGTTGTTGGTATATGACACATGAAGCAACGCGGTGGAAAGGATGAAATCGCCTGTCAGCACAGCCACCTTATTATTATAACTGGCATTTACCGAGGCTTGTCCACGACGCTCCTCACTCTCATCTACAACATCGTCGTGCACCAGCGAAGCCGTGTGAAGCAACTCCAAACCTATGGCTGAGCTTTGCGTCACATTCGTCACACCCCCACAATTCTTGGCAATGAGCAGCATCAAGATGGGGCGCATACGCTTACCGCCTCGCTGACGAATATGGTTGAGTACGTCTGAAACAAGTCCGTCACCATAAGTTAGTGCCTGACTGAAAAGTTCGGTAAACTCATCGAATTCATGAGCAATTGGTTCTTTGATAAGCGATAAATAGTCCATTTTGATGAATTTTGGCACAAAATTACAGAAAATATCTCGTTATTGGTAATTTTTTTAGTAATTTTACACGAAATTTAGAAATATCATATGGATAAACTCTTTTTGCTCGATGCCTATGCCCTGATTTATAGGTCATACTATGCATTTATCAAAAACCCACGTATCAACTCCAAGGGACTCAATACGAGTGCTATCATTGGCTTCGTCAACACCCTGCAAGAGGTTATCGAAAAGGAGCAACCCAAGTATCTTGGCGTGGCTTTTGACCCACACGGACCAACCTTCCGAAGCGATAAGTTTCCTGCCTACAAAGCACAGCGCGAAGCCACACCCGAAGACATTAAAAAAGCTGTTCCCATCATCAAAGAACTGCTGGCAGCTTATCGCATACCTGTGCTTCAGGCAGATGGTTACGAGGCTGACGATGTCATAGGTACTCTAGCAAAAAAAGCAGATTCCATCGAGGGATTGGAAACCTATATGCTCACGCCCGATAAAGACTATGGCCAACTGGTCACCCCGAAGGTAAAGATATATCGTCCGCGTCATGGTGGGGGCTACGAGGTGATGGGCCCAAACGAGGTATGTGAGAAATATGGCATCACTACCCCACTCCAGGTCATCGACCTTCTGGCATTGATGGGTGACTCAGCAGATAACTTTCCTGGTTGCCCAGGAGTTGGAGAGAAGACTGCCACGAAACTAATCACAGACTTCAACTCTGTCGAGGAACTACTTCAGCGCACCAACGAGTTGAAAGGTGCATTGAAGAAAAAAGTAGAGGAGCACGTGGAGGACATCCGCATGTCATACTTCCTTGCTACAATCTGCACCGAAGTTCCCATCGATCTAAACATCGAAGAATTAGAGATGAAGTCGCCCGATGAGGAAAAACTCACCTCGCTCTTCGCCGAACTGGAGTTTAAGTCACTCACTAACCGAGTTCTTAAAAAAGTTGAAAAGAAGCCAAAATCTGAAAATTTAGAGCTGTCTCTCTTTGCAGAATTTGCGCCCGTTGGTACGGTTGACTCAAAATTTTCGAGTTTTGAGACCCTTAAAACAGTATCTCATGACTACAAACTCATTGAAAATGAGGAAGAAATGGCAGAAATTTGTGAGTCTTTTCTTACAAACGATTTTCTCGTTCTAGATACAGAGACCACCTCTACCTCAGCCATCGATGCAGAATTGGTTGGTTTGAGCTTCTCGGTGAAGGAACATGAAGCATTTTATGTGCCAATTCCGGCCAATCGTGAAGAAGCGTTGCGAATTGTTAATATCTTTAAACCGTTGTATGAGAACCCCAATATTCTCAAGATCGGTCAAAACCTGAAGTACGACCTCGAAGTGTTGCATAATTATGACATAGAGTTGAAAGGCAAGATGTGGGACACGATGATTGCCCATTACCTCATTCAACCTGAGTTGCGACACAACATGGATTACATGGCAGAAATTTATCTGAACTACCAAACCATTCACATCGATGAACTCATAGGACCAAAAGGTAAAAACCAAAAATCCATGCGCGACCTCCCACCCTCTCAGGTTTACGAATATGCATGCGAGGATGCAGACATCACTCTGCAACTGAAAAACAAGTTGGAACCCGAGTTAAGGAAATATGAGTGTGAAGACCTCTTTTATAATATCGAGATGCCCCTGATGCCTGTACTGGCAGAGATGGAGATGAACGGTGTATGCCTGGATACCGAATCGCTCAGCGAAACGTCAAGGATTCTGACCGACCGCATGAACGAGATCGAGAAACGTATCTATGAGTTGGCTGGTCAGTCATTCAACATCGCATCGCCCAAACAAGTGGGCGAGATTCTCTTCGACAAACTGAAGATTGTGGAGAAAGCCAAGAAAACCAAAACGGGACAATATGTGACCAGTGAGGAGGTGCTGCAACAGTTGAAGAACAAGCATGAGATTGTGGCAGACATTTTGGAACACAGAGGATTAAAGAAACTTATCGGCACCTATATCGATGCCCTTCCCAAGTTGATTAACCCCAAAACAGGACATATTCACACCTCGTTCAATCAAACCATTACTGCCACGGGACGACTCTCCTCTTCCGACCCTAATCTGCAGAATATTCCTATTCGCGGAGAGGACGGCAAGGAAATCCGCAAGGCCTTCATCCCCGAGCCAGGATGTCTGTTCTTTTCAGCAGATTATAGTCAGATTGAACTGCGTGTGATGGCTCATCTGTCAAAGGATGAAAACATGGTTCGCGTGTTCACCGAAGGCAAGGACTTACATGCAGCCACTGCCGCCAACATCTATAAGAAACCCATTGAAGAGGTGACGCGCGACGAGCGAACAAAGTCAAAACGCGCTAATTTCGGCATCATCTACGGCATCACTGTCTTCGGCTTAGCCGAACGTCTTGACATCCCTCGCGACGAGGCTAAGATGCTGATTGACGGCTATTTCGACACCTTCCCACAGGTGCACGACTATATGGAGCAATCGAAAGAGATTGCCCGCAAGCAGGGTTATGTCACTACCCTCTTCGGCCGCCGCCGTTACCTGCCCGATATCAACTCGCAAAACGCCACCGTGCGCGGCTTTGCCGAGCGAAACGCCATCAACGCCCCTATCCAGGGCACCGCTGCCGACATCATCAAAGTGGCCATGATCCACATTCATCAGCGCTTCAAGGCCGAAGGTATCAAGAGCAAGATGATTCTGCAGGTGCACGACGAACTAAACTTCTCCGTCTATCCCGAGGAAAAGGAGCGCGTAGAGGCTATCGTCCTCGAAGAAATGCAGCGCGCCTACCCACTCGCTGTACCCCTCGTGGCTGACTCCGGATTCGGAAAAAACTGGCTTGAAGCACATTAAAAGGCATTAAATATGGTAAAATCCTTTGTGGTTCGCCCGCTTATTCGTAACTTTGCACCCAGTTTATAAACGTTTATAGAAGAAAATGGCATTAAAATGTGGTATTGTGGGACTTCCTAACGTGGGAAAGTCCACACTTTTCAACTGTCTGTCGAGCGCAAAGGCACAGGCAGCAAACTTCCCTTTCTGTACGATTGAGCCCAACGTGGGCGTCATCACCGTACCCGATGAACGACTGACCAAACTGGCCGAAATAGTACACCCAGGACGCATCGTGCCCGCTACTTGTGAAATCGTAGATATCGCTGGTCTCGTGAAAGGTGCTTCAAAGGGCGAAGGCCTTGGAAATAAGTTCCTTGGCAACATCCGCGAGACGGACGCAATCATTCACGTGCTCCGTTGCTTCGAGGACGAGAACATCACACACGTGGATGGTACCATCGACCCCATTCGTGATAAGGAAATCATTGATACCGAGCTTCAATTGAAAGACCTCGAGACTATCGATTCCCGTCTGGCAAAGACCGAAAAGGCCGCTGCTGCCGGCAACAAAGACGCAAAGGTAGAGGTGACCGTCCTAAAAGCCTATAAAGAGGTGCTGGAGCAGGGTAAGAACGCTCGTATCGTGGAGTTTGATAGCAAAGAAGAGCAGGACTGCGCCAAGAACCTGTTCCTGCTGACCTCAAAGCCCGTGCTCTACGTCTGCAACGTTGGCGAGGCCGAAGCCAAGAGCGGTAATGACTTCACCAAGAAAGTAGAAGCACTGGCCAAAGAAGAAGGTGCAGAGGCCATGATTATCGCAGCTAAGACTGAGGAGGACATTGCCGAACTCGAATCGTACGATGACAAGCAGCTGTTTTTGGAGGAGCTTGGCCTGGAGGAGAGCGGTGTGAACCGTCTGATCAAGAAGGCCTACGCCCTGCTGAATCTTGAGACCTTTATCACCGCCGGCGAGATGGAGGTGAAGGCATGGACATATAAGAAAGGCTGGAAGGCACCTCAGTGTGCCGGTGTCATCCACACCGACTTTGAGAAAGGCTTTATCCGCGCCGAGGTAATCAAGTATGAGGACTACCTGAAATACGGCTCTGAAGCCGCTGTACGCGAAGCTGGCAAGATGGGCGTCGAGGGTAAGGACTATGTGGTGCAGGATGGTGATATCATGCACTTCAGATTTAATGTCTAATTTTTATAGGACATATAGGTCGTATAAGTCTTATGAATACGCTTAGTTTCATCACCTGGAACCCGTCACTTGAGGTGTTCAGCATCGGCGCATTCAGCATGCGCTGGTACTCACTCATGTGGCTCATCGGATTGGCGCTGGCTTATCTGATGGTGCGCTGGCTCTACCAGAAGCAGAACATCCCCAACGAGAAGTTTGAACCGCTCTTTATCTACTGCTTCTTGGGCATCCTCATCGGTGCTCGTCTGGGGCATTGCATCTTCTATCAACCCGACTATTTCCTCACTTCGTGGAAGGGATTTGTTGAGATGCTACTACCCATAAAGATTACTGCCAATAGCTGGCACATGACTGGTTATCAGGGACTTGCATCGCACGGCGGCACACTGGGACTTATCCTGGCTCTGCTACTCTATGTGCGTCAGCTGAAGGTGCCCGTATGGACGGTGCTCGACAATATCGCCATCGCCACAGGCATCACCGCCTGCTGCATCCGCATCGGCAACCTGATGAACTCTGAGATTGTAGGAAAAGTCACCGACGAGAGTCTGCCTTGGGCTTTCTGGTTCGTCCAGAATGATGGTCCTCAGAATATCGTTTTGCGTCATCCTGGCCAACTCTACGAAGCTATCGCCTATGCCCTACTCTTCCTGCTGATGGTTATCCTCTACAAGAAGATGCCACAGCGCGTGGGCACCGGCTTCTATTTCGGTCTCTGCCTGGCTTACATCTTCACTTTCCGCTTCTTTATCGAGTATTTCAAGGAGGTGCAGGAAGCCTTCGAACAAGGTCTGCCATTCGATATGGGACAGATTCTCTCCGTGCCCTTCATCATCATTGGTATTTACTACATGATTAAGGGTTGGAAGAAAACAAATATTCTCAACGCTGGGAACAAATAATTCCCACGTTGGGAACGAAATATTCCCACGTTGGGAACGAATCATTCCCAGCGTGGGAATTATTTATTTTCCACTGACTATCTTTTTTATATCATTGAGTTTGTTGAGTGCTTCGAGCGGCGTGAGATTGTTCACATCGAGACCTAAGATCTCGTCGCGCACCTGACAAAGTACGGGATCGTCCAACTGGAAGAAACTCAGCTGCATACCCTCGCGACTGGACGCTATTTCTGCGGTGGGCTTCCCTACTCCACCCACCTGGGCATTCTCGCTTTCCAACTGCTTTAGAATGACGTTGGCTCGCTTCACAATACTGCGCGGCATACCTGCAATCTCGGCCACATGAATACCAAACGAGTGCTCGCTGCCGCCACGCTCCAACTTACGCAGGAAGATAACCTTGCCGTCCACCTCCTTCACCGAGACATTATAGTTCTTGATGCGAGAAAAATTCTTCTCCATCTCGTTCAACTCGTGATAGTGCGTGGCAAAGAGCGTGCGCGGGTGACCCTTGGCGTTCTCGTGCAGGTATTCCACTATGGCCCAAGCAATTGAGATACCGTCGTAAGTAGATGTGCCGCGACCCAACTCATCGAAGAGCACCAGCGAACGGGAAGAGATGTTATTCAGGATGTTCGAGGCCTCCGTCATCTCTACCATAAACGTAGATTCACCCAACGAAATATTGTCCGACGCACCCACACGCGTGAAAATCTTATCCACCAAACCGATTCTCGCGGCCTCTGCGGGCACGAAACAACCCATTTGGGCCATCAGTACGATTAAAGCCGTTTGACGCAGCAGAGCCGATTTACCAGCCATATTAGGACCCGTGATGATGATAATCTGCTGACGCTCGTTGTCCAGCAGGATATCGTTGGGCACATAGTGTTCCTCTATCGGCAGTTCCTTCTCAATCACAGGGTGGCGTCCTTGCTTGATATCGATAACCTCTGTGCTGTCGATGACAGGACGGATATACTTATTCTCCTCGGCCACCTTGGCAAAGGCCAACAGGCAATCGAGATGAGCAATGATATTCGCATTGATCTGTATCTGCGGGATAAACTCCTGCATGCCCAGAATCAGGTCGTTGAAAAGCTTGGCTTCGAGCGACAGGATCTTGTCCTCGGCACCCAGAATTTTCTCTTCATACTCCTTCAGCTCCTGAGTGATATAGCGCTCAGCTTGCGCCAGCGTCTGCTTGCGCACCCACTCGGCAGGCACCTGATCCTTGTAGGTGTTTCTGACCTCCAGATAATAGCCAAACACGTTGTTGTAGCCAATCTTCAGCGACGAGATGCCCGTCAGCTCGGCCTCACGTTCCTGTATCTTCAGCAAGTAATCCTTGCCACTATAGGCAATCTGACGCAGTTCGTCAAGCTCGGCATTCACACCATTGCGAATCACCCCACCCTTCTGCACCAGCTGTGGTGGGTCGTCCTGAATCTCCTTCTCTATTCTGTCTCGCAAACTCTCACAGAGATTCAGCTGTTCCCCTACCCTTTTCAGTGCCTCATTGTCGGCATAGAGACACGCGGTCTTGATGGGTTGAATGGCTTGAAGAGCCGTCTTCAACTGCACCACTTCACGTGGCGATACTCGTCCTACAGCCACCTTCGAGATGATACGCTCCAGGTCGCCAATACGATGAATCTGTTCGTCGATACACTCGCGGAACTCTGGCTCACGATAGTAATACTCCACAATGTCTAGACGCTCGTTGATGGGCTTCTCGTCTTTCAGCGGGAATACCACCCAGCGGCGCAGCAATCGGCCGCCCATAGGACTCACCGTACAATCAATCACATCGAGCAGCGACTTGCCGTCTTCCTGCATTGGATAAACCAATTCCAGCGAGCGGATGGTAAACTTATCCAGTCGGACGTATTTGTCTTCCTCAATGCGCGAGATAGACGTGATATGCCCTATCTGCGTATGTTGTGTCTGCTCAAGATACTGAAGAATGGCACCTGCAGCTATCACTCCACTCTGCAGATGATCCACACCAAAGCCTTTCAGATTCTTCACGCGG
Source organism: uncultured Prevotellaceae bacterium (assembly GCA_902775605.1). Classification (GTDB taxonomy): domain Bacteria; phylum Bacteroidota; class Bacteroidia; order Bacteroidales; family Bacteroidaceae; genus Prevotella. The sequence continues at coordinate 41,562 of CACYNE010000016.1, forward strand.
AAGTGCTTCAGCAACTTCTGGCGTGCCGTCTGATCCGTAAACACCCAGTCGTCTAACTGAAACATAAAATACTTTGTGCCAAACTTCTGATCAAAGTCCTGCTTCTTGCCGTGTTCAAAGAGAATCTCCTTGGGTTGGAAATTGCCCAGCAACTTCTCCACATAGTCGGCTGTACCCTCGCCCGTCAGGAACTCACCTGTCGAGATATCGAGGAAAGCCACACCATAGGATGACTTACCAAAATGCACACTGGCCAGGAAATTATTCTCCTTGTAGTTCAGCACGTTATCAGAGAGAGCCACACCGGGTGTCACCAACTCTGTGATGCCGCGCTTCACCAACTTCTTCGTCAGTTTGGGGTCTTCCAACTGGTCACAGATAGCCACACGCTTGCCGGCACGGATCAGCTTTGGCAGATAGGTGTCGAGGGCGTGGTGCGGAAAGCCTGCCATCTCGTCGCCCATGCCGCCAGCACCATTGTTACGATGCGTCAGCGTGATGCCCAAGATGCGCGAGGCGGTAATGGCATCTTCACAGTAAGTCTCATAGAAGTCACCACACCTGAACAGCATCACTGCGTCCGGGTGTTTTGCCTTTAAATCGAAAAACTGCTTCATCATCGGGGTCAGTTCCCCATCTTTTTTTGCCATAGCTACCTGTATTATTAAACAGATGCAAAGGTATAAAAAAAAAGAGACACTCCCAAACGGAAGTGCCCTTTTTTATATAATTTAGTCCTTATTACTTCACCACCTTTTTGCCATTGATGATGTAAAGACCCTTAGCGGTGCTGTTCACACGCTGACCCTGCAGATTGAAGATAACGTTGTTTGCTGCGTCTGCCTTCACAGTAGTGATGTTAGAAGAACCACTTGTGAAGCTGATAGGATAAAGCTGATAGTTTTCTTTATATACAGAACCCATGCCAATAATGGTGTACTTTGCACCTGCCTCAAGAGCCTCAGTATCAATGCTAAACTGGTTATATACAGCCAGTTCTGTTTCACCAACCTTGAAGGTAAGGTTCTTATTGCTTGCGCTTACGAACTCAGCATCCTCAATCTTCACATAAGCATTCACATTCTCGCCGAGCTGACCAATGGTAATAGTCTTAGGAGAAACAGCAGCACCCTCCGACTCTACCTTCACATCCATATCGGTGAACGAGAACTCAGGCAATTTGTTGTAACGATACAGCTTACCCCAAATGGCACCCAGCTGACCATTACCCAGGTCACCGCTAATCACGTCACCCTGCTTCAGGTTCTTTGTGTTATCACCATAGAACAACAAGTTGTTAGTGCCGTCTGTCAGATAGATGTACTTACCATTGGCATAAACCACAGTGTTAGGAACTGACTCAAACTGTTCATTAACAAACCAGTAAGAAGCATACTCACCGCCATTATCCCACTTTTCATTGGTGCTGGTAACGTCGGCATAGAGGCTTGCGAACAGCATATAACCTTTGTAAACAGTCAGCGTATAGCTCTTGCTGCTGGGCTTATACTCGTTGTCACCAGCGAACTCAGCCTTCACAGTAACCTGACCCTGAACACCATTGAAAATCTTGAGGTTCTTACCATCAATCTGAGCGAGGTCTTCGTTTGACAGCGACCATGTTACGTCGCGATCGTCCAGTTCCTCAGTACCTGCCATCACCATAGCAGAAGGCAGCTTTACGCTCTCGTCCTTGCCGCAGGTAGCGCGAGTCTCATAACCCTCAGCAAACTCGATGGTTGTAGCAGTGCGAGTGTCAACATCGCCGCCGCCACCAACGGTTACCTCGATCAGAGAACAACGAACCTGATTGCTAGAAGCAGTCATTGTAAACGAATCAGAAGAACCTGTCCAAGTGCCCAAGAAACCATCTGCCTCGAATTCATAAGTACCCTCAGTAGGATCTGTAAAACATCCAGGACCTTGCTTAGTGGTTCCTTTTGCCTTACAAGTAAACACAACCTTAGTAATCTTACCAATTGTTGAAGAAATAGTTATTGTAGAACTTTTGTAGAAACGATAATCAGTACCATTACCCAGCATTCCCTGAGAACCTTCAATGGTAATACCATCCTTGGTTAACGTTCCAGCACCAGCTTCAACCGATGAACCCAGATCTGCTGTTGCATCAAAAGATACTGTTGTATCAGCATAAAGGTTCGTGCTAAACATAGCCAACATAGCTACGAGTAAAGTAAAAATTTTCTTCATAAGCGTTTTTTGATTTAAAGATTAAATATATTTCTGTGCAAAATTACGGAATAAAATCGAAGTTACAAAGTTTTTTCGGCTTTTTCTTTTGCCATCTCGCAGAATAGTCGTATCTTTGCAGGTTAGGAAACAATAATAAATCAAAATAAATGGAATACAACTTCAGAGACATTGAGAAAAAGTGGCAAAAGCGATGGGTTGAAAGTGGCATTTATCGCGTAGTAGAGGACGACAAGAAGAAGAAATTCTATGTGCTCAACATGTTCCCTTATCCCTCAGGAGCAGGCTTGCATGTGGGTCACCCTCTTGGCTATATCGCCAGTGATATCTACGCCCGCTATAAGCGCCTGCAGGGTTACAACGTGTTGAACCCCATGGGTTATGATGCTTATGGTTTGCCCGCCGAGCAGTATGCCATCCAAACAGGTCAGCATCCTGCCATCACCACCGAACAGAACATCAATCGCTATCGTGAGCAGTTGGATAAGATCGGCTTCTCATTCGACTGGAGTAGGGAAGTGCGCACCTGCGAACCTGGCTACTATCACTGGACACAGTGGGCCTTCCAGCGCATGTTCAAGTCATATTACAGCACTTCATCACACAAGGCTCAACCCACCATCAAACTTATCGAGCACTTCGAACTGATGGGTACAGAGAACTGCTCTGCTCTGGGTACTGAAGAACTTCACTTCACTGCTGCCGATTGGGCAGGCTTCTCTGAGAAGAAGAAGCAGGAGGTGCTGATGAACTATCGTATTGCCTACTTGGCTGAGACGATGGTGAACTGGTGTCCTGCACTGGGCACAGTGTTGGCCAACGACGAGGTAATCAACGGAGTTTCAGAGCGTGGTGGCTATCCCGTGGAGCAGAAGAAGATGCGTCAGTGGTGTCTGCGTACCTCTGCCTATGCACAGCGTTTGCTCGACGGATTGGATACCATCGACTGGACGGACTCTCTGAAAGAGGCTCAGCGTAACTGGATTGGCCGTTCAGAAGGTACAGAGATGGAGTTCAATGTGGCTGACTCAGAGAAGCACTTCACCATCTTCACCACTCGTGCCGATACCATCTTCGGTGTTACCTTCATGGTGCTGGCACCAGAATCAGAACTGGTTCAGCAGTTGACCACAGCCGACCAGAAGGCTGCTGTTGACGAATACCTGGCTTATGTGAAGAAGCGCACAGAGCGCGAGCGCCAAATGGATCACTCTGTTACTGGTGTCTTCTCTGGTTCGTATGCCATCAATCCCTTTACTGGCGACAAGATCCCCGTATGGATTTCTGAATATGTATTGGCTGGCTACGGCACAGGTGCCATCATGGCTGTGCCTGCTCACGATTCTCGTGACTATGCCTTTGCCAAGCACTTCAACCTGCCCATCATTCCTCTGATTGAGGGTGCTGATGTCAGCGAAGAGAGTTTCGATGCCAAGGAAGGTATTGTGATGAACTCACCTGCAGCAGGAAAGACCACGCTCGATGGCTTCACACTCAATGGTTTGAGCGTCAAGGAAGCTATCGCTGCCACGAAGAAGTTCGTTACAGAGCATAACCTGGGTCGCGTAAAGGTGAACTATCGTCTGCGCGATGCCATCTTCTCTCGTCAGCGCTACTGGGGTGAGCCGTTCCCTGTTTACTACAAGGACGACATGCCTTATATGATTCCAAAGGAGTGTCTGCCTCTGCAGCTTCCTGAGATTGACGAATACAAGCCCACTGAGACGGGTGAGCCCCCATTGGGCCGTGCCAAGAAATGGGCTTGGGACACCAAGACGGACAGCGTGGTTGATTGTTCGGCCATCGATAATAAGAGCGTTTTCCCATTGGAGTTGAATACCATGCCAGGCTTTGCTGGTTCTTCAGCTTACTATCTGCGCTATATGGATCCCCACAATGACAAGGGACTGGTCAGCAAGGAAGCCAACGAATACTGGCGTAACGTTGACCTCTATGTAGGTGGTTCTGAGCACGCTACCGGTCACCTGATTTACTCACGCTTCTGGAATAAGTTCCTCTTCGACTCTGGCTACACCTGCGAGGAAGAGCCATTCAAGAAGCTCGTTAACCAGGGTATGATTCAGGGACGCTCAAACTTCGTTTATCGTGTTGAGGACGAGGGTGCCGACAAGGGTAAGTTCGTTAGCTTGAACTTGAGAAAGAACTACAAGGAGACCACACCTATCCACGTTGATGTGAACATCGTTTCAAACGATATCCTCGACATCGAAGCCTTCAAGGCTTGGCGCCTTGAGTATCAGAATGCAGAGTTAATCCTCGAAGACAACAAGTACATCTGTGGCTGGGCCATCGAAAAGATGTCAAAGTCGATGTACAACGTTGTCAACCCCGATATGATTGTTGAGAAATATGGTGCCGACACTCTGCGTCTCTATGAGATGTTCCTCGGTCCTGTAGAACAGTCAAAGCCTTGGGATACCAATGGTATCGATGGCTGCCACCGCTTCCTGAAGAAGTTCTGGAACCTCTGCAGCTCTGTATGCTGCGACAATGTCGCAGCCAACGAGAAAGCTACGCCTGACAACCTGAAGAGCGTTCACAAACTTATCAAGAAGGTTTCGCAGGACATCGAGCAGTTCTCTTATAACACCTCTATCTCTGCCTTCATGATTTGCGTCAACGAACTCTCACAACAGAAGTGCAAGAGCAAGGAGATGCTGAAGACACTTGTCATCCTCATCGCACCCTTTGCACCTCATATCGCTGAGGAACTGTGGGAGATGCTGGGCGAGCAGGGTAGTGTTTGCGATGCTCAGTGGCCCACCTGGAATGAGGAGTTCCTTGTGGAAAGCCAGGTGAAGATGGGTGTGGCCTTCAATGGTAAGACCCGCTTCGAAATCCAGTTGGCTGCCGATGCTGACAACGCTGCCATCGAAGCATTGGTTCGTGGCGACGAGCGTACAGCCAAGTATGTGGAAGACAAGCAGATAGTAAAGGTTATCATCGTCCCGAAGCGTATGGTGAACATCGTTATCAAATAAATGACAATAGACCACAAACTCATCTTCAAAGAGGTAGAAGACTATTTCTTCATCACCCTCGGCTTGGTGTTATACACCATTGCCTTCACTGTGTTCCTGATGCCCTATCAGATAGTGGCAGGTGGTGTCACAGGTCTGTCGGCTATCATCTACTATGCCACAGGCTTCCATCTGGAGAACACCTACATTATGATCAACGGTGTCTTGCTGTTGGTGGCATTGAAGATTCTGGGCTTTAAGTTCATGATGAAGACCATCTATGCCATCTTTGCCCTCTATTTCTTGTTGGTGTTTGCACAAGAGATCATTCCCGTACAGGAGAATGGTCTCCCCATCAAGATACTGGGTGAGGGACAGGACTTCATGTCAATGATCATTGGCTGTGTTATCACAGGTATTGCGTTGGCCACTGTCTTCCTGCATAATGGTTCTACGGGTGGTACGGATATCATTGCAGCCTCAGTGAACAAATACCATAATGTGTCGCTGGGCTCTGTACTAATCGCCGCAGACTTCTGTATCATTGGCTCGTGTATGTTCTTCCCGCAGTTTGGTGACTACATTGAGCGAGCCCACAAGGTGATGTTCGGCTTCTGCGTGATGGCTCTCGAGAACTTCGTACTCGATTATGTGATGAATGCTCGTCGCGAATCTGTACAGTTCATGATCTTCACCCGCAAATGGCAGGAGATAGCCAACGCCATTGGTACTGAGACAAAGCATGGTGTCACCATCCTTGATGGTCACGGCTGGTACACAGGAAAAGAAGTAAAAGTGCTGTGTATCCTTGCCAGAAAGAACGAGAGCATCAATATGTTCCGTCTCATCAAGATGATTGACCCTAATGCTTTTGTATCACAGAGTGCTGTTATTGGTGTCTATGGTGAGGGCTTTGACGAGATGAAAGTGAGAATCAAGACAAAGAAGATTGAGGAAGACAACAGACTTTTGAAGAATATAAAAGAAGAATGAAAATAGTATTCGCCACCAACAACCAGCATAAGTTGCAAGAGATACGCCAGATATTGGGCGATAGGGTAGAGGTACTCTCTCTGAAGGACATCGGCTGCGATGTGGATATTCCCGAAACAGGACAAACCCTCGAAGAGAATGCCCTGCAGAAAGCCCGCTACATCTATGACCACTACCATCTGGATTGCTTTGCTGATGATACTGGTCTTGAGGTAGAAGCCCTGAATGGTGCACCAGGCATTTATAGTGCCCGCTATGCCAGTATGGAAACGAATGCTGCCAGTCATGATAGCGAGGCCAACATGGCACGCCTGCTTCGTGAGTTAGCCGATAAAGACAATCGCAAAGCACGCTTTCGCACAGTTATCGCCTTGATTCAGAAGAAGGATGTCTGTCCTTGTGGTTGCACCAGCATCAAACAGGAACATCTCTTTGAAGGTATCGTCAATGGTGAGATTATGAAAGAGCGGAGTGGGGCAGAGGGGTTTGGCTATGACCCTGTATTTCGTCCTGAAGGCTTTGATAAGACCTTTGCTGAGATGACTGCCGAACAAAAGAACAGCGTCAGCCATCGCGGACGAGCTACGGCGAAACTCGCGGAGTTTTTGAAAAGGTAAAAAGGAATAAAAGTAAAAAGGTAAAATAATGAATACTCAAATACAAAAACTGAGGTCATCAATGGTGAAATGGTTTTTACCCTTTTGCCTTTTTACTCTTTTATCTTTAAACGTAAATGCGCAAATAGGCACTTGGCGTGCTTATATGTCATACTACGAGCCACAGCAAATCGTGAAGGCAGGTGCCAGCACGCTCTTTGTGCGTGCATCGAATAGTCTCTATAGCTATAATCTGAACGACCACTCCATCACGACATACGATAAGGTTAATACACTCAACGATACCTACATTTCACACATTGCCTGGAATCAGCAAGTCAAGCTCTTGATGGTTATCTATCAAAATGGCAATATCGACCTGCTCGACCTAGATGGCAATACAACGAATATCAGTTCGTATTACAGCAAGACAATGACCAAAGACAAGACCATCAACAACGTCTTTGTCTATCAGCAATACGCCTATTTGTGTACTGGCTTTGGTATTGTGAAGGTTAACATGCAGCGAGCCGAGATTAGTGAGTCGTATATCCTGGATCAGAACATTTCTGCTGTGAATATCAGTAACAATCATATTTATGCTCAGGCAAAGAATGGCAAGATTTTTACGGCTACCTTGAGCAGCAATCTGATTGATAAATCAAACTGGCAGCAGACAGACAGTTATCCGGCTTTCACAAAAGACACAGCGGATTGGGATAACTATATCACCACAGTAAACACGCTGCAACCTGGTGGCCCCAAAAACAACTACCACGGTTATATGCGATTTGAGAACAACAAACTCTACTCGTGTGAAGGTGGTAATCTGGGAGGTGACAAACACACCCACGTTCAATATCTGATTGACGGCGAATGGTCTTTCATGGATGACGAAAACATCAAAGCAGAAACAGGCATCAACTATTATAATGCCTATTGTTTTGACTATGATCCCAACGATGAAAGCCATCTCTTTGTTGGTGCCAGAACAGGACTTTTTGAATTTCAAAACGGCAAGATTCTACATGCTTATAATAGCACGAACAGCCCAATTGAAGCCTTCGATAACAAATCTATTGACTACGAGCTCATCACGGGTGTCAGATTTTTGAATGATGGTCGTCTGCTATTCATGAATAGTCAGGCTCCCACGCAGTCAATGATTGAACTGAGCAAGGATGGGAAGTTCACCTCGCACAATATTCCTGAGTTGATGAAACTCAACGAGAACGGGTTTAAAAACAAGAGTCTTGGCAATCTCTCTGACTTGCGTTTCGATAAGGATGGCTATCTCTGGTTTGTCAATAACAACTGGTTTATCTCTTCACTTTATCGCTATGATATAGATAATAAGAAGATTCTCTCATTCACAGAATTCAAGAACCAAGACGGCTTGACGATAGAAAATATCAACTACGTATCATGTACAGCACAAGAAAAGAACGGAAATATCTGGGTTGGAACCCAACAAGGCCCACTACTCTTAGAGAAAGACCAGATAGAAGCCAGTAGTCCTGTGTTTACGCAGGTAAAGGTTCCTCGTAATGACGGCACCAACTATGCCGACTATCTGCTGTCAGGTACTGGTATTACTGCCATTTGCATAGATGGTGGCGGACGCAAGTGGTTTGGCACAGAGAACAACGGTGCTTATCTGATCAGCGAAGATAATCTGACGCAGATACAGCATTTCACCACAGACAATAGCAAACTGCTGTCTAATCATATCACCTCTATTGCCATCAATAATACAACGGGTGAGGTGTTCTTTGGCACAGAAAACGGTCTCTGCTCTTACATGAGTGATGCCACCACAGCCAGTGACGAGATGAGTGAAGACAATGTCTATGCTTATCCTAATCCTGTAGAGCCAAACTATACGGGGCTTATTACCATTGTAGGCTTGTCGTATGATGCCGATGTGAAGATTCTCACCAGTAGCGGACGCTTAGTGGCTCAGGGACGCTCTAATGGCGGCACATTCACTTGGAATGGTTGCGACTTACAAGGTCGCCGTGTGGCCAGTGGCGTATATATGGTTGCTACTGCCACCAGCAGTGGTGATAAAGGTGTGGTTTGCAAGATAGCAGTCGTTAACTAACCAATCAAAAACAACAACTAAAAAAGCCTAATGAAAAAGAACACGTTTATTGAGAAATACTGGGGTATTATTATCATCCTTATCTTGACACCTCTTCTTCTCTATGCTGTTCTTCCCATATTACCCACACATGATGACTGGGCAGGTACCACCAAACCAGATTTTAATCCCTTCTTTATCAAAGAACGCTTTCTGTTCTATGGCTATCACTGGCGTCCGTTTGATACCTTCATCGGCTATATCGTAGGTCAAAACCCACAACTGCTCTATCCTTCATTCAATCACTGTGTCGTGGTGATTGGACATACCATTTGTGCTTGTTTTCTCTATAAGTTATTGTCAACACTGCGATTCAATACACCAGCAAAGAATATCACCACATTACTATTCTTCATATCTCCAGCTACGATGGCCACCGTATCGGCCATTGACAGCATGAACCAGGTTTATGCATTATTATGTGGCATAGCTTCATTCCTTATTTATATAAAGGTGAAACATGGCAGATATATTGTCTGGATCATGATGCTTTTCATTGCTACCTGGTGGAAGGAAAACGGACTGATGTGGGCACTTATCTGTCCTATATTGGCCTATGGATTTAATATGATCAGACCCAAACGGTTCAAACGTGACCTGATCATTGGAATTAGCGTGATGATTGTCTATGCTCTCGCTATTTTCATCTTACCAAAGGATATAATCATTCATCCTGAATATGAGCCAGGATTATTGAAAGTGGTCAAGAACAGTATTAAATTTCTATTTACCACATTCATTACTGTCGATTATATCTATCTGCTGCATCATCCCAGCCGCAATCTGGTGGCAGCTGTTGTCACCTTCGTGCTGACAATTCCATTGATGTATTATGTGTTTGTAAGGAACATCATGCTGTTCTTCCATAAGAAGATGGTATGCACTATGATTTGCCTGCTCATTGCAGTAGGACCACATTTGGGAACAGTCTTCAGCATGATGCACACCTATGCAGGCTTAGCCATGCTGTCTGTCATGATAGCCTTTTCTATCCATAGCTATGGACATCATATCAAACCAGTCGTCATTTCATTCATCTTTTATTGTCTGTCGGCTGTCATCATTAACATCCACCTCATACAATCATCAATAGAAAGTGGATTGATAGGAAAACAAATGGCACAAGAGGCAGTTCAAAAGACGGGTGAGCCAATCAAAAAAGCCTATGTCATCATCATCGAAGATGACTATCCCAAGCTGTCGTCATTCTGTGTGATACCCAACGAAGCCTTTGGATGGGGTTTAGCCACGCTCTACGAGACTAACTATGCGTGGCCGGAGAGTATTCAAGACACCACTATTGAACGCTCGTCAGAGGCCTTAAAATTGGCCAGAGAGATAGGAAAAAAGAAATTGGCCAACCATTCTGCTGACGGAATATGGATTGTAGATCATCAAAAGATAGATGTCATTAGGTAGCAAGATTGGATTATTCACTGACAAAACCTTCATGAAATTTGTCATTGTGGGAGTCATCAACACTGTTGTTGGCACAGTCATCATGTTTGTGTTCTATAATGTTTTCCACCTCAGCTATTGGGTCTCGTCAGCCTCCAATTACATTTTCGGAAGTATCTGCAGTTATATCCTTAACAAGAATATTACGTTTCGCTACCACGAAAAAGGCATTTCGTCGTTGGTGAGATTCACTCTCAATATCCTTGTGTGCTACGTGCTGGCTTACGGCATAGCCAAACCACTCATGCAACTCATCCTTACTGGCTGCAGTCAATCCCTGCAAGAGAATGTATCAATGTTCGTAGGCATGTGTCTTTTCGTAGTATTCAACTACTTGGGACAACGATTCTTCGCCTTTAAAAGCGAGAATGCTGATATAAACAGAAGAAACCCCTCCAATTTATGATAAAATATACCATCCTTACCCTCCTTTTTGCTTTCGCTGGACTGGTGAGCGCCATAGGTGAAAACCAGTCTAACAGCAAAAGTCCTTCCATCATCGGCGTGTGGATGCTGGAAAGCGAGACTGCACCCGACGGAAAAGAGACTCACTCGATATACACACAATATACCCGCTGCAAGATCTATGATGCAGACAGCATCTACTATACCGTGCAACTGCATGCCGTAGGTACCGAGATGCTGATCATTGCCCACGAGATGGGACGCTTTCGTCTCAACGACTCCCTATATATGGAGCGCGACCGCGTAATGCCTTTCGAATGGGTTAACGATACCACCTTTATCACCACCTTCGAGGGCTACAGGGAAAGGATGGTGCGCTCTACGACAATGACTGAGGAGCGTATGGAAGAGATTCGCGAATTGGTGAGACAGCACCCCGATGATGCCGATGCTCCCGTGAAACACTATGTCTTCTCCACCACAGAGCGACAGTTGAAGGCCAAGAACCAGGTGTTCCTCTATATCATCATTGGAATGGTTGTTCTGGCTATTGGCGTGGCGGTCTATGTCTGGCGACTGAGGCAGCGCAAACGCGAGATAGAACATAAGTTGGCTGAGATTGAGGAGGAGCGCACCCTGCGCCCTGAACTGGTTTCAGATGCCATGAAACAGGTGGAGAGCGAGTTCTTCCAGTCGGATTATTATATGGACCTACGCCGTCGCATTGAGGCAGGAACGAATATCAAACCGGCTGAATGGAAGGATTTGGAACAGCGACTCAAGGTCATCTATCCGCATTTCAGCAGTAGCCTTTACGGTCTCTATCATCTCTCGCCAACTGAATATCAAGTATGTCTTCTCATCAAGATACACACCGCTCCCATCGAGATTGCTTCTGTGCTTTGCAAGGACAAGAGCACCATCAGCAGCATCCGCAAACGTCTCTACAAGAAGGTTTTTGATAAAGAGGGCAGCGGTAAGGACTGGGATGAGTTTATCCTCTCATTATGAGATAGTTACAACCGGTTTGCAAACTATTTGCAAACCGTTTTCTTAAGCCTCTGGGCAAAAATCAACTACATGCCAACTCCC
>CACYNE010000017.1 GCA_902775605.1 uncultured Prevotellaceae bacterium
CGAGCGTCGCATCAATCAGGTGCTGGCTGCTCTGAAGGAGAACGGCATCAATAGCATTGAAGAGGCTAACGAGATTTGCGAGAAGGCTGGCGTTGATCCTTACCAGATGTGTGAAGAGACCCAGCGTATCTGCTTCGAGAACGCTAAATGGGCATATGTTTGCGGTGCTGCCATCGCTATCAAGAAGGGCGTGAAGAACGCTGCTGAGGCTGCCGAGGCCATCGGTATCGGTCTGCAGAGCTTCTGTATCCCCGGTTCAGTGGCTGACGACCGTAAGGTTGGTCTGGGTCACGGTAACCTGGCTGCTCGTCTGCTCCGCGAGGAGACCGAGTGCTTCGCATTCCTGGCTGGTCACGAGTCATTCGCTGCTGCCGAGGGTGCCATCAAGATTGCTGAGAAGGCTAACAAGGTTCGCCAGAAGCCCCTCCGCGTTATTCTGAACGGTCTGGGCAAGGACGCCGCTATGATCATCAGCCGTATCAACGGTTTCACATACGTACAGACTCAGTTCGACTACTACACTGGTGAGGTGAAGGTGGTGAAGGAAGTTCCTTACTCTGACGGTCCCCGCGCCAAGGTGAAGTGCTACGGTGCTGACGACGTTCGCGAGGGCGTTGCCATCCTGTGGAAGGAGAACGTTGACGTGTCAATCACTGGTAACTCTACCAACCCCACCCGCTTCCAGCACCCCGTGGCTGGTACCTACAAGAAGGAGCGCGTGCTCGCTGGCAAGCCATACTTCTCAGTAGCTTCTGGTGGTGGTACCGGTCGTACACTGCACCCCGATAACATGGCTGCAGGTCCCGCTTCTTACGGTATGACCGACACCCTGGGTCGTATGCACTCTGACGCTCAGTTCGCTGGTTCTTCTTCAGTACCTGCACACGTTGAGATGATGGGCTTCCTGGGTATTGGTAACAACCCCATGGTAGGTGCTACTGTATCTATCGCTGTGGAGATTGACCTTGCTCTGAACAAGAAGTAAAAAATATCTCTGAATATTACGAGTTTCACGAATTGTGCGGTGTCAGTCTCTTACGGGAGTGATTTCGTATGATTCGTGAAATTCTTTTTTATCTTCCAATAGCATTCAAAATGAATATTACTGAACGTTTCCTTAACTACACTAAGTTCGACACACAGTCGTCGGAAGAGAGCGAGACCGTGCCCAGCACATCGAAACAGCTCATCTTTGCACGCTACCTGAAGGACGAACTGGAAGAGATCGGACTGCAGGACGTGTCGCTCGATGACAAAGGATATATCTATGCCACCCTGCCTTCTAACATCAAGGGCGAGGCACCTGTCATCGGTTTCATCTCGCACTATGACACCAGTCCCGACTGTTCGGGAGCCGACATCAAGCCACATATCGTCAGCAACTACGGCGGTGGCGACATCGAGCTCTCTGAGGGCATCATGCTCTCGCCAGGCAAATTCCCCGAACTGCTGCAGCACGTGGGCGAAGACCTCATCGTGACCGACGGCCACACCCTGCTGGGTGCCGACGACAAGGCTGGCATCGCTGAGATTGTGCAGGCCATGGTGTATCTGAAGGAACACAAGGAGATTAAGCACGGCAAGATTCGCGTTGCCTTCAATCCCGACGAAGAGATTGGCATGGGTGCCCACCACTTCGACGTGGAGAAGTTCGGATGCGAATGGGCCTATACGATGGACGGCGGCGACGTGGGCGAGCTGGAGTTCGAAAACTTCAACGCTGCCTCGGCCAAGATCACCATCAAGGGTGTGAGTGTGCACCCAGGCTATGCCAAAGGCAAGATGCTGAACGCCAGTCTGCTGGCTGCCGAGTTTGTAAGCATGCTGCCCGCAGACGAGACCCCTGAGACCACAGAGGGCTATCAAGGCTTCTATCACCTGACGGGCATGCAGACACAGACCGAGCAGGCCAAGCTGTCATACATCATCCGCGACCATGACCGCGAGAAGTTTGAGGACCGTAAGCACTTCATCCAGCGCGTGGTAGAGCAGATGAACGAGAAATATGGCGAAGGCACGGTAACGGCCGACATCAACGACCAGTACTACAACATGAAGGAGAAGATCGACCCTCAGATGCATGTCATCGACCTGGTGCTGCGTGCCATGCAGGAGAGCGGCGTCACTCCCAAGGTGCGTCCTATCCGTGGCGGCACCGATGGTGCACAGCTGTCGTTCAAAGGTCTGCCCTGCCCCAACATCTTTGCTGGCGGCATCAACTTCCACGGCCCTTACGAGTTTGTACCCATACAATCGATGGAAAAGGCCATGCAGGTCGTAGTGAAGATTTGCGAGCTGACAGCTGACTTCAATAAGTAACACTCACACACGGCCGGCTCTCAGCAGTTCGGCCGTTTTTCTTTTAATTCTCTCATGGCAGAACTACCTACAATGATACGCGACCTGGCGCTGATACTGATGATGGCGGGCGTCGTGACGTTGGTTTTCAAGAAACTGAAACAGCCGCTGGTGCTGGGATATATCGTGGCGGGCTTCCTGGTGTCGCCTCACATGCCCTATACGGCATCTGTGGTCGATATGAAGAACATCCACCTGTGGGCCGACATTGGCGTCATGTTCCTGCTGTTCTCGCTGGGTCTCGACTTCTCGTTCAAGAAGATTCTGAAGATGGGAGCTTCGCCCATCATTTCCGTGGTATGCATCATCTTCGCCATGTCGATGCTGGGTGTCATCGTGGGCCATTCGTTCGGATGGTCGAAGATGAACTGCATCTTCCTGGGTGGCATGCTGGCCATGAGTTCCACCACTATTATATATAAGGCCTTCGATGACTTGGGACTCAGACAACAGCAGTTTGCAAGTCTGGTGATGAGCGTGCTGATTCTGGAGGATATCCTGGCCATTGTGATGATGGTGATGCTGAGCGCCATAGCTGGCGGAAACAATCCCGACGGCGGCCAGATGCTGGGGGCAATCATGAAGATTGGCTTCTTTTTGGTGCTATGGCTCGTGGTGGGCATCTTTGCCATACCAATCTTTCTGCGCAGGGTTCGCAAACTGATCAATAACGAGGTGCTGCTCATCGTGTCACTGGGCCTTTGCTGCGCTATGGCCGTCATTTCCACAGGAGTCGGTTTCTCGTCGGCCTTCGGAGCTTTTATCATGGGCAGCATTCTGGCGGAAACCATCGAAGCGGAAAGGATAGAAAAACTCGTGGAACCAGTGAAGAACCTCTTCGGCGCTGTGTTCTTCGTGTCGGTGGGCATGCTGGTCGACCCGCAAATCCTGATAGACTACGCATTGCCTATCTTCATTCTGGTAATGACGATTATCGTGGGTCAGGCCATCTTCGGTACCCTGTCGTTCATGCTGGGCGGCGAGTCGCTGAAGTCTGCCATGCGCTGCGGCTTCTCGATGGCGCAGATTGGTGAGTTCTCGTTCATTATCGCATCGCTGGGCTTGTCGCTTGGCGTGATAGGCGATTTCCTATATCCGGTAGTGGTGGCCGTATCGGTCATAACCACGTTTCTCACACCTTACATGATACGGTTCGCCACGCCGGCTTATGAGGCCTTGGAGAAGAGGCTCCCCAAGCGCGTCATCAAGATGATGAACCACTTGTCAATGAGTCATCCCAACACCTCGGAGAAGAGTCAATGGAAGAGCCTGCTCATTCAGATGAGCACCAACACGCTCGTCTATAGCATCCTGTCATCGGCAGTCGTCGCCATATCATTCACCTTCCTATTGCCCTTCACCCGCCGATTGCTCCCTGGGTGGGAACTGCATTGGTATGCCAACGCCATCACGGGCGTCATCACCGTGCTATGTATCTCGCCCTTCCTTCGTGCAATGGTAGTAAAGAAGAATCGCAGCGAGGAGTTCAAGACCCTGTGGCGAGAGAGCAACCGCAACCGTCTCCCACTCATCTTCACCATCCTGGTGCGCGTGGGAATTGCTGTGGCTTTCCTGTTCTATATCTGCAACTACCTGACACGCTTCACCCCCGCTATCATGATTACGCTGGGATTGGTAATTATCGTTCTCATCGTCCTCTCACGAGGCATCAAGAGACGCAGCATCCTGCTGGAGCGCCTGTTCATCAACAATCTGCGCTCACGCGATATTGAGGCGCAGGTGAGCGGCAAGAAGAAACCGCTCTATGAAGGAAAGCTGCTAGACCGCGATATCCATATTGCCGACTTCGACGTGCCCTTCAACTCAAAATGGATGGGAAGCACCTTGCGCCAACTGAACCTAGGCCGCAAGTATGGCGTCCACGTCAGCAGCATCCTGCGCGGTGGTTTCCGTTTGAACATCCCCGACGGCAACTATATCCTCTATCCGGGCGACAAGCTACAGGTCATCGGCAGTGATGAGCAACTCACCAAATTCCGCGAAGCCATTGAAACGGAAGTGATGGGAGAAGATACTGAGATGGAGAAGCGCGAGATGAAACTGCGACAGATCATCATCAGCGAGGACAGTCCCTTCATCGGCAAGACGATTGAAGAGAGTGGCATCCGCCGCCTGTATAACTGCATGGTGGTGGGTCTGGAAGAAGGAAAAGAGAACCTGTCTTCTGTACCACTCACCCGCAAGTTTGAAGAGGGCGACATCCTATGGGTCGTGGGAGAACAACAAGACCTGGACCTCATAACAACAAAAAAGGGAGCATAAACATGCTCCTTTTTCTTTTTTGTCTTATCAAATCGAAATCCTTAGTACCACTGGACGGCGTTCGAGTATGACGAGCGTTTGTCGTACTTCAGCGCATCGGTCAGCGTAGAGGCGTTACAACGGAACGAGAAGTTATAACTGGTATATGGCGCCAGCACCACCGAGCATGACATATTGAAGCAATGCAGGTCGCGAGAAAGCGAAGCCATCGTCATCGAGATCTTCTTGTTCTCGAAGTCATAGCCCGACGAAAAGGTGATGTTCCAGCCGTCAGACAGGCGCACGTTACCACTCATGTTCAGGTTCTGCGTGAACTTATAGGGATAACGCATGGTGTTGTAGTTGAACTTCGACTTATCGGTATTTTCACGCATCGTGATACCATAGCCAAAGCTAATTGACCAGGGCAACGAGAAGTTCATATAACCGTCCTCGTCGGTCTCGGCCTTACCGGCACTCTGTTTCTTAGCGCCATGCTTGCCTTCCTCAAGGTCTTTGTCCAGGTTCGACTCCACCTCTATCTCGTCGTCGTCATCCTTCTTGTTATTCTTGTTGGCATTTGCCGTATTCTTATCCACACGCTCACCCTTCAACCATTTGATCAAATTGGTAACCTTGTCGCTAGTCAGCGTATAGGACAGGTTCTGTGACATACCCTGGAAGCGACCAATCTTACCCTTCTCCCAATAGGTGGTGTGTTCGCTGATACGAGGCGTGGCACCTACGGAGTCGGCTTCATAGACATAACTGGCGAAAACGGCATTAATATTCAGCGTATAGCTCTTGGTCAACTTCAATCGCAGACGTGTAGTCAAATCACTCCAAGGACGTATCTTAGCCGCCATATTATAACTCATTGAGAAGCCCAGTTCGTCAATCAGACTAATCTTGCGCAACGAGTCATTGCTGTCGAACATCTTCATCTCAAGATTGTTTGACAAATCCATGTGGATGCTACCAGTCTTTCCTCGACCAGGAACACCATACAAGCCGTTGGCATAGGGCGAATACTCAACAAGCGACACCGTGCCGTCGGCATTGGTCTTCTGATAGGTCTCATAATAACCATAGCGAGAGGTACTGAAGTCGGGCGCATAGGTAAACGTCAGCTGTGGGGTCACCACATGGCGCACAGCCTGAATCTTTCCACCCAAGAAACGGTTTGAGGGTTTTAGGAAACCATAGAGTTTGGTTGAAGCACCCAGCGACATCGACCAATTATAGATATTATACAAACCATAGATGGTGTCGCTCACCACTTTGTTACCATCCCACGACTGCATGGTCTTGCTGAAGTAGGTACGGTCGGTGAAATTGAACGAAGCATTCAGGTTGATATAATTAAATACGGTAAAGTTGGCACTCACTGGAATGGTGTGCTGCATACCATTGCGCCAGTCCTTCACCAGGTTGGAATGCAGCAGTTTGTCTTCCTTTGTCGAAATGCTGTTGCTGAAGCGTCCCGTGTACGACAGAGAAATTTTCTCGTACCATTTCTCCTTACCCACCATCTTCTTTCGCTTGAAGGGATAGAAACGGGCAATAGAGATATTCAGGTCGGGCATAGTCATGGCGATGGTAGAGTCGCGCATGTTCTGATTCAAGTTCAGCGTCGTGTTCAGCGACATGCCAATACTCGAGAACTTCGTGGAGTAGTTCACAGACGAGGTACGTGTTGACTGTGTCAGCGCCTGAGGATTATACATCGACGTGAGATTGTTGCGCTCATAACTACTCGTAGCGAAGTTAACTGATGCCGAGAGGTTTGAGAACGGATTCGCCTTAGCATCCTGACGATGACTCCACTGCAGTTTAAAACTCGTGGTTTTCTGATAGTCAGGCAGGTTTTTCTCACCCTCGACCGAGTTTTGGTAACTGGCATAGAAAGAACCATTGTAACGATAGCGCTTCCTATAATTTGATGCAGCACTCACACCCCATGAGCCTTTGGTATAGATCTCGCCCAGTAGTTTCAAGTCCATCTTGTCAGACAGGGCAAAGTAATAACCGCCATCACGCAGATAGAAACCTCGCGAGGTCTCATCGCCATAGGTAGGCATAATGAAACCACTCGAATAACTCTTAGTGAAGGGGAAAAATCCATAGGGAATGGCCAAAGGCAGGGGCACATCACACACCACCAGATAGGCCGGGCCAAAGACTACATCCTTGCCTGGACGTACCTTGGCACGAGACAGGGCAATATAGAAATCGGGATGAGGATCGTCGCAGGTGGTGTATTTACCATGCTGCAGGTAGAGCACGCCATCGCCGTCGCGCTTAGACATCTCACTGGTCAGATAACCATCTTCCTGCTGGGTATATACCTGCTGAATCAGACCTTTCTTCGTCTTGAAGTTAAAGGCCATCGTGTCACTTTCATAAGTATCGCTTCCCATCTTGAAGACTGGCGTGCCAAACAACACCTCTGAGGAATCGCGAGCACCTGTGGCATGTACCAGCGACGAGTCCAGACACATATAGATTTTCTCACTCGTCAGGTCCATGTTCTGATACTTCACATGCGAGTCGCCAAAGAGGTGTGCCATGCCAGAACCAGCGATATAGACGATAGAGTCGTTGGCCGAGAACTCTACAGGCGAGTCGATACCCGTCTTCTTCGTTTTGTTGATACTGTCGAGTGCCAGTGAATCGTCAATCGCCTTATTGTGGTCCAAGATAGCCTGATGCAGAGAGTCGAGCACAGGAAGCGTGTCCTTCAGAAGGGAATCCAAAGGAAATGTATCCAAAGGAACCGTATCCATGGGAATCATATCCATGGGTAAGGTATCTGTGACAGATATAGAGTCATCTTTCGTCATCCCGTGACTGTTACCCTGAAAAGGTGCCGACGGAACGCCCGCCATCACTAAAAGGAAGACGAAAAGAAGTAAAAATATAACCGAATTGCGTTTCACGGCTGCAAAATTACACCAAAAATATGGAATATCGCCCTGTTTACGATTGTTTAACGTTGTTTATTCAAACATTTTTGACCATCCAAGGAACTTTTCTACTCCATCGTGTCCGAATTTCTCCAAACTCTGTGCTGTCTGTTCTACCGTCAGCACCCTGTCGGGCGCAGACTTAGAGAAGAACTTATCGGCATAGCAGATCAACTGTTCCTCCAACGAAACAGGGATAAAGTCCTCAGCAGGCAAGGGCAGCTGCTGACGGATAATCTGCTCCTTGGTAAGGCCCGTTCCCGTATGACGTTCACATACTTGAGCATGACGTATAAGTCCTTCTTTTCTAAGAAGTTCTCCACCAATCATTCCATGACAGATATAATGCTTATCGCCCTGACAGAAGATGCTGGGTGCATGGCACCAACGGATGCCAATATCATGCAGCATGGCCGCCTCTTCCACGAAGGCTCTGTCCAAATTCAATTCTGGATGTTTGTCACACGCAGCCAGACATTTCTCTGCCACCTGGCGCGAATGTTTTATCAGCAAACGCTTCAGGTCGTCATCTTCGGGATAATATTTATCAATCAGTATTTGAAAGTCCATTATTTTTGCAATTTTGATGCAAAGGTAGTTAATTCCACGCACACAACAAAACTAAATCACCAATTAATTTGGTTTTTCAATCAGTTATTTGTACCTTTGCACAAAAATAACAATCAACATGGCAACTGATAAGATTAGAATTAAGGATATCGCAGAGCGAGCTGGCGTGTCAGTGGGCACCGTAGACCGTGTATTGCATGAACGTCCCAACGTGTCAAAAACAGCCCGCGAGAAAGTAGAAAAAGCACTCGCCGAGATGGACTATCAACCCAACGTCTATGCCTCGGCATTGGCTTACAATAAAGACTACACCTTCTTTTGCATCATTCCCCTTCACGACAGTGAAGCTTATTGGGACGAGGTAGAACAGGGAGTCAAGGCTGCCACAGCACGCCGACGCGACTTCCACATCACTCTCAAGATGTTGTATTACGAGCGCTTCAACGGTCCCTCGTTCGTACAGGCCACCAATGAATGCCTGGATCAGAATCCCGACGGCGTCATCGTAGTGCCTGCCAAGCTTGAAATCACGCGAGCCTTTACCGATCAGTTGGCTGATAAGAACATTCCCTTCATCCTCCTCGACTCATACCTGCCCGACCTCAAGCCGCTGGCATTCTTTGGCCAGGACTCTTTCCAGAGTGGCTATTTCGCAGCCCGTATGATGATGCTCATCGCATCGAAGGAGAAGGAAATCATGATGATGAAGCAACTCAAGGACGGTCACGTAGGCTCTAAGCAGCAGTCTAACCGTGAGACAGGTTTCCGACACTACATGCGTGACCACTTCCCTGAGATTCAGATTACCGACGTCAACCTGCCATTGGGTGAGTCAAAAGCTCAGTTTGACAAGATTCTCGAGGAATTTTTCACCACTCACCCCCACATCCACCATTGCATCACTTTCAACTCAAAGGCTCACCTCGTTGGCGAGTTCCTGCTGCGCACTAACCGACGCAATGTTCAGATTATGGGCTACGACATGGTGCCTAAGAATGCCGAGTGCGTACGTCAGGGCAGTATATCGTTTCTCATCGCCCAGCATGCCTATATGCAGGGCTATGCTTGTATAGAGACCCTTTTCCAGGCCATTGTGCTCAAGAAGGAAGTAACGCCGGTCAACTACATGCCTATTGAGTTGCTGACAAAAGAAAACATCGAGTTCTACAGAAGAATCAACATCTGATTTTGATTTTTGCGAGAACCTCACACTTATGGAACAAACATACTTAAAGATTAATCCTGCCGACACCGTCGTAGTGTGTCTGGCAGAGAAAAAGAAAGGTGACATCATTGAAGCTAGCGGCGAACGCGTGGTTTTGACTGAGGACGTTCCTGCCGGACATAAGGTGTTGCTGCGTGACGTCAAAGCTGGCGAAGACATCATCAAATATGGCTATCCGATTGGTCATGCCGCCAAGGATCTAAAGGCTGGCGAGTGGGTCAACGAGAACAACCTGAAGACTAACCTCTCGGGCACATTAGAATACACATACGCCCCCGTCAATGAACAGTTGAATATTGCGAAGGAAAACCGCACTTTCAAGGGATACGTTCGCAAGAACGGTGATGTAGGCATCCGCAACGAGATATGGATTGTACCTACCGTTGGCTGTGTCAACGGCATTGCTGAACGTCTGGCCAAGCAATTACGCGAGGAGACTAGTTGTCGTGATATCGATGCAATCTATGCCTGGCACCACAACTACGGATGCTCGCAGCTCAGTGGAGACCACGAGAACACCCGCAAGATTCTTCGCGACATCGTGCTACATCCTAATGCCGGCGCCGTATTGGTGGTTGGCCTCGGGTGTGAGAACAACCAGCCCGATGAATTCATGAAGATGCTGGGCGACTACGACACAGACCGTATCAAACTAATGGTCACCCAGAAGGTTGATGGTGACGAGGTAGAGGCAGGCATACAGATATTGCATGAGCTCTACGACAAAGCGCGTCAAGACAAACGCCAGGATGTGCCCGTGGCCAAACTCCGCGTGGGATTAAAATGTGGTGGTAGCGATGGTTTCAGCGGCATCACCGCTAATCCCTTGGTAGGTGAGTTCAGCGACTGGCTCGTGGCTCAGGGAGGTACCAGCGTACTCACCGAGGTGCCAGAGATGTTTGGTGCCGAAACCATTCTGATGAACCGTTGCGAGACGCCCGAGTTGTTTCATCAGACCGTCTCAATGATTAATAACTTCAAGGAGTATTTCCTCAGTCATGGCGAACCCGTAGGTGAGAACCCTAGCCCAGGCAACAAGGCTGGCGGCATCTCAACCCTTGAGGACAAAGCCTTAGGATGCACCCAGAAGTGCGGACGAGCTCCTGTCAGCGGTGTCATGGAGTATGGCGATCGCCTTTCCGCAACGGGTCTCAATCTCCTCTCTGCCCCTGGCAATGACCTCGTGGCAGCCACGGCACTGGCTTCATGTGGCTGTCACATGGTACTCTTTACCACAGGTCGCGGTACGCCTTTCGGAACCTTCGTTCCCACGATGAAGATTGCCACCAACCCCACCCTCGCCTCGCGCAAGCCTCAATGGGTTGATTTCTCTGCCGGCCAACTCATCGAGGGACGCACCATGCAGGAACTCGTGCCAGAGTTTATCGACAAGATACTGGCTGTGGCAAGCGGCGAGAAGACGCACAACGAGGAGAACGACTATCGCGAGATATCTATCTTCAAGAATGGCGTAACGCTGTAAACGCAGCACTTGATACTCAAGCAAAGAAAGAATGAAAAAAGGATTGTTGGCCTTATCGCCCTTGATGGTCTTTGTCACCCTCTATCTCGTCACGAGCATCATTGCACGTGACTTCTATAAGGTGCCCATCACAGTGGCGTTCCTCACAGCCAGCATCTATGCCATCGCTATCACCCGCGGCAAACTGCGCCGCCGCATCAACGTGTTCAGTCGCGGAGCAGCCACAGCCGAGATGATGCTGATGATCTGGATATTCATCCTGGCAGGTGCCTTTGCCAACACAGCCAAGACAATGGGAGCCATCGACGCCACCGTCAACCTGACGCTGTCGTTTCTACCCAGCCAAATGCTCCTTGCCGGTCTTTTCCTGGCAGCCTGTTTCATCTCATTGTCCATAGGCACCTCGGTAGGCACCATCGTAGCTCTCACGCCCATTGCCGCAGGCATAGCCTCACAAACGGGAGCCAACATGGCGATGGTCATTGCCATCGTTGTTGGCGGCTCATTCTTTGGCGACAACCTGTCGTTCATTTCCGACACCACAATCATTGCCACCCAGACACAGGGCTGTAAGACCAGCGACAAGTTCAAGGTGAACTCCTTCATCGTAGCGCCTGCTGCCTTTCTGCTGCTGATTGTCTATTTCTATCTGGGCAAGGACCTCTCTTCACCCACAGCCTCCACCGATATCGAGTTTCTGAAAGTAATCCCTTATCTGGCTGTCATCATCACCGCCATCTTTGGCCTCAACGTGATGATTGTGCTCACCATGGGCATCATCCTGACAGGCATCATCGGCATCTCATGCGGGGCATACGACTTCTTTGGATGGATAGGTGCCATTGGCGATGGCATCGTATCAATGAGCGAACTAATCGTCATCACCATGTTGGCTGGTGGACTGCTCCAACTCATTAAGCACAATGGCGGTATTGACTTTATCATCAACGGCCTCACTAAGCGTGTCAACGGCAAACGTGGTGGCGAATACACTATTGCACTGTTGGTCAGCATTATTAACCTCTGCACTGCCAACAACACCGTGGCCATCATTACCATCGGCGGCATTGCCCATAAGATTGGCGAACAATTCCATATCGACCCCAGAAAGTGCGCTTCCCTGCTTGACACCTTCTCATGTGCCGTCCAGGGACTACTGCCTTATGGTGCACAAGTACTGATGGCAGCAGGATTGGCCAGTATCAACCCAATTGCCATCATCCCCTGGCTCTATTATCCCATGGCTATTGGCATAGCAGCCTTCCTTTCCATTCTCTTCCGCTACCCCAAACGCTATTCTTAGTTTTAAGACCACGGAAGGCTTTTTTGAGCTTTTCATTTGGTGTTTATCTCTTTTATTCGTACCTTTGCCCCCATGAAACAAATAGAGAAGTATTTCCCCAAGCTCACAGCAGAGCAAAAAGAGCAGTTTGCCGCTCTTGACGCCTTATATCACGAGTGGAACGAGAAGATTAACGTCATATCGCGCAAGGACATCGACAACCTATATGAGCACCACGTGCTTCACTCGCTGGCCATCGGTCGTTTCATCCATTTCAAGCCAAGCTCACAGATTCTGGACTTCGGTACTGGCGGCGGTTTCCCAGGTGTGCCCCTGAGTATTCTCTTCCCAGACTGTGAGTTCAAACTTATCGACGGCACAGGCAAAAAGATTCGCGTGGCACAAGAGGTTTGCAATGCCATTGGACTGAAGAACTGTCATCCCGAGCACCTGCGCGGCGAGGATGAGAAAGGCAAGTACGACTTCGTGGTGAGTCGCGCCGTGATGCCTTTGTACGACCTACTGAAGATTGTACGCAAAAACATTGCCAAGGAACAGCGCAATGCCATGCCCAATGGTGTCATTTGTCTCAAAGGCGGAGATCTGCAGGCAGAGACTCAACCCTTCCGAAAGATTGTAGAGAGCACAGAGTTAAGCACCTATTTCGAGGAGGAGTGGTTCAAGGAGAAACACGTCATTTATGTACCAGTGGGATAAAGATAAAAGGTAAAAACAAAGGGTAAAATGATGACGATTAAGACCTTCCCCGTAAACCCGCTACAGGAGAACTGCTATGTGGTGAGTGACGATTCCAAGGAGTGTATTATTATTGATTGTGGCGCATATTATAATACTGAAACACAAGCAATTAAATATTATATAGAAAATAATCACTTGAAACCTGTACACTTGCTATGCACCCATGGTCACTTCGATCATGCTTTTGGGAATGATACCATCTTCGAGGCATACGGACTGAAGCCAGAGATTCATGCCGATGACGCCCCATTGATTGCTGACATTGCCCAGCAATGCGAGATAATGGGTATGGGACTGGATTACGACCGCGAAACACCTCCCGTGGGGCATCTGCTGACGGATGGTGAAGAGATTGCATTTGGCAGCCATACACTTAAGGTGATTCACACCCCCGGCCACTCCAAGGGCGGCGTGGTGTTCTATTGCGAATCAGAGAAAACCCTATTCACTGGCGACACTTTGTTTCGCATGAGCGTGGGACGCACTGACCTACCAGGTGGCTCGTGGACAGAGCTGATGGGCAGTCTGGAGGAAAAGATTGCCACACTTCCCAAGGATACGGTAGCCTACCCCGGACACGGTCCCAAGACGCTGCTTGCAGAAGAATTTTCCATGAACCCATATTTCCACTAAAGATTTTTATCTAAAGATAAGGTATAATTCATAATAATTTTGTAATTTTGCAGGCAAATTCGAATTTTACAATTTTTAGATAGCATTTTGATAGAGAAGCATATAGTTTTAGAGGATATTGACCCAGTGATGTTTTATGGGGTGGGCAATGCGCACTTACAGATGCTACGCGCCCTCTACCCCAAATTGCGCATCATGGCACGCGACAATGTCATCCGCATCATGGGCGATGAGGAACAGATGGCCGCCTTTGAGGAGAGTTCAGAGAAGATGCGCCAGCACGTGTTGAAGTTTAACAACCTTACCGACGAAGACATCCTGGATATTGTCAAGGGCAAGCGCACACGCGACGACGTGCCCGACGGCGTGGTGGTTTTTTCGATGTCTGGTCGTCCCATCAAGGCACGCACACAGAACCAGCAGCGACTCATCGAAGCCTATGAGAAGAACGACATGGTATTTGCCGTAGGCCCGGCAGGAACGGGTAAGACCTACCTGTCAATCGCACTGGCCGTGAAGGCACTCAAGGAGAAGACCGCAAAAAAAATTATCCTCTCACGTCCGGCCGTGGAAGCAGGTGAGAAGTTAGGCTTCCTACCTGGTGACATGAAGGACAAGATTGATCCCTACCTGCAACCTCTCTATGACGCACTGGAGGACATGATTCCCCAGGTGAAGCTGCAGGACATGATGGAGAAGCACGTCATCCAGATAGCCCCTCTGGCCTTTATGCGCGGTCGCACACTGAGCGACGCCGTGGTTATCCTCGACGAGGCACAGAACACCACTCCCGCCCAGATCCGCATGTTCCTCACCCGCATGGGATGGAACACCAAGATGATTATCACGGGCGACATGACACAAATAGACCTGCCTCACTCGCAGAAGAGTGGACTCATCGAGGCGCTGCATATATTAAATAATGTGGAGGGTATCGGCGTGGTCAACCTAGACCGCTCGGACATCGTACGCCACAAGTTGGTGACACGCATCGTCAATGCATACGAGACCTATGACAAGGAGGCAAGAGGTGAAAAGGATCAAGATAAAACAGATAAGGCTTAAACATATAAACATAACAATGAAAGCATTAACAAAGACGGACTTTAAGTTCGAAGGACAGAAGAGCGTGTATCACGGAAAGGTACGCGATGTGTACAACATCAACGACGATCTGATGGTCATGGTTGCCACCGACCGCATCTCAGCATTCGACGTGGTGCTGCCAAAGGGTATCCCCTTCAAGGGTCAGGTGCTCAACCAGATTGCAGCCAAGTTCCTGGATGCCACTACCGACATCTGTCCTAACTGGAAGCTTGCCACTCCCGACCCCATGGTCACCGTAGGTCTGAAGTGCGAAGGCTTCCGCGTGGAGATGATTATCCGCTCTATCCTCACCGGCTCTGCTTGGCGTGAGTACAAGAACGGCTGTCGCGAGCTGTGCGGCGTGAAGCTGCCCGACGGCATGAAAGAGAATGAGCGTTTCCCTGAGCCCATCATCACTCCTACCACCAAGGCCGACGAGGGTCACGACATGAACATCTCTAAGGAAGAGATTATTGCTCAGGGCATCGTATCGGCAGAGGACTATGCCATCATGGAGGACTACACCCGCAAGATCTTCGCCCGCGGACAAGAGATTGCCGCAAAGCGTGGTCTTATTCTCGTTGACACCAAGTATGAGTTTGGCAAGCGCGATGGTAAGGTGTACCTCATTGACGAGATTCACACACCCGACTCAAGCCGCTACTTCTATGCCGACGGCTATGAGGAGAAGTTGGCCAAGGGTGAGCCCCAGCGTCAGCTCTCAAAGGAGTTCGTACGTCAGTGGCTCATCGAGCACGACTTTATGAACGAGCCCGGACAGGTGATGCCCGAGATTACCGACGAGTATGCAGAGAGCGTCAGCGACCGCTACATCGAGCTCTACGAGCACATCGTAGGTGAGAAGTTCGAGCGCGAGACTAGCGACGAAGACATCGCCCAGCGTATCGAGAAGAACGTGAGCGAGTGGCTGAAGGCTTTCAAGTCACGCCAATAAACAATTGACTATGTATAAACAGGAAGAGATCAACCCCTATCACGAGGGTGAAAAGGCGCAGCAGGTGGAGCAGATGTTTGATAACATCGCTCCCACCTACGACACGCTGAATCATCGCCTATCGTGGGACATCGACAAGGGATGGCGCAAGAAGGCCATCGGCCAACTGGCCCCCTTTGCTCCGAAAACGATGCTCGACATCGCTACGGGCACGGGCGACTTTGCTATCCTGTCGGCACAGATGCTGAAGCCTCAGACACTCATCGGGGCCGACATCAGCGAGGGGATGATGGAGATAGGACGTGAAAAGGTGAAGCGACTGGGGCTGGACAGCGTGGTGAGATTTGAGAAGGAGGACTGCCTGCACCTGAGCTATGCCGACAACACGTTCGATGCGGTGACAGCAGCATTCGGCATCCGCAACTTTGCCGACCTGGACAAGGGCCTCAGTGAGATGTGCCGCGTGCTGAAACCTGGCGGTCATCTGAGTATCGTTGAACTGACCACTCCAGTGAGCTTCCCCATGAAGCAACTCTTCCATATCTACTCTCATACGGTGCTGCCTGTCTATGGACGTCTCATCTCCAAAGACACCAGCGCCTATTCGTATCTGACGAAAACTATTGAAGCTTTTCCACAAGGCGAGCGCATGCAACACATTCTGCAGCAGGCAGGCTTTAAGGATGCGTCGTTCAAGAGGCTGACTTTCGGCATCTGCACCATGTATTTTGCAACCAAATAACATAACTATAGACTATGGATAAGTACGGACTCATTGGCTATCCCTTAGGCCACTCATTCTCCATTAACTACTTCAACCAGCGATTCGCTGACGAGGGAATCAACGCTAAGTATATGAACTTCGAGATTCCCACCATCGATGACTTAGCGGAGGTGCTGGATTCCAACCCGGAGTTGAAGGGACTCAACGTAACGATTCCCTATAAGCAGAAGGTGATGGAGTATCTGGACAGCATCAGTCCCGAGGCACGTGCCATCGGTGCTGTCAACGTGATTCGCGTGACCCATGTGGGCAACGAGATCAAGTTGAAGGGATTCAACTCGGATGTCATCGGTTTTACACAAAGCATTGAGCCCATGCTGGAGGACTGCCACAAGAAAGCACTAATCCTAGGCACAGGAGGCGCATCAAAAGCCATTGACTACGGACTGAAGTCTCTGGGACTGGAAACGGTGTTCGTGAGCCGTTATCGCCGTCCCGAAACCATTTGCTATGAAGATATCACCCCCGAGGTGATCAAGGAATACAACGTCATCGTGAACTGTACCCCGCTGGGCATGTTCCCGAAGACAGAGGAGTGCCCCGCCCTGCCCTATGAGGCGATGGACGAGCACACCATTCTCTATGATTTGATTTACAATCCCGACGAGACGCTATTCATGAAAAAGGGTGCCGAACGCGGTGCCAACGTGAAGAACGGGTTGGAGATGCTGTTACTGCAGGCCTTCGCATCGTGGGAGTTCTGGAACGGAAAAGAATAAGCATACATGGAGACGAGTTGGACCATCTTTGAAATGTATATTGCCATCTTTGGCCTGATTGTGACTGCAGGTATCCTGAGCGACAAAAAAGGCAAGGGTGCCACACAGCAGTTACTGGACAGCACACGCTCCCGGCTGCTGGGCTGTGCCAGTCGCTTTAACCAACAGGTAAAGGCACTGGAAAGAGAATACAAAGCTGAAAAGAAGCATCGAAAGGTGGGCCTGCTCAAGACTTATGAGACGAAATATATTGTCGCCAAGATAGACTACGATTGCGAAGCCAAGGGCATCATCCGCGAATGGAAAAACGCCAAGAAGGACGACCTATGGTGGCGAGGATTCTGGAAGATTGTCATCACCATTGGTGTTATCAGTCTTATCGGTGCCTGCTCTCAGTCTATTGTGGCAATAGATCAACAGGAGACACCTGACGTAGAGGGAATGGCACAGGCTCACGAGACGAAGGTATGGGATGCAAAGTCTATCCCCATGCCCCATCTGACCGATGGCCGCCGTTATGTATCCAACCCCGACGGCATTGTGTCGGAAGAGACGGTAAGACGACTGGATGCCCAACTGAAGAAGATGGATGATTCGCTGGGCATTGAATCTGTACTGGCCATTGTGAGTCGCGTGGAGAACGGTGATATTTTCCGCTTTGCACAGGATATCTTTGATATCTACAAGGTAGGAAAGAACGATCGTGGACTTGTCATGGTGCTGGCCTATGATGACCATCTGTTCCGCACACATACTGGTCGCTCACTCGAGGCCGACCTCACGGATGCCGAGTGCTTCCGTTTGCAGGAACGTTATCTCATTCCAAGCATGAAGGTCGAGATGCCCGACAGCGGACTGATCTATTTCACCGAATCGGTCTATAACCTGCTGCAAGGAAAAGAGTTGCCCGTGATGTCTTATTTGAATCCTCAGTCCGATGATGACATGGACGACCTTCTGACTGCCATCTACTTTTTCCTCCTTATTGCATGGATTGGTGTTTATCTCTTCGCAGCCCGTCGTCACGGATGGCACCTGACGAACTACTACAACAGCCTTATTACCAAAAATCCGTTTGTTAACAACGGAGCAGCACTGGCTGCTGGCTACGTGGCAGGAAGCATCCTGAACGGTAGCGGCCGAAGCAGAGGCGGAGGCAGTAGCTGGGGCGGAGGCGGCTTCAGCGGAGGTAGTAGCGGTGGCGGTGGTGCCACATCAAGCTGGTAATTCGAGAAACAACAAATAAAAGAATAACTAATAAAGGTAAGTATTATGAAAAAAAATCATCTGATTCTTATTGGAGTTGCCATTGTTGCAATCGTTTGTTTCCTTTGGATAAAAGGTACATACAATGGTATGGTCACTGAAGAAGAGAACGCCACCACTGCGCTGGCCAACGTTCAGTCTGCCTATCAGCGTCGTCTGGACCTGATTCCCAATTTGGTTGAGGTTGTAAAGGGCTATGCATCTCATGAGAAAGAGACTCTGGAAAGCGTGGTGAATGCACGAGCCAAGGCTACCAGCGTTACACTGACAGCTGATAACATCCAGGAATTCCAAAAGGCACAGGGTGAACTCAGCAGCGCACTGAACAAACTGATGGCAATCCGTGAGGCTTATCCCGACCTGAAGGCCAACGAGAACTTCCGCGACCTGCAGGTGCAGTTGGAAGGTACTGAGAACCGCATCAACGAAGAGCGCAACAAGGCCAATCAGAAGATTCAGGACTACAATATCACCATCCGTCGTTTCCCCAACAACATCATCGCCGGCATGTTCGGTTTCGAGAAGATGAACAAGTTTGAGGCCGAGACAGGTGCAGAAAAGGCTCCAAAGGTTAGTTTCTAATTAACGCATATTGCTGTACCACAGCAACCACAAAAAGAATTATGGACAACAGATATATGATGCGTGGTGTTTCTGCCGCCAAGGAAGACGTTCACGCAGCAATTAAGAACATTGACAAGGGTATCTTCCCACAGGCTTTCTGCAAGATTATCCCTGATATCCTGGGGGGAGACCCAGAGTACTGTAACATCATGCATGCCGACGGTGCCGGCACCAAGTCGAGCCTGGCCTACATGTATTGGAAAGAGACGGGCGACCTGTCTGTATGGAAAGGCATCGCTCAGGATGCCATCGTGATGAACACTGACGACCTGCTCTGCGTAGGTGCTGTCGATAACATCCTCGTTTCTTCCACCATCGGTCGTAACAAGATGCTCGTTCCCGGCGAGGTCATCTCAGCCATTATCAACGGTACTGACGAACTGCTGGCCGAACTCCGCGAGATGGGCATCGGCATCTATCCCACCGGTGGTGAGACGGCCGACGTGGGCGACCTCGTTCGTACTATCATCGTTGACTCTACCGTCACCTGTCGCATGAAGCGCTCTGACGTCATAGACAACGCTAACATCCGTCCTGGCGACGTCATCGTAGGTCTCTCATCCACAGGACAGGCTACTTACGAGAAGCGCTACAATGGCGGCATGGGCTCTAATGGTCTCACCTCAGCTCGTCACGACGTCTTTGCCAAATACCTGGCCGAGAACTATCCTGAGAGCTACGACCACGCCGTACCCAACGAGTTGGTATATAGCGGTAAATACAAACTGACAGATGCCGTTGAGGGTTCACCTGTAGATGCAGGTCAACTGGTACTCTCACCCACCCGCACCTATGCACCTGTTATCAAGAAGTTGCTCGACGAGCTACGTCCTGAGATTCACGGCATGGTACACTGCACAGGCGGTGCTCAGACTAAGGTGCTGCATTTCGTTAACGACAACTGCAAGGTGGTTAAGGACAACATGTTCCCCGTTCCCCCACTCTTCCGTGCCATCCACGAGTGCTCTGGCACCGACTGGAAGGAGATGTATCAGGTGTTCAACATGGGCCACCGCATGGAGATCTATGTGCGTCCTGAGGTAGCCGAGAAGGTCATTGCTATCTCCAAGAGCTTCAATATCGACGCGCAGATTGTGGGTCATATTGAGGAGGGTAAGAAGTCACTCACCATTAAGAGCGAGTTCGGCGAATTCAATTATTAAATTCGCAAAGCATAGAAACCAAAAGAGAGGCTCTCAACAGAACCTCTCTTTTTTGTTTATAGGGGCAAAGTCATCACAAACCGTGCACCGTTGGTATAGGTCGTATCTAAAACAATATCGCCACCAAGTCGACGGGCCAGACTACGAGCCACAGTAAGCCCGATGCCCGTACCATTATAGTATTCGTTCAATTGTACGAACTCATCGAATATGTGCTCAACCTCATTAACAGGCACTCCAACACCCGTATCTTCAACCACATACCTCACAACATTATCCACTACGCTCACTTTCAAAACAGCCTGTTGTTTCTCATTCGATTGCGTCTGTTGACCGTAAGCCTCTGCAGGAGCAGTAAACTTCATGGCATTATCAAGTAGCAGCGAAAGCGCACGTACTGCAGCCTTCTGACAAGTATTCAGCACTACCGATTCATTTTCCTCGTTTAATTCCATCTTGAACACAAGATGAGTAGCGTGAGAAATACCCGAAACCTCGACAGCCTCGGCAGCAATCCGCATGGCCGACACACTATCCGTCAGTTCGAGAACGGCTTGACTGCTTGCCTCCGACAATTCGAGCATCTTATTGACCAACCCAGTAATGCGATTGGTATTCTCCAGAATCTCCTTATTGGCTTCTTCACGCGATGCCTCATCGAGAGTCATGTCCGAAGTAGTCAACACTTGAGCAAAGCCTGAAAGAATATTCAATGGTGTACGAAACTCATGAGATATCTGTTGAATAAACTTGGTTTTCATCCTCGACGACTCCTCTGCACGTTCGTTAGCAATGGTCAGTTGACGATTTTTCTCCTCCAGACGCTTGCGTTCACGATAACGTATCAGAGCATAGCAAACGAAGAATACGAGAAGCAGCAAGACTACCACCACCAGAGCAATCGCTCTGGTTTGCATCAGCGCAGCTTTCTGATGAGCAATCTGCATCTCTTTGCCCTGAATATCGTATATGGTTGCCATTTCAGCCATCTGACTTCGTTTCTGCCACAAATAGGCCGAGTCAAAGTGTTCGGCTATCTGTTTGGCCGTATAGAGCGCAGTGTCATTCCGTCCGGCATTGATATTGGCGCGAAACTTTGGCAGATAATAGGCGTAGATTTCCTCCAAATACACCTTAGGTACACGCCACTTTATGAAACCGTCCAAATACTCATAGTTCTCGGCAGCATCCTGCCAACGTTCGGCAGGCAACAGATAGTCATTAGCCTGAATATAACCATTCAGGGTACGGGTAGGTGCTCCGTATTGGCAGTATTTTTCGTATTCTGCTGCTGCGGAATCCTTTTCCCCCATAATCCAGAGCTTGGTGGCACGATCCAGATGGATATAGCCATCATAGATTCTCCACACAGGAGCATCGGGATGTCTGCGTCTGAACACCTGTTCCACCGAGTCAATCAATTCAAACCAGTTCTTGCTCTGCTCCCAGTTCTTCACCATCACATAGGCATCCTTTACCCTGGCATAACAATTGATAAGTCTCTGATGAATAAGTACCGAGGAATCGGCAGCCAGGATTTCCCAACAGTAGTTTCTTGCCCTATCAGCCACCTTTTTTGCTTTCTCAGGCTCACCTAGCTTAATATAGCAGCACGCCGTCATCGTCAGCGCATTGATGATCTGGTCACATTCTCCATTACCCAGCGAGTCCATCGAGGCTATCAATGGAACGGCTATCCGCAAAAATCCCTCGTAGTTATGAGTCATATAAAGTTGATACGCCAGATAGCTGGCACCATAATTATAATACCACTGCTTACGGTCCTCCAAACTATTGTGAGAAGCTATACGCCTGCACATCTCCTCAATGTTGCCATCAATCTCTGATTTACGCAGAAAATGCTGATAAACGATGAGTCGATGAGTCTGTGCACCCATCTCACTAAGATCGCCTGTTTGCTGTAGGCTATCAATCAAGAAATAGGCGCGTGCCGTATCGCTGACCTCATCATAGGAATTAAATATCAACGAGTCAACCCAGCTATGGGTAGGCACCCAGAAGAGAGACTGTTTCTTGTTATCATTTTCCCCACAAGCAAATAGAAAAGCTACCAAGACAAATACGATAAGAAATTGTATCTTTGTTTTCTTCATAGGTCAAAACAAACTAGTTGGTTATTGGGAGCAAAGTTACTGCTTTTCTATGAAAAAAACAAAAAAACGATGAATAATTGGATATTAGGCAAAAAATTCGTAACTTTGCCCCCCAAAATTAAAGGATTGAATAGAATATGGCAGAAACAAGCAACAGCATTCTACAGAAATTAGACGGACTGGAGGCACGCTTCGAGGAGGTGTCAACGCTGATTACCGACCCCGATGTGATTGCCGACCAGAATCGTTTTGTCAAGCTCACGAAGGAATATAAGGACCTGGGTGACATCATGGATGCACGCAAGCGCTATATCGCCTGCTTGAACAGCATCAGTGAAGCCAAGGATATCCTGGCCAACGAGAGCGACCCCGAAATGAAGGAAATGGCCCGCGAAGAGTTGACCATGAATGAGGAGTTGCAGCCCAAGTTGGAAGAGGAGATCAAGATTGCCCTCATCCCCAAGGATCCTGAGGACGCGAAGAATGTCCAAATGGAGATCCGTGCAGGAACCGGTGGCGACGAGGCTTGCCTCTTTGCTGGCGACCTCTTTAAGATGTATAAGAGTTATTGCGACTCAAAAGGATGGCAACTCAGCATCACCAGCGTCAGCGAGGGCGCTGTGGGTGGCTATAAGGAGATTGACTTCGCCGTATCTGGTGCCGATGTCTATGGCACCTTGAAGTATGAGTCGGGCGTTCACCGAGTACAACGCGTGCCTGCCACCGAGACACAGGGACGCATGCACACCAGTGCAGCCACCGTTGCCGTACTGCCCGAGGCCGATAAGTTCGAGGTACACGTCAACGAGGGTGAAATCAAATGGGACACCTTCCGTTCATCAGGTGCTGGTGGTCAGAACGTGAACAAGGTGGAATCGGGTGTTCGTCTGCGCTATATGTGGAAGAACCCCAACACAGGCGAGACCGAGGAGATTCTCATCGAGTGTACCGAGACCCGCGACCAGCCCAAGAACAAGGAGCGTGCCCTTTCGCGCCTCTACACCTTCATCTATGATAAGGAGCATCAGAAGTACATGGATGATATTGCCTCACGCCGTAAGAGTCTGGTATCTACGGGCGACCGCAGTGCCAAGATTCGCACGTATAACTTCCCCCAGGGCCGCGTGACCGACCACCGTATCGGCTACACCACACACGACCTGCAGGGCTTCCTTGGAGGCGACATCCAGGCAATGATTGACGCACTCACCGTGGCAGAGAACGCGGAGCGCATGAAAGAAAATGAATTATAAAAATCATAGGACCTATAAGACCTATAAGACACATAAATAAAATGACAAGACAAGAACTGATACAACAGATTAAACAAAAGCGCAGCTTCCTCTGCGTGGGCCTGGACACCGATCCCAAGAAGATGCCACAGTGCGTCTTTGACCTGTGCGACCCCATATTTGAGTTTAATAAGGCCATCATCGAGGCAACGGCCCCCTACTGTGTGGCCTATAAGCCCAACCTCGCATTCTACGAGGCCTATGGCCTGAAAGGCATGGAAGCCTTCGTGAAGACCTGCGAGTATCTCAAGGAAAACCATCCTCACCACCTCATCATCGCTGATGCCAAGCGTGGTGATATCGGCAACACCAGCCAGATGTATGCCCGTACCTTCTTCGAGGAGTATAACATCGACGCACTCACCGTAGCCCCCTATATGGGCGAGGACTCGGTGACCCCCTTCCTCAGCTACGAGGGCAAGTGGGTCATCCTGCTGGCGCTGACCTCGAACAAAGGCTCGCACGACTTCCAGTTGATGGAGGACACACAGGGCGAGCGCCTGTTTGAGAAAGTGCTGAAGAAGAGTCAGGAATGGGGCAATGCCGACAACATGATGTATGTCGTAGGTGCCACACAGGGCCGTATGTTCGAGGACATCCGCAAGGTGGCTCCCGATCACTTCCTCCTGGTGCCCGGCGTGGGTGCTCAGGGCGGTTCACTGCAAGAGGTATGCAAATATGGCATGAATAAGGACTGCGGTCTGCTGGTCAACTCCAGCCGTGGCATCATCTATGCCAGCAACGACGACCACTTTGCTGAGGTGGCAGGCAACAAGGCCCGCGAACTGCAGCAGGAGATGGCCGAAGAATTGGCAAAAGCAGGTCTCTAACAGGCATTAGTAGTTAAAAAAACATAAAAGTTTAGAAGAATAAGGAGACTGCGAGGTTCTATGTAATAGAAAATTAGTACCTTTGCACCCCGAAATGAGTCCGTGGAGGCAGGGTTAAGTGTGTACGAACGTGCACCGCCTTACGGAAAAAACCCTATTTACAAACAAAAACAAATGTACGCAATTGTAGAAATTCAGGGTCAGCAGTTTAAGGCAGAGGAGGGCAAGAAGCTCTTCGTGCACCACATCAAGGACGTGGAGGCAGGCAAGACTGTTGAGTTTGACAAGGTGCTGCTCGTAGATGCCGACGGCGCTGTCAAGGTTGGCGCACCCACCGTAGAAGGTGCAAAAGTAGTAGTTGAGGTAGTGAACCCGCTGGTGAAGGGTGACAAGGTCATCGTCTTCAAGATGAAGCGTCGTAAGGACTCTCGCAAGCGTAACGGTCATCGTGAGCAGTTCACTCAGGTAGAAGTTAAACAAGTAATCGCTTAAGGAGGAACAGCAGTATGGCACATAAGAAAGGTGTAGGTAGTTCTAGTGTAGGTAGTTCTAAGAACGGCCGCGAAAGTGCAGCTCAGCGACTCGGCGTCAAAATCTGGGGTGGTCAGAAGTGTCTGGCTGGCAACATCATTGTTCGTCAGCGTGGTACCAAGCACAATCCTGGTAATGGTGTTGCTATTGGTAAAGACGATACGCTCTATGCCCTCATTGATGGCACAGTGAACTTCCACAAGGGTAAGTTCAACAAGAGCGTCGTTTCAGTAATACCCGAGGCTGAAGCATAAACACACAAAACTTACAAACAAAACAACTTATTCCAAACAAACATAGAGCCCTGCCTCATTCGAGGTAGGGCTTCTTCTTTGTAATACCGCTTGCTGTGGGCTGTGGGCTGTGGGCAGCAACGGTGTTGCCGCTTACGGGAAGGGCTGGTTATTCCTGTTCGTAGTCGGTGGGATCAGAGATGCCCGCCTCGGCCAGGGCCTCCTTGCGCTCCACGCAGGTGCCGCACTTGCCGCAGTGCTTCTCGCCTCCCTTATAGCACGACCATGTCTCAGCATAGTTGATGCCCAGTTCGCGTCCACGTGCTGCTATTTGCCCCTTGGTGATGTTCGTATAAGGAGAAACCAAGTGGACACCATTGTACGTGCCAGCGTTTGCCGCAGCATCAAAGGCACTCACAAACTCTGGACGGCAGTCAGGATAGATAGTATGGTCGCCCCCGTGGTTGGCCATCATCACATATTGCAACTCGCGACTCTCAGCCATGCCCACGGCCACACTCAGCATGATGCCGTTGCGGAAAGGCACCACCGTCGATTTCATATTCTCAGCAGCATAGTGTCCTTCGGGGATGGCATCAGCCCCTTGCAGCAGTGAGCTGTTGAAATACTGTGCCATGAACTGCAGGGGAATCACAATATGTTCTATACCCAGACGCTCGCAGTGCATACGGGCAAAGGGAATCTCACGTGCATTGTGGTTTGAGCCATAGTCGAACGAGATGGCCAGCGCAATGCGGTCCTGATAATCATAGAGCAGCGTCACACTATCCATGCCACCACTCAAGATAATGATTGAATCTTTTTTCTTTTCCATGCGTGCAAAATTACAAAATTATTATGAATTAAGCATGATGAATTATGAATTTCTTCGTATCTTTGCACCCATGAACATAAAGAAGTTACTGCTTTTGCTCGTGATGATGCCTGTTTCCGTGCTGGCGTGGCACAGCATTAAGATGCCAAACATCAAGAGTCTGGAGGTCATCACCAACGATGATTTCGAGGCACTGCCCGTCATCCAACTGGGAAGCAGCGACCATATAGCCATCGGCTTTGATGAGTTGTCACACGACTACCACAGATATGTGTGCCACCTGGAGCCCTGCAATCCCGACTGGACACCCAATGACGCCCTTTTCGAGAGCGAATGGCTGCAGGGCATCAACGACCTGACCATCGATGACTATGAGAACTCCATCAACACCACGACGCTCTATACACACTACACCTATCAGTTCCCCAATGAGCAGATGAACATTCGCATGAGCGGCAACTACCGCCTGCATATCATTGACGAGGACCAGCAGTGCGATGCCCTTGTCATAGAGTTCAGAGTGGTGAGTCCGATGATGGGCATCAGTCTTGCGGCAAGTGCCAACACCGACATCGACACCAACAAGAGTCACCAGCAGGTGAGCATGAAGGTGAACTATAACGGCCTTCACGTGACGCGCCCCGATGACCAGATTCAGGTCTTTGTCATGCAAAACGGACGTGAAGACAACATGAAGACCAACGTTCGTCCCACAGGCAAGACCACCCAAGGACTTATCTGGGAGCACAGCATGCCCCTCATCTTCGAGGCCGGCAACGAATATCACAAGTTTGAGATGTTAGACCCCACCCATACCACCATGGGACTGAGCAGCATCTATTGGGACCAGCCCACAAAGACATGGCATGCGGAGCCCCTACCCTGTGAACCCCGCAACAGTTATACCTATGACGAGGATGCCAACGGTGCCTTCCTGCTGCGCAACAGCGACAACTACGAGGCAGAGCGTACCTCAGAATATATCTACGTGCACTACCAGCTCAAGCCCGCTCCAACCTACGACCATGCCCGTGTAATTGTGAACGGCCGCTGGACAACAGAGTCACCCGACACCTATCAGATGACCTACAATCCCGTTGAGCAGTCTTACGATGTGACTGTGCTTCAGAAGCTGGGTTATTACAACTACCAGTTGCTAATGGTCGATATGGATGGAACCACACACGCCCTGCCGGAAGAAGGTTCATACTTCCAGACAGAGAACCGTTATCAGGCATTTGTCTATTATAAAGGAATCACGGATCGTGCCTGGCAACTTGCAGGCTTCAGCGAAATAACATATCGTCCCTAAGCCTACGACTTTATGCTCTCCCGATACTCGCTTGGCGTCTGCCTGTAGCGATGGAAGAACGATCCCATAAAGTAGTTAGGCGTATAGAATCCACATTCGCCAGCGATTTGCTCTACGCTCTCATCCGTATTAACCAGCAAATCCACACCTTTCTCCAGGCGGTATATCAACTCCAGCTTACGCGGACTCTTATAGATGTCGGCCATTATGATGCGATACAGGCTAACCACATCTATGTGAGCCACGTCACTCAGCTGACTCATGCTCAGGTCGCCACGCATGTGATCGCGGACATAGGGAATCAGCTTCATCATGGTCTCGATAAACTCAGGGCTGAGATTCGTATTCTCGTCATCAGGCGACAGATGGAAGTCATCCAACGTAGGCATCAGCACCTCATTTGTGGTGATATCGCAACGCAGAACGAACTGACGAATCTTACGAATGATATCACCCTCCTGGTGATTACGCTGCAGGCGCAGGCGTTCGTTGCGCATATAGACAATCAGGTTCATGACAACCAGCACAAACATGATGATGCCCACAATCCAGAAGATACCCCTTGTGCGCCACCAAGGCTCGTTGACATGCACACCCCATTCAAACGGAGTGCCCTCCCATTGGTCTGGGAACAAAGACACCTGAATCTCCAGCACATAGTCGCCAGGCTCCAATCCTACCAGAGGCAGGTGCAGCAGACCACGGCCATCCACCTTGCCACCACTATTGAAGTAAGAGAACACCTTCCAGTCGTCATAAGCAGGAAGCCCCTTCACTCGTACACGATAGAAAGTCTGAAGCGGACGGAAATAATTCAATGCCGAGAAGGTCAGCGATACGGTGGTCTGGTCGCTGTTCAGACTGATATCCCTCACACCAGTGAATGGTCTGTCGATAACCACATTACCATCCATCGGCACATTAGGCTGGGCATAGTTACCATTCACCAGCAGGTTGACCAGCTTTGGATAGAGTTTTGTGGGATGCGGCGTACTGATCTCATAGAGTTCCTCGGGATTAAACTCCACAACGTGGTCGATGGCCTTCATAACAATATGCCCATTGGCCATCAGCTTTGCCTTGGCATTCGAGAACGACTCAATAGGCACACCGTCGGCACGACCGAAGCTGTTGACAAACAGCACCTCGTTATTGGCATCAAACATGATGCACGAGATACCATTCGATGTGGACAGCCAGATATTGTGGTTTCTATCCTCCACCACAGCATGCACCACATTATTATATAAGCCATTGTTTCTGGAGAAAATCACAGGACTGGCATTCTCCTCCTTAAACAGATAGAGTCCGGTCATCGTGCCTATCCATTTCCAGCCGCGACTGTCCACAAACTGACAGTTGGCCCGCTGTCCCTGGAACTCACTGATATCCTGTTCCTGGTCATACATCAGTTTCTCCAGTTCCAGCGATTTCGGGTCCGACCATGGATAACGCTTGAAAGTAGGTGTGGTGGGACGGCCATAGAGCACGCCGCGCTTCTCCGTACCAATCCAGATGCCACCCTGCAAATCGAATGAGAGCATGTTGCAGTCGGTCTCGATCGTCGTACCGCCCTCAATCGTCAACTGTCGCA
This sequence comes from uncultured Prevotellaceae bacterium, assembly GCA_902775605.1. GTDB lineage: Bacteria > Bacteroidota > Bacteroidia > Bacteroidales > Bacteroidaceae > Prevotella. Next base: position 28,877 of record CACYNE010000017.1, read on the forward strand.
CCCACTCCATGTCTTGTGTCGCGATATCATAGACCCAGAAGCCATACTCCGAAGGCATATACACTTTGCCATCATGCAGCTCCATATTATTAATATGGAAGGAGAACTCCTTGACAATGCTCCATTTTCTTTCCTTGACGTCAAACCACAACAGCACAGCCGTCTCGTCGCCATTCCTCACCTGGAAGAAGCCCGACTCATAGCGCAGGATGACGGAAGAGTTCTTGTATTTCTGGGCTATCTCGTCGTCATAGGCACGAGTGCGATGCACCACCTTGCCCGTCTGCAGACTCTGCCCTATCTCCTCACCATTATCATAAAACGTGATCAGCGTATTATCCACCACATCCAGATCCTGCAGGTTGCGATTGGAGTTCATCTTGTAATACTTGCCATCCATCTCGCTGTACAGGCCCTTCTTGGTGAGCAGCCACAAATGTCCGTCATAGTCCACGAAAAGATCCTGAACAGGCTCCGGACAGATGGTCTTCAGCACGCTGTCCACATTGGCCACAAACTTCTCTGACACCAAATCGACGCAGGTCACCTTATGGGTGTCCTTCAGCCAGATGTGATGCCTGGTATCAAAATACAGGTGATAGTTGCCGTGATAGGCTGGCAACTTGTATTGAAAATCGGTGTGCGTGGCAATGTGCGAGAAAGCGACACCATCATAGAAGTTCATATTTCCCAGCGTGGCAATAATCATGCGACCTGAGCGCGTACAAACCACAACCTGTGCACTATTATCCGCCAGTTCGTTGGCCGCGTTAATCACCTGATAGGTTCTATTATCCATTCCGCTGACCGAACCAACAGCCAGCAGCATGGCAAAAAGAAGCGTGATATGTCTGAATGTCTTCATAACATGACGGTGATTAACTGGCAGCAAAGATAACAAAAATAGTTAAAATGCACAAATAAATTTGTCACAAATTGATGATTTAACATAAAAAAAAGGGAATCTTATTGCTAAGACTCCCTTTTTCGGTGCTAGTCGAGGTGACAGGACTCGAACCTGCGACAGCCTGGTCCCAAACCAGGAACGCTACCAACTGCGCTACACCTCGTTTTTGCGGGTGCAAAGGTAGCAAATTTTTTCACAATTATTTAATGATTCCCTGTTCAATAAAGATCTTCTTCAGGATCTTCACCGAACGCTCCACCTGCTCCTCGGTATGAGTAGCCATCAAAGCATAGCGAACCAGCGTGTCCTGTGGAGCGCATGCAGGAGGAATAACGGGATTGATAAATACGCCATTGTTGAATGCCAGAGCCGTCACGAGGAAGGTCTTCTCAGCATCACGCACATAGAGGGGTATGATAGGACTCTCTGTCTCACCAATCTCAAAGCCCTCCTCGCGGAAGCGCTTCAAGGCATAGCGTGTCACGGTCCACAACTTCTCAATGCGCTCGGGCTCCTGCTGAATGATGTGCAGAGCCTCCATGGCAGCTGCCGTAGCGGCAGGTGTGTTTGAAGCCGAGAAGATATAGGTGCGGCAGGTGTGACGCAGGAAGTTGATGGTATCGCTGTCAGAGCAGATGAAACCACCGATACTTGCCAGTGACTTTGAGAATGTACCCATAATCAGGTCCACCTCGTCAGTCAGTCCGAAGTGGTCACAGACACCACGGCCCTGACGTCCGAAGACGCCCACGCCATGAGCCTCGTCCACCATCACCGAGCAGTTGTACTTGTGCTTCAGCTCGATAATCTCGGGCAACTTGGCCAGATCGCCCTCCATTGAGAACACGCCGTCAACCACGATCAGTTTCACAGCATCATGAGGCAACTTCTGAAGCACGCGCTCCAGGTCTTCCATATCATTATGCTTGTAGTGCAACTGCTTGGCAAACGACAGACGACGTCCATCCACGATACTTGCATGGTCGCGATCGTCACAGATGATGTAGTCATCCTTGCCGACCACCATGGCCAACACACCTTGGTTTACGCTAAAACCAGTTGAAAGACACAGACAATCATCTTTGCCGATGAACTCGGCAATCTCTTTCTCCAACTGCACATGGATGTCCAGCGTTCCGTTGAGGAAGCGGCTGCCTGCGCAACCAGAACCATACTTATCAAGTGCTGCCTTTGCCTTATCGATGATGCGCTGATCGCCGGTCAAGCCTGTATAGGCATTTGAACCGAACATCAACACCTTATGGCCACCCATTTCTACTTCAGTGCCCTGTTTTCCAGTAATTTCACGGAAGTAGGGATACACGCCCTTCTCCATGAACTCCTGGGGAATTCGATACGATTTGTACCTTTCTTGTAGTTGTCCCATATTTGTTTTTATAGGTTTCTTTTATTTTCAGGCTGCAAAGTTACACAAAATTCCGTAAAACGTGCACATTTTTTATAATAAATGTTTGATTTAAGTAATTTTCTTATGCAAACCTGCGTATTTAGCGCAGAAATGTGTACATTTGCACTATGAAAAACGATAAACGAAGCATAACGTTCATAGTCAACCCCATCTCGGGTACCAAATCAAAAGAGGCACTGGCCAGTCTTGTTGACCAGCACATAGACCCCAAGCTCTATGATTGCCGCATCATCAAAACTGAGTATGCTGGCCATGCGTCAGAGATAGCTCGCCAATGTATTGCCGAAGGCATCGATATCTGCGTGGCCGTGGGTGGCGACGGCACCGTCAACGAGGTGGCACGCTCGCTGGCTCACAGCAACACCGCCCTGGGCATTGTGCCCTGCGGCTCGGGCAACGGCCTGGCACGCCACCTGTGCCTGCCCATGAACATGAAGGGCGCCCTGGAGATTATCAATCAGGGCAAGACCGACCAATTCGACTTCGGCACCATCAACGACCATCCCTTTTTCTGCACCTGCGGTATGGGCTTCGACGCCTTCGTGTCGCTGAAGTTTGCCGAGGCTGGCAAGCGCGGCCTGCTCACCTATGTTGAGAACGTTCTGAAAGAGGGACTCACCTACCAGCCCGACACCTATACCGTCGAGGATGAGAGCGGTGTCCACCAATACAAGGCCTTCCTCATTGCCTGCGCCAATGCCGCGCAGTATGGCAACAACGCCTATATCGCCCCGGGCGCCTCTATGCAGGACGGCGTCATGGATGTCATTGTGATGGAGCCCTTCAACGTCATCGAGGCCCCCAAGTTGGCCATGGACCTCTTCGCCAAGACCTTGGGCAGCAATTCCCATATCAAGACCTTCCAAGCCCGCAAGATTCATATCCACCGCGAGAGCCCCGGTGCCGTCCACTACGATGGCGACCCCATTGAGATGGGAACCGACATCGACGTGGTGCTGCATCCCCGTGGCCTCAAGGCCATCATCAATCCCGATGCCATCGAGGACGATGCCCTGCCCGGCCGCATGGTCAACACCCTCAGCAGCCTGGTTGACAAAGTCATCACCTATTAATAATAAATAGGTACGCAAAGGATTGCTTAATCGTCGATTCCAAAGAACAGTCATTTTTCATGCAGACCGCACTCACCATCCTCATCCTCACCCTTGCCGTGGGTTATGCCCTGTGGCGTTTCCGCCGCACCCTTCAGGGCAAAAACCACACCTGTGCGGGCTGCGAAGGCTGTCCTTTTAAGGATGAAGTGTGCCAAAAACAAGAAAAAGACGATTGTTGCACGAAAAAATCGGAAAAACATTTGGCCAAATAAAAAAATAGTAGTACCTTTGCATCCGCAAACCGAGAAACGCTATAAACTGGTGCCTTGGATGAGTGGCTTAGTCAACGGTCTGCAAAACCGTCTACGGCGGTTCGAATCCGCCAGGCACCTCCACTCAAATGTCTGGAATCTCATCATCGATGGGGTTCCTTTTTTTGAAAAAGGAAGGTTGGCAGAGTGATCGATCGCGCTGGACTCGAAATCCGGTATACCCTTATGGGTATCGGGGGTTTGAATCCCTCACCTTCCGCCAAGGAGCATCACTCTCCGAAAAGACAAAAGGAAGCTTAAAAGGCTTCCTTTTGTTGTTACGGAGTAAACAAGATGATTCGTACCACCCTGATACCATGCGCCATGAATACCGGCAATCATTAAGTCGAGATAGTCGATATAGTCTTCAAACAGGTCAAGGGTGCCCTGACTGTCGATATGCCCAAGTCAATCCTATCACTTCACCCCATGCACAAGCATTTTCAGGGTGTACACGGACTTTGAGGCGGTAATGAACAGGATATTACGCTCTTTCCCGCCAAAACAAACGTTGGCCGTCCAGTCCTCAGGAATGGGGAAATGGGCTATCTTCTGGCCATCCTTGTCGAAGACGGTCACGCCGTCGCCTGTGAGATAGATGTTTCCCCTGTCGTCAATCGTCATCCCGTCCGACCCCATGTCGGCAAATACCTGCCGGTTCGTCAGGGAGCCATCTGGCTGGATGTCATATTTCAAGATTCTGTTTGCCTTTGCCTCTGCCACATACAGATGTTTCCCATCGGGCGTTCCGACTATACCATTGGGCTGGTTGAGCGTTGAGTCAAGCATGGTCAGTTGACTGCTTCCCGGAACCAGATAGTACAAACCTTCCACAGGCTGCTGGCGCTCAGGGTTGCGCGTCCAGTAGTCTCTCTTAAAATAGGGGTCGGTCAGATAATAGCCTCCATCCTTCGAGATCCATACATCGTTAGGACCGTTCAGCAATTTTTCGCGATAGTCGGTTATGAGTATCGTGGGATGTCCTTCCGTGTCGAAAGACCACAGCTGGTTGTCCATATCCGCGCAGGCTATCAGATTGCCCTGGGCATCAAAGTACATCCCGTTGGAGCGACCGCTCTGGTCAGTGAACAGCGTGATCTCACCAGATTCGCAGTCCCAACGGTAAATCCTGTTGTTGGGCTGGTCTGTAAAGAACACATCACCCTTTGCGTCTACCGCGGGCCCTTCAGTAAAGCTAAACGAATCAGACACTCTTACAGGGGTTTCCCCTTCTGCAACGATAGCATTTGACTGCCTCTGAGCACATGCCGTCATTACACAAAGCATAGCGCATGCCAAAAAGAATCGTGAGCCAAACTTCTTGCAGGAATACCTGCTTTTTGCTAATTCAATGAAATCCATAATCGTGTTGGTTTTTATGTTAAAGTCCAACCATTGTCGCCGTGGTATATCATCTGATGGGTCATGCCGCCGTCGATGCAGATGTTCTCGCCTGTGATGAAGCCTGCCTTGTCGGAACAGAGATAGAGCACCATGTTTGCAATATCCAAGGGATTACCCACGCGTCCTACTGGCTGCTGCACGGCATCGGGACCTTCGTAAATGGTGTAGGCGGTGTCAATCCAACCAGGCGAAATGCTGTTCACGCGTACCTTGCCCGCCAAACTCACTGCAAGAGCATGGGTCAGAGCAGCAATGCCACCCTTTGCAGCCGTGTAGCTCTCTGTCTGCGGCTGGCTCATGCGGTCGCGCGAGGATGAGATATTTACTATAGCAGCACCTTCGGCAAAATATGGAGCGAAGAGTTTAGCGAGATAGAACGGAGCCGTCACACCTACGCTCATGGCATACTGAAACTCCTCGTAGCTGCACTCGTCGATACCCTTCATCAGCGGCAGGGCATTATTGACAAGGAAATCCACATGGCCGTGCTGGTCTATCACTTCTTTAGCGAACTGTTCCAACACTTGCTTGTCAGCAAGGTCGCCAACAAAGTGGTCACCTTGCTGCTTATCTATCACACAAGCCGTAGCGCCAGCTTTCTGAAATTCTTCCGCAACACACCGTCCGATGCCCTGTGCGCCACCAGTTATTACGGCTATTTTTCCATTGAAATCCATATTCCGTTTCTTTCAGATTCTTTCTCGGATAATCTCTCTATCGAAGATAACGACATTCATCCGCTCTACTTCAATTCTCTCCCAGACATGTTCCACTACGTAGGGTTCATTCGCCAGGTATTCGTCAAGCTGCTCTCGGCTTTCGAACTCCATGACAAGCAGAGAGCCTATCATCTTTCCATCATCGTCAAGCATACCTCCGGCACAGAGGATGTGCTCTTTCATTTTCTCCATACCTTCAAAGTGACGGGGACGAACCTCCATCCTCTTATCCTGCTTACCTTCGCCGTCGTAGGCCTTAATCACATACTGTTTCATCTTTTAATCCTATTAGTTTTTGCGTTTAAACTTGTCTTTGAGTCGTTTATATCCTTCGACGCCCAGAATGGTCAGACCTCCATACTGGCAAGTCTTTGCCAATCCGAAGAGCACCGTCCAAAGGATGCCTTTTGCCGTTACGCTGATAGGTAATAGCATCTGGGCGAAGGACAATATATAAAACGGAATGCAGCATAGCAGTACGATGACTCCCGTCCTGAACGAGAGCGATTGCAACCAGTGCTTCACGTTATAGAATGCGTGAGTGATGGCATCCTTGGGCATATTCTCTATAATTTCAAAAATGATTATGAATGCAAAAGTACTCAAAAATCCTCAGTTTTTGGTAATTTTACATCCATATTTAGGATAGTTTAAATACATTTAAATCTGACGCAAAGATAGTGATATTTACGGAATTATCGCTATATTTGCACCAAGAATTAGCATTGTTTATCAAGTAACCTCACAAAAAAAATAAACTTATGAGACTGAAAAATGTTACAATCCTAGCCCTCATGCTGTTGCCTATGATTTCACAGGCACAGCGTCAGCAGTATCAGCAAGTGAACGACATCCCCTACACAGCGTCCTCCGATGCATACGCTCAGGAGCGCTGCAAACTCGATGTCTATTACCCCGAAGACCAAAAGGATGCACCCGTAGTGGTTTGGTTCCACGGTGGTGGCATCGAGGGCGGCAACAAGCATATCGATCCGCAGCTCAAGAATAGTGGCTTGGTGGTTGTCGCTGCCAACTACCGCCTGTTGTCGAAGGCTAAAATCGATGATATCCTCGACGATGCTGCTGCAGCAGTGGCCTGGACGTACAAGAACATCGAGAAATACGGTGGCAGCCATCGTAAGATCTTCGTGGCTGGACACTCCGCAGGTGGCTACCTGCTCGACTTGATTGGTCTTGACAAGAAGTGGCTCGCCAAATATGGCGTCGATGCCGATTCACTGGCTACTCTCGTGCCCTTCAGCGGACAGTGCATTACCCACTACAACATCCGCAAACAGCAGGGCATTCCGCCCCTGCAGGCCACCATCGACCAGTACGCTCCGCTCACCTACGTCCGTGCCGATGCCCCGCCCATCGTCATCATCTCCGGCGACAGGGAACTTGAGCTCTACGGCCGCTATGAGGAACAAGCCTACTTCTGGCGTATGTTGAAACTCGCAGGCCATAAGGACGTGACGCTCTACGAGATGCAGGGCTACGACCACGGCAGTATGCCACAGCCTGCCTACAAAATTCTGAAAGACCATATCCGGCGGCTGACTGCCAAAATGACCTCGGCCCTGCCCACGCCGATCATCAAGACCCAGCAGCAGGCCGAATACCGATTTGTGTGGCAGCCTGAATACCTGCGCCGCACGGCCAGCATAGACGAGACGAACTCTGCCGTCCTCCATCTGGGAGCGAACAATGGCTACTACGACCTCACAGCCGAGACAGGCGCTCTCATCAGTCAGCTGCGCGACTTCACCGTTTCCGTCCATTTCAAGGTCAGTTCCGAGAATCCGCTCGATGGCTACGGCCACTTCCTCTTTGCCTTCTCGCAACTGGCAGAGAACAGCGCCCACGAAGGTCCCTACATGGCCATGCGCCTGAACGAGCAACGTTTTGAGACCTCCACCGGTGGCTATGAACACGAACAGATCATCATGCAGTGCGGCAAGCCTAAGCGCGACGTGTGGGTTCACGCCCTCTACCGCCAGCAAGGCCACAAGGGCGAACTGTTCCTCGACGGCAAACTCATAGGGCGGAACGATAACATGCCCATTCTTGCAGAAATATTCAAGGATGCTCCTGCCAACTGCTGGATAGGCCGTGCCCCCTTCCGTGGCGACAAATACCTGACGCAGACCGACGTGGCCGACTTCCGCATCTATAATTCGGATCGTCTTTTTGCATCATAGGAATAGGTTTTCTTCCTAATTGAACGCTCTTTTACGAATGGTTAACTCCGTTTGTTGTTCAGTTGTTGTCCAGTTGTTGTCCAGTTGTTGTCCAGTGTTTCACTGAACAACAACTGAAGAAGAACCGAACATGAACTGCGCAAGAATATGAGGTACTATGACACCATTGAGGCCGAACTGGCTCCCTAGAAGGCTGGTGAGTAAAATCTAAGTTTTCTGTCTTGTTTCATCCACTTTGGGGCTCCAAAGTCGGTTATTCTGGCGGAGGGCGCGAATCTTTATGTGGTTTTCTTTTCTTCATGTTGCAAATTGACGCAAAAATCCCGAAGGGAGTGTCTTCCCCTCGGGATTTTATGATAATTTAAGAAAATCGTGCGGCAGCGCCGCCCTCCTTGGGTTTTGTCGCCTGCCTCACGGGATGTCAGCGGCCTTGTGTGCTTGAAGTAACCAAAGGCATCTGACCCCACGAGTTAGGAGGAAGACATATCAATTACTAGTTACTGGTACCACTGTGCCGTTCATTGCCACACTGATGAAGGAGGGTTCATAATACGGCCATGGCAAAACTTGCTTCGGCCTTATAATTTTGGTTAGTAGGCTTTGATAGCTATTTCCATAATCATTGATGTTTTTTACAAAATCGTCAGGAATAAGGGCTGATGTCTGTGATTATTTTCTAATCACCTTTCGGACATTCCCCCTGGCATCGCGAATGATGTCAATCATGCCAAAGCGGACGAGAAGTTGATCGGCACCTGTTGTCACCTCAGCCATTCCCGCAGGAATAGTGGGAGAAGGCACAGTAAACTGGAACGATGCCAGACCATCTGTGACAGACATATTCGTGATGGGCTTGGACATCAGCATTGAACCATCGACATTGGCATGATTCAGGGTGGCAGCAGGTGTCGATGTGTTGGTCAGCGAATCGTTCTCCTGGCATGGATAAGGCCATCCATCCAAAAAATATTTCGCGTTCATGTCGTTGGCATGGAAGATTTCATAACGCTTTTGATCGCTAGAGTTAAGTTGAGCTGTTATACTTGTCCACGAAGAGGGGTCATAGTCGATATGGAAGATGAGGATGCCATTGCTGGGCAGGCTGGCATCCCACCCCACGCACTGGCGGTTCTCCACGATGTAATACTCATTTTCAAATCCTTCGTTGCGGATAAGATATGCCCTGCCCTGCTCTTCCAGTGCAGGCATATCAGTTATCGTGGTCGTCTCTTCCAGTTCTATGGGTGTGAGCCATTCCATCAGCCAGCGTTCGTGGGCAGAGTAGGCAGGAGGCTGAAGACCGCCACCATTCAACTGGCCTTCGTCCATCAGGTCCCACGTGCTCAGCGTGCTGCCACCACTATAATAGAAGTCAGGGAATCCGAAGCAATGAGTATATTCGTGACAGATGACGCCAAAAGAGCCGTAATCGCCATCCTTTCCCAGTTCGTTCATGACACAATAGCAGTCAACCAGATAGTTGTTTTCTCCAGCAGAAACGGGAATGGGCTCACAATGGACGCCTTGTTGCAGGTCCTTCAGGTGTTCACTCAACCACCACTGATGCGGCCATATCTTGTCTGTGCCACCAGCGTCGTGCATACCCTTGCCGGCATAGACGATGAGCAACTGGTTTATATAGCCATCACCATTCCAGTCGTATTTTCCCCAATCAATGTCACGTGTCTTCAGTGTGTCCATGATGTCCTGGACCAGATACTGCGACCTCTCATCATGCCAGTACGTGCTGGCATACTTCTTGGCATTGCCGCCGACCTGCACATATTCCAAATCGAAGACAAGGCTGAAGTCACCATAACTCTGGTCAAGGAAATAATCGTGGACGGACCCCTTGAAAGGTGGTTCCACAAAGCCTTCAACATTGAATATCTTGTTCCACTGCTCCAACGTGGCATCCTCGTCGCCCAAGAACAGGCGATCGCTGAAAGCCACCAATATGGCCAGCTGGTGACGCTCGCCATGATAGAAGTTGCCCCCAGGCGTTCTGCCCTTGCTGCCTGCACGATGCAGATGACTGCTCTGCGGCCGCGGTGTACCACGCCGACAGCCCTGCGGCGACAGGCCCACCTGTGCCACAGCCGTCAGTGTGACCAGCATCAGCAGCAAGCCAGTCAAGTATAATCTATAATTTCTCATGGTATTTATGTGTTATTCTGATTATTCGGCCTTTCCGCCAAATTCGTTATACGATACATTCTCGGGCTTCCACTTATCCTTGGGTGTGGGTTGCTCGGCAGGATGACCGATAACGATGGTGCAGAGGGGTACGATGGTCTCGGGCAGTTTGAGAGCCTTCGAGACAGAGGCCACGCGGTCGTCCATGGGATAGCAACCTGTCCACACGGCACCCAGTCCAAGGGCGTTAGCAGCCAGCAGAATGTTCTCTGTGGCGGCCGAGCAGTCCTGAATCCAATACTCCCGAGCCTTGCCTGGCATCGCCTTCTCCATGTTGCCGCAGACCACGATAGCCACAGCACACTTCTCCAACATGCCACCGCGACCGCCTGAGAGTTCCTTCAGCTTGGCTTTGTCGGAAACCACCACAAAATGCCAAGGCTGCTTGTTGACAGCCGTTGGTGCCGCCATGCCCGCACGGAGCATCGTCTCGATGTCGGCCTTAGAAACGGGCTCGTTGGTGTACTGGCGGATGCTGGTGCGCGTCATGATGTTCTTGATGGCGGCGTTCTGTGCATCGCTGTTCTTCGTTTGTGCTGAAACACCTGCTGTCATGGCAAGGGCCAGCACGATGGTCATAATCTTTTTCATACTCATCATTCCTTTATTAATATCGTTACTTGTCTAGTTGTTTTTTCTAAAAACGTTTAAATTCTATGCAAATATAAGGAAAAATGCCGAATTATCATTAATTTTGCAGAAAAATTTAGCATATAGTCTATCATTTGACACTATTCAACAAATAGAAATAACACTTAATAACAGCATATAGTTATCAATATGAGATACGGAATCATCGGCACTGGTGCCATTGGCGGATATTATGGAGCAAAGCTGGCTCATGCAGGACAGGAGGTACATTTCCTGCTGCATAGCGACTATGAGTATGTGAAACAGAACGGTCTGCAGGTTGACTCCTGCGACGGTTCGTTCCATCTGGCTGATGTTAATGCCTATCAGCATACGGAGGACATGCCGCAATGTGACGTGGTGCTCGTGTGCCTGAAATCGGTCAACAACGACAAACTTCAGACGATGCTGCCACCACTGCTTCACGCCCACACGCTGGTAGTGCTCATTCAGAATGGCATTGGTGTAGAGGAGGATGTGCAGAAGATGTTCCCCGACGTACAGCTGGCTGCCGGACTGGCATTCATCTGTTCTGCCAAGACCAAGCCGGGCCTTGTCAGTCATCAGTGTTATGGCAGCATCAATCTGGCCAACTACTCATGCAGGGACGAGGCTCAGATGCAGGCCGTCGTCGATGAGTTCCGTCAGGCAGGTATCGAGACAGGATTCGTGGAATATCATGAGGCACGATGGAAAAAGGCCGTATGGAACATGCCGTTCAATGGCATGACCGTAGCGCTGCACACGCAGACAGACCTGTTGCTGAAGAACCCATCGACCAGACAACTGATTCGCGAGCAGATGATGGAGGTGGTCAGCACTGCCCAGCACCTTGGCGTGAAGAACCTTGATGCCTCGTTTGTTGACAAGATGATAGAGACCACCGACGCGATGACCCCCTATTCGCCCTCTATGCGACTGGACTACGACTTTCACCGTCCCATGGAGATCTACTATCTCTACACCCGCCCCTTGGAGATTGCCCACAATGCGGGCTGTCGTATGCCGAAACTGGAGATGCTGGAGGCTGAATTACGCTTTATAGAAAAGGGTGGTTAATGTCGTTGGTCGAAGATGAAGAAAGCAATGAACCGTATATTGATCACGATAGTACTCGCTGTACTGCTACTGAGTGTGACGGCATGCCACAACGGCAAATTAACCAGTTCATCAAACAATGAGCCCGACTCGCTGAGCATAGCTGCGGAAAACCAAGTTGAAGCAGTTGCCGAGACTGGAGACATTACACGCACGATTGAGCTGGCAGACAGTTTCGTGAACCAGAACCAGCTGTCGTCTGTCAGAGCCAACTTCTACAAGGCTTTGGCCAGCAACCGCAGAGAAGACTATCCGGGGATGGCTGAGTATATTAGAAAGATTGTCAAAGCCTATGAGGAAGGTTCCGACGAAGACCCGTTGTTCTATAGCAGGGCAGCCATCAGCCTGGCCGGCTATTATATAAGCATGAACCAATATGAGGAGGCCATGAACGTGGCGATGCCTGCTTTGGCACGGTTCGAGCCCGACCCCAACATACAATCCGACTGGAAAGGCATCTTCCTAAGTTTCATTGGTGCCTGCCAGAAAAAGCTGAACCAACCGGAAGAGGCTAAAAAGAACTTTGAGCAGGCCTATCAATACTACAGGAAGTACATGGGTGAGGAGCGTTTCAAGCTATTGGATTTCCAGACTTGCATCGTTGACTTGTACAATATATCTATGTATTATACCAGCAAGGAGACGTTGAAAGAAGAGCAGATGTGGAATGACCGTTGCGACTCGCTGCTTTCCTGGTACAGAATCCAGCCTGGAGCCGACTCCGCCCACGTGGAAATGATGGATGGCGTGATTGCCCTGAGGCGAGCGCACATACTGCTCGACGAAGGGAAAAAGGCCGAGGCTGACAGGGCGTTTGAAGAATTTCTGAAGACCAAGTATTCGAAGGGGAATGAAGGCCGGCTCATCGCCTGCGGCTATCTGACCAAAGTCGGGCGCTATGCCGAGGCTGCCAATATCTATCAGGACTATGACCGCATAGCAGGACATAACCCACCAGTAGTCGGAGGTGGTGATAATCAGGGCGACTTCCTCCAAATGGAGAGCAATGCTCCCATCGGACTTTGGGAAGGGCTGGAGTACGAGGGTGAGGAAATCGATACCATCAAGGGCCGTCCGCTCTTCATCTATACCGACGGCTTAAACGAAGCCGAGAACCATCAGCAGCAGCAATTCGGCGATGACCATTTGCTCGACTTATTGAGACGAACCCAGTTCGCCTCAGCCCAACAAGTCGTTGAATCAATGGTTGAAACTGTCATTCAGCATCGCGATGGTGCCGAGTCTAACGACGATCTCACAATGATGTGCATATGCATGGACTAAATTACAAGCATCTGCAGAAACTCATACAAAAATATCTAAATACAACCGTGGAACTTGGTCATCTCGATTTTTTTCAGTACCTTTGCTCGCAAAATGACACAAGAGAGAGAAAGTAATTCCACACAAATAATAATGCCCCGCATCCTGCGCATTTTCCTCATCGTCGTTCTCTGTGGCCTGATAGGTCACTCAGAAAGCCTGTCGCAGTCGCGTTTGGCAGCCAACAATTATGCAAAATGGCTTGAGCTGCCCCTGGAACAACTGATGGAAAAGGGCATCAAGTATCAGCAGATGGATAGTTTGCAGCAGGCACAGGTCTGCTTTAATATCGTGGCCGAACGAGGCTACGCCAGCAAGCAGCGCGAAGAACGACTGATGTCGGTGGACGCCTCGATGAACCTGTGGAGCATCTATTTCTATACCTTTTACGACTACCCCCGCTGCTTTGACTATCTGAACAAGGCACGCGACGTCATCGAAGACCTCGACGTGGACAACGCACGGGTGTGGTTGGGACTGGCCTGCATGTATCAGACCATCTCGGAGGAGTGCCACAGCAGAGAACTGGGCGGCAAGTCGTTGGAGTATTATATCAAAGCCATGACGGCGGCCATCCGTTCGAACGATGACGACAACACCGACAAGGCGGCTACCAGCGTGGTGTCGATGGCTTCCATTCAGCACGGACTGGAGAGCATCAAGGATGAGTGGCGGAAGTACGAACAACTGCCCGACGGACAGCCTGTGAGGGTGCTGAGACGCTATAACAAACTGCTATACAAGGCCTATCAGCACATGGAAAAACAGGAGTATGACCAGGCAGTTACTATCTTCAATCAGCAACTGGGATTCATCGACGAAGACGAGTATCCACGACTGGTCTATTTCACGCTGGCAGAGAAAGCCAAGGTCTATGTGCGTCAGCAGCGCTATGACCAGGCCGTCAGTGCACTGAGTCATGCTGAGCAAATTGCCGACAGCCTGCACATGAAGGACTGCATGCTGGAGGTCTATGGTCTGTTAGCTAACTGTCATCAACTTTCTGGGCACCAGCACCTGTACGAGGACTATCGTGAGCGGAGCCTTGCCCTGCGCGATACACTCACCTCCTATCGCCAGATGACCAGCATCAATGAAAGCGAGTTTCAGAACGAGATGAAACAGATTGAGCGTGAGATGAACGAGATGCAGCAGCACCGCCAACACCTGATTATGACACTCGTCGTCATCGGTGCCTTTGCACTGATTGTGGCCACCTTCCTCATCATCCTGTTCCGTCAGAACGCCAAACTGCGTCACTCCAACCGTCAACTCTACCTTAAAAACGTGGCTATGCTACGCGCCGAGGAGGCCAGCAAGAGTGAACAGAACAAGTATGCCGGCAGCAACCTGATGGACGATGACAAAAAACAACTACTGCAGCGCATTGACCATGTGATGGACACCTCGGAGGAAATCTATTCGCCCGACTTCTCCGTGGAACGACTGGCCCAACTCATCGACTCTAAATATAAATATGTGTCACAGGTCATCAACGAATACTATGACCAGAACTTCAATAACTTCATTAACCAATACCGCATTAAGGAGGCCTGCAAGCGCATTGACAACCATGGCCAGTATGCCAATATGACCATTGAGGCCATTGCCAACAGCGTGGGATTCCGTTCGCGAAGCTCATTTTTCACCGCTTTCAAGCGTATCACAGGCCTTACGCCATCAGAATACGTACGCCAGTCTCATGCGATAAATTCCGATTAAATGGGCTTTTTTGGTTTAAAATTCCGAATTTTGCACACGCTTTGCTGATAATTTGTTAGTTTTATGACGCAAATCCTATAATTTTGCATGCCAATTAGAAATGACTATTCGTATGCAAAGACTTTTTTGTTTTTTAGTAATAGCCTTGTTGAGTGTGAAAGCCTCGTTTGCTGGCCACGTCACACCCGAACAAGCACGCCAGTCGGCACAGGAATTCCTGACCCATCGTACCACAAGCATTCATGGCTCACGCCTCCCACAACAGCCACAGTCCCCCACCCTCGCCGTAGAACAATGCGCCGGATACTACATCGTGAACCGCGGCAATAATCAGGGCTTTGTCATCGTAGCTGCCGACGACAGAGTCTACACCATTCTGGGCTATAGTGACCAAGGCTCGCTAAACATGGAAACAGCACCAGCCGCACTCATAGAATGGCTGCAGGACTACACTTACGAGATCGAGAACATCGGCAACGAAACATCCCTCACCTCGTCCACAGAGAGGAAGTATCAGGGCGTGGCACCATTGCTGGGCGAAACAGCATGGAGCCAAGACTACCCCTACAATCTGATGACACCTTATTATATAGGTACCACCAATGCCGCCACTGGATGTGCCGCCACGGCAATGGCTCAGATTATGTACTATCACCAGTATCCTGCTCAGGGGCGCGGTCAGAACAGCTATCGCTCCACGCAATACAACATGAACCTCTCCGCCGATTTCAGCCAGAGCACCTATCAATGGGGACTCATGAAGCCTGTCTATGGCGAATATGACTCGGAGGAGAGTCGCAACGCCGTAGCCCTGCTGATGCGTGACTGCGGATATGCCATCAACATGGACTATGGTGCCGTGAGTGGTGCTGCACCTGATTCGTGGCCCACGTCACTTATCAACTTCTTTGACTACGACCGCAGTCTTTGCAACCGCTATCGCAAAAACTACACCCACGAGGAATGGAACAACATCATCCGCGAGGAACTGGATCATGGACGCCCTGTCTTCGCTGGCGGTTTTGCCAATTCCGGTGGACACGCCTTCGTGTTCGACGGATATGATGAAGACGGACTCATCCACGTCAATTGGGGATGGAGCGGCATGAGCAATGGCTATTTCCGCACATCAGCACTTACTCCTGCCATCCAGGGCACAGGCGGTGCCGACGGTGGTTTCAACACCCGACAGTCAATTATCACAGGCATCCAACCTGCCACGGCAGGCAGCGAGTTGACACCTGAGTTCTACAGCAGCGAGACTGTAAAAGCCACGCCTGCCAACGCCCAAAAGAGCGCACCTGTCAGTTTGAAGCTAACAGGCAAGATTACCAACGGAGGTTTCTGCAACGCCACCGTTGACTTTGCCTTCGGTATCTACGACACAGACAACCACTTAGTGCTTGTCGTCCCTGCCAATGAAAGCAACAAGAGTGTTGAGAAAGACAAGTTCTGCATCGGCATTAATGCGCCACAGGCAGACCTCTCATCCCTTTCGGCAGGCCACTACCTGGTGCGCCCCATCGTGGTGGAGCATGGTGGACACCAGTGGACACCCGTGCATCACGGCAACAATGCACGTCCCAACTATCTGAAACTACAAGTAGAGAATGATGGCCAACTCCGTTTCGAACAGCCTCACAAGTCTGCCCTCACCGCCCATGACATCAAAGTCAATACTCGCATCTATGCCGGCGTGAAATGCAGCGTAAGTGCCACCCTCAAGAACGAGGGCGACATGGACTATAGCAGCGACATTCGCATGGCCCTCTACCGTCCTACCGATGGTGTGAAGGTGGCCGAGGGTGACAACTACTTGGAGGACGTGCTGGCACAGGATGAGCAGCAAACAACCATCGTCAGTGCCTTCAACGTGACACCTGGCACCTATCTGCTGAACCTCATCGACGAGGACACCCAGCCCCTGGGCGAGGCCGTCGAGGTAGAGGTGTTACAGGCACCCAGTGGTGACGGCACAGCCGAAGCCGTGAGCAGCCTCATCGTGACACCCGGCACCGTGGTTAGCAGCGACAGTATGAGTTTCACGGTTCGCCTGCATGCCAACAGCGGCGTGTTTGCCCACAGCGTCACCTTATTTATATATGATGAGTACGAGACCTCTGCATCGCCCCTGGGAAGCCTGAACCCGTGCTTTGTGTTCATCGAGCCTGATGGAACAGCAGAGATAACCATCACAGGCAAGATGGAGAACGCCGTGTCAGGCACTACCTACAAGGCAGCACTCATCAACCTGGACGAAAACACCTACATCAAACCTCGGGACAAGGCGAGTTGCGTCTTCACCATCGACGGCGCAACAACAGCCATCACCCCGCAGTGCCTTAACACCACGCCGCAGTCTTCTTCCCTTTTCGACCTACAGGGCCGTCGTATTGCCAACCCCAAGAAAGGCGTCTATGTGACAGGCGGACGCAAGCTGGTTGTCAGGAAATAAAAATATGACAATACATATATACTTAAATTATAACAATCAAAGAACTAATGAGAAAATTTGCTATGACACTCGCAGCCATGCTGATGACCATGTCATTGATGGCTCAAAAGACTTATGACGCCGCACCCAAGGCACATAAGCCAGTAGTGCAAAAATCACAAATGGCACGTCTGATGCCAGCCTCAAAGCAGCAGAACAAGGTGCGTAAGGCGCCCAGTCTGTCACAGTTTCAGGGACTGACCTTTTATGCCAGCCTTACCAACAGCGACAACTGGAATGGTGCCAGCATCGGCTCTGTGCCCTACGGTGTTTACACCTACACCATCGGTAAGGACACTGACTTCAAGGCCGTATCAACCCAGTTGAACTTCAACTTCATGGCATCAGCCATGGGACGCAAGGAACTGGTGGGTGCCCGTCCTATGGAGGCTTTGGGCGTCTTGACAGGTACGGAGTACAATGGCCTGGACTCTATGCAGTTCAAGCAGCAGTGGAGCGAGATTATTCCCGAGGGTGAGGTCAACTTCAGCTTCATCCCTGCCGTGATGGCCTACGATGTAACAAGCGACGTGACCTACTCAGCTCAGTACAACGCTGACCTGACGGGCCTGAACTGGTGTAAATGGAATCCTGCAACGCGTCGCTTCGACGTTATCCACAAGTGGAACAACGACTTCCAGCCGCTGGCTATGGGCTGTCTGCCCGATGGTCAGTTCTATTGCGTGGGTGCCGACGGCTATTACTACGCACTGGACAAGGAGAACGGCGATGCCTCAATGCTGGGCAAGTTGGGCATAGACCCCACACTCTACATTCAGGCCATGAACTACGAGCCTCAGTCGGGCTGCTTCCTTTGGATGGCTGTCAGCCAGAGCGGTTCTGGTATCTACGCACTGAACCCTGAGAATGGTGAAACCACACTGATTCGCCGTCTGACAAAGAACGAGCAAGCCTCATCTATTTTCTTCAAGAACAAGAAGGCACCTGCCAAGGCTCCCGCTGCCATCACCGACTTAAAGATGAACTATAGTGGCAACGGCACGACAACAGGCAACCTGACTTTCACTGTCCCCACCACCACCTTCGACGGTTCAACCCTAAGCGGCGATGTGGAGATGTATGTATGGTTGGACGGACAGAGTCTGGCATCAGCCACAAACGTTGCTACTGGTTCTCGCCAAACATTTGCCTTTGACCTGAGCAACGACAACCACTACGCTTATGTGGTACTGAAAAACGCTGATGGCTTCTCGCCCTACAGCTATACCTACGAGTATGCAGGCTATGACGTGCCTGTAGCCGTGAAGAATGTGACGCTGAGCATTGCCGACGGTGTCTCTACCCTCACATGGAACGCACCTGAGGGAGGCGTCAATGGTGGTTATATCGATTTCGACGGTGTGACCTACGACGTCATCCGCCAGCCCGGCAACGTCCACGTGGCTCAGGGTATCGCTACCACCTCGTTCTCCGAGACACTGCCCACCAAAATGGAGCGTTACTACTATGAGGTCATCCCCTACAACGGAGCCAACAAAAAGGGTGCCAGCACCGAATCGAACCGCATCCTGGCTGGTTCGTCATTCGAGACACCTTACGTGGAGAATTTCGCCGACGAGGCAACACTGAGTCTCTGGACCATCATCAACGTCAACAATGACTCCAGCGCCTGGGGCAATGCCTACACATGGCAATACCAGTCATGGGGACCCGATATGAACCTGAGCACAGGAACCTTTGCCATCGGTGACGGATTTGACAGTGTAGATGACTATCTCGTGTCGCCAGGCATTGCCCTGAAGAAGGATATCACCTATGCACTCACCGTCAGCATGCGCAACACATTTGCCGGCATGAAAGAGCGTGTGAGCCTGCTGGTAGGTACCAATCCTAACGATCCCTCAACCTTCCGCGTGCTCGACAGCAACGAGGCCTACGACGTGATGAGTGACGGACAGGGTAACAACGGACGCCCCTGGGAGGCAGACTTCCAGGTGAGCGAGGCTGGCACCTATTACATGGCCGTACGTGGCTATACCACTCGCGAGGACAACGCTTCGGGTCTCTTCGTCTATGGTCTTCGCGTGGATGAGTTAGGACTCAGCAGTGCGCCTGCCGAAGTGACCGACCTCACTATCACCCCTGAGGCTGAGGGAGAGATGCAGGCAGAGGTCAACTTTACTGTGCCTACCAAGAGCATGGGTGGTGACGACCTGAGTGATGCTCTTATCGCCAACATCTATCGCGACGAGAATCTCAGTGAGGCTGTTGCCCACCTGAATGTGGCTGCAGGCGAGAAGGCACAATGGACTGACAACACCGTGAAAGGCGTAGGCGTACATAGCTACACCGTAAGCGTCACCAACAACTCTGGCGAAGGAAAGAAAGTAAGTGCCGAGGCCTTCGTGGGTGTCTATACTGCCCCCTATACCAACACCTTCGACCAGGCCAGTGACGATATGTTCTTCATCACCGTCAACGACTCTGTTTCTGGCAGCAACACCTGTAAGTGGGCTTGGAGCAGCTACAACCAGAACCTGGGTCTGAGCTACTATGTTCAGAAGAACTTCGAGCCTATCTGGCTGTTCTTCCCTGCAGTGAAGATGGAGGAGGAGCAAGTCTATGAGGTTAACTACGACTGGATCTTCTCTTCTTACAACAAGAGTTCTGTGGGATATATGAGTATTGGCATGGCTGCCGACAGCACAGCACAGACTGTGGGCGAGCAGCTGCCCTTCACCGATGACCTGCCCTACGGCACCGCACGTCCTGTGACACAGGAAATCGTTGCCACCAAGACAGGCAAGTACTATCCTTCTGTCTATATCCATGGTGATCGTGGCACTAGCGGCGACTATATCATGCCCAGCATCGACAATATCAGCATTCAGCACGTCGCCTCAGCCAAGGCTCCCTATGCTGTAGAGAACCTCGTGGCTCAGCACGATATGACAGGTGCACTGAGCGTCACTCTGAGTTGTCAGGCTCCTGCCATCGACTACGCTAAGCGTACCCTTAACAGCAATATGACGGTCAGCATCTATCGCACCGGTCAGACCATCCCCTTGAAGACATTCGAAGGTGTAGAGCCCGGTCAGCAGTTGCAGTGGACCGACAATCAGCCACTCACTGGCATCAACAACTATACCATTGTGGCCAGCAACGATTTCGGTCGCGGCAAGGCTGCCACTACACAAACTTATGTAGGCGTTGACCTGCCCGAAGCCGTCAGCGATTTCGCCGTACGCGGTTCGAACGACAACCAGCAGGCCATTCTCTCATGGACAGCTCCATCGGCTGTGGGTCAGAACGGTGGTGTGGTCGATGGTTCTCTCTCTTACGTCATCTGCGAGTACTTCCCCTCTAAGACCGACCCCAACGAGCAGGTAGTGGCTATTGCCACCACACAGGAAACAACCTACACCGTGGCTCGCGAGGCAACTGAAAACATGGAGCAGCATATCTATGCCATCATCACACAGACCTCAACAGGTATTGGCAAGGCAGTGCTCGACTATGCCATTCTGGGCAAACTGAAGACCATGCCTTTCGCAGAACCCTTTGCCAATGGCGGTCTTGCCACCGACGGATGGGTAAGCAGTGGCGATGTGGCCCAGTATGGTGCTGCCTGGCAACTGGTTCAGGACAACGATGAGCAGGTGGCTCAGGACGGTGACAACGGCTATGCCCTCTGCTATAACGGCAACTACTACGAGCAGTATCACTATGGCGACCTCATCAGTCCAAAGATTGGCATCGATGCAAACCAGGACTACAAGCTCTCATTCTATGTCTATCATGGCGTTACATCAAGCATGAGTATCATGCCTACCATCGTAGTCATGCAGAGCACGGATGACTATCCCTACGTGCAGTTGGGTGACACCATTCGTGTCACCGAAGGTGAGAGGGGCTGGACACGCCATGAGCTCACCCTGCACAAGGTGGCAGATGCTCACTACTTGAAGCTTTGCTTCCGTGGATTCGTGAGCAACATGAACGAGCGTATCTGGATGGATAACATCACCATCGAGCCTATCGTCAATACTGCCATCACAGACAGCCACATGGTTAATCCATCAGGCATGGAGACCCGCCACTATGATCTGAACGGCCGTCCCGTCAATGGCAGTCACAGACAAGTGATTACCATCAAGCGCAATGCCGATGGCAAATTCCAGAAGGTTATTAAGGAATAAAACCACACAAAACTAAAGTATGCCGCCATCAGGGTAACACGACGGCATATCATTCATCCAACTACAAAAACTCGTTAAAGCCATCCTTCGGGATGGCTTTTTTGCAAAAAAACTGTAACTTTGCTGCCTGATAACAAAAGGGGAATCATCTCCCAATGGATAAATAACATAAAAAAATAGCTATGAAGAAACTGTTTATTATCATTCTGGGATGCCTGCTTACAGTGGGTTGCAACCAGAAGGCAAGCAATGAAAAGACCATCATCAATGAAAAGACCAACGAAAAACTGACGACAAAAGAACTCACGTATGCCTACGACCAGGACAAGGTTGAGGTTAACATTAAAATCGCCTATCCCGAAGGCGGCAACGAAATACTACGAAATGCACTTCGTGAATTTTTCAGCGAGAGCTTGGGTGGCAGTTATGACGGAGACCTGGCCGATGGGCAGAAGATGATTGATTTCTATGCAGAGCAGATGAAAGCCGAGCTCATCAAGGAACATGAAGAACAGAAGCAGGATTTGAGCGAGGAGAACATCAGTGGATTTTATAAGACGGTCTCTATTGAAAAAACATACGAGACAGATAAACTCATAACCTTCACAGTGGTGGAAGAGATCTATACGAACGGGGCACACGGCATGCACTACGGATATGGACAGACTTTCCGAAAGAGCGATGGTCGCCGATTCAATACGGACATGATGTGCAACCTTACCTCTGACGGCATGCACACCCTCATCAAGGAAGGTCTGCGCGAGTATTTCTCTGAAATGTCCGACGAACCCATGAACGACGAGATGCTGAAAGACAACATTCTCACCGACAATGACATTGACTATTTACCCATGCCGGTATATCCGCCTTTTGTCACCGAGGATGGCATCGTGTTCGGTTACCAGCCCTACGAGATATCGTTCTATGCTGCTGGCATGCCCAGTTTTGTGGTCAGTCTCAACGACATGAAACCATATCTGACCAACACTGCCAGAAAGATGCTTGGCATTTAGCCCTACTGTATGGAGAGAATCGTATAGATTAAATATATTTCTGTCGAAGAGCCTTAGGAAGCTTTGAGACAATGAGATGATAGGATTCTTCTATCCACGCTTTTACAAAGGAATCATCCAGCTGCTCATAATATACATCGCTCCAATGCTTCTTGTTCCAATGATAAGCAGGTGTCACGGAAGCATATTTTTCACGCAGTTCCTCGTTCCTATCTGGCGACAGCTTCAGAGCAAGCCTTGGTTCAGAATGCTTCATGTCATGATCTCCGCCACCAATCCAAAGGCACACAAAAATCTTTCCTTCCAAACGGAATGTGATGATATCATCGCCAAACGGCTGATCTTCCGTCACGCCAAAGAGTGACAATGTGTATTCACGTACTTGCTCAATATTCATAATTACATCCATACAATTAATCTGACGGCAAAGATAATGAAAATCGAAAGAAATTCAGTAACTTTACCGTCAGATTTAGGATTGTTTAGGAGTAAGTACCTGTGTTTACAGGGAGGAATGACTGATTTTTGCGCCAGCATGCCCTAAAAATCGTATTTTTTGAGTACCTTTGCACCCATGAATCAATTTTTTACGATTTTGCGCTCGGCCATCGTGGCTGGATTTTGTATTTCTGTCGGCTGTATTGTCAACCTCCGCACGGGAGGTGTTGCTGGCGCCGTTCTCTTCTCTTTCGGTCTTCTTGCCGTCCTTCACTACAAGTTGAAACTATACACCGGCACTGCTGGTTTCATTCGCGCCAAAGGCGACTGGAACATGTTGGGCAGCGTATTGCTGGGCAACATCATTGGATGTGCCTTGTGTGCATACGCCATGACATACGCCCAACCAGACATTCTCGCTCCTGATGCCGCTATTGTCGAGTCACGACTGGAGAAAGGTCCGTTGGCATGTTTCCTACTGGCCATTGGTTGCGGTTTTATCATGACCACCGCCGTTCAGTTTGGCAGAGAGGGCAAGTTCTTACCCTTGTTGTTTGGCGTACCCGTGTTCATTCTTTGCGGCTTCACTCACTCTGTGGCCGATGCCTTCTATTTCCTGGCAGCCCCCCAGCTGATTGGAACCCAACTGCTGACAATCTACGCTGTTGAGGTATTGGGTAATTTTGTGGGATGCAACCTCTATCGCTGGGTGATGATAAAGACTGCTGTTGAATAAAAAATATCATCAGATTCGTTTGGGGATTATCCCAAAAAGCATTATCTTTGCACGCTAGAACCAAAACATATTTATAAATATGAAGCTAAACGATATACTGAGCGGCCAGATGAATGCCGCAGAATGGGAGCAGAAAGGCTATGAGCTCCCAAAGTTTGACATCAAAGCGCTGCGCGAAAAAACTGCCAAGGAACCCACATGGGTACACTTCGGTGGAGGCAACATCTTCCGTGCGTTTCCTGCAGCTATCCTCAACGACGCACTGAACACGGGCAAGTATGACCGCGGCGTCATCGTGGCAGAGACTTTCGATTTCGAGGTTATCGACAAGGCCTATGCACCCTACGGCAATCTGTCGCTCTGCGTGAACCTCTGCTCTGACGGCTCTATCGAGAAGAAGGTCATCGCCAGCGTCACCGAGGCTCTGAAGGCAGACCCACAGTTTGAGGACTGGCACCGTCTGGTGGAAATCTTCAAGAAGCCCTCGCTGCAGATGATCTCGTTCACCATCACTGAGAAGGGCTATACCTTCAACGAGGCTGACCTGGCTCGCGGACTGAAGCCCATGTTTGCCATGGGTAAGGTGTGTGCCCTGCTGCTGGAACGCTTCAACGCCGGACAACTGCCCCTCACCGTACAGTCAATGGACAACTGCTCGCACAACGGCGACAAGGTGAAGGCTGGTGTGATGGCCTATGCAGAGCGCTGGGTGAAGGACGGACTGGTACCTGAGACCTTCCTCGCCTATCTGAAAGATGAAAAGAAGGTGACCTTCCCTTGGTCAATGATTGACAAGATTACACCACGTCCCCACGAGAAGGTGAAGGAACTGCTGGCCAACGACGGATTCGAGGACAACAATTATATTGAGACAGAGAAGCACACCTTTACCGCTCCATTTGTGAACGCTGAAGAGGTGCAGTATCTGGTCATCGAGGATAACTATACTAACGGCCGTCCCCCACTCGACCTGGGCGGTGCTCTCTACACCACACGCGAGACAGTGGACAAGGTGGAGACCATGAAGGTGACCACCTGCTTGAATCCCCTGCATACGGCAATGAGTATCTATGGCTGTATGCTCGACTATACACTTATCTCGGCAGAGATGAAGGACGAGGACCTACGTGCCTTTATCCAGAAAATTGGCTATATGGAGGCAATGCCTGTGGTTGTTGACCCAGGTGTGCTAAACCCCTATGAGTTTATCGGTGCCGTCATCAACCGTCGACTCCCCAACCCCTTTATGCCCGACGCACCACAGCGTATTGCATGCGACACTTCACAGAAACTGCCTATCCGCTTTGGCGAGACGCTGAAGAAATATGTGGCACGCGGACTCGACATGTCAAACCTCGTGCTGATTCCCCTCACCCTCGCCGGCTATGCCCGCTATCTGAAAGGACTCAAGGACGACCTTACGGCCTTCGAACCATCACCAGACCCCATGCTGGCAGAATTGCAGGCTATCGTCGCTCCTCTGGAGATAGGCAAGGCTGATCAGGACTGGAGTGCGCTGAAAGCGCTCTACAGCCGCAAGGATGTGTTCGGACTCGACCTCTACGAGGCTGGTCTCGGCGAGCAGATTGAGGGTATGGTAAAAGAGCTTTATGCTGGGCCAGGTGCTGTGCGCAAGACATTGCACAAATACACCCAGGCCCGCTAAGCATCAGGAGAAATACTGAAAATAGAAATATCCACCCATAAGGATGGCGAGCAGAATGAGAAAGGCAATAGCCTTTACCATGCAGCTCGTCACCTTTTTTATTATAAAGGCGACAGCAACAATCAGGACGAGTGCCGTCGCATAGTAAACCCAGTTATTCGTCATCATTACTTGAACAGTTGTTTAAAAGCAGTGGGCACTGGTGTCTCAAACTCCATAGGCTCGCCAGTAATGGGATGAGTGAAACAAAGGAGCCATGCGTGCAGGCAGAGGCGGTGAAGGGGATCGTCGCCGTTGCCATACTTTGTATCGCCGCAGACGGGATGACCCATATCTGCCGAATGGACGCGAATCTGGTTCTTGCGCCCCGTCTCAAGTTTGTACTCCACCAACGAGTGCTCGGTAGTGCGATCAAGCACATGGAAATGGGTAATGGCCAGTTTGCCGCCATTGTCCACAGGTGACGAATAGGTCACATAGGCCTTGTTGTCCTTCAGCCAGTTCTGGATAGTGCCGTCACTCTGTTCCATCTCGCCACTGACCACAGCCACATAGCGGCGGTCATAGACTATCTGATGCCAGTTGTGCTCCAGAATCTGCTCAGTCTCAATGTCCTTGGCATAGACCATCAGTCCGCTGGTGTCGCGATCAAGTCGATGCACGACATGGGCAGTACACTTTTGCCTACTCTTCTTAAAGTAGTCGTCAAGAACAGCCTTCACATTGAGCGAAGAGTGTCCGGCAGCCATCGAGAGAATGCCGATATTCTTTTCTATCACAATGAGCCAGCGGTCTTCATAGACAATCTTCACATAGCGGCTCTTAAAGGAGTTCTGATTGCGCTTGGTCTTACTCACAGCCACCTTCATACCGGGCTGGAGGGGGAAGTCGAACTGACTGACAGTCTTGCCGTTGACCTTGATGCCACGTCCCTGAAGGGTGGCCTTGATCTTTGTGCGGCTCTGACTGACATGAGCCAACAACCATTCCAACAATGGTGCCTGTTCTTCGACGGTGAAGTGATCGTATTCACCTTCACAGTTGTATCCTGTATTCATTCTCATAGTTCACAAAGGGTAAAAATATAATTCTTTTCCAATACTTCTGTGGTGGTAAAACGATAACTGTCAGCAGCATTCAACACCTGCTTCATCTGATCATTGATGCCCTCGCCAGTGAGTTTCAGCAGACTCTCTTTCATGGTCCACAAGCGTACAAACTCTACCTCCGGATTCGCCGCCTGCTGAATCTGATGCAGCTCGACATCGTTCATCGCATACCGGGCCACACTTTCACGGTAACGTCCTACGCTCTCAACATCAATGCCTACAGGACGACGACTCAGCACACAGGCAGCGGCTTCCTTGCAATGACTCAGGCTGAAATGTAACTCTGGATGCCCCACGATGTATGGTTTGCCATGCTCACCATAGCCAAAGACAGGATTATCGGTGATGCCCTCCTGCTCGCGCAAGGCTCGTTTCAACAGCAGATAGGCAGCCACACAGAGGCGTTGTCCCTGCTCATACCGATATTTCAGGGCCTGTTCGCGGCGCTGCTCACTAATGGAAAGCAAAGCCGACTGAAGGTCAAATTCGCTGATATTATCGTCAATATACACCATTCAGGGTGCAAAATTAATGAATAATTCTCAAACACCATTCTCTTTTATAAAAAAACTACGTCAGTTTTTGTCCCTATTATTTGGCAGATTAGAAAAAAGTATCTATCTTTGCACGAACTTTAAGAAAGTACTTTATTAACTCTTTATGTTGAAAATGGAAAATATTCCTGTAATTAAGATTGGAATCGTCGCCGTAAGCCGCGACTGTTTCCCCGAGTCTCTTGCCGTTAACCGTCGCAAGGCCGTTATCGCCAAGTATGTAGAGAAGTTCGGTGCTGCCGACATCTACGAGTGTCCTATCTGTATCGTTGAGAGCGAGATTCACGCTCAGCAGGCTCTTGAGGACGTGAAGAAGGCTGGTTGTAACGCTCTGTGCGTTTACCTGGGCAACTTCGGTCCTGAGATTTCTGAGACCATGATTGCTGACTGGTTCCAGGGTCCCACTATGTTCTGCGCTGCTGCTGAGGAGACTCAGAACGACCTGATTGACGGTCGTGGCGATGCTTACTGCGGTATGCTGAATGCTAGCCAAGCTCTGTCACTGCGCAAGACTCGTGCATACATCCCCGAGGAGCCCGTAGGCGACGCTGGTGAGTGTGCTGAGATGATCCACGAGTTCGTGCCCATTGCACGTGCCATCGTTGGTCTGCAGAACCTGAAGATCATCAGCTTCGGTCCCCGTCCCAACAATTTCCTGGCTTGTAATGCTCCTATCCGCGCCCTCTATGATCTCGACGTGGAGATTGAGGAGAACTCTGAGCTCGACCTGCTCGAAGCCTTCCAGAAGCACCAGGGCGATCCCCGCATCGACGGCGTGGTGAAGGATATGGCTGCTGAGCTCGGCACTGGTAACAAGATTCCTTCTGTTCTGCCTAAGCTGGCTCAGTATGAGTTGACACTGCTCGACTGGATTGAGGCTCACAAGGGCAGCCGCAAGTATGTGGCTATGGCCAACAAGTGCTGGCCTGCATTCCAGACCATGTTCGGCTTCGTTCCCTGCTATGTGAACAGCCGTCTCACTGGCCGTGGCATCCCCGTGGCTTGCGAGGTTGACATCTACGGTGCTCTGTCTGAGTTTATCGGTACCTGCATCACTCAGGATGCTGTGACCCTGCTCGACATCAACAACTCTGTACCTAAGGATATGTACGAGGAGAGCATCAAGGGCAAGAAATTCGAATGCGACACCTACACCGACAAGGAGATCTTCATGGGCTTCCACTGCGGTAACACTGCTTCTTCTAAGGTTTGCAACTGCCAGATGTGCTTCCAGCGCATTATGGCCCGCGCTCTGCCTGTAGAGGTAACCAACGGTACTCTGGAGGGCGACCTGACTCCTGGTAAGGCTACTGTATATCGTCTGCAGTCAACTGCTGACACCAAGCTCCGTGCTTACATCGCACAGGGCGAGATTATCCCCGTGGCAACACGCTCATTCGGTTCTATCGGTATCTTCGGTATCAAGAACATGAGCCGCTTCTATCGTCACGTACTGATCGAGAAGCACTATCCTCACCACGCAGCTGTAATGTTTGAACACGCCGGTAAATATCTGTGGGAGGTTCTGAAGTACATGGGTATCCCCGTGGACGAGATTGATTACAATTTCCCCAAGGGTGACTACTATCCCACTGAGAACCCCTTCGCATAAAAACTGATTTCTGACAAGACCAGCAGCGGTAGAGTGCTGCCGCTGCTGGCTGTCAGTTCATAACTGGACTACTGAAGAGACCCACTACTTAAAGACATTAAAGACAAATCAAATGAAACTGAAATCTGCCCTACTACTCGTTTTCATGATGACCATGCAAATCGTCTGTGCACAATATACACAGATGACGGATTTGCCTACCATCTATATTGATACCTACGACGGATGGGGCATTTTCAGTAAAGAAACATATAAGTACTGCCAGCTTCACTATGTGGACGAAACGGGACAAGTCACGGCTTATGACTCTGTCTCCATCCGCGGACGCGGCAACTCCACATGGAACATGGCCAAGAAACCCTACAAAATAAAATTCAACAATAAAGAGAAATTTCTTGGGAAAGGATATGCCAAAGCCAAAAAGTGGACTTTGCTGGCCAATGCTGGCGACAAAACAATGATGCGCAACGCCGTTACATCGGCCATGGGAGCATTCACATCATTGAAGTTCAATCCAGCAGCCAAGTTCGCAGACATGGTACTCAACGGTCAATATGTGGGAACCTATCAGATTAGTGACCAGGTGGACGTAAGGGCTCATCGCGTCAACATAATGGAACAACCCTACCCCATTAATGATTCAACGAACATCACGGGAGGATACCTGTTGGAGGTTGACGGTTTCAAGGACGGCAACTGTTTCTATACTGGCACATACAGGGCACCAGTACGCATCCACTATCCAGAGGACGACGAGATAGACAACAAGCAGACCACCTACATACGCAACCACGTCAATACATTCGAGAAAGCTTTAGTTTCTGCAGATTTTACTGACAGCGAAAAAGGCTACAGAGCTTACGTAGATACGACATCGCTCATTGACTGGTATCTCTGCACGGAAATCAGTGCCAACATCGACGGATTCTTCAGCACCTATTTTTATAAAGAGCAGGATAACCCCCGCCTGTTCTGGGGCCCGCTGTGGGACTATGACATTGCCTACAACAACGACCAACGCGTAACGTCGGAAAAGGGATTAAGCAGCTCTGTCCACTCGCTGATGGTTGATATTGCCTACAACGGCTCAAGGTCATGGGTTCTGCGTATGTGGAAAGACCCTTGGTTCCAGCAAGCGGTCTATCAACGCTATCAAGAGTTACTGAATAATGGACTAGTAGATTATATGCAGGCAAAGGTGGACAGCCTGAACACCCTGCTACAGCAGTCACAGGAGTTAAACTACGAGTTATGGGGCATCAACCGCAAGATGTATCACGAAATGGTGCTCTACTCTTCCTACGACCGTTATGTTACTGATCTCAAGACGTTTATCACCGAGCATTGCGACTATCTGTTACAGGCTTTTGCCGACAAGCAACCTGTTAAGCCAGTAGAGCCGTTTAATCCTGGCGAATTCTATTATCATGTGTTGAATGCCAACACTCTGAAAGCCATTGACCTGGATGGCGAGCAGGTGGTACAAATGAGCAACGACACCAATGACCAGAGCCAGGATTGGATTATCAAAAAAGTGGGTGACCACTTTCAGATTATCAATCGCCTAACTGAAAAGGCACTCAACGACCCCACTGAAGGAGAAGTTGGACCTACGACGAACGTAGGCAAACAACTGAATATTGCAGAATGCAATGAGCACGACGAACGACAACTATGGGACATCATCCCTCAAGGTGATGGTGGCTATTATAACCTGCTGAACATTTACACGCAGCACATTGCCAATCTGAACGGTGGCAGTTCTAATGACTACACGCCAATCCTGAGCTATACTAACGATGAGAGAAACGGCAGTAGCAGCAACAGGTTGTGGTATATAAGAGTTAATGGAGACATCGAGACTGACATAGCTGATGCTAAGAAGGTTACGGAGCCAGAAGAATACGCTTTAGCATATAATCCACAAGCAAAGGTTTTGCACTTCGGATCGGCGACGCCAGAGGCTCTGACTTTCATGGTGCGTGTTTACAACAGTAATGGTCAGTTGGTAGGTTCTTTCCGTGCCGACGAATCCTACGCTATGTCCACACATCCCAATGGTATTTATATCGCATCGTGGACCGTCAGTGGCAAGACCCGTTCTGCTAAATTCAGACGGTAGATTTTTCTTAGTTTTTTTCAAACTTCGGCAGTCTCTCCACTGCCATTTCATTGCCATAATTGAAGTTAAATTTTTAAGGATGTAAAAAACTTTCCGCATCCTTAGAACATTTTTCTTGAGTCCTCGTTTTTGCGGGTAGGCCATAAAAAACTATCTCGTGCACTAAGAAAAATTTTCTCTTTGGCTATGCCGCAATTTTCGCTGCTTTATATCATTTTTGCAATTTCGTTGCAATTGTATTATTTTTTTATGAAGATACCAAACTTCTTGACAACTACTTTTTTTAAAAAACAAGTTACTCACTTGCTCACTTTTGACATTTACAATTTTCAAATTATTGAAAAAGCATCACTTATTGATATTTATTTATCTTATTGGGAATTTTCTTACATCCTACAACCAATAAAGCTAAATGTCAAAAGTGAGTAAGTGAGTAACTTAGGTATAGCAGCAAATACTTCCCCCTACTGATTTTTCTTTTTATTCTTTGCTTATTGGATTATTTTTCGTAACTTTGCACCCGCTAAGAATTTAAGAAGAAAAATACGAGATGATTACAGTTACGAATCTGGCGATTCAATTTGGAAAAAAGGTTCTCTACAAGGACGTGAACCTGAAGTTTACAAGTGGAAACATTTATGGTATCATCGGTGCTAACGGTGCCGGTAAATCTACTCTTCTCCGTGCTATCAGCGGAGAACTGGAACCCAACAAAGGAACGGTGGAGATGCTACCCGGCGAACGTATGAGCGTGCTGGAGCAGGACCACTTCAAATATGATGAATTCTCTGTGATGAACACAGTGCTGATGGGACACCAGCCCCTTTGGCAGAATATGAAAGAGCGTGAAGCCCTCTATGCAAAGGAAGAAATGACTGAGGAGGATGGCGTTCGCGCAGCAGAATTAGAGATGGCCTTTGCCGAGATGAACGGCTGGGAAGCCGAGAGCGAAGCAGCCCAGTTGCTGCAGAACCTGGGTATCAAGGAGGACGTACACTATGCACAGATGTCTGACATCTCGAACAACGAGAAAGTGCGCGTGATGCTGGCAAAGGCCCTGTTCGGCCACCCCGACAACCTGTTGCTTGACGAGCCCACCAACGACCTCGACCTTGACACCGTACAGTGGCTGGAGGAATATCTCAGCGGACTGGAGCAGTGCGTACTCGTTGTTTCGCACGACCGTCACTTCCTCGACGCTGTGTCAACACAGACCGTCGATATCGACTTCGGCAAGGTAACCCTTTTCTCTGGTAACTATTCTTTCTGGTACGAGTCTTCTCAGCTGGCTCTTCGCCAGGCCCAGAACCAGAAGATGAAGGCAGAGGAGAAGCGCAAGCAGTTGGAAGAGTTTATTCGCCGATTCTCTGCCAATGTGGCAAAGTCAAAGCAGACCACATCACGTAAGAAGATGCTGGAGAAGTTGAACGTCGAGGAAATCACACCCTCAACACGAAAGTATCCTGGCATCATCTTCCAGATGGAGCGTGAACCCGGAACCCAGATTCTTGAGGTGGAAGGCCTGAAGGCTGTTGATGCAGACGGCACCGTATTGTTTGACAATGTGAACTTCACTATTGAAAAGGGGCAGAAGACTGTATTCCTTTCTCACAACCCCAAGGCAATGACGGCTCTTTTCGAGATTATCAATGGCAATCGCGAGGCGCAGGCCGGCACATACAAGTGGGGCGTGACGATCACTACGGCTTATCTGCCACTCGACAATACTGATTTCTTCCAGAGCGAAATGAATCTGGTGGACTGGCTCTCACAATGGGGACCTGGCAACGAAGTAACCATGAAGTCGTTCCTGGGCAGAATGCTCTTCAGAGAGGAAGACGTGCTGAAGCATGTTAACGTGCTCAGTGGTGGTGAGAAGATGCGTTGTATGATTGCCCGTATGCAGTTAAAAAACGCCAACTGCCTGATTCTCGACACTCCCACGAACCACCTCGACCTGGAGTCTATTCAGGCTTTCAACAACAACTTGATTCAGTTCAAGGGAAATATTCTGTTTGCTTCTCACGACCATGAGTTCATCAACACCGTGGCCGATCGTATCATCGAGTTGACACCCAATGGCACCATCGACAAGCTGATGACCTATGACGACTATATCTACGACGAGCAAATCAAGGAGCAGAAGGCAAAAATGTATGCCCTGTAATCAATTAGGCACGATATTTGCTATAGAGAGAAGAAAAAGGATTTTGCTATGAAAGAAGAAAAAGAAACATTCACTCCGAATAACGAGCATGAATATCAGGCTATGAAAGAAGCCGAGAGATTTGAGGAACTTAAAGATGCTGCAGAATCTGTAGAAGAAAATGCAGAGGAAAATGCAGAGGAAAATGCAGAGGAAGAAGCGGCTAACCAAGAGGAAGCCCCCCTGGAAAAGGCCCAGGCCGAGATTGCCGACCTGAAAGACAAGTTCCTGCGCACAATGGCAGAGTTTGACAACTTCCGCAAGCGCACCATGAAGGAGCGCAGCGAGTTAATCTTCAATGCCGGCGAGAAAACCATCACAGCCCTCCTGCCTGTCATCGACGACATGGAGCGTGCCATCGCCAATGGCGAGAAGACCGAAGACCCTCAGGTGCTGCGTGAAGGCATGCAACTCATCTACCAGAAGCTCATGAAGGTGCTTGAGGCACAGGGCGTCAGCAAGATTGAGACCGAAGATGCCGATTTCGACACCAACCTGCACGAAGCCATCGCCTTGGTGCCTGGCATGGGCGACGATAAGAAAGGTAAAGTCATTGACTGCATGGCCACGGGCTATAAACTGAACGACAAAGTAATCCGCTACGCAAAAGTAGCTGTTGGACAATAAGCATGGCACAAAAAAGAGACTATTATGAGGTGCTGGGGCTAAACAAGACAGCCTCAGAAGATGAAATCAAGAAGGCATATAGAAAAATTGCCATCAAATACCACCCTGACCGTAACCCTGGCGACAAAGAAGCCGAGGAGAAGTTCAAGGAGGCCGCAGAGGCCTATAACGTGCTACACGACCCACAGAAGCGCCAGCAATACGACCAGTTTGGTTTTGCAGGTCCTGCCGGAGGCGGATTTGGCGGTTTCGACGGCTTCGGCGGTGCATCCATGAACATGGACGACATCTTCTCGATGTTTGGCGATATCTTCGGTGGTCACGGCTTTGGTGGATTCAACAGTCGCGGCGGCGGTCGTTCACAGGTTCACAGAGGCAGTGACCTGCGTTTGAAGGTACGCCTCACCCTGCAGGAGATCAATACTGGCGTCACCAAGAAGTTCAAGGTAAGAAAAGACATCACCTGCGCTCATTGTCATGGCACAGGAGCAGAGGGTGAAAGTGGTCGAGAGACCTGTCCCACCTGTCATGGTTCGGGCGTCATCACACATACCACACAGAGCATCTTCGGCATGATGCAAACACAGGGCGTATGCCCCACTTGTCATGGCGAGGGTCAGATTATCAAGAACAAGTGTCACGAATGTGGTGGTACAGGTGTGACCAAGGGAGAAGAGGTCGTCGAGATTAACATCCCCGCCGGTGTTGCCGAGGGCATGGTAGTCAACGTGCCTGGAAAGGGAAATGCCGGTCATCACGGTGGCGTGGCTGGAGACATCCAAGTATATATTGAGGAGGAAGAGAACGACACCTTCGTAAGAGACGGCAACGACTTGATATACAACCTGTTGCTAGACTTCCCCACCGCTGCACTTGGCGGTGAGGTTGACATTCCCACCATCGAGGGCAAGACGCTCAAGGTGAAGATTGACAGCGGCACACAGCCGGGTAAGACCATGCGCCTGAGAGGCAAAGGACTGCCAGCTGTACAGGGATACGGCAGCGGACATGGTGATTTGGTGGTCAACATCAGCGTGTATGTCCCCAAGACCTTGTCGCGCGAAGAAAAGGCTGCTATTGAGACCTTCAAGAACAGCGACAACTTCAAGGGCGACAAGCAGACAAAAGAAAGCATATTCCAGCGTTTCAAGAATTATTTCTCTTAAAATTTAAAAGAAGAAGCAATATGACCTATCAAGAAACAACCGAATATCTGTTCAGTCAGACTCCCAGCTATGAAAAGCAGGGATCCACTGGTTACAAGGAAGGACTGGATACCACACTTAAGCTCGACGAGCATTTTGGTCATCCCCACAAGAACTTCCGCAGCATTCACATTGCCGGCACCAACGGCAAGGGGTCGCTATCACACCTCATTGCAGCAGAATTGCAGGTAAGCGGTTACAGAGTAGGTCTATACACTTCTCCCCATCTCGTAGATTTCCGTGAGCGCATTCGTATCAACGGAACACCTATCGACGAGGACTATGTAGTAAAATTCGTAGAGCAGGAAAAGGAGTTTTACGAACCCCTGAAGCCTTCGTTTTTTGAACTGACCACCGCGATGGCCTTCAAATACTTCGCTGAGAAGCATGTGGACATCGCTGTCGTGGAAGTGGGACTCGGTGGCAGGCTGGACTGCACGAACATCATCACTCCTATCCTCAGTATCATCACGAACATTTCACTTGACCACACACAACTGTTGGGCAACACCCTCGAGCAAATTGCTTATGAGAAGGGAGGCATCATCAAGCCTGGCGTTCCCATTGTCATAGGAGAGGCAACGCCTGAGACACGCGTTGTGTTCGACGCACTGGCTGCAGAAAAGAATGCCCCCATTTACTATGCAGAGGACGAACAGGAGATTACATCAGCTGAAAATACTGAGGACGGATATATCCACTACAAGGCCGTACACCTGGGCGAATTTGACTGCGAGTTGACTGGTGAATACCAACCACACAACATGAATACAGCTGTAGTGGCTATGCACAGACTCGTGGAAAGAGGTTATCTGTCAGACTGTATAGAAGAGGAAAACAAGCGAATCATTGCAGAAGAAATGAGCAATGCTTTCAAGAACGTCACAAAGATTACAGGATTTATGGGTCGCTGGCAAACGATCAGAGAGAACCCAAGAGTGATCTGCGACACAGGTCATAACCCTGCCGCATGGACTTATCTTGGCAAGCAGTTGGCCAATCTGAAATGTCACGAGCTGCACATCGTATTTGGCATGGTAGAGGACAAGGACGTGTATAGCGTTATGTCTCTTCTCCCCAAGAACGCACGCTATTTCTTCACCAAAGGTTCTACCAAAAGAGCCTTCCCGGAAACGTCCTTGAAGATTTTTGCCAACCAATTCGACTTGAAAGGCGAATGTTACCCCACAGTGTCAGAAGCCTATGAAGCCGCCATGCAAGGTGCTACAAGTGAAGACGTTATCTTTATAGGAGGCAGTACTTACGTTGTAGCCGACTTCTTGAAAACGCGTATTTAGTTGTTTTTAACACCAAATTTTTACCGATTTGTTTGCACAAGTCGGTATTTTTTTGTTCCTTTGCAGAAAGAATACTTTAACTAAAAACATTGTAGTATGACAAACTCAACAGAAAATGCGAATCTCTGTGGTCTGAAGAGAGAAGACTTCCAGACCACTATCAATGGTAAGAAAACCGATCTTTACATTCTGCGCAACCGTAAAGGTTACGAAGTAGCTATCTCAAACTATGGTGGTGCTATCTGTGCTATCATGGTGCCCGACAAGAACGGTAACGTTGCTAACGTCATCGAGGGTCATGCCAACATTGAGCAGCTTATGAGCGGCAACGAACCCTACCTGTCAACTCTTATCGGTCGCTGGGGTAACCGTATCTGCAAAGGTATGTTTACATTGAACGGCAAAGAGTATCAGGTTGCCATCAACAATGGTCCCAACCACCTGCACGGCGGTCTGAAGGGTTTCAATGCTAAGATATGGGATGCCCGCCAGATGGGTCCCCGTTCGCTGGCTTTGCACCGCGTTTCTTCATACGGTGAGGAAGGCTACACAGGCGAATTGGATGTAACGGTAGAGTTCACCTTCACTGACCAGAACGAACTTATTCTGGAGTATCTGGCCACCACTAACAAGAAGACCATTGTGAACCTGACACACCACGCATTCTTCGCCATTGCCGGCACAGCAGATCCCACACCTACTGTTGACGACATCATTTGTGAAATCAACTCAGATTTCTATCTGCCCACCGACGATACAGCCATTCCTACAGGTGAGATCCTGAAGGTTGACGGCACACCATTCGATTTCCGCAAGCCCAAGGCTATCGGCAAGGAGATTGATGCTGACCACGAGCAGATTAAATTCGGTAACGGATACGACCACAACTATGTGCTGAACAAGAAGGAGGAAGGTGAACTGAGCTTCGCTGCAAGACTGACCGACCCCAAGAGTGGCCGTACTTTGGAGTGCTACACCACCGAGCCTGGAATGCAGCTCTACACTGGTAACTATCTGAATGGTTACAAGGGTGCCAATGGTGCTACATTCCCCCGTCGTTCTGCCGTATGTCTGGAGACCCAGCACTTCCCCGATTCACCTAACCGTCCTTACTTCCCCAGCGTTGTATTGAATCCCGGTGAACGCTACAAGCAGAAGACTATCTATAAGTTCGGAGTAGTAGATTAAGAGTTTGGATCGTAGAATTATAATCACTAAACAAAACTAAAATATGTCACAGAAACAAACTCAGAACTACTTGTTCCCGTTGATTATTGTGTTCATCGTGTGTTTCCTCATCGGATTCATCACGACGATGAACAATTCTATGATTGAGTTCTGTAAGGAAGCATTCCAGCTGAGCGACACACAAGGCCAGTTGGTGAACACCTTCTTCTATGGTGCCTACTTCTTCTCAATCCCATTCGCCATGATGATGAATAAGATTGGCTATAAGTCAACACTTGTTCTCGGTCTGGCAGTCGTTGGTTTCGGCTTCATCGCCAACAACCTCGGCGTAACAGCAGCCCTTGGCACAGCTAACGTTTACACCGTATTCCTTTGCTGCATGAGTATTGTGGCTTTAGGCGTTGTAATGCTGCAGTTAGTGGCCAATCCTTATGTCATGGTGCTGGGTAAGAAAGAAAGTGGTGCGTTCCGCATGACCTTGTCACAGGCTTTGAACTCAGTTGCTACCACCGTAGCACCTATCTTCATTACCTATGTCATCATTGCCGGCAAGCCCAAGCTGCCCGAGAATGTGCCTGGCCCATTCCTCATGCTGGGTATCTTTGCCCTGGTCATCGCAGCCATCCTGTTCTTCATCAAGTTGCCCGATCCTGATATGGACAAGAAGGACAACGCTGAAGAGGCTGTTGCCGATGCAAACAAGTACAAGTCAAGCGTATTCAAATACCCCCACGTTTGGTTCGGTGCTTTGGCTATCGCTATGTACATGGGTCTTGAGATTGGTATTCCCTCTATGCTTCCTGCATACTGGAAGGCTGACCCCACCCTGCCCGGCTCTGCAACCGAGTACCTGCCCTATTATTGGGGTGGCATGATGGTGGGACGTTTCGTTGGCTCTGCCATCCTGGCTAAGTTCGAGGCTCGCAAGCTGCTCACTGCTTGTTTGATTCTCGGTGCTTGCTGCGTAGGCATCTCATTCTTCCTGCCTGGTATGGCTGCAGTATATGCTATGTTGGCTGCCGGTCTATTCCACTCTGTGATGTGGCCCCTCATCTTCAACCTTGGTTTGCAGGAGCTTGGCCCTCACACAAAGAACGCCTCTGGCCTTATCAACATGGGTGTACTTGGTGGTGCAACGCTGCCCCTCGTTATGGGTGCCATCGTTGACAATCCCGCTCTCGGTGTGGGTGTTGCCATCATGCTCATGTTCGTGTACTATGCATACGTTCTCTGGTTCTGCAACTGGGGCAGCAAAATTGGCATCAACGTGAAGTAAGACAAATTACCTATTACTAATAATAACTAATAAACACTTTAAATTATGATGGACATTGAATTTGTAAGAAGTCGCTTCATCAAGCACTTTGACGGAAAAACAGGAAATGTTTATGCGTCTCCTGGCCGTATTAACCTGATTGGTGAGCACACCGACTATAATGGAGGTTTTGTATTCCCAGGAGCTGTTGACAAGGGTATCATCGCAGAGATGCGCCCCAACGATACTGAGGACACTGTAATGGCATACGCCATAGACCTGAAGGACCGCGTGGACTTCAAGTTGAACGACCCCGAAGGTCCTAAGGCATCTTGGGCTCGCTACATCTACGGTATCTCTTTGGAGATGAAGAAGTTGGGCGTTCCCGTTAAAGGTTTCAACATTGCCTTTGCAGGTGATGTACCCCTTGGTGCTGGCATGTCTTCAAGTGCTGCTATGGAGAGTTGCTTCGCTTGTGGTCTGAACGACCTCTTCGGCGACAACAAGGTTTCTCAGTGGGATATGGTTCTCGCTGGACAGGCCACTGAGCATAACTACTGCGGTGTGAACTGCGGTATCATGGACCAGTTCGCTTCTGTCTTCGGCAAGGCAGGCTGCCTAATGCGCCTTGACTGCCGCAGCCGTGAGTTCGAGTACTTCCCCTTCAAGCCCGATGGCTATCGTCTGGTATTGCTCGACTCTGTGGTGAAGCACCAGTTGGCAGGTTCTCCCTACAACGATCGCCGCAACTCTTGCGAGAACGTGGTGAAGCACATCCAGGCCAAGCACCCCGAGAGCAAGTTCGAGACCCTGCGCGACTGCACATGGGAGCAGCTTGAGGAAGTGAAGGCTGAGGTAGGCGAAGAGGACTACAAGCGCGCTAAGTTCGTGCTGGGCGAGAAGGACCGCGTATTGGCAGTCTGCGACGCTCTGAACGAAGGTGACTACGAGAAAGTTGGTGAGATGATGTACAAGACTCACGAGGGTCTGTCAAAGGACTACGAGGTGTCTTGCGAGGAGCTCGACTTCCTGAACGACATCGCCAAGGAGAATGGTGTTACTGGTTCTCGTATCATGGGTGGCGGCTTCGGTGGCTGCACCATCAACCTCGTTCGCAACGACCTCTATACCAAGTTTATTGAGGACGCTAAGCAGAAGTTCAACGCAAAGTATGGCCACGAGCCAAAGGTCTATGACGTTGTCATTGGCGACGGCTCACGCAAGCTCTGCTAATATAACACAAAAGCAAAGGAGTTAGAGGGCATCCTCTAACTCCTTTTTCAAGAAATCAAATACTATGTTTCAAATCGATCGCTCTTATATTGATCACATCTCTTTAGACTGCATACAGGGCCACATCTGGGACATCCGCACGGATCATAAGGATGATCCTACCCTGCCCAAGATTCAGAACTACAACATCACCGAGGAAGCTTTCGAGGCCTATCTCGAAAAGAAACAAAAGTTTGAGGATTTCCAGGACTCATGGCGCAAGTATCGTTTCATGATTCTCGGCTTGGCATTTGTTGTTCCTGTAGCCCTTTTCAGTTTGCTGGTCAAGGATAAGAACATGGCCATGTACGCCTATGCAACAGGTTTCTTGCTTTGCATGCTGATATATATGATATACATATTAATAGAAGCAACAAAAGCCAGACACTTCCGAAACAATCCTTGCGAGACCTTTATCAAGGCACTGCTCTCGTGGGAAGCAAACAACAAATAATCAGCGAGCATCGCGTTAAAACACGAAAGATAACAATGCGATTCCATTGGACGCTTTTTATCATCACTATATTATTGTGCGGATGTGACAAGAAAGAAACGTTGTTCCTTCTGCCATCTACACCCTCTGAACAGTTCTCATTTGAACTTCCACAATCAGATACTGCCTCAATCCATCGTCGCCATCAGCTTGTCAAGGAAGAATTGGATTACTACCTTCAACGTCACGATGTGATGGACGAAGGCTTTGACATGGTAGCCCGATATGCAGAAGAAGGCGACTCCACCCTGACAGCCTATAGACCACAAGGCGGGTGGTATCCATTCGAATACATCAA
The DNA here is from genome assembly GCA_902775605.1 of uncultured Prevotellaceae bacterium. Lineage (GTDB taxonomy): Bacteria > Bacteroidota > Bacteroidia > Bacteroidales > Bacteroidaceae > Prevotella. The sequence goes on from CACYNE010000017.1 coordinate 69,618, forward strand.
GTTTCCCCACGCCAAACGGGAAGGAAAACATATCATCATCGACCCATGGAACCGTATCATCATTGGCAACTTCCACAACGACACGTTGGTCAGCGGCATCCGCATTGACTCATTGGGTACCTATGCGGGCCAATTCAATCGGCACCTGCAAGCCAACGGACACGGTTCCTATCAAGAATCCAACGGTACCTACTATGAAGGTCATTGGCAAAACGACCGACGACAGGGCTATGGTTTCAGTGTGTCGCCCACGAGTATGAAGGCAGGCCAATGGAAAGCCAACCGGTTCCTTGGCGAACGCATGCTCTATACCACCGAACGCATCTACGGCATTGACATCTCCCGCTATCAGCACGAGAAAGGTCGCAGACGCTATGGTATCAACTGGCGGCAACTGCGCATCAAACACCTTGGCCGACGTATCAGCGAGCAGCGCGTCGATGGAGAAGTAGATTATCCCATATCCTTTGTCTATATCAAATCAACGGAGGGTATCTCCATCAACAACCGCTATTTCGCAGCCGACTACCAGAGTTGCCATCAGCAGGGCATCCGTGTGGGAGCCTATCATTTTCTCTCCACCCGTCAAGACCCGGCTGTCCAGGCCAATCACTTCCTGAAGCAAACCAAGTTCCGTAAAGGCGACATGCCACCCATGCTTGACGTAGAACCCAGCGATGCCCACATTGCTCAGATGGGTGGAATCATGAAGTTGTTCGATAACATCCGCATCTGGGTAAAAATCGTAGAGCAGAGAATAGGCACGCGTCCCATCCTCTACGTTAACCAGCGATTTGTCAACACCTATCTGAACCAAGCCCCCGACCTGAAGCACAACTATCATTTCTGGATAGCCCGCTACGGGGAATACAAGCCCGACATCCACCTTGCACTGTGGCAACTTAGTGCCGACGGCATCGTCCGTGGCATACAAGGTCCTGTGGACCTGAACGTGTTCAACGGCTACCAAGGTCAGTGGGACGAGTTCCTAAGAGAAGAAACAATTAAATAGCATAAGATATGAACGAATCGAAAATCATCAATGATCCCGTTTTTGGTTTCATCAAGATTCCACGCGGACTCCTCTACGACATTGTGCGCCACCCGCTGTTCCAGCGTCTGAACCGCATCAATCAGTTAGGTCTGGCCTCGGTGGTTTATCCCGGTGCACGACACACGCGCTTCCAGCACTCTTTGGGTGCCTTCCACTTGATGAGTGAGGCCATCCTGTCGTTGCAGCAGAAGGGACAGTTCATTTTCGATTCTGAGGCAGAAGCCGTAGAAGCTGCTATTCTGATGCACGACATCGGACACGGTCCGTTCTCGCATGTGCTTGAGAACACCCTCATCTCAGGCATTTCCCACGAAGACATCTCTCTTCTGATGATGGAACAGATCAATCGCGACCTGGCTGGCCGACTGAACTTGGCCATATCCATCTTCAAAGACGAATACCCCAAACGATTCCTTCATCAGCTAATCTCCAGCCAACTCGACATGGACCGCCTGGACTACCTTCGCCGCGACTCGTTCTTCACCGGTGTCACAGAAGGAAATATCGGTTCCGCCCGTATCATTAAGATGCTCAACGTCGTTGACGACCGCTTGGTTGTAGAACAAAAGGGTATCTATTCCCTGGAAAACTACCTGACCACCCGTCGTCTGATGTACTGGCAGGTGTATCTCCACAAGACCGCTGTGGGCTATGAGAAAGTACTGGTCAACATGTTGACACGCGCCAAAGATTTAGCTAAGCAAGGCAAGCAAATCTTCGCCTCGCCAGCCCTTGCCTACTTCATCGAAAACGATGTCGATGCCCAGTGGTTTGCCGAACACGACGAAGCGCTGCGTATGTACGAGGAACTGGATGATTCAGATATCTGGAGCGCCATGAAAGCCTGGAAGCATTCCGACGACAAAATCCTGTCAACACTGGCCTGCGACATGTTGGACCGCAAGATATTCAAGGTTGAGGTACATGACGAACCAATCACCGAGGAGCGTATAGGACAATTGGAAACAGAAATTGCAGAGAAAATGGGCATAGAAAAGACTGATGCCCACTATCTGATGAGCGTTAATCGCATACAAAAAGACATGTATTCCATTGACGATGATTCCATTGACATTTTGTACAAAGATGGTAGTATAAAAGATATTTCTGAGGCCTCTGAGATACTCAATGTGGCTCTTCTTTCTAAAAAAATACGAAAATATTACCTTTGTTATCAACGTTTTCAATAAAATTTGTTATCTTTGCACCCTATATAACAAAACTAAATCGTTATTATGGAGTTTACAGCCAAACAAATTGCCGATTTTATCGGCGGCCGTGTGGAAGGCGATGAGAATGCCGCAGTCCATACCTTTGCGAAAATAGAAGAGGGACAGCCCGGAGCTATCTCCTTTCTATCCAACCCCAAATACACCCACTTTTTATACGATACAAAATCAACTATTGTTCTCGTCAACGACGACTTAGAGCTGGAGCAGAGCATCTCAGCAACCCTCATCCGCGTAAAGAACGCCTATGAGGCTGTGGCCAAGTTGCTGCAACTCTATGCATCAATGCAGCCCAAGAAGACTGGCATTGACTCTCTGGCATTCGTCTCACCGAAGGCAACCATTGGCAAGGACGTCTATATTGGCGCATTTGCCTGCATTGGTGACGGTGCAGTCATCGGTGACGGCACGCAGATATATCCCCACGTCGTTATCGGCGACGGCGTTAAAGTAGGCGCAGGCTGTCTGCTCTACCCCAATGTCACCATATATCAGGGTTGTCAACTGGGAGCCAATGTAACTATCCACGCCGGTTCTGTGATTGGTGCCGACGGCTTTGGATTTGCCCCCAATGTGGACGGCTATGAGAAGATACCCCAGATTGGTGTCGTGATTATCGAGGACAATGTGGAGATTGGTGCCAACACCTGCGTTGACCGTTCAACGATGGGTGCCACAGTACTGCACAAGGGTGTTAAACTTGACAACCTTGTTCAGGTGGCCCACAATGTGGAGATTGGTGAGAACACCGTGATGTCTGCTCAGGTAGGTATTGCCGGATCTACGAAGGTAGGCTCATGGTGCATGTTCGGCGGTCAGGTGGGCCTTGCCGGCCATATCACCATTGGCGACCACGTCAACCTGGGTGCTCAGTCTGGCGTTCCTGGTTCACTGAAACCCAATCAAACTCTCATCGGCACGCCTCCCATGGAGCCCACTCCCTACTTCAAGTCACAGGCCATTTTCCGTCGTCTGCCCGACATGTACAAGGAGTTGAGTGCCCTGAGAAAAGAAATAGAAGAATTAAAAGCTAAAAAATAAACTTATGAAACAAAAGACTCTGAAAGGCAGTTTCTCGCTTTGCGGCAAGGGCCTGCACACTGGATTAAGCCTCACGGTAACATTCAATCCTGCTCCAGAGAATCATGGTTATAAGATTCAGCGCATCGACATTGAGGGCATGCCCATTATCGACGGTGTTGCTGAAAATGTAGTTGACACACAGCGCGGCACTGTTCTCGGCAAGGGTGATGTCCGTGTTTCCACCGTAGAACACGCCCTTTCGGCCCTTTATGCCTTAGGCGTTGACAACTGTCTCATCCAGGTCAACGGTCCTGAGTTTCCCATTCTCGATGGTTCAGCCATTCAGTATGTAGAGAAGATTCAGGAGATTGGCATCGAGGAGCAAAATGCCCCTAAGGACTGGTATGTTATCCGTAAGAAGATTGAGGTGAAGGACGAGGAAACCGGCTCCTGCATCACCATCCTGCCCGACGAGCAGTTCTCGCTTACCACTATGTGCTCGTTCGAGTCGAAGTTCATCAATAGCCAGTTTGCCACCATCGACGACGTTTCAAAATATGCCACTGAGATTGCAGCAGCACGTACCTTTGTGTTCGTGCGTGACATTGAGCCGCTGCTTCAGGCCAACCTGATTAAGGGCGGCGACCTGGACAATGCCATCGTTATCTACGAGCGCCAGACTACTCAGGAGCGTCTTGACATGCTGGCCGACATGCTTCACGTTGAGCATCGCGATGCCACTGATCTGGGTTACATTCAGCACAAGCCCCTGCAGTGGGAAAACGAGTGCACCCGTCACAAACTACTCGACGTCATCGGCGATATGGCTCTGATAGGCAAGCCCATCAAGGGTCGCATCATTGCCACCCGTCCTGGTCACACTATTAATAATAAGTTCGCGCGCGAAATCCGCAAGGAGATTCGCAAGCACGAGATTCAGGCACCGGCCTATGATCCCAATGAGGAGCCAGTCATGGATGTGAACCGCATCCGCGAGCTACTGCCCCACCGCTATCCCATGCAGTTGGTTGACAAGGTCATCGAGATTGGTCCCACCAGCATTGTCGGTGTGAAGAACGTCACCTCTAACGAGCCCTTCTTCACCGGACACTTCCCCCAGGAGCCTGTGATGCCAGGCGTTCTTCAGGTCGAGGCCATGGCTCAGTGTGGTGGTCTGTTGGTGCTCAACAGCGTTGAGGAGCCCGAGCGCTGGTCCACCTACTTTATGAAGATTGACGGTGTAAAGTTCCGTCAGAAGGTAGTTCCCGGCGACACCCTCATCTTCAAGGTAGAGCTCCTCGGTCCCGTACGTCACGGAATTTCCAGCATGCATGGCTATGTCTTCGTAGGCGACCACGTGGTATCTGAAGCCACCTTCACTGCACAAATTGTAAAGAACAAATAAACTACTTATGAATCAAATTCATCCTTTAGCTATTGTAGATCCAGAAGCCAAGTTGGGTGACAACAATATCATTGGCCCCTTTTGCGTCATTGATAAGAATGTGGTGATGGGTGATAACAATCACCTTCTCAACAGCGTCACCATCCACACAGGCGCCCGTATCGGCAATGGCAACGAATTCTTCCCAGGTGCATCCATCTCAACAAAGCCTCAGGACCTGAAATTCAAGGGCGAGGAGACCACCTGTGAAATCGGTGATAACAACTCCATTCGCGAGAATGTAACAATTAGCCGAGGCACCGCCTCACGCGGCAAGACCGTTGTTGGCTCTGGTAATCTTCTTATGGAAAACATGCACATTGCTCACGACTGCGTCATTGGCAACGGATGTATCATTGGCAACTCCACCAAGTTTGCTGGCGAAGTAGAAGTTGACGACTGTGCCATCATCTCTGCCGAGGTGCTGTTCCATCAGTTCATCCACGTGGGAAGTTATGTTATGATTCAGGGCGGCAGCCGCACCAGTCAGGACATCCCCCCCTACATCATTGCAGGTAAGGAACCCATCCGATTTGCTGGTGTCAACCTCATTGGCTTGCGCCGCCGCGGTTTCTCTAACGAGACCATCGAGATGATTCACGACACCTATCGTACCATCTATGCCAAGGGCATTATCAAGGACGGCATAGCAGAAGCCCGCCTGAAATATCCCGATTGCAAGGAGGTAGAATATATCTGCTCGTTCTTTGAGAACTCAAAGCGCGGAGTGATTCGTTGAATAAGACGCTGATAGTCATTACGGGGCCCACTGCTGTTGGAAAAACAGAGTTATGCCTTGACATTGCCAAGTACTTTGGCATTCCTATCATCAATGCGGACTCCCGTCAGATCTATCGCGAACTTAAAATAGGTACCGCCGCACCCACCGAAGAACAACTTCGGCAGGTGCGGCATTATTTTGTGGGTACGCTGGCCCTGACCGATTATTACAGTGCGTCAATGTACGAGGAGCAGGTTATGCAGTTGCTCAACGAACTCTTCCAGACGTCCGACTATGCCCTGCTAACTGGTGGCAGCATGATGTATATCGATGCCGTTTGTAATGGCATTGACGACATCCCAACCGTTGATGATGAGACCCGCAACACCCTGAAGCAGCGCCTAGCCAACGAAGGACTGGAAGCCCTTTGTGAACAACTCCGAGAGTTGGACCCCGAGCACTACGAGCTGGTAGACAAGAAGAACCCCCGTCGCGTGGTTCACGCCTTGGAAATCTGTCTGATGACTGGCCGCACCTACACCTCGTTCCGCACCAATGCCCGCAAGCAGCGTCCTTTCCGCATTGTGAAGATTGGTCTTACACGCGACCGCGAGGTAATCTACGACCGCATCAATCGCCGCGTTGACAAGATGATGGCAGACGGACTACTTAACGAGGCCCGCAACCTCTATCACCTGCGCCACCTCAATGCCCTCAACACAGTGGGCTATAAAGAGATGTTCACCCATCTCGACGACACATGGACCCTCGACGAGGCCGTGGAACGTCTCAAGGGTAACACCCGCCGCTATGCCCGCAAACAGCTAACCTGGTTTAAACGCGACCCCGAAATGACGTGGTTCTCGCCCGACGAAAAACAATTGATTCTAAATCATATCACCAAGCAATGAAAAAACTTAAGCCAATCATCGATAAAACATGCAAGGCACTGAAAGCTGCCTTCCAATGGTATGTTAACATATTCAAGGGCCGCCCTTGGTACATTAAATGCCTGTCAGGCTTAGCCACGCTCATCGTAGCCATACTGCTCTATCTCGGAGCCGTTGACATAAATTTCCTCTGGCTGTTTGGCAAGTCGCCCAGCATGAGCACCATTGTCAACACACGTCCTGCCCAGGCTTCCGAGATCTACAGCGCCGACAGTGTGATGATTGGAAAGTTCTTCAGCGAAAACCGCACACCGGTGAAGTTCCAGGACGTGAATCCCATCTTCTGGGAAGCCCTCATCGACACTGAGGACGAACGCTTCTATCAGCACTTCGGTGTTGATTTCCAGGCCTTTGGCGCTGCTCTCAAAGACTATGTCATTCATCACGACGCTCGCGGCGCCTCAACAATCACCCAACAGCTGGCCAAGAACCTATTCCGCGTACGTACCGAATATTCTACGGGTCTGTTGGGAAATATCCCCGGCATCAAGATGCTTATCATGAAGACCAAGGAATGGATCACTGCCACTAAGCTTGAGATGAACTTCAGCAAAGAGGAGATCCTCACCATGTATGCCAACACCGTGGACTTCGGTTCCAATGCCTTCGGCATCAAGACTGCCTGCAAGACATATTTCGGCACAACGCCCAGCGAACTGACCACCGATCAGGCAGCTATCCTCGTAGGTATGCTGAAGGCCACTACCTATTACAACCCTCGCATCAATCCCGAAAACAGCTTCAATCGTCGCAACGTAGTCCTGGGCAACATGCTGCACCGAGGCCATCTCACCAAAGATGAGTACGACTCGCTGAAAGCCCTGCCCATCAGCCTTGACTATAGTGTAGAGAATGCCTACGACGGCCAAGCCACCTATTTCCGTGAGGCCGTGAAGGACTATCTGGCCGACTGGTGTCGCGACAACGGCTACGACCTCTATACCGACGGACTGAAGATCTATACCACTATCGACACCCGCATGCAAAAATATGCCGAGGAATCCGCTTGGCAGAACATGCAGCAACTGCAGCAGAAATTCAACAACCACTGGGGACGTGTGAATCCCTGGCAGGACGAGCGTCATCAGGAGATACCCAACTTCATCGAGAACATTGCCAAACGCCTGCCCGTATATAAATACCTCGACAAGCGCTTCGATGGCAATCAGGATTCCATCGACTATTATCTGAACCTGCCACACCCTGTCAAGCTATTCAGTTATGACGGCACCTATAAGACCGAGATGTCAACCCTCGACTCCATTCGCTATATGGAGCACTTCATGCACTGCGGCTTCGTGGCCATTGAGCCTCAGACAGGCCATGTCAAAGCCTGGGTTGGAGACCTCGATTTCAAGACCTGGAAATACGACAAGGTAACTGCAATGCGTCAGCCTGGCTCCACCTTCAAACTCTTTGTCTATACCGAGGCCATGAACCAAGGCCTCACCCCCTGCGACCGACGTATGGACGCCTTCTTCAGCATGAAGGTGTGGGACGAGGAGAAAAAGAAGGAAGTACTATGGGCACCTACCAATGCCAACGGCTATTTCACCGACTACAACATGACCCTCAAGTCAGCCTTTGCCCAGAGTATCAACTCCGTAGCCGTACGTGTGGGTCAGGAGGTAGGTATTGAACGCATCGTCGAGACCGCCCACAAGATGGGCATCAAGAGCCCGCTCCACCCCACACCATCACTGGCCCTCGGTGCCAGCGATGTCAACTTGCTTGAACTCGTCAACGCCTACTCTACCATTGCTGACAATGGCCACAGCCACCCCGCCATCCTTGTAACCCGCATCCTCGACCGCGATGGTAACGAAATATATACTGCACCCAGCGAAGAGACAGAGGCTGTTCCCTATCGCTCGGCTTTCTTCATGCAGCAGATGCTAATGGCAGGCATGCGCGAACCTGGTGGAACCAGCATGAACATGTGGCGCTACGTGCGTAACTATGCCGACACCGACTTTGGTGGCAAGACAGGCACATCAAACAACCACAGCGACGCCTGGTACGTGGGTGTCAGTCCTCGACTGGTATGCGGTGCCTGGGTAGGCGGTGAATACCGAGCCATCCATTTCCGCACAGGCGAACTGGGACAAGGCAGCCGCACAGCCCTGCCCATCTGCGGTCAGTTCTTCGAAAAGGTCATGGGCGATTCCAAGTTCCGCCACTATCATGGTCATTTCGATCCCCTGAAGGACTCATCCATCACTGGTGTCGACTATCAGTGCGCAGGCTATTATGTTGACCCCAACGACAGCATCGATGAAAATGCCACCGACAGCCTTGGCATCAATGAGACCGATCCTGCCGCCGATGCCGACCCCATGGAACAGCAAGATACGGAAGACGACGCAGAATAAAAAAATGGAATAGTCATAAGGAGGCACGGAAATAACAATCCATGCCTCTTTTTTTTATCCGTAAAATGAAATTCTACAGTTCATAGGACGAAACGTATAATGATGTTGGACAAAACGTAAAAAACTCTTGGAAATAGCAAATTTTTCCTTTTTAAATGCATTATAGACATAAATCAAGAAATTGTGTCCCCACACAGCATTTTTTTTCAAAAAAACATTAAGAAAAGTTTGCATAGTTCAAAAACTTTGACTACCTTTGCCAACGTTATCCTGAAAACAATCTTTTTACCTTAAAAGAACTAATACCTATTGAAGATAGAAGCGGTCGGCTGTGAAGCCCGCCGCTTTGAAAATAAAAATCCAAAAAGTTGCCGAAAAATTTGTGGGAACGAAAAAAAATACCTACCTTTGCACCCGCAAAACAAAAAGGGATGCACCCGTAGCTCAGTTGGTAGAGCACCTGACTCTTAATCAGGGTGTCCAGAGTTCGAGCCTCTGCGGGTGTACAAGAGTTGAAGAAAGACGAACATTTTGGTTCGTCTTTTTTTGTTTATAATTGGTGCTTCGCGGAGAATCCCTACAACGATTTAGGAAAAGTCCCCCACACGATTAGGAATTATCCTTTTGATAACTCACGGAAAGCCCGTACCTTTGCCGATGTAAAAACGATACAAATGTTTCACTTAAAATATAGGAGACACGATTATGAAGAAGATGATTACACTGGCAATGATGATGATGGCAATGACCTTCACAGCCAACGCAATGAGTTATAAGACAGCAAAGGACAAAGCATTGTTCTTAAGCGACAAGATGGCTTACGAATTGAATCTGACAAGCGCGCAGTACGAGGACGTTTATGAAATCAACTTAGACTATCTAATGAGTGTAAACAGCCGTAACGATGCCTATGGCACTTGGTGGAAGCGTCGCAACGACGATCTAAAATACGTGCTCACGGCTCATCAGTACGAGAAATATCTCAAGTTAAACTACTTCTATCGTCCACTGACTTGGGAGAAGTGCGGCTGGACGTTCAATGTTTACAGTCACTACACGAACAAGAACCACTTCTACAAGGGCCGTCCGAATGCCTATGCTAACTATAAGGGAGGCAACAGCAAGAAGACCTGGCGCACGACGAAGACGGACAATCGTAACTTGGCTCATAACACGAGCCCCAACACGACTAACAACCGCAACAATGGTTCTGGACACTTTGGCGGTCGGCGTTAAAGCTCCTCTTTGTTGATTCAACAATCTGGTTTAGTTATAGTGATAGTTGGAGAAAACTTTTTGTCGGGACACAAGGGCAGCAATGTCAGTCACCTGTCCCTATGGCATACAAAAAATAAGAGGATGTTCAAATGAACATCCTCTTTTCTTATCACTCTCGCGCCATCATCCAGCCTCGGAACATGGCGAAATAATCGAGGCTCCCGGTGCCGTTTTCCTGTATCGCCATGGCGATGCCGAGCATCATCCAGCGGGCAGGCTTTTCTGACGGGGCGCCAAGGGGCTCGTCGGGGTCGATGCCGGTGAGACGAGAGACGTTGGCGATATAGGCCCTGGTGTTGTTTTCGTTGGCTGGTGCCCAGCGCGAGATAATCGCCCTGATGGTATTGAGGCCATAGGTGTGGTAGTAGGTATGGGTGAGCAGCTTGAATGCTGCTCGCCAACCGTACTCAAGTGTTTCAAACTGACAGAACTGAGCGTCTGTCTGCACGGCCCGCAGGCCTTTCCACTGGTCTTTAGACCTGCGGATGTTGACTTTGTCTTCATCCGTCGAGACTCGGCCATTCAAGCGAGCTTGATGGCTCTCGCTTCTCCGGATGTTCAATGGGTTGTTGTTACGAATTCCTCGTGGCATCATAAATCTATCTTTCTTAATTCTTAACTCTTAATTCTTCGCTCGGCTTTGCCGCTTGGCTTGCCAAGAACTCTTAACTCAAGATCCGTGGGGCGCAGTCTTGCACAACGGTGGCGCCAAAGATGGTGCCCATAATGGCCAGCAGGTATTTCATCACCACGGCAACTTTGTTCCAATTCACTTTCATATTGTCAATAATTCTTTTAGTTAATTATATGTTTAATAATTTATCAAGAATTAGATAATAGAAGAAAAAAATCTCAAGTTCTCAAATTCTTGACAAAGAAAAAAAATGGCCGTGAGGACTGATGACGAGGCGCAGGCCGCGTTCATGGCTGGTGATTGATGATATTGAGAGGCAAGGCTCTCCCGGTGAGCCATCGCTGATCGCCCCGGACACCTCAGTCATCAGACCTCACGCCAGGTCAGTTCTCGGGATCATCATCGCCGCCGCTGGGCGTGGTGCCTCCACCGCCGTTGCCAGTGTCACCTGACTCCCCACCCTCAAGGGAGGGGTCGGGAGTGGGTTCCTGGTCCGGGGTGAGTTCCTCCGTATCCTCCACGGTGCCAGGATCCGTGCTGGTGACGCGCTTCACCTCCTCGCCGTTGCGGTCATAGCAGGTAATCTGGATGGTGGCGCTGCTGAGCTCGCTCTTCAGGTCCGTGTCGGGCGTGAAGATGATGCGGCGCGTCTTGATGAGCGACGACTTCACGTCGTTGACGTCAGCCACGCTGTAGGCACGCAGTCCGAAGCGCATGGTGCCCAGGCCAGGCAGTGCAACGGAATGGCCCTCGGTGGCCCATGCCTTGATCACCTCGCCGGCGGCATCCCAACAGGCCTGCATCACACCCTGGCTGACGCCACTGCGGAGGGCTGCCTCGCGGATCACCTTGTCCTGGGTGAGCAGTGAATAGATCTCGGGCATCATCACGTAGCGATAGGTGCCTGCGTACTTTCCAATCTTCTGGAGCTTCTCTTTTGCTTTAACTTTCATAATTGTTTTAATTAAAAAATGACTGTGAAACGATTGTTTTGCCATTGCGCAGCCGTTTTTGCGGGTACACGCAGGAAATCTCGTTAGTGCACGTAGGAGTAATTCCAACTACACGTACCATTTTTCGCGGCTTTGTTTTGACATTGCAAAGATACTGCATCCGGAAAGGGCGTTGACGACTTTTGACAACTTACGCAAAAAAAAAACAAAAATTTCTGCTATTTCTGCGGGACCTAAAATAATCCGCTGGAAACAGGATTACAAGTCGATGCAGTAGTCCTTGCAGACATAGCGGACGACGTTGGCGGGAAGTTTCTTGGCATAGATGCTGATGCCCATCTTTGCGAGCTCCTCGCGACGCGAGAAGAGGTAACGATAGAACGTGCTGTAGCTGACGTGAGCCATTTGAGCCAGTTCCGATTTACTATAATATCTCATCATGTTATTATTGTTTTTTTAGTTAGTGACA
>CACYNE010000018.1 GCA_902775605.1 uncultured Prevotellaceae bacterium
TAAGGCGCTTCAGGATGGGCTTGAACCAACGACCCCCTGATTAACAGTCAGGTGCTCTAACCAACTGAGCTACTGAAGCAGTGTGCGTGTCATTTCTGATTTGCGGGTGCAAAGGTACGGCGAAAATTTGAATTACGCAAACTTTTTGGGGAAAATTTTCAAGGAAAAGTGATTTTTTTATAAAAAGTGGGAAAAAAGGATGCTTTTTTGGGGAGAATACGCTAAATTTGCAGTCAAATATAATAAAAGGTGATATGAACAAACGTTTGAAAACAATTGTGATGGTGCTGGCCATGCTGCCCATGGCGGTGCTGGGTCAGGAGAATCATCAGTTGGAGGTGGGCAAGAATCTGGATATCTTCAACTCGCTCTATAGCAATCTGGACCTGTTTTATGTGGATACGCTGAACCCGAAGCAGACGATGACGGCAGCCATCAACGGCATGCTACGTTCGCTGGACCCCTATACGGAGTATTATCCTGAGGAGGAGACGAAGAACCTGCAGATGATGCTCACAGGCAAGTATGCGGGCATCGGTGCACTGATTAAATATCACACGCGCCTGAAGAGGGTAGTGGTCGATGAGCCTTATGAGGGAATGCCTGCCACTGAGGTGGGACTGAAGAAGGGCGACATCATCCTGTCGATTGATGATACGCTGGTGACCGACAAGAACGTGTCGTATGTCAGCTCGCACCTGCGTGGCGATGCTGGTACCAGTTTTGTGCTGAAGGTGAAGCGTCCATCGACAGGCAAGGAGATGAAGTTCAAGATTACCCGCAGAAACATCCAGTTGCCCGTGCTGCCATACTACGGCATGCGCCCCGGTGGCATCGGCTATATCAACCTGAATCAGTTTACCGAGGGCTGTGCCAAGGAAGTGCGTCGCGCCTATGTGGATTTGAAGAACCAAGGCGCCAAGGCCCTGATCTTCGACTTGCGCGGAAATGGCGGCGGTTCGGAGATGGAGGCAGTAGATATTGTAAACCTGTGGGTGCCCCAGGAGCAGAAGGTGGTGGAGAACCGCGGCAAGGTTCGCCAAGCCAACCGCGTTTATCAGACTCGCTTGGAGCCGGTAGATACCGTGATGCCCATGGTGGTGTTGGTCAACGGCGAGACGGCCTCGGCATCAGAGATTACCAGTGGTGCGCTGCAGGACCTGGATCGTGCAGTAATATTAGGTACGCGCACGTATGGAAAAGGACTGGTGCAGGTGCCCCTCGATTTGCCCTACAACTCGAACGTGAAAATAACCACCGCTCACTATTATATCCCCTCGGGTCGTTGCATCCAGGCCATCAACTACAAGCGCAATGGCAAGGAGCGCATTGCTGACTCGCTGACCAACGTCTTTTATACCCGCAACGGACGTGAGGTGCGTGACGGCGGCGGCATCATGCCCGACGTGGAGGTGAAGAACGACACGATGCCCAACATCGTGTATTATCTCTCGGCAGGCGGCGTCGATTCCACCGAGGTGATGTTCGACTATGTGGTGGATTACCTGACCAAGCATCCCACCATTGCTGCCGCCAAGGACTTCCATCTGACAGAGGGCGACTGGCAGGCTTTCCGCCAGCGCGTCATTGATAGCGGCTTTACCTACGACCCCGTGTCGCAGAAACAGTTCAATGAGCTGGTCAAGACGGCCAAGTTTGAGGGCTACTATGACGAGGCCAAGGATGCCTTTGATGCGCTGGAAAAGAAGTTGAAACACGACGTGGCCAGCGATCTGGACAAGCATCGCGAGACCATTCAGCAGGTCATCGAACTCGATATCATTGCTGCCTACTACTATCAGAAAGGCTCTATCGAGGCTGGTCTCAACTACGACAAACAGCTGATGGAGGCTGAGCGCATCCTGAACGATGAGGCTGAGTATCAGCGTATTCTTCACCCCGCAAAGACCAAGAAATAGATGGCAAACGTTCCGCAGGAGTTCAACTCACTTTATCTGAAGGATGTGTCGTTCGTCAACCTGATGACACGACGCATCTTCAACGTGCTCATCGTGGCCAACCCTTACGATGCTTTCATGCTGGAGGATGATGGTCGCGTGGACGAGAAAATATTTGATGAATACATCGAACTGGGCATGCGTTATCCACCCACCTTCACGCAGGTGAGTACCACGGATGAGGCCCGTCATGTGTTGGACGAGACAAACATCGACCTGGTAATCTGTATGCCAGGTAATGCTGATAATGACGCCTTTACCGTGGCTCGCGAGGTGAAGCAGATCAAGCCTTCGGTGCCCTGCGTGGTGCTGACCCCATTCTCGCATGGTATCACCAAGCGTATGCAAAACGAGGATATGACCATCTTCGACTATGTGTTTTGCTGGCTGGGCAACACCAACCTCATCCTCTCGATCATCAAGTTGATTGAGGATAAGATGAATATCGAACACGACATCGAGGAGGCGGGCGTGCAGATGATTCTGCTGGTGGAGGACAACATCCGCTTCTATTCGTCAGTGCTGCCCAACCTCTATAACTATATCCTGCAGCAGTCGAAAAACTTTTCTACTGAGGCCCTCAACCCCCATGCCGCTGCACAGCGCAAGCGTGGGCGACCCAAGGTGGTGCTGGCCACCAACTATGATGAGGCAATGCAGATATATGAGAAATACAAGGAGAACACACTGGGCGTCATCAGCGACACACGTTTCCCCCTGCATACACCGGTTGGTCGTTTGAGTCATGTGGAGGATGGCGACCCTGAGGCAGGTCTGAAGCTGCTGCGCAAGATTCGCCAGATTGACGAATATGTGCCGCTTATCCTGGAGAGTAGTGAGAGCGAGAACCGTGAAAAGGCGTGGGCTGAGGGTTTTGACTTCCTGGACAAGAACTCGAAGAAGTTTAATGTGGACCTGCGCAAGATGATTGAAGAGCATCTGGGCTTTGGCGACTTCGTGTTTCGTGATCCTGAGACCCATGAAGAGGTGGCTCGTGTAAAAACGCTGAAGGAACTGCAGGACAATATTTTCAAGATTCCCCACGACTCGCTGATGCACCATATCCGCCGCAACCACATGAGCCGCTGGCTCTGTGCACGTGCCATATTCCCCGTGAGTCAGTTCTTGAAGCACGTTACGTGGCATAAGTTGCAGGACGTAGATGCCCACCGTCAGATTATCTTCGATGCCATTGTGCAATATCGCCGCATGAAGAACATCGGCGTGGTGGCTGTGTTCGACCGACTGAAGTTTGACCGCTATGCCCACTTTGCCCGCATCGGTGAGGGCTCGCTGGGCGGCAAGGGTCGTGGCCTCGCGTTCCTTGATAATATCATTAAGCGCCATCCCGAGTTGAACAAATATGAGAATGCCTCGGTGCAGATTCCGAAGACCGTGGTGCTGTGTACCGACTTCTTTGATCGCTTCATGGAGGACAATAATCTGTGGTCCATTGCCCTGAGCGATGCACCTGACGAGGTCATTCTGCAGCACTTCCTCAAGGCGCAGTTGCCCGACGATTTGATTGAAGACTTCTTTATCTTCTTCGACGCCATCAAGACGCCTATCGCCGTGCGCTCCAGCTCATTGCTTGAGGACTCGCACTATCAGCCGTTTGCAGGCATCTATTCTACGTATATGATTCCCTGGCTCGACGATAAGTATGAGATGCTGCGCATGTTGGCGTGTGCCATCAAGAGTGTCTATGCCAGTGTGTATTACCGCGACTCGAAGGCGTACATGACTGCCACGCAGAACGTCATCGATCAGGAAAAAATGGCGGTGATTCTGCAAGAGGTGGTAGGTCATCGCTATGGTGACCTCTATTACCCAACATTCTCTGGCGTGCTGCGCTCGCTGAACTACTATCCCATTGGCGACGAGACTGCCGAGGAGGGTATTGCCTCGCTGGCGCTGGGCCTGGGAAAATATATCGTGGATGGCGGACAGACATTGCGTGTCAGTCCCTATCACCCGCATCAGGTGCTGCAGACCAGTGAGATGGAGACGGCGCTTCGTGACACCCAGACGCGTTTCTATGCGCTGGACATGAGTCATGTGGGCGACGACTTCAAAGTGGATGATGGTTTTAACATTAAGAACCTGCGTGTGCGTCAGGCTGATGCCGACGGCTCGCTCACCTATATCGCCTCGACCTTTGACCCGATGGATCAGGTCATCCGCGACGGCATCTATGAGGGCGGGCGTAAAATCATCTCTTTCTGTGGCGTGTTGCAGCAGGGCGTCTTCCCATTGCCGGAACTCCTTCAGATGTCGCAGAAACTGGGTGCTGACGAGATGCGTCGACCCGTGGAGATTGAGTTTGCCTGCAACCTGAATGATGACCGCACGGGCGACTTCTATTTGTTGCAGATCCGTCCTATCGTGGATTCTAAGCAGGTGCTCGATGAAGACCTGCAGCAGATTCCTGATGAGCAGTGCCTGTTGCGCTCGAACAACTCATTGGGGCACGGCATCTCTGAGGATGTATTCGACGTGGTCTATGTGAAGACCGACGAGAATTTCACGGCATCGAACAATCCCACCATTGCCTGCGACATTGAGCGCATCAACCGCAAGTTCCTTGAGGAGGACAAGAACTACATCCTGATTGGGCCGGGCCGATGGGGCTCCAGTGACTATTGGCTGGGCATTCCCGTGAAGTGGCCTCACATCTCGGCGGCTCGCGTCATCGTTGAGGCTGGCTTGAAGAACTATCATGTGGATCCCTCGCAGGGCACGCACTTCTTCCAGAACCTCACCTCGTTTGGCGTGGGTTATTTTACCATTAATACCTATACGGGTGACGGCGTGATACAAAAAGATATCCTCGACAGCATGCCTGCCATCGAGGAAACGGAATATGTGCGTCATGTGCGCTTCGAGCGTCCGCTCAAGGTGATGATGGACGGCAAGAAGCAGACGGGTGTGGTGCTTTTACCTTCGGACGAAGAATAAGAAAGGTTATTGTCCGCCGAGGCGAGAAAAGTACTCAATGATATCTTCCCACGTTTTAAACGTGTCGGAACCAAACTCCAGGAGGGTGGCCATCGTGTCGCCCTCTTTTTTCTTGCTGATCAGATAGTCGCCATAGAGTAGGTCGCGGCGGTGGGTATAGACGGTGTGGCGCCAGGCGGGTACGTTGATATATTCCTCCAGCCACTGTCCCCAGCGGTTTTCCGTTGGGTAGTCATCCTCAGCCACAAAGAAGACCTGGTAATGCTCAATGAGTAGTCTGACGGCTTTCTGACTGCTGCTGGTGGGTTTGTCATAGGCATCGCGCAGCGTCTCTATACCTATATATATAATAGGGCGCTGGCGGTTTTCCTGCAGGTCGTCAATCC
Organism: uncultured Prevotellaceae bacterium; assembly: GCA_902775605.1. Classification (GTDB taxonomy): domain Bacteria; phylum Bacteroidota; class Bacteroidia; order Bacteroidales; family Bacteroidaceae; genus Prevotella. The sequence goes on from CACYNE010000018.1 coordinate 5,303, forward strand.
AGCGGATAACGGGCACCACGGCGTGCATAAACGAACGGTCGTCCATGCGGTGCTCTCCGTGGAAATGGGCTGCCTGCGGATAGCGCTCACGAAACATGTCGAAGGTGTCCACCAGGTCGTCTCTGTCGCCAAAGAGTCCCCATACGCGCTTCTTCTCTTTTGCCAGTTCCTCGTCGCTGAGGCTGTCGAGGCCAGAGAAACGCAGTTCGGACACCTGGCGGTATTCCTTTACCAGGGCCTTGTCCACATAGAACTGTTGCACGCCGTCCAGACGTGGGTTCTGGAAGGTCTGTGTACCGGTCATGCCGTGCTGCTGCATGGTGTCGGCCAGGCAAAGGGCGGGGTTCATGCAGATGCGATCGAAGCCGTATAGTTGTTCGGTGTACATGCCGCCCATCGATGTGCCCAGGATGAGGTCGGGCTTCTCTTGTGCCACCAGCTCCTTCAGCAGGGCCTGTGCCTCGACGGGGTGAACGGGCAGGTCGGGTGCAATGACTTTGGCATTGGGCAGGATGGTGCGAAGACGGGTCACCGTGCCACTCTGTCCGCTACTGCCGAATCCGTGAAGATACATCACGGTTTTCCCCTTCATCAGTTCGGGGAATTGCTTGACGTATTGGTTCTGTTGTTCCATAATTGATGCAAAGTTAGTATTTTTTTAGGAAGTGCTGCAACTTTTCTACGCCTTTTTACGTCTAACGGATAAAAATGAAACAAAATAATTAAAAACGACTGAATATGAAAAAAATGATTGTTTGTGGATTGGTTTCCACGTTGCTGCTGTTCACTTCATGTGTGGAATGGAGTTTCTCTCGTAAAATGAAACCCAGCGAGAATGTCGTCGAGAAAGAGATGAAGATGGCCCCGTTTGAGAGGGTTAACCTAGATGCGATGGGCCATGTGAAGATTGTGCAGACGCAGGGCAATGACTATCGCGTGGTGCTGTCGGCGCCTGACAATTATATGGATCTCTTCGAGTTCAAGGTGGACGACGGCGAGATGGAAATGGACTTCGCCGACGGAACGGTGGGCGATATCGAGGTGAAAGACGTGATTGTCACGATCTATACGCCACGACTCATTGAGGTGGAAAACGAGGGACTATGCACACTGACCATTGATAGTTTGAAGAGCAGATTGCTGAAGGTGGAGAACTCGGGCGTGGGAGCCATGAAGTTGCGTGGACTGAATGTCGAAAAGATTGCTGTGGACTGTTCGGGCGTGGGTGGAATCAACCTAGAAGGCAGAGCCGTTTGGGCCAATCTGGAGTGCTCGGGCGTGGGCGGCATTGATGCCAAAAAACTAAAGGCCCGTCGTGTGAAGGCTGATGTGAGTGGCGTGGGTGGCTTGGAATGCTATGCCTCTGACTCATTGAAGGCATCGGTGAGCGGTGTTGGCGCCCTGAAATATGCCGGTAAACCAAAGGTGAAAAAGTTGGATGAGAGTGGTGTCGGCAAGATTTCTGAACTGTGATGAAATAATGTGGGCAAAATCGTAATGGTAATTTGAACACTTTAAATGTAATTTTTCTCTTGATATAAATCAATTATTAATCAGATTATAAGAAAAACGAGCAAAAAAGTTTGGGACTGTAAGCAAAAGTACCTATCTTTGCATCGTGTTTTTCATAGTATTAGATTTAAGGTTAACAAAGGTTGGGTCACAGCGGTGACCCTTTTTTATTTTCTTTTTTTGTGTTTTTTTAATTTGAAAGATGCTTTTTAATTCAAGAAAACTTCTTAAATTTGCACCAGTTTTATTATGAACGATATGAGAAAGTATGGAATATTAGTAGTTGCAGCGCTGATGGCGTCGACTGTTTCTGCGCAAAAGAAGTGGTCGCTGCAGGATTGTATGGATCATGCCATGCAAAACAATATCACGTTGCAAAAGGCTCGTTTGCAGCAACAAGCTGCTGCAGAAGAGGTGAAAGGGGCCAAGGGAAATCTGCTTCCCTCGGTGAGTGCATCGGCTAATCAGAGTCTGGGTTATCGCCCGTGGCAGGATGCTGGTACGACGACGGTGACCAATGGAACGGTGAACACCAAGGTGAACAAGAGCTATCACAATGGTTCGTATAGCCTGAGTGCACAGTGGACTGTGTGGAACGGCAATAAGAATCGCAATAACGTGAAACTGAGTAAGTTGTCTGAGAAGCAGGCTGAGCTGCAGGTGAACGAGACCGCCAACAACATTATGGAGCGTATTGCACAGATCTATGTGCAGATTCTCTATCTGGACGAGAGCATCAAGGTGAGCAAGGCCAGCTTGGAGACCAGTCAGAAGAACGAGGAGCGCGGCAAGGAGATGCTGGAAGTGGGCAAGATGTCGAAGGCAGACTTGGCTCAGTTGACGGCTCAGCGTGCCACGGATGAATATAATGTGGTGGATGCACAGGCACAGTTGGCCAACTATAAGTTGCAGCTGAAGCAGTTGTTGGAGCTCACCGGTGAGGAGTCGTTCGATGTGGTGATTCCAGAAACCACTGATGCACAGGCCCTGAGTGAGATACCTGCCCTGCAGAATGTGTATCAGCAGGCGCTCATTACGCGTCCGGAGATTGCCAACTCACGTTTGGCTATCGAGAGTAGTGACCTCAGTTTGAAGGTTTCAAAGGCTGGTTATCTGCCCACGCTGAGTATGACGGGTGGCGTCACCACCAGCACCAACTCTCTTTCGGCCAATGGCTGGGGCAACCAGATGAAGACCAATGTAAACTCATCGGCTGGTCTGACGCTGAGTATTCCTATCTTTGATGGTCGTCAGACGAAGACATCAGTCAACAAAGCGAAGATTCAGCAGCAGCAGGCTCAGCTGGATTTGCAGGACCAGCAGAAGACGCTATATCAGACGATTGAGGGCTTCTGGCAAGATGCCAACACCAACCAGCAGCGTTTCCGTGCCGCTCTGACCACCGTGGAGAGTGAGCAGATGAGCTATGACTTGCTGGAGGAGAAGTTCAACCTGGGACTGACGAACATCATCGAACTGATGAACGGCAAGGACAAGTTGCTCAACGCTCAGCAGAACAAGTTGCAGTCGAAGTATCAAACCATCCTGAACCAGCAGCTGCTGAAGTTCTATCAAGGTGACTATTCAATGAAATAACATCACGAAACAAAAGATAAAAAAGATATGAAAAACAAGAAGATTTGGATTATCATGATAGCCGTGGCTGTCATCGGTATCATTGCTTATCTGCTGCTGTCGGGTGGCAAGAAAGAGCAGAAAGTGGAGTTTGAGACCGCTCAGGTGGTGAAGGGCAACATACAGACTACCATCACCGCAACGGGAACCATCGAGCCTGTGACCAGCGTCACCGTGGGTACGCAGGTGTCAGGTATTGTGTCAAAGCTCTATGTGGACTACAACTCTGTAGTGAAGAAGGGTCAGGTCATTGCCGAACTCGACAAGACCAACCTGACAAGTGAACTGAAGACGGCACAGGCTAACCTGTCGTCGGCTCAGAGCACGCTGAACTATGAACAGACAAACTTCAATCGCTATCAAACCTTGTTTAATAAGGGTCTGGTAAGTGCTGATGAATATGAAACGGCAAAGCTGTCATATCTCAAGGCTAAGGAGCAGGTGAACACTTCGCGTGAGAGTGTACAGAAGGCGCAGACGAACTTGGGATATGCAACCATCACCAGTCCTATCGATGGCGTGGTGCTGTCGAAGGCTGTGGAAGAGGGACAGACAGTGGCTGCTTCGTTCAACACTCCTGAACTCTTCACCATTGCGCAGGACCTGACAGACATGCGCGTGATTGCCGACATCGACGAGGCTGATATCGGTGGCGTGAAGGAGGGACAGCGTGTGACCTTTACTGTTGACGCCTTCCCCGAAGATATGTTTGAGGGGCAGGTGACACAGGTGCGTCAGCAGGCTACCACAGAGAGCAATGTGGTGACCTATGAAGTGGTTATCTCGGCTCCCAACAATGAGTTGAAACTGAAACCAGGTCTCACGGCTAATGTGACCATCTTCACCTTAGAGAAGAACGATGTGCTGACGGCTCCTGCCAAGGCCCTTCGCTTTATGCCCAACGAAGCCCTGCTACATGAGGGTCAGACTATCGAGGATGTGGATGCTCAGCAGAAGGTGTGGACACTGGAAGGCAATGTGTTTAAGGCTCATGCTGTGGAGACGGGTACGACTAATGGCGTGCTGACGGAGATTACCAGTGGTATCAATGCTGGCACTGAGGTGTTGGTGGACTTCACCATCAGCGGTGGCGAGGAGGCTATGGATCAGCAGCAGACCCAGAACCCGTTTATGCCGCGTCCGCGTAACAATAACAGACAGCAGCAAGGTGCTGGTGGCAATCAGCAGCCAAGGAGATAACATGTCTGACGTAAGAGAAAAGATGTATGAAAAGTAACAAAGTTGTCATAGAACTGAAGGACGTCAAGCGCTATTTCAAAGTGGGCAGCGAAACCGTGAAGGCTCTCCGAGGCGTGTCCTTTAAGATCTACGAGGGCGAGTTCGTCACCATTCAGGGTACGTCAGGCTCGGGTAAGTCAACGCTACTCAACCAGTTGGGCTGTCTTGATACACCAACCAGTGGCGACTATTTCCTGGATGGCATCTCCGTGCGTGAGATGTCAAAGACGCAGCGTGCCCGTTTGCGCAATCGCAAGATTGGTTTTGTGTTCCAGAACTATAACCTGCTGGCCAAGACGACTGCTATTGAGAATGTGGAGCTGCCGCTGATGTATAACTCGGAGGTGTCAGCCTCGGAGCGTCGTGAGCGTGCCATCAAGGCATTGCAGGACGTGGGACTGGGCGACCGTCTCTATCATAAGTCGAACCAGATGTCTGGTGGTCAGATGCAGCGTGTGGCCATTGCCCGTGCCTTGGTCAACGATCCCGCTGTACTGTTGGCCGATGAGGCCACGGGTAACCTCGACACGCGTACATCATTCGAAATGCTGGTGCTCTTCCAAGAGCTCTATCGTAAAGGGCATACTATCATCTTCGTGACGCACAACCCAGAGATTGCAGAATATGCCAGTCGCAACATCAATCTGCGCGATGGCAAAATTCGTGAGGATACGCGCAACGAGAACATCAAGTCGGCAGCAGAGGCCTTGGCTGCACTGCCCGTGATGAATGATGACTGATTCGTAATAACGCAGCTTCGTAATACCGAAAAAAACGTAATAACGTAATATCGAAAGAAATGAATATATTAAATCTATTTAAGGTCAGCATCAAGGCTGTGGCCAACAACAAGATGCGCTCCTTCCTTTCCATGCTGGGTATCATCATTGGTGTGGCGGCTGTCATCATCATGATGAGTATTGGTCAGGGCTCGAAGGAGAGTATCCGCTCGGAACTGTCAACGATGGGTACCAACCTGCTGACCATCCGTCCTGGTGCTGATATGCGTGGTGGCGTGCGTCAGGATCCGTCGGCTATGCAGACGCTGAAAATGGCTGACTATCAGCGCATTCTTCGCGAAAAGAAGTTTGTGACGAAAGTGTCGCCAGAGGTCACCGCCAGCGGACAGGCCATCTACGGCAATAACAATACCAATGCGTCGATGTATGGCGAGTCGATTGACTATCTGGACATCAAACAGTGGCCTGTTGAGGAGGGTGAGTGCTTCACCGAGGAGGATATCAAGAAGGCTGCCAAGGTGTGTGTGGTGGGTGCTACTGTCGTGAAGGAACTCTTTGGCGACAATGTGGATCCCATTGGCAAGACCATCCGCTTTAAGAGCATCCCCATGCGTATCGTGGGTGTGCTGAAGTCAAAGGGCTATAACTCATGGGGTATGGACCAGGACAATGTTATCATTGCACCTTATACCACAGTGATGAAGCGTATTGCGGCACAGACTTACTTCTCAAGCATCGTCTGCTCTGCCATCACGGAAGAACTCTCGGATGCTGCCATAGAGGAGTTGACGCAGATGCTCCGCGACAATCATAAGTTGAAGGCTGAGGTGGCTGATGACTTCACCATTCGCTCGCAGGCAGAGATGATGGAAACAATGTCATCGACGATGGATACGGTGACGGTTATTCTCGTGGTGGCTGCGGCCTTCTCGTTGCTGGTGGCTGGTATTGGTATCATGAATATCATGCTGGTGAGTGTCACTGAGCGTACCAAGGAAATAGGTTTGCGTATGGCTGTTGGTGCCACAGGACCGGTCATCTCGCTGCAGTTCCTTATCGAATCAGTGCTGATTTCCGTGACGGGTGGCCTCATAGGTGTCATTGTGGGCGTCGGTGCTAGTCAGTTTGTGTCCTCCTTCGGAATGCCAAGCAGCGTGCCTGCATGGTCTATCTACGTGTCGTTCCTAGTGTGTGTGTTTATTGGTGTACTCTTTGGCTATATTCCTGCTCAGAAAGCAGCAAATATGGATCCCATTGAGGCTATCCGTCACGAATAAGTGGGTGGTGGCCTTTTTGTCAACTGCATGTTGCATTTTTGTAATTGATAGCAGTGTGTGAGGGGTGCGTCAATCTAAAAAACCGTGAAATCATAGAATTATATCTGGATTGACAACGGTATATTGGATTATTTTTTGTAACTTTGCGCGCAGTAAAATCAAACGTTAAATATTTAACTTATAATTATTATGGTAAACTACAAGGATTTGGGTCTCGTGAATACTCGCGAGATGTTCAAGAGAGCAGTAGCCGGTGGCTATGCTATCCCAGCTTTCAACTTCAACACAATGGAGCAGATGCAGGCTATCGTACAGGCTGCCGTTGAGACAAAGTCTCCAGTTATCATGCAGGTTTCTAAGGGCGCTCGCAACTATGCTAACGCTACTATCCTGCGCTACATGGCTGAGGGTGCTGTAGCTTATGCTAAGGAGCTCGGCTGTGAGCATCCTGAGATTGTTCTGCACCTTGACCACGGTGACACCTTCGAGCTCTGTAAGGATTGTATCGACATGGGCTTCTCTTCAGTGATGATCGACGGTTCTCACCTCCCCTACGAGGAGAACGTTGCTCTGGCTAAGAAGGTTGTTGACTACGCTCATCAGTTCGACGTAACTGTAGAGGCTGAGCTTGGTGTACTCGCTGGTGTTGAGGATGAGGTTTCTGCCGCTGAGTCACACTACACAAAGCCTGAGGAGGTTATCGACTTCGCTACTCGCACTGGTTGCGACTCTCTGGCTATCTCTATCGGTACTTCACACGGTGCTCACAAGTTCACTCCAGAGCAGTGCACACTCGTTAATGGCGTACTCGTTCCACCACCATTGGCATTCGACATCCTCGCTGAGATCGAGAAGAAGCTTCCTGGATTCCCCATCGTGCTCCACGGTTCTTCTTCAGTTCCTATGGATGAGGTTAACACTATCAATAAGTTCGGTGGTAAGCTCGAGGCAGCTATCGGTATCCCCGAGGAGCAGCTCCGCAAGGCTTCTAAGAGCGCCGTATGTAAGATCAACATCGACTCAGACTCTCGCCTGGCTATGACTGCTGCTATCCGTCAGCACCTGGCTGAGCATCCTGGAGATTTCGATCCCCGCCAGTATCTGAAGCCCGCTCGTGAGAACATGAAGAAGATGTACATCCACAAGATTGTGAATGTGCTCGGTTCTGACGGCAAGCTCGCTCAGTGCTAATCCGTTGCAAAACGATTATAAAAAGAATCCCTGCCAATCGGCAGGGATTTTTTATTGCAATAATCTTGGTAATTCTGGACTTGGCAATCTGATTACTTGGGTTGCTCAGATTCAAATCGGTCAATAGCACCAGTAATGGGATTAAGCCAGAGGTGAGTGGTGTAGCGCTTGTTGAAGAGTTCGCCGCTGAGAAGTTCAACATTGCCGAACTGTGCGGCAGGCTGTTCGGTGGTCATAATGTTATTGATGCCCTGGAAGAGAGAGATACGCATGCGGCCAGGGACATTCACATAGACGCCAGCTTCATATGTCTTTTTCTTCTTGGCTTTCGCTGCTGTCTCTTCGTCAACAGGAGGTACGGTGTTCAGGTCTTCTACGGTGATATAGAAGGGGGCGCCAGAGAGGTCATCGGCATCCACCAAACCATTTACTTGTGAGAGACGGAACAGCAGTTGGCGCTGAATGGGACCTTCTGGACAGACAATCAGCGTGTGTTCTGTGGTGTCGCAGTCATAGATTCCTCTGAACAGGCTTGTCAATGCAACATCCTGCTCGTCAAGTTGATCCAGCATCAGTCGCAGTTGGGCACCGTCTTTAGGCATAAAGTCGGCTTGGCCTTTGATGAGCAGGTTACGGTTCTCGCGCAGGTCGTATATCTCACGTGCTGTCAGTTCTGCCATCTTTGCCGTGCTGCCAGCAGAGAGAATCTCCTGACTCATCAACTGGCGAGGCTCCATGAGTCTTTTCTTGGGACTCGGTTCGAAATGCTTGAGTGCTTGTTGTGCCTTTGGTTCTGCATTGATGGCTAGCAGACGACCGTCTTCTGCCAGAGCCACATTGGCTGCCACCGTCTTAGGGTCGAACTTTAAGGCATAGCCCTTAGTAGAGTCAGCCACGCCTACAGGCATCAGTTTGATGTTGATGATGCGATATGATGTGCTGGCTTCCTGCTTGACATCGTTCAGGCGCATGTAGCGCTGGGCGTATGCAGAGAAATCACCTGGTTTATAAACGGTCTTCTCAACAAGCAGGTCGAAGCGAAGGGCAGTCTTGGGAAGGAAATAAATGGCACCTTCTGGTGTTACACCAGGCTGATACTCACTGATTTGTGTTTGGGCTACCATCGTAGCCATGCAGAAATGCAATAATGCGAGAATGGAAAAATATCGTTTCATTAATCCTTTTAATTGATTCAGTTCTTTAATTTGAGAAATGCCTTGGGCAGATAGTTTATCAGGTCGCTGGCAACGAGACTTTCTTCGCCCAGCTCGCGAGCTGCAAGATCGCCAGCCAGTCCATGCAGATAGACACCAAGCAGACAGGCTTCGCGTTGCTGATAACCACGTGCAAGAAGAGCAGTTAGGATGCCTGTCAGCACGTCGCCGCTACCAGCGGTGGCCATGCCTGCATTGCCTGTGGAGTTGAAGGCGACATGCCCGTCGGGCATGCAGATGGCTGTATAATGTCCTTTGAGTATAACGTAGCCTTGCAGTTTCTCTGCCAGCTGACGTGCCTTGGACAATCGTTCATAGCTGTCCAGACTCTGTCCCTCCATGCGGTCTAACTCCTTTGGGTGGGGTGTCAGGATGATGCCCTTTGGCAATTGCTGCATCCAGGCGTGGCGTGTGCTGAGGATGTTCAGCGCGTCAGCATCGGCCACAACCGGGCACTGTGCTCTGCGAATCTGTGCAATCATCGCGATGCTAGTCTGCTCGGTTGTTCCCAGTCCGGGCCCGATGCCCAGTGCTTGATAGTCTTCTGTACCCACTGCCTCAGAGAAGAATGTTTCTTCACGGTCCATGTGAAGGATGGCCTCGGGTACTGCTGTCTGCAGTATCTGTACGTTGCGCTTGGGGGTGTGAACAGTCACTTTCCCCACGCCGGCCCTGAGGCAGGCTTGGGCTGCCAGTACGGCGGCTCCAGCCATACCATAGCTTCCGCTCACCAATAATGCGTGTCCCATCTGACCTTTGTGGGCAAAGGGGTCGCGTGGCTTCATAAGCGGGTAGAGATCTTTTTCTTCGACGATGGTATATTGTGCATCGGTCTTCTCAATACCTTCTTTGCTCAACCGGATGTCGAGTGTCTTTAACTCACCTATAAACTGTTGGTTCTCAGGGAATAAGAACGACAATTTCTTTTGCTGAAGCGTCAGTGTTAGGCTAGCTTTGACGATGTTGGCCCGTACGTTGTAAGTATTGTCTTCGGTCATCAGACCTGAGGGTACGTCAATGCTGACCACTTGAGCACTGGAGGAATTGATGTATTTCACCAAAGAGGCAAAACCACCTGCTAGGGGCTTATTAAGGCCCGAACCAAACAAACCATCGATGACCAGCATGCCCTTTTCCAGACGGGGCGGGTCAAACTCTTGTGTGACCTCTGTCAAGAGGGCATTGCCCCACTTGTCGCTGAATCGCTCTTTGTTGGCAGCGCAGTCTTCAGACAAATGTCCGGTGATGTTGAATAAGTATGTCTGTACCTGATAGTCCTGATCTGTCAGCATGCGAGCCACAGCCAGTGCGTCACCGCCGTTGTTTCCCGGACCAGCAAAGACCACCACAGGTACACTGGCCGACCATCTGTCTGTGATGGCATTCGTGATGGCACGAGCTGCTCTTTCCATCAAATCAATTGATTTGATAGGCTCATGTTCAATGGTGTATTTATCAAGTTCTTGTATCTGTGTACGGGTGAAAATCTTCATAACGATGCAAAAATACGAAATAATTGGTAATCTATAGCCTTTTTTCGCGATTTTTTTGTAATTTTGCATCAAAATTCATTAAATAGTGTATGAGTAGAGTTAAAATACTGGACAAGACATTTGAGACGTCTATGCCAGAGGCGCAAATCAAAGCTCGCGTTAAGGAATTGGCTCAGCAGATTTCTAAAGATATGGAGGGTAAGAATCCCCTGTTTTTAGCTGTGCTTAACGGTGCCTTTATCTTTGCTGCCGATCTGATGCGCGAAATGACTATCCCTTGTGAGATTTCCTTTGTGAAGCTGGCCTCTTATCAAGGCACTACATCAACGGGAAAGATCAAGGAAGTGATGGGTATCAACGAGAGTTTGACGGGTCGTACAGTAATTATCCTTGAGGATATCGTGGAGAGTGGACTCACTATCCGTCAAATGATTGACTCGCTGGGCACTCGCAATCCAGCGTCGGTGCATGTCTGCACGCTCTTCTTTAAGCCTGAGAAGCTGAAGGAGAACATCAATCTTGACTATGTGGCCTTCGAGATTCCCAATGACTTTATCCTGGGCTATGGTCTGGACTATGACCAGCAGGGCCGCGGATTGAAGGATCTCTATACGTTGGTTGCGGAATAAGAAGATGACGGAATGGCGTCATCGTGATATAGTGAACAAAATAATGAAAAAACCAAAAAATAAATTAGAAATGAAGAATATCGTAATTTTCGGTGCTCCCGGCTCAGGCAAGGGAACCCAGAGCGACAAGTTGATTGAGAAGTATGGACTGAACCATATCTCTACAGGTGATGTGCTGCGTGCAGAGATTAAGAACGGCACTGAGCTGGGTAAGACAGCTAAGCAGTTCATTGACAACGGTCAGTTGATCCCCGACGAACTGATGGTGAGCATCCTGGCTTCTGTTTATGACTCATTCGGTCGCGAGCACAAGGGTGTTATCTTTGATGGTTTCCCCCGCACCATCCCACAGGCAGAGGCGCTGAAGGCTATGCTGAGCGAGCGTGGTGACAAGGTGGCTGCTATGATTGAGCTCGACGTGCCCGAGGACGAACTGATGAAGCGTCTGATTCTGCGCGGACAGCAGAGCGGTCGTGCCGACGATAATGAAGAGACCATCAAGAAGCGTCTCGTGGTTTATCACTCACAGACTCAGCCCCTCATTGAATGGTATGCTAAGGAAGGCCTGCACCACCACATCGATGGTCTGGGTGAACTGGAGCGTATCTTTGCAGACATCTGTAAGGTAGTTGATAACATCTAGTTGAAACTGGTTTAGGCCAGTGAGACTAGCAAAAATGATATATGGAAAGTAACTTCGTAGATTACGTCAAGATTATGTGCCGCTCGGGTAAGGGCGGTAAAGGCAGCATGCACCTGCGTCATGTGAAGTACAACCCCAATGGCGGTCCCGATGGTGGCGATGGCGGCAAGGGTGGCAGCATCATCCTTCGTGGCAACCACAACTACTGGACGCTTTTGCACCTGAAATATGAACGCCACATCTTTGCAGAGCATGGTGGAAACGGTGGTCGCGACAAGTGTCACGGCACCGACGGCAAGGACATCTATATCGATGTGCCCTGCGGTACTGTGGTATATAATGCCGAGACAGGCAAGTATGTCTGTGACGTGACCTACGATGGACAAGAAGTACTATTGCTGAAAGGCGGTCGAGGCGGACTGGGTAACTTCCAGTTCCGCACGGCTACCAATCAGGCTCCCCGCTATGCCCAGCCAGGCGAACCCATGCAGGAGATGACGATCATCCTCGAACTGAAGTTGCTGGCCGATGTGGGCTTGGTGGGATTCCCCAATGCAGGCAAATCGACCTTGGTGAGTGCGCTGAGCAATGCCAAGCCGAAGATTGCCAACTATCCTTTCACCACGATGGAACCCTCATTGGGTATTGTGGGCTATCGCGACGGCAAGTCGTTTGTGATGGCCGATATCCCCGGTATTATTGAGGGCGCCTCGGAAGGCAAGGGTCTTGGTTTGCGTTTCTTGCGTCATATCGAGCGCAACTCATTGCTGCTCTTTATGGTGCCTGGTGATACTGATGATATCAAACGCGAATACGAAATACTGCTGAATGAGCTGAAGCAGTTTAACCCAGAGATGCTCGACAAGCACCGCGTGCTGGCTGTGACTAAGTGCGACCTGCTTGACGAGGAACTCATTGAGATGCTCAAGGAGACACTGCCCGCCGATCTGCCTGTGGTATTCATATCGGCAGTTACGGGTTTTGGTCTTGACGAATTGAAAGATGTGCTTTGGCGTGAGCTCAATGCCGAGAGTAATAAGTTGCAGGCCATCACGAGTGAGGACTCGCTGGTGCACCGCGACAAGGATATGACCGTCTTTGCCCAGGAACTAGAGGATGAAGGTGAGGACGAGGACATCGAGTATGTTGACGTGGAGGACGTGGACGATCTCGAGGACTTTGAATACGAAGAAGAGGAAAACGAGTAAACATTTTAAATCTAATTAAAAAAACATGTTATGCAGAAGAAATTATTCTTTCTGATGGCCTTATTGCTGACAACAACGTTGTCGGTGGTGGCACAGGTGACTACTTCGAGCATGGCCGGTAAGGTTTCTGTTCAAGATAGTCGCGAGGAGATTATCGGCGCAACAGTGCAGGTAACACACGAGCCTTCTGGTACGCGTTACACCGCTGTGACCAATGTGAATGGTCGTTTTGCCATTCAGGGTATGCGTACGGGTGGTCCCTATTCTGTTGTCGTGTCTTATATTGGTTATCAGCCAAAGACACTGAAAGGCATTACCCTGCAGTTGGGTGAGACCTACAATCTTGACGTATGGCTTTCTGAGAATGCCACTGATCTTAAGGAAGTGGTAATCAGTGGTCGTGCTTCAAAGTTCGCTGGTGAGAAGACTGGTGCCTCAACCAATATCAACAACGAGCAGATGATGTCGATGCCTATGATCAGTCGTAGCATCACTGACATTGCTAAGTATTCTCCTTACTCTGGTGGCGGTATGAGCTTTGCCGGTGCCAATGGTAAGATGAGTAACTTCACTGTCGATGGTGCTAACTTCAACAATAACTTCGGTCTGAACGATGGTCTGCCCGGTGGTGGCAGCCCCATCTCTCTTGATGCTATTGAGGAGGTTCAGGTGGTCATTGCTCCCTTCGATGTACGTCAGACCAACTTCATTGGCGGTGGCGTGAACGCTATTACCAAGAGTGGTACAAACACTTTCAAGGGAACGGCTTACACCTATTTCCGCAATGAGCACATGCGTGGTAACAAGATTAATGGTGAGGATCTGGGTGCTCGTGCTGAGGACAGAAAGAATGTCTATGGCTTTACCTTGGGTGGCCCTATCATTAAGAATAAGTTGTTCTTCTTTGCTAACTACGAATACGAGAAGACCCCTGGTCAGGTGGTTAAGTATCGCCCTCGTGAGGATGGTGAGACCGCTGGTGGTATCGTTTCAAATGTGTTGGCAAGCGACATGGAGAAGGTACATAACTACTTGCTGAACAACTATGGTTACGAGACTGGTTCCTGGACAAGCTTCCCTGCAGACCAGAAGAACGAGAAGATTCTGGCTCGTATTGACTGGAACATCACCGATGCTCATCATTTGGCTGTACGTTATAACGGAACAAAGGATGTGAGTTACACGGGTGCCAGCCAGTCAACAGGTGACTACTATTTCAAGCACACTGGTGCCCGTGTAGGCCCGAAGTCAATGATTTTTGCCAATAGTATGTATGGCAGTGAGAAAGAGGTGAAGTCAATCTCTGCTGAGTTGAATAGCCGTTTCGGTCAGAAGGCCAACAACCAGTTGCTCTATACATATTCTTATATGAGTGACCCTATGCGTACCTCAGAATCTTCTCAGTTCCCTTTCATTGACATCATGTATGATTATGATGTCAGTTCAAAGACTCCAAGTATGGAGCCTTATATCAGTGCTGGTTATGAACTGTTCACTTGGAAGAACCACGTAGAGAACAAGGTACACACCCTGACTGATAACTTCACGCTTTATCTGGGCACTCACAAACTGACTGCGGGTGTGAGCTTCGAGCATCAGTTTGCTGACAACTCTTATATCCGTGAGGGAACAGGTATGTATCGCTTCCGTAATCTGAATGAGTTCCTGGGTGGTCAGGCTCCTGAGTCAGTTGTCTTCACCTATGGCTTCAATGGCAATGAGAGTCCCACCTCAGCAGTTCGCTTCAATCAGTATGGTTTCTACCTGCAGGATGAGTGGAACGTTGTCCCCAATCTGAAGCTGACCTATGGTGTACGTTTCGATGACCTCGTGTTCGACGAACAGGACGTAGCTCGCAACACTGCTATTTATGACCTTGACTTCAACGGCTATCATATTGATACTGGTAGATGGCCCGACAATCACATTCAAATATCTCCTCGTGTAGGCTTCACATGGGATGTCTTTGGCGACAAGAGCCTGAAGGTGCGTGGTGGTACTGGTATGTTTACAGGCCGTCTGCCTCTGGTATTCTTCACCAACCAGCCTGGTAATGCCAATATTGACAAGACCACTTATTATGCTGGCTATGACTACAAGAACCAGAAGTGGGTTGACTCAAACGGTCACGATGAGGCTTGGATCCAGAATAAGATGAATGGCTTGTCTGGTAAGTTTATGGGTGTGAACGACTTGATGCAGCACTTCGAAGTGCCTACCACCAACGAGAACCATATTGCAGGTTCAAAGATCTCTGGTGTATATAGCGACTTCAAGATGCCTCAGGTATGGAAGTCGAGCATTGCTGTTGACTATCAGTTGCCCGTTTCATTCCCCCTCAGCGTTACTGGTGAGTTCATCTATACCAAGAACATCAATGCGGTGTATATGAACAATATCAACATCAAGAATGCTGATACTGACAGCTGGGAGCGCTTCAATGGTGCAGACAACCGTCTTATTTATCCTACCGGTTATCAGTACTACTCTGGCAAGAACGCCATCATGCTGGATAATACCTCTAAGGGTTATGGCTATACCGCAAACATCACCATTAATGCTGAGCCTATCCAGAACCTGAACATCATGGCAGCATATACGCACACTGAGGGTAAGGAGCTGTCAAACCTTCCCGGTAGTGACCCCGTTTCTGCTTGGCAGAATGTGATTTCTGTGGATGGTCCTAACTTCTGCTCACCCTTGCGTTCTGCTTTCGTAACGCCTGACCAGATTACCGCTTCTGTTGGCTACTACCTGCCTGTTAAGGTGAAGGGACTGACTTGGGGCACCCACATCAATTTGTTCTATAAGGGCTACAACACCTCTTATAATAGTACCACGAAGGGGTACGAGTGCGGTACCACTTACATGTACTCTAACGATATGAATGGTGACGGCCTGGCATTCGACCTGATGTATATCCCTGCCAACGATAATGAGATCAAACTCGGTAAGCTCGACTCAAAGGGTAACTTTATCGAGGATCAGGAGATGCGTGCTGCCTTCTGGGCTTTCGTTGATCAGGACGACTACCTGCGCAATCACAAGGGTGAGTATGCAAATCCCTTCAGTGCTCGTGCTCCCTGGCGCCATCGCTTCGATCTGCGTGTGGCAGAAGACTTCTCGTTCAACATTGGTAAGACTGTTCAGAGATTCCAGGCTTCTGTTGATATCTTGAACGTAGGCAACCTGTTGAACTCTCACTGGGGAACCACTGAGAGCAGCGATGTATGCAACAATGGACGTATTCTGAAGTATGAGGGACGCGATGCCCAGAACAACCCTGTTTACTCAATGAACAAGGTGAATGGTAAGTATCCCACCCAGACCTACGACACCAACATGTTCTACAGCAACTGCTGGAGCCTGCAGATTGGCCTGAAGTACTTCTTCAACTAAAGCGACAGCGAACGGGGCTTGCTTCGTTTGCTTCTTTCTATACAAACAAGACATGCCGCCGTCTCACACATCGTGAGGCGGCGCTTCTTTTGATAATAAATAGGGAGTAAGAAGAGGGCAGCAGAGAAGTTTAATAATGAGAAGGCTATGGGGTTGTAATGGAGACTGTGCATGAGACTGTGGTGGAGATTGTGAATGAGACGATGGTGGAGATTGTGAGTGAGACGATGGTGGAGATTGTGAATGAGATTATGAAGAAAATTGTGAGGAGGATACGATAAAGCACAAAAAAGGCTTCAGACACTCGTCTGAAGCCTTTATATTATAATAAGGTGTAAGCTTAGTTATATTTCAAAATCTGACCGGGACGCAGTGTAACGGTCTTCTTGATGCCGTTGAGGCTACACAGAGCCGAGACGGAGGTGCGGTGTTTGCGTGCGATGGCAGAGAGAGTCTCGCCCTTTTTCACCTTGTGGTAGCGCACATTGCTGCTGGTACGACTTGCTGTGTTAGTGCTGCTCTGACCCATGTTGGCTTCGAGGTCGTCACCACCACGATAAACGCCGCCGGTGCCGCGCAGACGAGTAGCCAATGAGGACTCCTGATTGTAGGTCGAACGACGGAACATCCATTCGTCGGCTATTACGTCCTGATTCTTAAAGTCAAACATGATAGCGGGGTTCAGGGCAACGCCGCAGAGACGGGTCTCGAAGTGCAAGTGTGAACCGAAACTTCTACCTGTGTTACCACCCAGAGCGATAGGATCGCCAGCGCGCACTTCCTGATTCTCTTCCACGAGCCACTTTGACAGGTGGCCATAGATGGTCTCCAAGCCGTTATTGTGACGAATCACTACATATTTACCAAAACCCTTGCGGGCACCTTCATTCTTAACAATGCGAACCTTGCCACTGAATGCGGCACGGATGGTATCACCAATATAGACTTTGATGTCCAAACCCTTATGCTGACGACCCCAACGCGAGCCGAAATTAGAGGTAACCACACGACTTGGTGTGGGCATGCAGAAATCGCGCAGGTTAATCAGGAAAGAATCAGGCAATGCTGTTGACATCGCAGAGAATTGGTTGTTCCAGTCCATATAGAGTTGCGTAGCAGACGTCTCGAAGATTTCATTCTCCATCAGACGCTGCAAGGCGATAGAGTCGATGGCTTTCATCTTGCGGTCGATAGGTGCCTGATTGGCCAGGAGATCCTGTCCAGCAGCAGGTAAGACAGCGAGTGATGCCATTGCCACAAAGGCCATTTTCTTGATTTTCTTAAGCAACATCTTATTTAAGTTTGTATTTCGTTTAAATTATATTCTACTTTATTCTGCTCAGCATTAGTCCGTTACGCGGCGTGCACCTACATAGCGGCGTGCATAGTTGGACTCGTTAGACTTGCTGATCTTGACACCAGAACTGGTGCTGGCGTGGATGAACGTGAAGACGTTTTCAATGGGGTCGTAGTCAATGACGATACCCACATGTCCTACACCCTTTCTTGAACGGGGACTGGTGAAGAACACCAGGTCACCAGGCTGCAGATCCTCACGCTTGATAGGCGTATTCTTAGCGTACTGCTCACGAGAAGAAGCACCGATGTTCATGTTGCTCTTCTTGAAAACATAGCTGGTAAAACCAGAACAGTCAAAGGCGTTGGGGCCTTTGCTACCATAACGATAACGGGCGCCGATGTGCTTGTAGGCCTCCTTCATCAGGTTGTCCACCAACACATAGTCGTAATTGAATACCTCGCCGTTGTTGCTGTAGAGGAAATCAAAGTTCTCAATTTCTTCGTCCATGCCTACTTCAGAAATCTCCTCCTCCTCGGTAATTTCGTTGGAAATAATGGATACGGAATCTGCACTCTGTCCATAGACGACAGAGGTAAACATAAACAAAATTGCACTTATAATAACTTTCATTTCTCTCTCTTATTTATATCGTTTAGGGGTAGGGTTTGGTTTTTATGAGTGCAAAGATAACACATAAAAATGAGAAAAAAGGTGTGATGCGTACATATTTAATATGCGTTAACATCTTTTTGGACTCATGAATACTCCTTTTTTATGCAAAAATGAGTCAAAAATTGGTCGTTTTGTCCGTTTATGAGATGGCCGACCAATTGATGTTCGTCTTGCGGAGCTCACGCAGCCTGTTCCACAGCATCTGGTACTTGGGCGACTGGCACAGCGGGTCTTCGTCGATAATCTTCTGGGCCACGTCGCGAGCCATCTGCACTATTTGTCCGTCGCGTGCAATGTCGGCTATTTTCAGGTCGAAAGCCATACCGCTCTGTTGTGTGCCTTCCAAATCACCAGGTCCTCGCAATTTCAAATCAGCTTCGGCAATGCGGAAACCGTCGTTTGTCTCGCACATGATGTCAATACGTTTGCGGGTGTCCTCGCTGAGTTTGAAGGGTGTGACGAGGATGCAGAAAGACTGGTCGGCACCACGACCTACGCGCCCCCTTAGCTGATGCAGCTGTGAGAGTCCAAAACGCTGAGCATCAAGGATAACCATCACCGACGCGTTGGGCACGTTGACTCCCACCTCGATGACAGTTGTAGCTACGAGAATCTGCGTCTCACCGCTGACGAACTTCTGCATCTCCTCCTCCTTGTCCTTCGGCTTCATCTTGCCGTGCACCTTGCTCAGTCGGAACTCCGGGAATGCCTGACGCAGCACCTCGAAGCCCTGCTCCAGGTTCTTCAGGTCAATCTTTTCGCTTTCTTCGATGAGGGGGAATACGATATACACCTGTCGGCCCTCGTTGATTTGCTGACGGATACCGTTGTAGAGCGACGTCATGCGCGTGTCGAAGACATGACTGGTGCGGATGGGCTTTCGACCTGGGGGTAATTCGTCGATGACACTCACGTCGAGATCGCCATAGAGCGTCATTGCCAGAGTGCGAGGGATAGGCGTTGCCGTCATCACCAGCACATGAGGCGGATTGGTGCTTTTGCTCCACAGCTTGGCACGCTGAGCCACACCAAAGCGGTGCTGCTCATCGACCACCACCATACCCAGTTGTGCGAATTGCACAGTATCTTCGATGACGGCGTGCGTGCCCACCAGAATCTGCACATCGCCGGTGAGCAACCCGTCCAGAATCTCCTGTCGCTTCTTGCCTTTCACGATGCCGGTGAGCAGTTCCACACGCACAGGCATGTCTTTCAAGAAAGCCTTGATGGTTTGCAAGTGTTGTTCCGCCAGGATTTCCGTGGGAGCCATGATGCACGCCTGAAAGCCGTTGTCCAGCGCAATGAGCATCGTCATCAGCGCCACTAAGGTCTTGCCGCTGCCCACATCGCCCTGCAGCAGGCGGTTCATCTGCCTGCCAGAACACATGTCCTGCCTGATCTCGTGCATCACCCGCTTCTGGGCGCCAGTCAGGGGGAATGGCAGGTTCTGACTGTAGAATGTATTGAAGATGGTGCCTATGCGGTTGAACACATAGCCCCGATACTTGCGACGCTGGTCGCTGGCATAACGCAGGATGTTCAGTTGCACGAAGAACAGTTCCTCGAACTTCATCCTGACACGCGCCTTCTCCAGGTCTTTCGCGTTCTGTGGATAATGGATGGTGCGCAAGGACTGGTCGCGACTCATCAGGTGGAGTGGGGCAGCGATGAAGTCGGGGATGGTCTCAGGTAGCGGTTCCTTGAGGACGCCGAGGAGCGTCTTCGACAGTTTCTCGACAGCCCGCGAGTTCATGCCCGCCTTCTTCATCTTTTCCGACGTGTTGTAGTAAGGCTGCATGCCCATCGTCGAGGTGTCCACCGTTGAGGCGTCGTCGATGTCGGGATGAGCTATCTGTATGCGGTTGTTGAAGACGGCCGGCTTGCCGAACACCACATATTGCGTGCCAATCTTGTATTTCGTCTTGGCGGCCTTGCCAAACTTAAACCACACCAGGTCCATGATGCCCGTACCATCGGTGAAGTGGGCCACCACGCGCTCGTTGCGAGGCCCCATCTCAAAGGTCTCGAAGCTCAGGATTCGTCCCACCACCTGCACAAACGGCATGTCGCCCGTGAGTTCGTGGACGGTGTATATCCTTGAGCGGTCCACATATTTATAGGGATAATACTCGAGCAGGTCGCCGAAAGTCTGGATGCCCAACTCCTGGTTGAGCATCTTCTTACGGTTAGGGCCCACGCCCGGCAAGTACATGATGTCTTGGTCGAGTATATTCATTTATATCAGCGTCTCAGCTATTTTGAGGTCGAAAGGCGTGGTAATCTTGATGTTTTCGCGATTGCCCTCGACGATGGAAACCTCGTGTCCATAAGCCTCTACCACCGAGGCGTCATCTGTAAAACTCTCCTGATAGGGTTGGCGATTGGCAGCCTTGAGCAACTGGATGTCGAAGGTCTGAGGCGTCTGCACCAGTCCGTAGTCGCTGCGTAGCACGTTCTTCTGCGAAGGCAGGTGACGCAGCGTCTCTACCACAGGTATTACGGGGATGACAGCCTTCTTGGTGCGAGCCGTTTCGTAGCAGGCGCGGATGACATCGATGGCCACGAAGGGGCGCACACCATCGTGCACACCCACCACGCCCTGCGCGTCGTTGGGCACCTTGGCCAATCCGTTCTGCACAGAGTGGAAGCGCGTCTCGCCACCATTCGCCAACATGTAATCCACGTTGAAATGATACTCCTCGCACAACTGATGCCAGTAGTCCTGCTGAGCCTCCGGCAATACCAGAATAATCTGAAGGTCAGGCGAATACGCACGGAATCGCTCCAGCGTGCGCATCAACACCGGTTTTCCGCCGATGGGCAGAAACTGCTTGGGAATCTCGCCCCCCATTCTGAGGCCCTTTCCGCCTGCCACGATGATAATATAGTCCACGTTTTCCCTTTTTACTCTTTTACTTTTTTACCCTTTTACTTTTCCATCAGATGCTTGAATCGCATGCCCTCAGCAATCTGGTCGCTGACCTCGCGGCTGACCAACTGACTGAGCAGTTCGTAGGCAAAGGGGAAGGCAGCGGCGGGACCCTCGGCGGTGGTGATGTTGCCATCGACGGTGACCAGGTCGGCGGTGTATTGCGCCTTGGTCAACAAACGCTCGAAGCCCGGATAGCAGGTGGCCTTCTTGCCGTCGAGCACACCCAGTTGAGCCAGCACCACGGCAGGAGCGGCACAGATGGCAGCCACTTTCTTGCCAGCCTTGACTTGCGAAAGCACAGCCTGACGCACACCCTCGTGCTCATAGAGGTTTGAAGCCCCCGGCATGCCACCAGGCAAGAACAGCAGGTCGGCATCGCTGAAGTCGCAATCCTCAATCATGGCGTCGGCCACAATCTGTACATTGTGCGCCGTCTCCACCACCTGGCCATCGCCAGTGATGCTCACCGTTACCACCTCTGCGCCACCTCTGCGCAGCACGTCAACAGGAATCAACGCCTCGACATCTTCGAAGCCGTTGGCAAGAAAAACATAAACTTTTGCCATATTTTCAAAATTAATTTGTACTTTTGCAAAGTAATAACTCTGCAAAGTTACAAAAACTTTACGAATTCAGAAAGAAAAAGTAGAAATATGTCGTCGAAGTCACTCACATTTGCCCTCTTTGGTAATCTCTATCAGCAAGAGAAATCGGCAGCCATCCAGCAGGTGTTGGCCTGTTTGAAGGTGCATGGTGCCCGTGTGCTCATTGATGAGGAATATTATCATTTTATCAATGAGATGTGCGATGTGCACAGCATCCTGAAGACGTCGAAACGCAATTTCTCTGTCTTTGCGGGCGATGATTTCCAGGCCGACTTCGCCATTTCGATGGGAGGCGACGGCACCTTTCTGAAGACTGCCGGCAGGGTTGGTGCCAAGCAGATACCCATTTTGGGTATTAACATGGGCCGATTGGGCTTCCTGGCCGATGTGACTCCCGACGATGTTGAGGCATGTATGCAGGCTCTGCACGATGATGACTATGCAGTGGAGAACCGTGCCGTGATTCAAGTGAAGGCCGACGGACAACCCCTGTGCGAGGCTCCCTATGCCCTCAACGACGTGGCCATCCTGAAGCGCGACACCGCTTCGATGATTTCCGTTCGCGCCAGCATCAACGGGCAGTATCTGAACACCTATCAGGCTGATGGACTGGTGATTAGCACGCCTACGGGTTCTACGGCCTATAGCCTGTCGAACGGCGGCCCGATCATCGTTCCTGGCACGAAAGTGTTCTCAATGACTGCTGTGGCTCCCCATTCGTTAAATGTCCGTCCGATTGTTTTTTCCGACTCGTCAATTGTTGAACTCGATGTGGAAAGTCGTTCGCACAACTTCCTCGTGGCCATCGACGGGCGCTCGGAGAAATGCAAGGAAGGCACCAAGATTACGCTTCGCCGCGCCCCCTATGATGTGAAGGTGGTGAAGCGTTCTGACCATCGCTATTTCAACACCCTGCGTGAAAAGATGATGTGGGGTGCTGACACTCGCTGACCAATCAGGGTAGAAAAATCTCTTATATCGTATAGAAAAAGGTACTAACATACCGTTTCTAGTGTAAAATCACGTCGTGATTTTAAATAATCACGACGTGATTTTATATTTTCACGCCATGATTATTTATTTTCACGACGTGAAAATAGTGTTTAAACGCCGTATCACTATGTTTTTCTATTAGTATCTCTTTGTTTTGTATCTAGTATCCAGAAGTTTAGTATCGTGTATCCCTTTGTTTTGCATCTAGTATTCCTTTGTTTTGCATCGAGAACCTGATGGTATAGCATCATCAATGCGATACGCTTTCCCTATATATGATTATAGATATGTACGCGATAGGGTGGGAGCGTTCAATTGTTAAATGATGTAAACAACGTGCAGAAAAGTCGGAAAATATTTGGAAGGAAAGCAAATAAGTTATACTTTTGCAGTGTTCTATTAAAGTAGTACACTAATACAGAATGTTTTTAAGTTATTAAATAAGTTATGATCAACGTCAACAACATCAGTTTTAAGTACGCAGGACAAAGCAACCTGGTATTTGATGATTTCAGCCTTAAACTGGAAGCAAACAACATCTATGGCCTGTTAGGCAAGAATGGTACGGGCAAGTCAACGCTGCTCTATCTCATCAGCGGCCTGCTTCGTGCCAAGAAGGGCACCGTGAGTTTCGATGGTATTGAAACGAAGAAGCGTCGCCCCGAGACCCTGAGTGAGATCTTCATCGTGCCTGAGGAGTTTGACCTCCCTGCGATGTCGCTCAATGATTATGTACGCATCAACGAGCCCTTCTATCCCCGCTTCTCTCGCGAGGTGCTGGAGGCCTGCTTGGTTGACTTCGAGTTGACCACCGACGTGAAGTTGAACGCCCTCTCTATGGGCCAGAAGAAGAAGGTCTTTATGAGTTTCGCCCTCGCAGCCGGCACCAAGTTGCTGTTGATGGACGAGCCTACTAACGGACTCGATATTCCCTCGAAGAGTCAGTTCCGCAAGGTGGTGGCTCAGCACATGACCGAGGATCGCACGCTGATTATCTCGACCCACCAGGTGCACGACGTTGAGTCGCTGTTGGATCATGTGCTGATTCTGAGTCGCCAGAAGTTGCTGCTCGACGCCAGCGTGGCAGATCTCACAGAGAAATACACCTTTGAGTATCGCACGCCCGATGAGATGGACGATGTCATCTATGCCGAACCCTCACTTCAGGGCAACGCCGTGATTGCGCCTCGCAAGGCCGATGCACCTGAGACCCAGATTAATCTGGAGTTGCTGTTCAATGCCGTGAACGAAGGAAAGATCTGAAAGTGGAATGTGGAAAGTGGAAAGTTGAATAGTTATGGTACAGTTTAATTTCAATCGATTCAAACAACTGGCTTGCTGGTCGTTGACCAACGACAAGAGCTATTTCCTGAGGAACTACTTTCAGGTGCTGGTCTCAGCGACGCTGGTGTTCCTGGCCTTCACCACAGGTTTCATTGGATATCCGGGTCCGAATAACCATAATGTGTGTGGCGTCATCTCTCTACTGATGATGGGCGGTGCCGTTGTCGTTGGTCCTTCGATGATGTTCCAGAGCATGAAGGGCAAGCACAGCACGGAGTCTCTTCTGATGCTGCCCGCCTCAAACTTTGAGAAATACCTGATGCGCTGGGCCACCTGGCTCATCTTGTTGCCCATCACCATCATGGCTTTGTTTACTGCCGACCTGATTCAGTATTTCTTTAATCTGGCTCTGCGCACCGACTATGTGGCTTATGTGGTGACTGATTATGTCAAGATGGTGGAGACTGTTTACGCGTATCAAGCTGTTGATGGAGTGTATGCTTGGGAAACGACAATCACTTGGTTCATCACCATCCTCTGGCTCCAGTCGTTCTATGCCGTTGGGGGCACGTTCTTCCGTTCTCACAAATATGCATGGATTCTGACCACCATCTCTATCATTTTATTTTTCATGATAACGAGTTGGATATTTAAAGGTGGTTCTGTGAGCGTTCCATCAGACGATACCACACTTGCCAAAGTGATTATTGATACCATGTACGTTCTCTGGATTGTGTTCAACTACTGGTTGTCTTACCGATTCTTCTGCAGAACTCAAGTGATTGGTAAATGGGTGAACTTGTAGGAAAGGTGATAAGTAAAAGAGTAAAAAGAAAAAAGCGTTATGAAAGACTTTGATATAAAGAGATTCTGCAAGACCTTTCGATGGGTGTTTTCCGTCAATTTCCGCGAGCTGGCCATCTGGTCGCTGGGTTTAGGAGTAGGCTTGTTTGTCATGATGATGATTGTGGGAAGGCTCGAAGGAGCGTTGGATTATCGCAAATTCGATACTATCTGCACAATGGCTGTGCTTGTATCCTATCTGGGCTGCCTTGGTAATATATTTCTTCCCTACAACAAGCGAAAGGGAAAGCGCGAGGCACTCCTGATGTTGCCTGCCACTAATCTGGAGAAATATCTCGCCATCGTGCTCTTTGTGACGGTGGTTAGCGCCGTAACCCTCTTCCTGGGTTTTGCCCTGGGCGATACGCTGAGAATGGTGGTGCGCAGCGTGTTCTATGGTGACGAGTGGTTTACTCTGATTCCAAAAGTATGGAACAATCTGACACTATCCATCTATCCGGCAAATGGTCACTATGATGTTGTTGAACCCATGTCGTATCTGGTTATTCATTTTCTGGGTGTAATTGGATTCTTCGTTTGGATTCATTCGCTCTTCATGCTTGGTGGTACCCTCTTGCGCAAATATGCCTTTGTATTCACAGGTTTGCTTGGCATCTCGCTCGTCATGCTGCTGGCGTGGTCAATCAAGCAACTATCTATCTCAACGTCTTACGTAGAGTTTGTTGATAATCATTATGTGCGTGTCGTTGGTATGGGTGAATATATCATTTGCGCCCTCGAATACGTGCTGATAGTCTTCAACTACTGGGCATCGTACCGTATTTTCAAAGGTTTACAGTTAATTACTAACAAATGGATGAATTATGATCTTCTCAAGCGATAAAGCAATATACGTCCAGATGGCCGATCGCCTCTGCGACGAGATCCTGGCCGACAAGTACCAGGACGACGACAGAATACCGTCGGTGAGAGAGTATGCCGTGATGCTCGAGGTGAACACCAACACCGCTGTGAAGGCTTACGACGAGTTGGCTCGCGCGAACATTATATATAATAAGCGTGGATTGGGCTACTTTGTCACCCCCGGCGCCAAGAAGCAGATACTGAAGGAGCGCAAGCAGGCCTTTATGAAGGAACAGTTGCCTGAACTGTTCAGACAGATGCAATTGCTGGGCATAACGTTAGAAGATGTTAAAGCTGCCTACGAGTTGCAACAAAAGTAAGCAAACCTGCGTCTAAAGAGAAAAAGGTAAAAAAGAAAAGGCTAAAAAGTGATACACTTAGAAAACGTAAACAAGACCTATTTTGGTGCTCAGCCGCTGCATGTGCTCAAAGGCATCAACCTCGACATCGAGGCAGGCGAGTTCGTCTCTATCATGGGAGCCTCAGGCTCGGGTAAGTCCACCCTGCTGAATATCCTCGGCATCCTGGACAACTACGACTCAGGCATCTACGAGCTCAACGGCGTGCGCATCTGGGACCTCTCAGAGCGCAAGGCAGCCGAGTATCGAAACCACATGATTGGATTTATCTTCCAATCCTTTAATCTCATCTCGTTCAAGAATGCTGTGGAAAATGTAGAACTGCCATTGTTCTATCAGGGCGTGTCGCGTAAAAAGCGACACACCCTTGCTCTAGAATACTTAGAGCGTCTAGGACTTCTTGACTGGGCCGACCATTATCCCAACGAACTTTCCGGCGGACAGAAGCAGCGTGTGGCCATTGCCCGTGCGCTGATTACCAAACCCAAGATGATTCTCGCCGACGAGCCCACGGGTGCTCTTGACTCGAAGACATCTGTCGAGGTGATGCAACTGCTCAAGGACCTCAACGCCCAGGAGCACATCACGCAGGTCATCGTGACCCACGACCCCACGGTGGCTGAGCAAACCAACCGTATTATTCGTATCAAGGATGGAGTTATTGAATGAAATATGGCAGACCGCGCGCCGCAATAAGCTGCGCACGGCTCTTACAGGCTTTGCAGTGGCATGGGGCATCTTTATGCTCATCGTGCTGCTGGGAGCCGGTAATGGTCTCATCAATGCTAATCTGAAACAGACGGACCGCTTCCTGAGCAACTCGATGGTGGTCTTCGGCAGCGAGACGTCAATGCCCTATCAAGGTATGAAGGAGGGACGATGGATTCATCTGAAGGAGCGCGATATCGACATCACCGACCAGGAGTTTCAGGCGATTGTCGATGAGGTGGGCGCCCAGTATTTTACTTCAGGCACCATCAGCAACGGACCTCAATATCTGAATAGCAGTATTGCCGGCGTCTATCCCAATCATATCAAGATTGACAAGGTGGAGATGCTGCAGGGTCGCTTCATCAATGACATTGATATCAAAGAGAAACGTAAGGTGTTGGTCATCAGCAACAAGCAGGCCAAGGAGTTGATGACGCGTGTGGGACAGTATGTGAAGGTGGGTGACTTCGCCTTTATGGTTGTGGGCATCTATAAGGAACAGGAGAACGGACGCGCCAATATGTTCTCGTCCTATTCGGCCATTAAGAGTATCTACGGATCGGGTAGTGATGATGCAGGCCGCATCGAGTTTACCTTCCACGGACTGGAAACCGGAGCGCAGAACGATGCCTTCGAGAAAGACTATCGCCAGCGCCTTAACTTGGCTCATCAGGTGCATCCTGAGGACGAGAGTGCCATCTATCTGTGGAACCGCTACACGCAGAACATGCAGATGCAGCAGGGTATCAGCATCATTCGTAAGGCCCTGTGGATTGTGGGTCTCTTCACGCTGCTCTCTGGCATTGTGGGTGTATCGAACATCATGCTGATTACCGTCAAGGAGCGCACCCACGAGTTTGGCATCCGCAAAGCTATCGGCGCCAAGCCCTGGAGCATCTTGAAGTTGATTATCATCGAGAGCATCATCATCACCACCATCTTTGGTTACGTCGGCATGATTCTCGGCATCGCTGCTAACGAATATTTGGATGCCACGATAGGTCATACGAAGGTAGATGCCGGATTGTTCAAAGCCACGATGTTCCTCGACCCCACCGTCGGACTCGATGTGTGCTTCGAGGCTACGATGGTCATGATTATCGCAGGCACCATCGCCGGACTGATTCCCGCATTGAAAGCATCAAGAATACGCCCCATTGAGGCATTAAGAGCTGAATAAAATGAGACTGGATTTAGATACATATAGAGAGATTCTCGACACGCTGACTCGCAACAAGAGTCGCTCGTTCCTCACGGGCTTCGGCGTGTTCTGGGGTGTCTTCATGCTGGTGGCGCTTATTGGTGGCGGACAAGGTGTGAAGGAAATGCTGAGCAAGAACTTCGAAGGCTTTGCTTCCAATAGCGCATTGGTGTGGTCACAACCCACGTCGAAGGTGTATAAAGGTTTCAGGAAGGGTCGCATGTGGTCTATGGACTATAAGGACGTAGAACGTCTGAAGCATCGCATCCCTGAGTTAGATGTCGTCACGCCAATGCTGTTCAGTAATGGAGGCATGGCCTATCATGATGATCGAAAGTCATCGGTGGGTGTGCAAGGTGTGAAGTCCGACTATCAGGAGGTGAGCATCCCCAAACTGATGTATGGCAGATTCTTGAATGAGATGGATGTGGTTCATCGTCGCAAGGTCTGCGTGATCGGCAAGAAAACATACAAGGATCTGTTTCCTAACGGAGGTGATCCCTGTGGTGAGTTCATCCGTGTGGACTCGGTCTATTATCGTATTGTGGGTGTGGACTATAACACTTCTGGTGTTTCATTCGAATCGGACGAAGGAACCACACTGCTGTTGCCCATTACCCTGATGCAGCAGACCTATAATCGTGGTAATCAGGTGGACCTGATTGCTTTGACGGGTCGCCCAGGTGTGGTGATGAGTACGCTGTCCGATCGCATCCGCGAAACATTAGGTATGAGTCACATGGTGGACCCTACCGACGAGCAGGGCATCATGTTCTTTAATACTGAGGTGCTGTTCCAGATGGTCGATGCCCTGTTCCGTGGTGTCAACTTCCTCATCTGGCTGGTAGGTCTTGGCACCCTGCTTGCTGGTGCCATCGGTGTGTCAAACATCATGATGGTCACCGTGCGCGAACGTACTATAGAAATAGGTATCCGTCGTGCCATTGGTGCTACGCCAAGGATGATTCTCTCGCAGATTATCTCTGAGAGTATTGTGCTCACGATGGTGGCGGGCATGAGTGGCATCCTCTTTGGTGTCCTCATCCTGCAGATGCTGGAACTGGCAAATACCGAAGACGGCATCCTGCAGGCTCACTTCCAGGTGGGTTTCTGGACAGCCATCTCTGCTGCCCTCGCTATTGCGGCCATGGGTGTGATGGCCGGTCTCGCGCCTGCGGCACGAGCCATGAGTATCAAACCCGTTGACGCCATGCGTGATGAATAAAATATATGGGTCCCATAGGTTCTATAGGACCTATACGCCCCCAAAGATCCACTAACCCCATTCGCTCCATAAAAACAAAAAACAAAATATGAAAAAGTATTTCAAACTAATCATCGCAGCAATTATCGCGCTGATTTTCATCGGAACCTTCGTGTTCCTCTGGCAGAAGAGCCAACCCAAGGAGGTGCAGTACTCTGAGTTTACCACGGGTATGGACAGCATCCGTAAAACGACCATTATCACAGGTAAGATTGAACCCCGCAACGAGGTGAACATCAAACCTCAGATATCTGGCATCATCGCCGAGCTCTATAAGGAGCCGGGCCAGTATGTGAATGCCGGCGACATCATCGCCAAGGTGAAGGTGATTCCTGATATGGCACAGCTGTCGGGCGCTGAGAGCCGTGTGCGTCTGGCCGACATCAACCTGAAGCAGGTGGAGACCGACTATTCTCG
This sequence comes from uncultured Prevotellaceae bacterium, assembly GCA_902775605.1. Taxonomy (GTDB): domain Bacteria; phylum Bacteroidota; class Bacteroidia; order Bacteroidales; family Bacteroidaceae; genus Prevotella. The sequence goes on from CACYNE010000018.1 coordinate 34,928, forward strand.
CACCAAGAACTTGCACGACCAGAAACTGGTGAGCGACGAGGAGTATGAGAAGGCCCGCCAGCAACTGAAGCAGGCACAGGAAGAGAACGCTGCTGCCGTCGATGCCCTCCAGGTGGTGCGCGACGGTGTGTCTAAGTCAAATGCCTCGGCATCGTCAACGCTCATCCGTTCTACCATCAGCGGTATCATCCTCGACATCCCCGTTAAGGTGGGTAACTCGGTTATCAACTCGAACACCTTCAACGATGGTACAACAATCGCCATCGTAGCGAATATGCAGGACCTTATTTTCCGCGGCAATGTGGATGAGACGGAGGTGGGCCAGTTGGCCATCGGCGTGCCTATGAAGATTACCATCGGCGCCCTGCAGGATTTGCAGTTTGATGCCACGCTGGAGTATATCTCACCCAAGGCCACAATGAGTAATGGTGCCAACCAGTTCGAGATCAAGGCTGCTGTGGCTGTAGCTTCCGACGGAAAGATCCGTTCTGGCTATAGCGCCAACGCCGAGATTGTGTTGGATGAGGTCAATAATGTGCTCTGCGTGCCTGAGAGTGCCATCGAGTTTAGTGGTGACAGCACCTTTGTCTATCTCGTCAAAGGTGAAGGTCCACAGAAGACCTACGAGCGTCAATCTGTGGTCACAGGTCTCAGCGATGGCGTGAACATCGAGATTAAGCAGGGCCTGAAGAAAGACCAGAAGGTGCGTGGCCCGCAGATTATTACGGATGATGATAATGAAGAGTAAAGCCTTATGAAAAAGTCATTTTTTCTAGTCATACTAGTCTCGCTAGTAAAACTAGATGTACTAGCTCAGCCAAAGCAGTGGTCTCTTCGCGAGTGCTGCGACTATGCTGTAGAGCACAATCTCACCATCAAGCAGCAGGAGAATCAATGCCTCAGGCAGGAGATTCAGTTGTCGAATGCCAAGAACCAGCGCCTGCCCGATGTGAGTGGTAGTGCCAATCAGAACTTCTCGTTTGGTCGAGGTTTGACAGCAGAGAACACCTATACGAACACCAATACCTCGTCCACGTCGTTCTCGCTGGGCGCCAGTGTGCCTCTGTTCACGGGTTTTCAAATTCCCAACAACATCAAGTTAAATCAACTGAACCTCCAGGCTGCTACGCAGGACTTGGAGAAGGCCAAGAACGACATTCGCACCCAGGTGGCGCAGGCTTATGTGCAGATTCTCTATAATATGGAGATGGCCGATGTGGCTCATCGTCAGGTGAGCATTGACAGCGCCCAGGTGGCTCGCTTGCAGTCGCTCCTCAATATTGGTAGGGCCAGCGAGGCCGAGGTGGCTCAGCAGAAAGCCACGATGGCGCAGGGACAGCTCACTGCCACGCAGGCTGACAACAGCTTGCAGCTTTCCATCCTGTCGATGTCTCAACTCCTGGAGCTTCCCTCGCCCGAAGGCTTCTCTGTGGTCCGTCCCGTTGTTCCTGAAACACCGGGAAGCACAGCAGCTATCGCCACCCCCGACGAGATCTATGCTGCAGCCCTGGCCACTAAGCCAGAGATTCAGGCTCAGCAGTTGCGCCTCCGTGGTACGGAAAACAGCATCAAGATTGCGCAGGCAGGCTATTATCCCACGCTGAGTTTCAGCGCAGGTCTGGGTTCTAACTATTACAGAACGTCAGGTTTCAAGGCCGATGGCTTTGCCAAGCAGATTAAGAACAACTTCAGTCAGTATCTGGGCTTCAATCTGAGCATTCCCATCTTCAACCGCTTCCAGACACGCAACAGCATCCGCTTGGCAAAGCTTGACCGCGAGAATCAGACGCTTCAGCTTGACAACACCAAGAAGTCGCTCTATAAGGAGATTCAGCAGGTGTATTACAATGCCGTTGCTGCCAACCAGAAGTTGGCCAGCAGTCTTCAGGCCAACCAGAGCAGCGAGACTGCTTTCCGCCTGACGCAGGCAAAATATGAACAGGGAAAGGCCACCATTACTGAGTTTAATGAGGCTAAGAATAACTATCTGAGAACAGAGAGCGACCTGACGCAGGCTCGTTACGAGTATATCTATCAGCAGGCCCTCATCCGTTTCTATCAGGGTGCAGATATCGCCTTTTAAAACGTTATCTCATCAATAGCTTGTGACCATTATTGATGAAGATGCCTGTGGTGGAAGTAGGCTTTCCTAATAGCTTGCTTCCACCAATGCTATACCAGGCATTGTCCCTCGTGGCATCGGTAGAGATGTTGTTGAGGCCTGTCTCATCACCATGAAAGCGCTTCATCTCGTAGAGCGCATCCAGAGCTCTTCCATTGCTGTTGTTGAAGAGCCCGGCGTTATACCACCCGTTCTTCAGGTCGCCCGTACATCCGTAGGCATTGGCTTCCGGATACCACCACGACAGGCCGTTCACCCTGGGGTGGTTTTTCAGCAGACTAATTAGGTCGGCAGTAAAGGCCTTCTGTCCTGCCTCAGTGTAGGGATAAGTAGAGGTATAGTCGAAGGTGCTGCCCCCGATGGCGTATTGCGAGGGATAGCCCGTCTCTACAATCTGTATGGGCTTGTCGAAGTTTCTCTCTACGGTGTTGAGAGCCGTCTCAAGTTTGTTCAGGTCGCCGTGGAAATAGGGATAGTAACTCAGTCCGATGATGTCATAGTCCACGCCCTTGTTTTTCATCTGGTTATAGAAGTTCACGATGACGTCGGGCTGTGCCACACGCTCTATGTGAATGATGATCTTTGACTGCGGGCACACCTCGCGACAAGCCTTTCCTGCCTGCTTCAGCAGCGTGGTGAACCGGGGCCAGTTGGCCTCGTTGTTTATATAGCATCGGTTGGCATTACTGCCCTTGGCGCCCCATAACATGCCGTAGCTGATCTCGTTGCCCGTCTGGATGAAGTCAGGCGTAGCACCGGCAGCATTCATCTGCTCCAGACAGTCCTTGGTATAGTCGTATATCTTGGTGTAGAGTGCGTCGTTGCTCAGCGACAGCCAGTCGGCGGGTGTCCACTGCTTGGCAGGGTCGGCCCATGTGTCGCTGTAGTGGAAGTCCAACATCAGCAGCATGCCAGCATCCTTGATGCGCTTGCCCAGTGCCTTTACATAGTTGATGTCCTGACAGACGCCTCTGTCATTATCGTTCGAGGGGTCAACAAACAGTCGCACGCGGATGGTGTTCCATCCCTGTTCCTTCACGAAGGTCAGCAGGTCATTAATCTTTGTGCTGGTATTCGTGAAATACGAGGCATTTTGCTTCTCAAACTGGGTGAGCATCGACATGTCGCCACCCACGTAATGCATGTTGTCTTGACCCGTCTGCGCCTTTCCAACAACTGCTGTGGCAAGCAATGTAAGCAATAGAATATACTTTTTGATTATCATGTTCTTCGGACTTAAGTAGTTAATATTGTTGGCAAAGTTACAAAAAATTATGTGAATCTCAAAGGAAATTGAAGAATAATGTGTACCTTTGCGTCGATTTAACCATTCGAAAATGTCTAAATGCTTTGATTCGACGCCTTTGATGATGCCCACATTCAGTCTGATTCTGGGAATTATACTGGCACCTTTAGCGACGGGGGAGGAAGCAGTGTATGCTGCCTTTGTGGCTTGCGTTGTGTTGTCGTGGTTGTTGTGGCGATGGGCGTTCTTGCAAAGCGTGGGTGTGCTGGTGTGCTTTGTTCTGTTGGGCATGTTGGCGGGACAGCGAGTGAAGCCGCGGGCATTGACTGATGAAGTGGTGGAGGCTGTGGTGTTTTCCGAGCCTGCCGAGAAGGCGAAGACGATGGCGGTTGACTTGTTGTTACCCAGTGAGGGACGGCAGGTGCGTTGCTATCTGTGGAAGGACGAGCGGAGCAGGCAGGTGACACTGGGACGGAGTTTGCTGGTGAGAGGGGCTGACAGAGGTTTTGTGCGCAGCAGCGACTGGCAGGAAGGAGGACAGGGACTTGCAAAACTAACACGGGTGGACTGCGTGCGGTTATGGTTTTTGGGATTTCGCCATCAGTTATTGAATCGCTATAAGGCCCTGCAGGCCGATGATGACCAGTATGCCATCCTGGCAGCAATGACGCTGGGCGATAAGTCGGCCCTGAGTGCAGAATTGCGTGAGACCTATTCCGTGACGGGAGCCTCGCATGTGTTGGCACTGAGTGGAATGCACATGGGCATCATCTTCTTCTTACTGTATCACCTGACATTGGGGCGACGCCACTCCTGGGTGTCGCAGGTGGTTATCGTTCTGGGCATCTGGGCCTTCGCTTTCCTTACAGGACTGTCGCCCAGCGTAGTGCGCTCTGCCACGATGATCAGTGTCTTTTCGCTGTTTTCTGTGACGGGACGCCGACGGTCGCCCATCAACCTGCTATGCTTTACTGCCATGGTGATGCTGCTGGTGAATCCCGCAACACTCTATGATGTAGGCTTCCAACTGTCGTTTACTGCCGTGCTGTCCATCCTGTTGTGGTTGCCATTGATAGAGCGTTTCCTGCCAGAGAACTATCTGGCAAGTCACCGCGTCAAGGCATATTTCTTTGGTATGGTTGCCGTGACACTGGCTGCGCAGATGGGGGTGGCGCCATTGATTGCCTATCACTTCGGCCGCTTCTCTACTTATTTCCTCCTGACAAACTTCCTCGTGGTGCCTGCTGCCACCATTATATTATATGGTGCACTGGTGGTGCTCATCATCCCGATGCTGGGACCTGTGTTGCTGACGGTGGTGGGCCTATTAAATAAGGCACTTGGGTGGTTGTCCCAAGTGCCTTATGCGAGTATTGACGGTTTGCATCCGTCAGTTCTTCAGATTTGTCTGCTTTATATCGGCATCATCACCCTTTACAGGGCTGTCCGTATATTGGCTCCTTTACATGATGTGCATCCAGCGCAGGATATCGTTGAGATTTGCAACGACCATCAGTAGGATGAGGATGCCAAACCCCACGTATTCAGCCTTGATCATGAAATTCTCTGAAGGCTTGCGACGGGTAATCATCTCGTAGAGCAGGAACAGCACGTGACCACCGTCGAGGGCGGGGATGGGCAGGATGTTCATGAATGCCAGAATGATGCTGAGGAATGCCGTCATGAGCCAGAACTGGTGCCAGTCCCAAGCTGAGGGGAACAGGCTGCCGATGGCTCCGAAGCCACCCATCTGCTTCACACCGTCAGACGAGAAGAGGTACTTCATGTCGTTGACATAGCTGCACAGCGTGTTCCAGCCGTACTTGATGCCGGCGGGGAAACTCTCGAAGAAACCGTATTCAAACGTGGTGGGCTCGTAAACCTGAACAGGGGTGAAGCCCAGCTTGAGATCCTTTGTCAGCGTGGTGCTGACGGTATCGATGACCTCGCCACGCTGATAAACCAGTGTGATGGCAAGCGCCTTCAGGCTGTCGGCCTCGGTCTTGGCAGATGCCAGCACGTCGTTGATGCGCGATAGCTCGTCGGTAAAGCCATAGAACGAGTTGACCTGCTTGTTGTTGGCTGCGATAATCTTGTCACCCTTCTGCAGACCGATGGCTGCTGCGGGCGTGTCGGCGAGGACGCTGTCAATCTGGGCGGGAATCATCGGGCGCACAAAGATGGGCACCTTCTGAGCCATGTCGATGAGGCTGAGTGAAGATGATTCGTAGGTGAAGAACAGGAACTTCTTCTCTTCCTGAGGGATGTTGATGGTCTTAGGCTGACCATTGCGCAGCACGTTGACCTGCTTGGCGTTGCAGATCATGCGATACATATCGGCACCCACGTTCTTGAATGCCTTCTGGTCGGTAGAGATAAGGATGTCACCATCCTGGAAACCCAATGCCTTTGCCTCGTCGTTAAACTCCATGCCCTGCTTCATGCTCTGCAGCGGGGTGTAGGTCTCGCCCCAGGTGTAGAGAACCATAGAATAGATGAACAGCGCCAGGAGGAAGTTGACCAGCACGCCACCCACCATGATGAGCAGGCGCTGCCATGTGGGCTTGGTGCGAAACTCCCAAGGTTTGGCCACCTCGCTGAGTTTCTGGTTGGTCTCGTCGATCATACCGTCGATGGCGCAATAGCCACCCAGGGGCAACCAACCCAGACCGTATTCCGTGCCAACATATTCTTTTTTCTCATTGCCGTCCTCGTCTTTCTTGGTAGGCACCACGGTGGGCTTTAACTTGAAGAGGCGGCGCACCCAAGTGTCGTAGGTGCTCATGATGTGGAACTTCGGGTTGAAGAAGAGGTAGAACCTGCTGACACGCACCTTGAAGAGTTTGGCAAAGGTGAAGTGTCCCAGTTCGTGGAGCAGTACCAGCAGGCTGATGGCCATGAGGAACTGCAATGTTTTAATCAGAAAGACTTCCATTTTTTTGTTTGGGCTTTTGGCCGTTGGCTATTAGCTATTGGCTTTTAGCTGTTAGCCTTTGGCATTTTTTTGTTTAGGCCATTGGCTATTAGCTGTTAGCCTTTGGCATTTATCCTTTTTGAAATTAATTATTATTGTTATTTGAGCTAATGGCCAACAGCCAATAGCTAATGGCTAATAGCTAACAGCCAATAGCCAACAACTCTGTAGCAATGCGACGTGCCTCGGCATCGGTGGCCAGATAGTCCTCGTAGGTGGGCTTCTGGATGAAGGTGGCACGCTGCATGGTGGCCTCGATGATGTCACCCATCTGCAGGAATCCGCAACGGTCCTCCAGGAAGGCACGGTTCACAATCTCGTTGGCAGCGTTGACGATACAGGGCATGTTGCCGCCCTGATGCAGAGCCTCGTAAGCCATGGCCAGGCAGCGGAACTTCTTCAAGTCGGGCTCGAAGAATTCCAGGTCGTGGGCCTTGAAGAGGTCGAGACGCTCGCCGCTGAGGGGCAGACGCTTGGGGAACGAGAATGCATACTGGATGGGCAGGCGCATGTCGGGCACACCGAGCTGTGCCTTTACTGAGCCGTCCATAAACTGCACGGCGCTGTGGACGATGCTCTGGGGATGAACCAGCACCTGAATCTGTTCGGCTTCGACGCCGAAGAGCCACTTGGCCTCGATGACCTCGAAGCCTTTGTTCATCATCGAAGCAGAGTCGATGGTAATCTTGGCACCCATGTCCCATGTGGGATGACGCAGGGCATCGGCCTTGGTGACATGGGCAATCTCCTCCATAGACTTCAGACGGAAGGGACCGCCCGAGGCAGTGAGCAGAATCTTGTCGATGGGATTCTCATCTTCGCCCACCAGACTCTGGAAGATGGCAGAGTGCTCGCTGTCCACAGGCAGGATAGATGCTCTGTTCTCGAGTGCCAACTGACAGATGAGTTCACCCGCCACAACAAGTGTCTCCTTGTTGGCCAGGCAGATGGTCTTGTGGGCCTTGATGGCGTGGATGGTGGGACTCAGACCGGCAAAGCCCACCATGGCGGTGAGCACCATGTCGATGGGCCCCGCCTCAACAATCTCGTCGAGGGCGCGCGCGCCGGCATACACCTTCACGTCGGGCAGGTCGTTCATCAGCGCCTTCAGTTCGTCGTAGCGTGCCTCGTTGGCAATGACGATGGCGGCAGGCTTGAACTTATGAGCCTGTTCGGCCAGCAGTTCCACTTTATTATTGGCTGTCAGGCAATACACCTCGTAGAGGTCGCTATGCTCCTCAATGACTTCGAGGGCCTGTGTGCCAATGCTTCCCGTAGAGCCGAGAATGGCTATTTGTTTCTTCATAATTCTAAGATGCCCTCTGGCAGGGCTATTGTTATTGTTTTGTTGTCTTTATCAATATCGGTGATGAGTTCCTCGCTGGCAGGGATGAGCGTGCCGTCCTCCAATTCAAAGAGGATGTTGAGGGTGTTGTCATCGATGCTGGCAATGGTGCCCACGTTGCGTCCGCTCTTGTCGTCGATGATGTTGAAGCCCACGAGGAAAGAGTAGGTGAGTTCCTCTTCTTCGTCATCGGCCTCGGAGCGCAGGAAATAAACGTCGCAGTTGGTCAACTCGCGAGCGCGGTCCTGTGTGTCGATATCCTCAAACTTCACCAGTGCGGTGTTGTCAGAGCGGAAACGGTATTCCTCCATGAAGAAAGGCACCAGAATGCCATCAACCTCTAAGATGAGATAGTCGGCATCCACACGGTCGAAGACGTCATCGTCGAAGCTGAAGGACACCTCGCCCTTCACGCCGTGAGCCTTGCCGATGCGGCCGATTTTGTAAACTTCTTCTTTTTTTATCATGGGTCTTATGGGACTTATGGGACTTATGGGTCTTATGGGACTTATAGGACTTATAGAACCTATTGCACTCGGGTGATATTGGCGCCCAAGGCATTCAGGCGGGCCTCGATGTTCTCATAGCCGCGGTCTATCTGCTCAATGTTGTCAATGCGACTGGTGCCCTTGGCACTCATCGCAGCAATGAGCAGGGCGATGCCGGCGCGGATGTCGGGACTCGACATGCGTCCGCCCCTGAGTTGCAACTTTCTGTCATGGCCTACGACGACAGCACGGTGGGGGTCGCAAAGGATGATCTGCGCACCCATGTCGATGAGTTTATCGACGAAGAACAGGCGACTCTCGAACATCTTCTGATGCACCAGCACAGAGCCGCATGCCTGGGTGGCCACGGTGATCATGACCGACAGCAGGTCGGGGGTCAGGCCGGGCCAGGGGGCGTCGGCCAGCGTCATGATGGTACCGTCAATAAATGACTGTATCTCGTAGTGATGCATCTGGGGGATATAGAGGTCATCGCCCTCTTCATTGATGGTGATACCCATGCGGCGGAAGGTGTCGGGGATGATGCCCAGGTCCTTGATAGACACGTTCTTGATGCGGATGCCGTTGCCCACCATGGCTGCCATGCCGATAAACGAGCCTACCTCAATCATGTCGGGCAGGATGGTGTGGTCGGTACCGTTCAGGTGGTCCACACCCTCGATGGTCAGCAGGTTCGAGGCAATGCCGCTGATGCGGGCACCCATGGCGTTGAGCATCTTGCAGAGTTGCTGCAGATAGGGCTCGCAGGCCGCATTATAGATGGTGGTGGTGCCTTTGGCCATCACGGCAGCCATCACAATGTTGGCGGTGCCGGTCACCGATGCCTCGTCGAGCAACATATAGCAGCCGTTCAACTGCTCGGCATGGATCTCATAGACGCTGCGCTCGGCCACATGGTGGAACTTGGCGCCCAGGCGTTCGAAGCCCAGGAAGTGGGTGTCCAGTCGGCGACGGCCTATCTTGTCGCCGCCGGGCTTGGCAATCGTTGCCTTCCCCATGCGGGCCAGCAGCGGACCAATCATCATGACTGAGCCACGCAGTTGTGCGCACTTCTTGACGAACTCGATGCTTTGCAGATAGTCCAGGTTTAAGTCGTCGGCCTGGAAGGTGCAGGTGAGACCGGAAACGCCTGTCTCTGCTGCATTGCTGGCGGTATGGGATGTGACCTTGACGCCCACATCCTTGAGAAGCTGGATGAGGTTCATCACGTCTCTGATTTGCGGGATGTTGTGAATGGTCACCTTCTCGCTCGTCAGCAACGTGGCACAAATCACCTCCAGCGCCTCGTTCTTGGCACCTTGGGGATAGATGGTTCCGCTAAGAGGGTGTCCGCCCTCAATGATAAATGCTGCCATATCGTCGAGCTTTTTTGTTACTTGCGTTTCTTGCCGTTGCGCTTGGGCTGAGGCTCCGACATGTTAACGCGCTCAAAGGTGAAGTGCTGCAAGTCCAGCTGCACGGCACCGTTTGTCAGGCGAGCCATGTCGTCGGCCACCTTCTCGTCGTCCATTGAGCCGTGGCCCCACTGCACGAGGTCGCGCTTCATCTGATTGGCTGTCAGGCGAATCAACTCGTCGCGCTCAGGTCCGTCGGGCATATCCGTCAGACGGTCCAGCAACTCGTTCACCAGTTTGCCGTAGTGGCGCAGGTGAATGCCGCCCTGAGGCAGGGGCATGGGCTGTGGTTTGGCGTGGAACTTCTCGGCACCGCTCACGTCGAAGGGCCAGTCGATGTCCAGCGCCTTGTTGCTCATCAGGTAGAGATGGTCCCAGAGCGTCTGCTGAAAGTCGGCATTCTCGCGTATCTGGGGGACCTTTGTCTCCATCAGTCGCACAATGCTCTTAGCACAGCGCAGGCGCTCCTCCTTGGTGGGCAGCGTGATAGCATGGTCCACCATTTTCTGTATCTCACGTCCATATTCGGGCATCAAGAGTGATTCCCGCTGGGTGTTGTAGTCTAATCCTTTTATTTCCATTCTTTTTTTTGCTTTTGGCTCTTGTTTTTTTGCTTTTGGCTCTTGGTTTTTTGCTTTTGGCTCTTGGCTGCTAACAGCTAATAGCTAACAGCCAACCGCCAATACCCAACCGCCCTTATAATAACTTTTTCGGCATCTTTGCTACATAGTCCTTCAGATAGAAAGGCTCAAAATAGGCCACATCCTCGGTGTTGCCGTTGATGAGGCGACGTTCTGCCAGAGGCTGCATCCACTTGGCCAACGGCTCGATACCCTCGATGAGGTGGGCGTTGGGGTGGTTGATGGCCGACGTTTTGTCGTCGGCTAAGCCGCTTTTTTTGAGGCACTTGGCGGCTCCGTTGCCAAAGAAATAAACGGGATGCTGGTCCAGCCACTCTTTGTAAGTCTCGCCATCAACGACATCGGCGCCAACGGGGCGAACCTCGTGGAGCGCACGGTCATAGATGCCAGCATATACCTCCATGCGACGGGCGTCGATCATGGGGCAGAGTAGGGCGTCCTCTTCTACCATCTCGCGAAGCAGCACGGGCACGCACATCAGTTCCAAGGTGGGCACGGCAATCAATTTCAGGTTGCGGCCATAGCAAATGCCTTTGGCCATTGATACGCCAATGCGCAATCCAGTATAGGAGCCAGGTCCGCAACTCACCGCCACCGCGTCAAACGGGATGGCGTGGTTGTCGGTAAACGAGAGGGCCTCGTCAACCATCGTACCCAGTCGTTCAGCGTGGTTGGGACCGCTATGGTCCTCCTGCTGAAAGATGACCTGAGAGTCTTCCGAGACGGCCACCGAGCACACTTGTGTGCTGGTCTCAATATGTAGTATGCACGACATTTTCTTAGCTTAACATTATAATAATGTGCAAAGGTACTCATTTTTTCCGAAACAGACATTGATTTTAGAAAATTTATGTTTTCCCCTTTGGCCGTGCGTGAGTTACGAGACGCAGTATAAGATGACAGGCATGTTTCCTGATATTTTTTAGAATAAAATCGGGTTCTGCGTCAATTTGGGTGGTGATTCCAGTCCCATTTCATACCACTATAGAGTAGTTTTGCTCTCAGGACATCGGCATTTGCTCTGTTGAACATACTCCTCTTAATGGCTTTGGTTTTGTTGACAGTTCCCTCCAGTAATGCATTGCTATAGTTTGTAGAACAGGCCCTGCAAATAGCCTCCTTGTCTTTTCTGACGTATAAAGCAAAACCTCTGATATCTCTGATCTTTGGAATAATAATAGGAAACGGAAGTCATATCGGCTTCCGTTTCTTTTCTTCTGGTTCCTAAAATCATACCCCCTCATACTCTTTCTGGGCATCGAAGCAGGGGCAGGCCTTGTGGACATTGGGCAGGTCGCGATGACCCAGGATGCGGGCTTCGGGATGCTCAGCCTTCAGACGGCGGAGCAGGGTGAGCAGTGAGCGCTTCTGCTTGCGCGTGCGCGTGTCGGCATAGTTGCCATCCTTGTCGAGGCCCCCTTCATAACACACGCCCAGCGAGTGACTGTTATAGCCTTTGGCGTGAGCGCCTACGAGTTGTTCGTGGCGCGTCTGTGTCACGGTGCCGTCGCGGGTGATGTAGTAGTGGTAGCCAGTGAATCCGAAGCGATCCGCGTGATCGCGGATGAGCGCGGTCACGGGATAGCGTTGGTTGCAGCGTGTGGCGCTGCAGTGAACGACGATCAGATCAATTCTCCTCATAGTTCTTCGTTGTTAGTTTTTTTAGAAGAGTCCCATGCTGCAGCTCTGCACGCAGATGGTGCCGGCAATGGTGGTGAGGATGGTGGCTACGATGCGCAGAATCTGTTTCCATGTAGATGATGGTATTTTCATAATGTAAAAGGAATTAAATGGTTATTACTGCTGTGAAGAAAGGGGGGAGGCCCCGAGATTAATTCTCGGGGTCATCGCCGTTGTCGCCAGGGGTGTTGTCGCCAGGGGTGTTGCCGCCAGGGGTGTTACCGCTGTTGTTGCTGCCAGAATTGCCGCCGGTGTTACCACCGTTGTTACCAGACTCACCACCCGTGGTGGGGCTGGGTGAGGTTGCACCCGAGCCGGTGATGGCAGAGGCACGCTTGAGCGTAGCCTCCAGGTTCAGGCTCTTGGCGATGAGCACGCCAGTGGCGCGGGCGCGGAGCTTCACGCTCGCGGGCGCGGAGCTTCACGCTGCTGATGTTCTTGGTCAGGTTGAACTCCTCCTCGCTGGTGGCACCACCCTTGCTGTTTTTGATGCCTACAGAGAAGATGGCGAGGTTGTCGATCTTCACGTTCTTACCCTCGAGCAACTGCTCCTTGATGCACTTCACCATGTCGGTGAGGACGCCGCGAACCACGCCCTCGGAATAAGGCGACGAGTGACTTGCCATGTGCTTGGCCAGGGCATTGAGGTCCAGTGTCTCTTCGATGACGGGATAGGCGAGCCACTTACGGAAGATGGATGAACGACTGTTCTTGTACTGTTTGAGAGTGTACTTGATCATAGATTTTTTGGTGTTAAGTGAAAATGGAAGAGATTGTGGAAAGCTACCGCGCGACTTGCATTTCCCGGGTCTCTATCACAGCTTTTCTGTGACAATACAAAGGTACCACATCCAGCCCCCCGTTTTGTCCGCACAGTGCCATCCAGTCCGCAGTGTCCGCTGTGCGTGCAGTTATTTAACATCTTTTTACTCAATGTCCAAATAATACTTGATGCGTTCCACCATCTGGCTGGTGAAGCCCGTGTCGCGTGTGTGATAGTGCAGGCGGCGCAGGTCGCTCATCAGCTGTGGACAGCCGGTTATCTCGCGTCTCAGTTTCTTCAGCCGGCTCTCAGGTTTGGTGTTCTTGGCATAGATGGCGTCGGCCAGTTCTTGTTTGGAGTAGTCTTTTATTTCTACCATATCTCAGTGACTTTTCGTTGATAATTCAGTGACTTTTTGTTGGTAACTCAGTGAGTTGTGAAGGGGAAAACAATGATTTTTGGAGGATAGAGGCGTTGGAACAGGGGCACATTGGGCGCATTTTTTCTCATTTTTAAGACTTTTATCGCGTACGTGTGTGTACGTACGCAACAAGTTTTTAGAAAATTGTGTCAAATGCGCCCAATGCGCCCCTGTCATCATCTGTTTCTGGCTTGGCATCGATGGCCC
>CACYNE010000019.1 GCA_902775605.1 uncultured Prevotellaceae bacterium
CATCTTGGCCTTCACCAAGAATTTAACGAACTTCGTAAACTGATACCCTGGCTTACTCCCGAGACGGCTATAGTACCCCAACAATTCGGTTGAGTCATGCCAATTCGGTTTCACCTCTATCATGCAGTAGTTACCTGGAGTTGTACCGTCCTTATCTTGCAAATATTCTGGGCATGACTTGAAAGCAAATTCTCGTACTATGCGGCTCTTACCTGTACCAGAAATACCTGCAAGCAATAAGAATGGTTTGGACTTGATAGCTGTAACAAATTGTTTGTACAAGGATTGTTGAGGCGAATATGGGATGTGTGTGTTATCAACTTCCTCATATCGACTTTCTTTTCCATCATCTTTGTATTCAAATGTGTTTGTAACCCACACGTCAAAGATTCCATTATCTGTTTTTTTTATGTGAAGGTCAGAATATCCTCCTGCAAGATAATTACGAATTGTAAACTTTGCATTCGTATGCTCTCCTTTATTGTTTATGTAGGAAACGTCCTCCAGAAGTCCGTTGAAATAGAAACGATTATCTATTTCTCCATTCTTTTTCATTACGTCTTTTCTTGGATTCCAAGTTTGGGTACGAGAATCCACATTTATCCCGTCTATGGTAAAGAATGCATCCAATAAAGCCAATTGGTCGAAAACAAATGTAGAGGAGAACTGTTCTATTCGATGAATGGCAGAATTGTCATACTTGCGAGGCAGAATAGAGGCTATGAACAAAATGGCCTTTTGAAGGTTTTCTTTGTTGAACCTTACTGTGATTTGTTCTCCTTCATCACGAAATAACTCATAATGTTCGTTGTCAAGAAATAAATCAGTATTCTTGGCATTACCTGCATTCGGAGTGCGATAGCTCGCATTGGTGTCATTGATATGTTTTACAATTTCTTCCATATTATTCATGTATTATATGGTTTTCGATAAGATAATAGAGGACTGCATATATTGTATTTACACTTACAGCATTTCCCGCTTGTTTATAAAGAGACCCATTAGCCACTCCGGCATTTTGGCCATTAGTGGCAAATTCTGGAGGAAAACCTTGAAGCATAAACGCTTCTTGTGGAGTCAATTTCCTAATATCAAGTTGTGCTAATTGCTCTTTCGTATAGTCTTCCACATGGTTTATTGCTCCATGTGATTCTATAAAGTCTTGGCTATAGTAATTGTCTTGACATGCCCTATGCATTTTGTGCATAGAAGCAGTAAGTGTCCTTGCTATTAATTGGTTAATGTCAGAACGCGACTTAAAATTAGCTGAACCATCAGCCAAAATCGTTGGCTTTAAGCGTTCGGACAAGTAATACTTAGCATCTACCTGTTGTTCCAACAAATCTAAGGTAGTATTATATTGTAGCACACTGAGTTGCATATAATGCTCATCAAAAAGAGCCTTTACATTATCTGGCGTAAATTGTGCTACGAAATCGGCAGGGACATTTTCTGTAGTCGCAAAGATTAGAACTCTGCTTCGTTTTTGAGGAAGATGGAAATCAACGGTATTGAAAATGTTCGGGAAAACATGATACCCTAAGCCTTCAAGTTCCTGTTGAATGCGAGCATAAGTATTCCCATTATCATGCCTATAAAGGTTCTTTACATTTTCCAATAGGACATATCGTGGATGTTTGACTTGTAAAATGTCCATTATTCTAAAGAACATTTGTCCACGGTCTTCATTGAACCCAGCTTGGTCACCCATAACACTAAAAGTCTGGCATGGAAATCCTCCTGTCAACAAATCAAATTCTGGCAGACCTTCTATATTGTTTGGATTGGCGGTAAAAGCAACAATATCCCCCATATCAACTTCGCCTTCTATATTGTAGTTTGATTGATATGTAAGTTTTGCTTTTGAGTCTATTTCCGAATATCCGACACACTCAAAAGGCATTATTCCGTCTTGCGTAAGAAGATCTAATGCACGACGGAATCCACCTATACCAGAGAATAATTCTAAGTGTGTCATATTACTTGATAAATTTCATTATACCATCACCAATGGCTTTAGCTAGTTTTACAGGAACAGCATTGCCAACTTGTGCATACCACATATTTTGAGCACCAGTTATTACATAATCATCAGGAAATGTCTGTATTCTGGCCGCTTCACGAGGACTTAAGCCTCTTGATTCCCAAGGATGTATATACATATTACAATCAAACTTCATGTGTGAGGTGATAGTTTTACATATCTGTGTTTCATCCAATTTGAAATATTTGTCCTTGAAAATGTCATTACGACTTTTATAAGGCATAATATCGGCAATAGATGGATGAAGAGAATTTGCACCTTGTGGTAATCTTCGATAAATCTCTATATCACGAGGATTATTGTAACGATTCTTATGATTATAAAGTTTTGTTACGTTTTTATCTCCATTTATGAAATGATAAAAATCTGTATCTGGATATGTAAAATCACATATAGTAAAGCCCGATTCAGCATTTTCAACATCTTTTGCACCCTTTTCCTTTCTTGCTTCAAGGTGGGGTAGACCTTCTAATGCATCTCTTAAAACGAAAGGTTCTCTTTTATTCTCAAATATTGCATTGAAAATATCCAACGGTTCAATTCCAAGTCGATTGCCAATCATAATAAAACGCTCTCTATTCTGAGGTACACCAAAATCTTGGGCACGCAACAGACGATAATCAAACAGATATTCTTCTCCAAGAAAATCCTTGAAGTTCTGTTTTATCTCATCTATTTTATTTGACATGCCCTTAACATTCTCCATAACAAAGAACTTTGGACGAACTCTGCTTAGGAATGTCAAGTATGCTTTATAGAGCTGATTTCTTGGATCGTCAAGAATCCTTTGACGATTTGCCATAGAAAAGCCTTGACATGGAGGTCCACCACAAACCAATGTTATATCTGAGAGATACTTTTCGTATTCATCTAAATGTGCATTTAGTTCATTAATGTCACCAACATAATAATGTTCATCGCTAAGTTGATGATTCGCTTTATATGTATTACAAAATGTCTCGACTATTTCATTCACAAACCATGACGTAAAACCTGCCTGTTCCATACCTAGACTAAGTCCGCCACAACCTGCAAACAGGTCAACCATTTTGTATTGCTTCTTCGGCATAGTATATATTATTCTTTATTTGATTCAACTTCATTTTTATTCTCTCAATGTCAAGAATGATGTCTGCCATTATTGGTTATCAACAATCTCCCAATGCCCCGTTTTATTACTGCCCACATACCGAATGAGATTCATGTCACGAAGGACATAGAGGTCTCGTTTGATGGTTATGACACTTGTGTCTAAAGCTTCAGATAACACTTTGGCATTTATCGTATCATTTATCGTATCATTTATCGTATCATTTATCGTACCATTCTTTATTGTCTCATAGATTCTACGCTGTCTATCAGATAGTTTCGTGATATTTACTTGATGATTTATCGTATCATCATTCTTGGGCGGTACTTGGGCGGTACTTGAACAGTCAAACTCTTTTTCGGATGTCCACTCTGCCATCAATGTCGCCTTCAGGATGAATGCATCGACATGGAATGATGGGATAGCGCAACCTTTTGTTTCCAACTCACTGCAGATACGGTCAATACCCTCGCCAAACTCCTTGACATACTTGTATGCCTTTAGGTATTGGGCGATCTTGGGATTACGAGAAAAGTGGGTATGACGTATGTTGTCTGGTCTCACTAGCCCAGGCAAATCTCCTGGAGTCTCAAAGACAAGGCGATCGTCGAACATCTTTATCTGTATCTCGGTGCCTTTGATGTTGTAGGCTCTGTGACAGCAACTATTGACAACCATCTCTTGTATGGCGTACTTTGAGTAGTTGCGACGAGTAACGAAAACACCATGCTCTCCGAGGAATGAGTGTTCACTGACTTGCGTTTCCAAATAGCTGATAGTGCTTCGAACCTGCTGAAGTATCGCACCCTCGAATGTCACATCCTTGATAACATTCATGTCTCTGCCCACTTTCTCCTCTTTTCCTTCATAACGGATGAAGCGAGTGCGGGCACGAGGGAAGAAACGCTGTGGATTCTTGCCAAAGAGAAGGATGCATGCAGTACTTACTTTCTGCTGCCCATCTGCCTCTATAACGAAATCATTATTCTCTCGCAGATACTCCATGCCAGACTTCCCATAGCCGATGACACTAATATAATCATTGACAAGAGTCATGTCAATATCATCGATGGTAGCACCATAAACATCCTTGTCTTCGTAATATCGTTCGCCCTTATCATAGAGGAGTTGCATGCGTTCGTCAAAGTTGAGTTTCTTGCTCTTGTCGCCAACACGCATGAAACATTCGTCCGCCTGATTGGTATGAAGTTGTCCGCTTGCAGGAATGTGCATCAGAAGAATGCGATTCTCCTTACCACTATAATCCGTACAAGGAAAATACTCGCACCTAACTTTTACAGACGGATTGCAGAAATCAAAAGGGACGCGAAGCAACTCATTGAGCCGTTCCTCGTTTCCATTAATCCCTTCTATTCTGCGAGTCTTGTCAGAAACGCCAATGGCAAGCACACCACCATCGGCATTAGCCATAGCCACAATAGGTATTGCTAATGCCTTGGGGGCAATCTGAATGCTCTTACAATCGAATGTCTGGCATTCTTTGCGAGCCTGTATTTCTTCTATTGTCATCGTTTTGGCTTATTTCTCTTGATTGAATTCTTCTTGTCTCACCAACTCCTGTACAGGCACTTCAAGCGCATTGGCTATTGCAATGAGGGCTTCCAGGCTGGGCTGGGTGGTATTGGTGACCCATTTGGAAATAGTTGCCTGATCCTTTCCAAGCTTATCCGCCAACCACTTGTTGTTTAGGTCGTGTTCTGCGAGAACAACTCTTATACGATTTAACTTTGCCATGATAGATTACTGTTGTTTGACGGCAAAGTTACAAAAAATAATCGAGACAAATGCTGATATGCTCAAAAAACTCCATAAACAAGCCAAAATTTGATTAAAAGACCAATCTTTTGACGGATTAATGACATGATTCATGCGTATAATATGTAATGTGTATCTAAAGTATCAGGTTTGTGATTTTTTCTGTGTTTTCTTTTGGTTGTTTGGGGAGAAATCTGTACCTTTGTAGTGATTTTGTAACATGTTGATTATCAATGGATATTTCCATTTTTGCAACAAGGTTTTAATCGATAATGGATAACGAAGCAAAACATAGAATACTATTCGTCTGTCACGGGAACATCTGCCGGAGTCCGATGGCGGAGTTCGTAATGAAGGACTTGGTGAAAAAAGCCGGGCTGGAGGACAACTTCATGATTGAATCGGCGGCCACCTCGACAGAGGAGATAGGCAACAGCGTCTATCCCCTGCCCGACGGAAATTGGCAGAACACGGTATCGGCTGTTTAGGCAAGACGGCACGTCAGATGACTCGCTCAAACTATGACCGCTACGACCTGCTGATAGGCATGGACTCGTGGAACATCCGCAACATGCGAAACATCTGCGGTGGCGACCCAGAAGGGAAGATCGTGATGCTGATGGACTTCACCAAACGGCCTGGTGACGTGGCCGACCCTTGGTACACGGGCAACTTCGAGGCCACTTGGCGCGACGTGCTGGAGGGCTGTCAGGCACTGCTGGACAGATTGGCGAAAGGCTGCGATTAAGCGAGAACAGAGCGATACAGGATTATTCTGTATAATTATGGTCCACGACAACAGCAACCTGCGTGTCAGGCACCAGAGGTTGTATCTCATTGGTAAGTTGGCTGACGAGGGCAGCGTCATCATGAACGGAAATATCAGGTACGATATCGATAGAGAGATATTTGTCTTTCTCTGAATAGTAGAAACCATGCACCTGAACAATATCCTTGTGGGCAGCGAGACTCTGCATTACCTTCGACTGCAACTCAGTACGACGGTTCTCGCCTGTGGCCACAGCATAGATGCCGACAGTAGTGATGATACTGTGCTTCTCAAACAAGTAAGTTGAAATCTTACGCGTTAGACCATGAATGTCATGAGCCGACATGGTGTCATAAACGTTGATGTGCAGTGAACCGATCTTTACATCAGGGCCGTAGTTATGCAGTATCAAGTCGAACACACCATGAACGCCTTCGAAGTCGGAAACCTCCTTCTGAATCTGTTTGGCATAGTCAGCCGAAATGCTCGTACCCAGCAGCTCGTTGACAGGCGAAGCCAGCATCTCGATACCAGCCTTGATGATCACAATGGAAATCAGTGCACCCAAGATGCCATCGAGCGACACGCCCCATAAAAGCATAACACCAGCCGAGACGAGCGTTGCCAGCGTGATAACCGCATCAAACAGCGCATCCGAGCCGGAAGCTATCAGCGCGTCACTCTTCAGCTGTTCACCCTTGCGCTTGACATACTGGCCAAGAATGAGCTTTACTACGATGGCCACCACGATAACCACGAGTGTGGTCGTCGTATACGAAGGCTCCGTAGGGTCGAAGATTTTCTTTACCGACTCAATAAGTGAGGTGATACCTGCCGACAGCACAATGACAGCGATGATGATGGCACTGAAATACTCGATGCGCCCGAAACCGAAAGGATGCTTCCTGTCGGCAGGGCGCTGTGAGAGTTTCGTACCTACGATGGTGATGACACTCGATAGTGCATCGCTCAGGTTGTTGACAGCATCCATCACGATGGCCACACTGCTGGCCAGAATACCGACTGCGGCCTTGAAGCCCGCCAACAACACATTAGCTATAATACCAATCCAACTGGTACGGATGATTTCCTGACTTCTGTCCATAAAAAGTTGTTAATGCGTTTCATGCTTTATTGAACTTCGTCTTCGGCTGTTTGCAGCGTGGGCAGCGCCAGTCATCTGGCAGGTCCTCGAAAGCAACGCCATCGTGTTCGGCTGGATCATACAGATAGCCACAGACAGAGCAAATATACTTGCCGGAATCTTCTTTTTGGGAGAAATCTATCTCTGCCAACACCGTCGGTACGGGATTGTCCAGATCCATCACACGCTTGGCCTCCAGGTTCTCATAGCCCTGTGGCGTATGGGTGCCGCAATATACGGTAGGTTGGTTGCGAACGAACTCGCGTACTCGGTCCATAGTCTCACGAGCTGCTGGCAGATCGTCGAAGACAACAGAGAGCTTGTTTGCATAAAGGGCCTCGTCAACGTAGGTGATGTCTCCCTCGAACATATAGAACAATCCCTCGTTCTCTGCGACGATAAGGCTGTTGCCATTCGTATGTCCCTTGGCCTTGACAAAGTAAACGCCATCGGCGATCTTCTGACTCTCAGGGAAATTGTAATAAGGTCCGTCAGTGAACTCAACAGGAACTATATTAGGAATGTCCTTGAGTTCGTCTGCTCCAATCTCTTCCGCATTGACATAAATCTTTGCATTGGGGAAGGAGCGCAGCTCTCCTGAGTGGTCGGCATGCTTGTGGGTCAGCAGTATCTTTGTCACCTGCTCTGGTTTGTATCCCAATGCTGCCAAAGCATCCATATAGTCGCAGATGCTCTTACCGATATAGATGGATGCCGTCTCCTCTGGTGCACCATCGGGGAAACCTGCTGGCAGGCCGGTATCCACCAAGATGACTTCGTTGCCGGTGTCTATCAGATAGTTCTGCAGACTGCCACGATAGCGGATGTTTATGTCAAACTTCTCTTGTCCTTCCTCGCCACCAAATACGAATGGCTGAGAATAGAATCCGTCTTTGCGGAATTTTACTGCTTTGATGTCCATAGTCTTTTCTTGTGTCATGGTCTGATTTGTTTTATGTGAATACTATTGTTTGATAGTTCTTGACGGCAAAGTTACAAAAATTAATCGAAACAAATGCTGATATGCTCAAAAAACTCAATAAACAAGGCTTATAGCTATATGCCTGTTCTTTCATTTCTGCATTCTACCCCCAGCCTGAATCAAGAAAATGTGGCAAGTTTGTGATTTTTTCTGTGTTTTCTTTTGGTTGTTTAGGTGAAAATATATATACCTTTGCAGTTATTTTGTAACATGTTGATTATCAATGGTTATTTCCGTTTTTGCGACATATGTGCAACATCCGGTGCTAACGCATTGATAGTCAGTTAAAGTCGTATTCGAGGAGGTAAAGTAACACAAACTAACAATAATAATTATCCGCATAATCATGGCGATTATGCGGATTTTTTTGTACCTTTGCGCCAAACGAAAAAAATGAAAGATGGCACACAAAATAAAATTCTGCATATTTGCTAATCCACTGCCTGACAGTGAGGGGAATACGACATATCAGGTGAGGCATCAGCCCGACGGGACGATGGACACGAAGGCGTTTCTTGACCACGTAAAACTTCACGAATCATTCAACACGACTGCCATGAGTTCCGCACTCAGCATTCTCAAGGATGAGATCATAGAACAGCTGAAGAACAACAAGCGGTTTCGCATTGATGGCATCGGCACGTTCCAGATGAAGGTGGGACTGAAGAACAGCATTGACGAGGACGGCACGCCCACGAAGGCTCACTTCACTGATCCTGAGAAGATTACGGCACGCAACGTTGAGGTGACGGGTGTCTCGTTCACGCCAGACAAGAGTCTCATTAAAATGTTGAAGAGCAACACCTCTACCATAAACTGCAATGGCCGGGGCATGGTGGGCCGCTCAAAACAGTATGAGCGTCAGGAAGTGGTCAACGCACTCAACGCTTATCTGGCAGAGCATCACTTCATCACGCGCCGCACCTTCCAGACGCTGCTCCATCTCTCCAGTTATGCAGCACAGAAATGGCTCGACCTGCTCATCAACGAAGAGTTTCCGAAATATACGGCCCAGAAGGAGGGAAACACCATCATCTATCGTAGATTCGGAAAAGAATAATGCCCTAAGACAAGGCACCTCTAAAAAACAAAAATGCTCCGAAGGTTCTCTGAAACACCCTGTATAAGGGCCAAGAACTGCGGAGCATTTTCCTATCACATCCTACCTCTCACCTCTACCAAATACCCGTCCGTATCGTGCTTTCTTACCCTCGGCACGTTCAGGCGAGTCATATAGCGCCCAAACTGGTTAAGCGTGACACCCGTCATCGTCTTCCGAGACTGCTTCGTCAACTCACGAATCAAATCACGCCCTTCCATATACACCGCCTGACTTCTATCTGTTGGCACGGCGTAATAAGTCAGGAACAACTGCTCCACCTCGTTCGTCACATAGTACTGGCGGTTCACGCGCTCCATCTCAGCCTCATCCTCTTTCGAGAAATAATGTGGCAGATGCTGACGCTCCACCTCGTCTATCAACTGCGCATAGAGTTGATCGTGATGGATGTCCTCCACAGGGATGATGCCCTCAGGCTCCAGCACCAGAAACCGGCGCGACCCGCTACGGTCGGTCAGCAGATGACGTTCATTACTGGTGCCCACAAATGAGGCAATACGAGGCAACTGGTTGAAGTTCTTCTTGTAAGCACCGATGAAACTGGGCTTCAGCGTCTGCATCATCGTCTTCAACTCAGGCATCTTTCTATATGGAATCTTATCGAACTCATCGATATTCACCAAGCCAAACTCCACCATCTTCCGATAAGCATTGCCCTTTGACGACAGCGAGAAATCATCTGTATAGTAGTCCGCGATCTCTGGCGGCATCAATGCACGCAGAAACGTACTCTTGTGTATGCCCTGCCTACTGCTCACCAGCAAGAGCATCACCGCATTGGCATGATCAGCATCACCACCCAGCCATTGCATCACCACGGCACGAAGCCATTTTCGCACCATCCTGTCACAATAGTCAGAACCGTTGATACGACGTACCAGATCACCCACATAATCCGTTGTCCCATCCCAATGCCCGCGCACCCCATCCAGATAGGCACGGATAGGATGATAATCCACGGCCAACTGACTCTCTACGCGCTGCTTCACAAAGCTCGACAGACAAAATATCTCACCGTCGTCCTGCACCTCACAGTTGATGGAGTTCAGTTGCCTACGGTCCACCATCTGCCAAGGACCGCTACCGTTTTCACTCTTATGCCGATACTCATAGACATCACGCACCACATTATGGCGAAACTCATAATTCGCCGTCACATATTCCGTCATGTCATGAATAGGCCTCAGCAACGTCTGCTGCCGTTCCTCATAGCGGTTCTGGGTGGCTGGAGCAGATGCCTGGGACTCCCCGTCAGATTCCTTTCTCACGGTCTCGATGGCAGCCAATGCCGTTTCCAACTTACCCAGTCTCTCACTCAGCTGAGCGTTCTCACACTCTGCGTTGACAGCCTTCTTTGAACGCCATCCCATCTTTTTCAGAAATGCCTTAATCTTTATCATCATATCTTTCTGTTTTTGTTGCAAAGATAGTAAATTCCGGTGCTGTTTTCCAAGCCTTTTCACCACAAAACGCCCCTAAATCTGCCTTGTTTTATAGTGCCAATTTACATCATCCAAACTACCATCTTGTTTATCATAAACAACCTATTTACAATCTTTCGACTATAGTCATACGTTTTTACGACTTTAGACATATAATCTTACGACATAAGTCATACTATCTTTTGTCTATAGTCAGAAAAGAAAAAATATGCTGTTTATCACTACCATCTTCCCTATCTTTGCAAACGAAGAAGGCATCTTGCCACAAAGAAACGCCCAACTTTCAATCCCCTCTCCCACCCTCCAAAATTCTCCGCACCTATCCCACTGGCTTCCAACGTCTTACCTCCTTTTTCGGAGAATTTTGCGGATGAAAGTCCACGATGGCAATAAGAAATATATACGAAGAAATGAGATAAGAATCATGGCTACTAGTTTTTGATTTATTCTCAAACACATAATAATGTTTATAAAGATTTTGTAGTTTCAATTTTCTTGTGTACTTTTGCATAGTTTCTAACCAAAAGCATCAAGATCATGAAGATATCAGCATTGATAATCGCATGTCAATATATATCACCAACCATTTCGTCAACAGACGATGATTATAACCTGCAGGGACTTAAGGTTTCCTCAAACTATAAAGGTCTTGTCATATCCCACGGAAAAAGATTATAAGATAATAACACAAAAATGAATATATTAGAATTACTGAATCGTACAGATCGTTTTGCAGCCAACGCAGGCTGCAGGATTACAGAGGTGGACACAGAGCATGCCGTTGCTGAGATGGTGGTGACAAAAGAACATTTGAATGGCGGCAATGTCTGTCAGGGAGGCGCATTATTCACGTTGGCAGACCTGGCCATAGCCGCTTTGATGAACAGCCAGGGACAACTGACCGTTGGCATCAGCAGCAGCATTATGTTTGTGTCGAGTGCAAAAGAGGGCGACTTGCTTCGGGCGGAAGCCGTCAGCGTATGCAATCATCACAAGATTCCCTCTGTTGAAGTACGCGTCACCAACCAGGAGGGTCGCCTCATCTGTCACGTCACAGGCATTGGCTATCGCAAGTCTATCCCCCTCCCCCAGCAATAAGACACGCAGATGTCACAGGGACTGGTCAATGACATCTGAATATGGTGGTTTCAGAAATAAATGCTATCTTTGCATCTATGAATAGACAAGAATTCTGAATCATACGGGTTGTTTTTGCAGCATGAAAGTAATCATTGCGATAGATTCATTCAAGGGGTGCCTCACTTCAAAGGAAGCTAACGAGGCAGCGGCAAAGGGAATTAGGATGGCTTATCCTGATGCTGAGATAGTGGAAGTGGCCGTCAGCGATGGTGGCGAGGGTTATATAGAAGCTTTCCATGCAGCCATTGGAGGTCGACTGGAGGAGATAACTGCGAGAGACCCACTGATGCGCCCCATTAAAGCCAAATACCTACTTTACAATGATACTGCTGTCATTGAGATAGCTCAGGTCAGTGGGCTGACCTTATTGACGAATGAAGAGCGAAATCCTATGGTGGCAACGAGCTATGGCACTGGGCAACTGGTGGCTGATGCTGTACGTAAAGGTGCCAAGCACATCATCGTTGGACTTGGAGGCAGCGCCACAAGTGATGCTGGCATAGGTATGCTTAGAGCTCTTATCGACGCTTTTTCAAAGAATAGCACCTGGGATGACATTGATGTCTTTAAGGATGTGACTTTCACCATTGCCACAGACGTCAATAACCCACTATATGGTGAGCAGGGGGCAGCCCATGTCTTTGCTCCTCAGAAGTTTGCGAGTGGTCAAAGGGAGGTAAAGGGTGCTACGCCAGAAAAGATTCATTGTTTAGACGAGCGTGCAAGGAAATTTGCCGAATTATCTGCCAAGCATTTCGGCTACGACCGTTCACAGATGGCAGGCGCTGGTGCTGCCGGCGGTCTTGGTTATGCCTTCCTGCAATACCTCAATGCGAAAAGCATGTCGGGCATCCTGTTGCTGCTCAATACTATCCGATTCAAGGAAATGGTTAAAGACGCGGACCTCATTATCACAGGTGAAGGCTCTGCTGACCGGCAAACGCTGATGGGGAAACTCCCGATAGGTATCCTTGAAGAAGCCAAACCTGTTCCCGTGGTACTGATAGCAGGCAGGATTAGCGATTGCGAAGAGCTCCTAAAAGCAGGTTTTGCCCAAGTAAGATGCATCAATCCGCCAGGAATCCCCCTTGAAGAAGCTATGCGTAAGGATGTTGCCAAACGAAACATCCAAGCGATGATAGAAAAATCTATTTTGCTGAATCACGGAGACTGTCTTTCAATCACTTCATCTTGATACACATCTTGGTGAGGTCGTCGCTGGGTTCGGCTCCGCCTACAAATTCCTCGACGGCCTTGTGGATGGTCTCTGAGGTCTCACGGGCATCGCCTAAGTCACACTGAAGCAGGGCTTTCAGGCGGTCATCGCCAAACTGCTCCTTGTTGCTGTTCTCGGCCTCATTGATACCGTCGGTATAGATAAACAAGGTCTTTCCGTGCATATCACCAACCTCTTCACCCTCAAACTTCAGCTCCGGCCATAGTCCGATGGGGGCATTGGCCTCCATCTTCATATATTCTCCGTTGAGAAGGGGCGGATTATGACCTGCGTTGCAGAACTCCATCCGACCAGTAGTAAGATCGATTAGTCCGATGAACATGGTGACAAACATGCCCTGATCGTTATCCTCTGCCAAGGCATGGTTCAGGCGGTCGGCAATCGTGTTTGGCAGAAGTTTGCCATCCACCAGCGTGCGGAACATGCGGGTCACCTCAGCCATATAGAGCGCAGCAGGCACACCCTTGCCACTGACATCGCCCACACAGAAGTACAGCAGGTTGTCAATCAAGGCATAGGCATACAGGTCGCCACCCACCTCCTTGGCAGGGGTCATCATGGCATAGAGATCCACATCCTCGCGCCTGGGGAACACATGGGGCAGCATGCGTTTCTGTATCTCACGAGCGATGCGCAACTCACTCTCAATACGCTCCTTGGCAGCGGTGGTCTCTTCAAGTTTGTCGTAAGCATCCTGCAACTTGCTATGAACAATCTTCAGCTTCTTCATGTGCTTATTGCGACGATAAGCGAAGACAGAAAGGAAGCCGATGATGACAAATGCGATGACACCACCCGCTATCATCAGCAGATGTTCCTTGGCCAGTTCCTGCTCCTTAGCCTCGTTCTCGGCATAGGTGATGGAAAGCTCAGTGTCGAACTCGTTCATCTGAGAGCGAGCCTCTGACGACTGAATGGAGTCGATGACCGCCCGCGTACGCTTCTGCCAATAGAGCGCCTGACGATAGTCGCCCATGTGCTCATAGATAGAGGCTTTCTGCGCACATTTGTTCTGCATGTGGATCAGTTTCTCGGCACGCTGCAGAGCCAGTTTCCACTGCTTGCGGTTCTTGGCCAGATAGACATTGATGAGCTCACCGAAGAGTCCACCCTGTCCACCATGCTCGGCAATCAGTTGTGCACGTTCCTTATAGGCATCCTCGAAACCGAGGCTGTCGCCCTGATTATAAAATGCCAAACATTTATACGACCATGCCGTAATCTGGTTCATCGGGATGATGCCCGGCTCCTCAAGAGCCTTACGGGCATTCTCCCTCACCTCCTCATAGTCTTTTCTGTGGAGTGCCGTCTCACAAAGTCCCAGGTAACAAGGAGCGGCACTCTCCTCCTTCAGGTATTTCTCCTTCAGCTTCAACGCCTGAAGGAAACTCTTTTCAGCCAGTCCCATGTTGCCCGACTGCTCGCGGATGGTGCCAAGCGTGAAGGTGGCGAAGTACATACCCACGTTGCTGTTGTTCTCCTTGGCATGATGATAAATGGCGTGGGCCATCTCAACACCTTTCGTACGGTTCACGTACTCGAACATATAGATGGCCTCGTAACTGCATGCCCTATAGTAAGTCTCCTGATAGCTAGAGAACTCCGTGGCATCCTTCACCTTCTTGACGGCATCAAAGTAATTCTCCGTCTCGCGGGCACTATAGCATCGGTAAGCTTCATCAGCAAGCTTCTGAAGTCTGTCTGGCAATTGCTCTTCAGCCCAGACACGCATGACACCTGCCATCTGCAGCAGAAATGTCAGACAAATTAAACATAGCACCTTTCTCATACGACTGCAAAGGTACAAAAAAATTGTACTAATGCAAACTTTTCAAAAAAATAATTGAAAAAGATTTTGAGTTTTAAGTTTTTTCTTTTCGATAATTGAAAAGAAGTATCTACCTTTGCAAGCAAAAATTAAGGAAAGCGAGTGAACGACCTGCAATACATACAGAGCCTCATCAAAGAGGGAGAGCACCAGCAGCAGGACTTCAAGTATCGGGTGGCCGATGCCAAGAAGTTGGCCAAGTCGGTATCGGCATTTGCCAATACCGATGGGGGACGCCTGTTGATTGGGGTGCGTGACGACGGCAACATGTCGGGTGTGCGCGACGAGGAAGAAATCTATATGATGCACCAGGCCGCCTATCGCTACTGTCGTCCGCAGGCCAGCATCAAGTTCGACACCTATCAGGTGGCACCACATTATGCCAACAACGGAGGGCGGGGACTGCGCACCATCGTCATTGCCACCGTTCCGCCTTCTGACAAGCGACCCATCCATGCCATCGACGACGAAGGAAACCAGCGTGCCTATATCCGCATTGCCGACGAGAACATCGTGGCATCGCCCGTGCATCTGGCCATGTGGCGAGAAGCCCAGAACCCACAGGGCACCATGATGACCTATACCGACACCGTGCGCAAGCTCATCGATGCCCTGCAAGGCCAACGGCTAACACTAAACCAATTGGTGCGCCGTTCTGCCATTCCTCGCCATAAGGTCATCACCCTATTGGCACGCCTCATCCGCTTCCATATTGCCCGATGGGAATACGCTGACCAGCAGTTCTGGTTCAGTATTGAATAAAGATAATGTTGTCTGGCGAAAAATTGCCAAAGTCAATCAAAGAAATCCGTTTCGTAGAGGATTGTGGTTATACAAGTGCCTGGGACGAGTTTGCAGTACAACTGATGGAGCAATATGGTCTCCCCGAATTTCCACTGATGTACTCCACAAGCCTGCTGTGCAAAATACGGAATGGATGGAGTTTTGGCGAGGCTTCTGCTATCAATCAAATCAGAAAGTGCAAGTACCCGATGCTGTTTATACACGGAGGCAGCGACACATTTGTCCCTACAGAAATGGTTAACCGTCTGTACGAGGCAAAGCCTGGAAAGAAAGATATGTGGATTGCGTGAACAGCAGTCTTTTTTTCAGTATTGAGTAAAAAAAAAATGGGGTTTCCCAGAAATGGGACATAAAATTCCATTTTTGGCACATTTGTTTTACAGAGTTGTCGTATCTTTGCAGACGAAATGTCAAAACTCTGTAAATAATATGAAACGAACTATTCTTTTTCTGCTGTCGCTGATGCTGACCATGTTCAGCTGGGCCGGCAACGTAACACCTAAAGACGCATTGCAGCAAGCCACAAAATTCATGAAGGAACGAGTTGCGAAAGGCGCAAGGAGAGCGCCAAGCACCGCTTCCAACCCGACGAAGACCATAAATATCAGTGGCCTCTATGCGATAAATATCGGTAACAACGATGGCTATGTTATCGTGAGCCCAGACGACCGTACAGAACCCATACTTGGCTATGCCGACAGTGGTTCTATTGATCCAGACAACATACCAGACAATATGCGATTGTGGCTTCAGGGCTATGCCGACGAGATTGCCAGGCTCGACACCCACGACTATCAGTCCTCGACAACTGCCACATCACGCCGCACGGCATCTGAAGTAAAATCCCCGGTGGCACCGCTGTTACAGACCGTATGGAGTCAGAGCGAACCATATAGAAACCTGTGTCCAGAATATGAGTCAGGCAAAAAAGCGGCTACAGGTTGTGTGGCGACAGCTATTGCACAATGTCTGTACGCTACAGAAATGAGAGTCGGCTCTACAACGACGGCTACTACAGACGAGATTCCTGGCTATACCACAAGAACAAGAGGCTTTACGATTCCCAGCATTCCCGCAGGGACGGAAATCCACTGGAGCGACATGATTGCCGACTATAGCGGCGAATACACATCAGAGCAAGCTGACGCCGTTGCAGAATTAATGTATTTATGTGGTGTGATTATCAAAATGGACTATGCCGAAAATGCCGCTGGAGAGTCTGGAGCAGACATATACGATGCGCCTAAAATGCTGATCAATTGCTTTGGTTACAACACAACCACCCAAGTAGTCAATCGCAGCAGCTACTCTTATGCTGAATGGATAGACATAATGTATCACGAACTGAGAAGTGGCCGTCCCATTGTTTATGGGGGACAGAAGACAGCTGGCGGCGGACACTGTTTCGTATGCGACGGTTATCAGGGCGAGGACTACTTCCACATCAACTGGGGATGGGGTGGCTTAAACAACGGCCATTTCAAGCTATCCGTGCTTCAAGCCAATTCCGAGGGAATCGGTGGCAGCAATGCTGCTGGTGGTTACTGCGCCGGACAGATGGCAATGATTGGCATTCAGAAGGCTACCGAATCGGGCACCGTACTGGATGCAAAAACTCATAACTGTAACCTTGTCTTATTAGAAGCTGAGTATAGTGACAATCCTACTGTGGACAAGGATATCGAATTCACCTTTACCATCGAGAACAATGGCCCTGACGACTATGATGGCGATATCGGCATGCGGGTTTATTTCGACGAAAAAGAGGTTGGCGATATAGCTAACATGTTTGATATACCTTCAGGCTCAATAAAAGTTTGCAAACTGACCTATACTCCACAAAATGCAGGTGACTATACCATCAAAACATATTTCCATCCAACGCCAGAAAATTATCTTAACTTTACTAATGGACTTCATTTAACTGTGGCAACCGGTAGTAACAGTACTACGACTAACAATATCGACCTGACAATAGAAACACTTACAACAGAGAATGCGGAACACATCAAGGACAACAAATACGATCTCTATGGCAACAATTTCAAAACCGTTGTCAGAGTGACAAACCCCAGTACAGAGTATGACTATCACGGCATATTCTGTTGGAAACTCGTACCCCAATCTTCATTTTCTTATTTTTATTACAACGACATGAATGTTGACATTGCCAAGAATAGCTATATTGACATTCCTCTTGAAGTGAATTTACTTGATTGGAATGAAGGCATATATGCTCTCGCTCTCAGTTATGAAAAAAATGGTAGCAGGATAGCCCCACAATTCTCACTTTATTTTCTGCAACCCGCCATCACAACCTATGATACTAACGGCATCATCTCTGTAACGAGAACCAGCGCCACCAGCTATGTTGCCCCTGACGAAGCCCTCGTCGTTGACCTGACAGGCACCAGCGTAACGACAGTCTCCGGTGGTGCAGCCAACTGCCTGTTCATCAGCGACCAGGCGCTTACCGGTGTGACAAACATCATCAAGAAGGACGGCAATGACTATACGGCAGAGAATATTACGCTGACTGATGGCAACGACTTCTTTACCCTGGTCGACTTTACAGCCAGCAACATCGAGTTTACCTATAACTGCGACCGCTGGGCCGATGGCACGAATGGTTGGAACACCATCATGCTGCCCTTCGACGTCACGAGCGTGACAGCAAATGGTACACCTATCGATTGGTTCCGCAGCAACAGCGACACAAACAAGCAGTTCTGGCTGAAAGAGTTTGTCAGCGACGATACCGACGTTGTCAACTTCGACTATGTCTCTGGCGCTATGAAGGCCAACACGCCCTACCTCATCGCCCTGCCAGGCAACCACGAGGGCATCGGGAACGACCTGAGTGATAAGACCATCAAGTTTATCGGTAGCGGTGAAATCAAAAAGAGTGCTCCAAGCGCGATAACTGCCGGCAACTACCGTTTCGTGGGTGGAACCAAGACCGTCAACACAGAGAATATCTACTGCATCAATGCCGCAGGCAACAGGTTCGAGCTGAAGGCTACCGGTGGTAGCGCAGCCTTCCGTCCATTCTTCAAGTACGGCATCTTCGACCGAGACATAGAGATGACTGTTCCCAGCATTGAATACCTCGCTATTGGCGATGCAAACGAAGCGACGGGAATCAGCGACGCTACACATCTGAATAATAAAGAAGGCATAGAGAGTCGAGTGGTGTTCAACCTCAACGGTCAGCGCGTAACGCAACCTCAAAAAGGCCTCTTTATCATCAATGGCAATAAAGTCGTGATTAAGTAATATGTATTTTTGACTTCTTAGAAGATCACCTCGTCATCGTCCGTCTTGCTACCGACGACCTCTTCCACCACATCATCAACAGATGGTGAGGCGGGCGATGACGCTTTCTCTTGTTTTGCCTCAGCAGGACTATCGCTGACATCCGTCACGCTTTCTTTCTTCTCCTTTCGCGAAGCCTTACCACCCTTTGTCAGGTCGGCACAAAGAGACTGCTTGATATAAACCGTGCGCGAATCGCCTGCGATGCGCACCTGATACCAGCCCTTTTCCTTAGCAAGGACATCGAGCACCGTGCCACGCTTGACCTGCCATCGTCCACCCGTTCCGTCAGATTCGACAGTGGCATAGTCATAACTGGTGCCAGGACCTGTACGCAGATTGGCTGTCTGCACAGCCACACGCACTTGTTTCAGCACTTTCTGATCATTATCTTCCTTGCCATGACTGCAATAAGAGCAATGGTTAAACAGCCAAAGGCCACACACCACGACAATCAATATGGTAATAAACTTCTTCATCGCTATAGAAACTTTCCACTTTTAACTTTCCACTATTTCTTCTTCCTCACCGTCATATCATAGAGCACATACTGGCCCGAGCGCTCATCGCCACACTCCAACCAGAACATCAGCTGATGGCACTTGTTGATGGGCACAGTGACGGTGGTGGGCTTCATCTCGTTATACACCCAGAACTCGCCCACATTCACCTGGTCGGCAAAGACACAGAGTTTCACGGGAGGCGCCTTGAGCGTCTTGCCCTCTGGGTCGGTGATGAGTTTGATGGGATTAGCAAAACCCTCGAACACCTGACGCATGGGATCGACATAAGGCGACTTACAGGCCACGGTAAACGTCAGTTCGTCGTACTCGCCATAAGGATTGAAGGCACATGCCGACGACTGGTGACCACCAGCCGAGAAGAGCGAGAAGACGCCAAAGTTCAATCCGTTCTTCAGCAACTTACTGATGGCATTCTTATCGCCCTTTTCTGCCTCCTGGGCAACACCAATCATACCAGCCACACCTCCGTCGCCTGCTGTCACACCATTGCCGGCACCATAGTCGCTACCACCCGACATAGCGCCTCCGGCTCCTGTCAAGAACATGAAGGCGGCTTTTAGCGGCGTGATATTCTCAAGGGCAAACGGGATATTCGTCTCTAGCATCACACCTTTATATATCTGCGTGCCGTCTTGCATCCTAAAGAAGCGACGCTTCGACTCGCCATTCTGGAAGCAGTCGTTGAAATCGAAATTGGTCAGCGTGCTCAGGAAACGCCCCACATAGTGATAGTAAGGCGCTTTGCAGAGGTCAATCAGGTCGATGGAGTCAGGACACTCTGGCTTGGGGTGGTCGAACAGTTCACGATTGTCCTGCACCTTGCCACGATAGAGCGTCACATCGCCGACACCAAAATAACTATTGTGCTGTTCTGCCGTTCCAGGCTTGGCAAAGGTTATCGTGCGACATTTGTTTAGCGGGATGACGAAACGCTGATTGGGCCAAGTGACATGGATAATGGTATCCAGCACTTTCTTGTCATCCAGATAGATGCGGATATTATCGTCCGACTGGGTGCGACGCTTGGTCAATGCACCCACAGTGAACGACATATAGTCGAACTCGCCCGCCACATCAAACTTATAGAAAGCACTGACGTGATCGTCAAACAGCGTATTGCCGGAGGTCAGGATAAAGCCCTCGTCAAACTGCTCGCCACCCATGGAGAAGGTGTAGTACGCACTCTCGCCCTTGAAGATACTATTGTTATACGATGCTATTCCCTGAACGCTAAACGGAGGGATATTCGACACCATTTTACACATATCCGGCAACTTGGCCAACCTACTCTTCGAATTGTTTACAGGTCCTGCCTGCGGCAACATGGCCTGGTCGTAGTTCTTGGGATATACATACATGTTGACCACACCAAAGGTGATGCTACCCAGGAAGCGGGCATCGGCCAGCACGCTATGGAATGACAGTTGGTTGACACCCGCGACGTCGAGCACCACCATCTCGGCCAAGTCGGTCTGCTTGACCAGTTTCTCGTAGATAATCTTCTCGTCGGCCTTCACCGTCAGCCATGCCGATGCCGCAGTGGACTGGTTGTCGCGAGGTCCGACGATGAACGACACCTTGTCGTACTTCTTCTGCAACCAGAAATAAACCCAGTCGCCCACGTTCTCGCCTGACAGCACGTCGGTGCAGGAACACGAAATGCCAGTCTTATACTTCACGCGATTGATACTGATGACAGAGTCCGTCGGATTGACGCGGGCAATCTTCTTCTCCTTTTTGGTAATCCAGTTCATTCTTCCCCAATAGGGTTCCAACTGTCCCAGCAGTTGCACCTTATCGTTAGAATTGATTTTTCGCTGTGGGTCGGCCGATGGCTTAAAGGTCTCGCTGGCTTTCCACAACCTAACGCTGGCAAAGCCCACCTGCATGACGCCCTTCACCATCTCGAAGCGCAACTGCTTCACGCCCTTGACATTGATGACCTGCTCAGAAGGGGCATCATGGCGCCATACGACCTTGTCGAAGATGCGTTTGCCGTCGGCTCTGATAGCTATAAGAGCGTTGCCGTCGCCATTGGTAAACCAGTTGACGGGACCTATGACGAAGCTTAGCTGTTCGTAACTACCATTCAAATCGAATACGGCGTATGGTGCATCTCCCTGCTCAGTATTTATCAAGCGCCCCAATGTGAATCCACCCTTGTATTTAAATGATGTGGCCATCTCTATCACTTCGGTTCCCTTGGTGGGATAGGCCTTGTAAGTTTTATGCGCTTCCACAGGCTTGAGCATATCCGTCAGATAGGTCTGCGCCTGCGTGGACACATGATAGAATAATAGCATCAGCAGGATGCCAAACCGTATCATTAGAAAAGAAATCTTCTTCATGTCGATTGTTTTTAGTTCTGTCTGCTTGCAAAATTAAGAAAAAAAGTTGATAAGAGCACACGACTTTAGAAAAAAATGCTTATCTTTGTAGCAAAATAACGTATTCCTAAAACAATTCAACAAAGACTAAGCGCTTATGAGTGACAAGAATACTACAGAACAAAAGACATGGAACGTTGCCGTGCTGAACATTGACTGGCAGGCAGACCGGCATCAAGAGTCGCACTGCATTGAGTTTGAGCGTCCTACAGCAGACAATCCCCGTCCGCTTCACCCCGTTGTGGTAGGCGAAAAGTTGTCGGATAAGCGACTGCCATTGAGCGATTCATGGCGGCATCTCTTTGCATCGGTCATTGTAAAAGCCTTCGACGAGTATTCGCTAACTGTGCAATATGGCGTGAACGAATATGTCATCCGTGCTGGTGACCCTTGGAAGAAACTAGATGAGGGCGGCATGGATTACACTACTTTCTGGCTTTACCTCGGTTTGAAATACGTAGAACCCAAGCCCACCAAACCAACGGCATTGGTCATCACCCATGACGAGCAGTTTTTGCGTCGCTTTCGTTTGAAGGAACGCATCATGCAACTTACCGAAGGAGACGTCAGCCTGCTACGAGAAGCAGCTGCCGCGGGCAACGTCTTTGCACAGTATGGACTGGGGCGCTGGCTCTACTACATGCAGCCTGCCGACGATTCGATGCGTGAAGCCGAAGAGCTCTTTCTTGCCTCCAAGAACTATGTTCCTGAGTCACTGGCCGCCTACGCACTGATGTGGCGCTACGGCGAGACCAAGGAGAACGTGATGGATATAGAGAAGAGCAACAAACTGCTCGAAAAAGCCCTCTATCTGGGCAGTGAGCGAGCTGCACAGCAGATGGCTCGCCTGCGCATCTTCGGATTGTTTTGCGAGGCCGAGCCAGAGGCTGTAGCCAAAGAGATTGAAAAAAAACTCAGTCAGGACAAAAAATGCGACCCTCACTGGCACACTCTGTTAGCCTATGCCTATGAGGCACTTGACCGCAAGGAAGAGGCTACGGAACAGTACGACATTGCCATCTATGAGGGAGATTTGGAAAACTACTCTGATTTGGCTGCCATCTACCAAGGACGTGGCAATATGGCCCTCTATGACAGTCTGATGGAGGAGGGCATCAGCAGAGGCAGTGCATCCTGCTGCATCCATCGGGCAGACATGATGAACGATGATTTCCTGGAGTTGCCAGCAGATGAGCAACAACAGTTGCATGAACGTCTTTCGGCCCAGTTGGAGAAAGGTCTGTCGATGGGTAACGGCCTTTGCGCCTACTACCTCTGGGTGAATTACTATTGCGGCAGTCTGGGCTTCGAAGAGGACGAGGTGCGGGCAGCAGAATACCTCAAGCGTGGCGCACGTCTGGGGGAGGTCAACTGCATTAAGCGTATCGCACTATTACACACAGATGACGAATGGCCTGAGGCGATGAGCCGTACTGAATGCTATGAGCTGTGGTTGAGGGCAGCACGCTATCTGCCTGACGATGAGGAAGCCCTCTATCGTCTGAAGCACTGCAATGACGAGGTATTCCTGTTGCGACATAAGGATGAATTGGAGCTATACTGGAAAACACAATGGGAGAAATATGTGACCCGCCAAGAAGAGGATGAGTCTGATATGGATGAAGATGACGGAAGATATGATGCCTACGTATGATAAAGCTATTTAAGACCGAAAACGAAAAGAGAGCCGAGCGTGTCGTCAAACGTGTGGATCAGATGCGCAAGAACTCACAGGAGATGCGGATGTGGAAGAACATCCCGCTGGCGAAAGAGTGTGTACAACTGCTCAAAGAACTTGACGACCCAGAGGAGACGCCAATGGGTAAGGCATTGGCCTGCGAGGCCATCATCCAGCAGTTGCCAGAATACGATGTGCCGAGACTGGTGCTGGGCATCCTTCACTACAAACTGCAACTGGTGAAGGAGTCGGACGAGCATGACCCAGAGCGTTATCCCACCGAGGAAGAGATTGCCAACGACATCCGCCGTCTGGAAGACTACACCGATATTGAGCATGTCAGCTATAACGAGTTTATGGAGCGGCATCGCCGTCACCTGCATTTCGACCCCGTTGAGCGCACGCCAACATGGGAGGAGAACTACTACGAGGTGGAAAAGGAGTGCGACCAACGGTTGGGCGACACGCCTCGCGGCATGGGTTTCTGCTTCGGCTATTGGAGCACACTGCGCCAAGTGTTAGCAGAACGAGGCATTATGTGGCGCTCGCCCTCAGAACTGAATCCAAAAGTAATGTTTGACTAATCAATGATTGATACTTATGGCAACAGCATGTTACATCAATACCTATAACAGCTACATGGATCGTGGTGCTACGGTGAGCAAGACGCCCATCAAGCACATTGAAGTGGATGAAGAAGATATCGTGGTAGGTCAATCCCTGCCCAAATGGTGGAGCAGTGTAGGAGCCCCCATCGTGACTGCCTACGACGGACAACATCTCGAGTTGGAACTGCGTGGCAAGACCATCAACATCAAGATGGGCGAAGAGGTGGAAATAGAATGCACAGAGACCAATGTGGGCTATGGCGTCATCAGCCGTGATGTTTACTACGTGAAACTCATCAGCACCGAGCTCGTCTATAAAGGCGACTGGCAGCTGGCCGACACCATTCTTGAGAAGTTGGCAGGTCCTATTGGCGACGGCGAGGTGTGGTATCCCAGTGGCGACCACTTCAAAGGCGCTTTTCACTTGAGTTATGCCAGCATCAACGGACCAGCCTATGCTGCCGACGGACGCTACAAGTTTGCCGACGGCAGCTACATCGAGCGGGCCTGGATTCACACGTCGAAGGACAAGAAGCCACAATGGTGGGGACTGCACGGCGTGTTTCGCATTCATCACCCTGAGGGACCAGACTCTATCGCCATGTTCCTGAGAGGGGGCAAGCGCTACGGCTTCGAGTTGTTCCTTGGCAAAAAGCCTTGGGTGGAGGAGTGGTATGCCGGCGACAGCATCGTGCGCTATTCGGGGCCCGACGAGATTTTCCATTATGACGTAGAGGATTTCGAGATTGACGAGACGAGTCAGGAGGACTGCACAACACTCCGACTGACGCTTCGCGACGGCAAGGATGTCTATCGCATCGAACAGCGGGGCGGTAGCTACACAGCCAATCAGTATAACAAGCATATCTATGAGCCCTCTACCCACGTCACCACACAGTTACCCAATGGCGATATTCTGGAGCACGATGGCGACGATGTGCGCGACTTCAAGCCGTATGATGGCTATGTTGAGGTGTATCGTGCCAAGACAGGCAAGTCTCGCAAAGAACACTGGCAGAAAGGCGAACTGACGGATAAGCAAAAATGGCAGCGCGATGGACGTGCAGCGACTAAGGTGACGCTGCCCGACCCTACTGGCGTAGATGATGAACTGGAGGCCAACGTATGGAAGGACGGACACATCGAATACAAATATAAGGAGTGGGTCTATGATGGCGAGGTGAAGAACAACCGCCCCGACGGACAGGGAGTACTCATAGGAGATCGTCGCCACGGCGAACGCCGCTACGAGGGTCTCTTCGTCGATGGTGTCTATGTCAGCGACGAAGAAAAGTTTGATGGCGAAATTACACTGCACGTCAAAAACGGTCATAAGTCATGGACTGTCTATAACGATGGGGAATGGGAATACACTGAGGAATACATCGTGGCCAAACTTGGTCGCCTGAATTTCGACGGTTTCTGGAGCTACGAGATTACCAGCATCAAGAAGGACTGCATCACCATCGGATACTACAACAAGGAATACGAGCTGCGCCCCGACAAGCCCCTGCATCTCTCACATGAAATAGAAGGTCGCGAGTACAGCGATGGCTGTGTGTATGATGGCGATGACTATTCACTCGAACTGACATGGAAGGAATAAAGATACAAACTCACCCTGCAGACGATGCGCTCTATGGCCAGAGCAAATGGTGGGGAGAACCTGATATGCCCGAGGAACTGGACTATCCGGAGGTTACCGTCAGCGAGGACGGTGACACGTGGGCCGACCCGCTGACCTTCGTCTGTCAGATACGCTGTGAGGACATCGCACCCCTCGACCCAGAGGGACTGTTGCCCCACGAAGGGATGCTCTATTTCTTTGCTGCCCTCGACTATTTCCTGGGCGACATCGACGCCCCATCCTACCCTGGCATGGGAGTATGGCAACCTGAGTATTTCAAAGTGCTCTACGCCCCATCGTGCGATGACCTGCACACCCATCATATTGTCAATGAAGACGGATCGCCTGCCACATTGCCTGCCGAAGCCATCACCTTCTCGGCATGCGAGGGAAATGACGACAGCACCCGTCTGTTGGGCGTTCCTTATTTCGAAGAGGTACGTGAGGAGATGCCCCACATGCGCTCACTCCTGCAGATTGACGAGGACGACCGATGGGGCCTCACCTTCCACGACTGCGGCATGCTGCACTTCCTCATCAGTCCTGACGACCTGAAGCATCGCCGATGGGAGAACGTGGCATGTCACCTCTATTCATTTTAGTCCCGATTAGAAAGAAACAAGATACTAACAACAACAAAACGAATCCAATGAAATTAAAGCAGACTTTTACAATGCTGGCCGCAGCGCTGGCGCTGACCATGAGTATTCCCGCGTTTGCCGATGAGGCAGACAGCGTGAAGGTGATCTTCGACTTCACTTCGCTTACCGATCAGAGCGGACAGTATAGCGGTGCACTGAAAGGCAGCGCCGAACTGACGACAGCTGGCGAAGAGCCCGTTCTTTCACTGGGCAGCAAGAGTGGCTATTTCGCCTTCGATGCCGCGGTGGGCCAGTTGGTGAAGACCTTTAGCGACTATACCATCAGCATCAACGTCTTTGTGCCGCAAAGCACGAATATCGGCACCGACGGCAACTTCGTTTGGTGTTTCTCTAATTCTTCGTCATCGGGCTACCTGTTCTTCGGAGCCAAGGAGTCGCGTTTCTCGATTACCAAGGGCACCTACAGCGGTGAACAGCGTGTGAACCCCGGCAAGGCGCTGACCAAAGGGCGCTGGGTGAACCTGATATACACACAGAAAGGCAACGAGGGACGTGTGCTGATTGACGGCCAGCAGGCTGCCAAAGGCTCTGTCACGCTGAAGCCCAGCGCACTGAGCGGACAACTGAAGAACTCATATCTGGGGCGCAGCTGCTATAGTGGTGACGCCTATCTGAAGGACGCATTGATGCACCATCTCGTGTTGTGCAACTACGCCATCAGCGATGACGAGGTTGCCGAGCTGCAGAGTGGCCTGTCTGTGCTGAACCGTGAGATAGAAGATGCAGCCATCCGCAGCCTGATTCAGAATTTCACTCTGGGCGACGTGAGTGCCTTGATTCATGACATCACCCTGCCCACCAGCTATGCCGATGTGGTGAAGATTGACTGGGAGAGTAGCGACGAGAGTGTCATCACCTCAACGGGACACATTAGCCGTCCCGCCATTGGCAGCCCGATGGCGCACGCCACGCTGACAGCCCATTTCAGCACATCGACCGTGAGCGACCAACTCACCTTCGAGGTGGGTGTGCTGCCTTTGTTCTCTGACGACGAGGCACTGGCCTACGAAGCCGAGCACCTGACCATTGGTGGCAATACCCACAACCTGTATAACCGTCTGACGCTGCCCACCGTTGCTGCTGAGGGGGATCCCGTATTCTGGGCATCGGGCGACGAGACTTATCTGACCAATGAGGGACGCGTAGTCAGATTTGGCGAGGAAGGCAAGAAGCACGTCACGCTGACTGCCACCATCCGCCGAGGCGAGAAGCGCATCACACGC
The DNA here is from genome assembly GCA_902775605.1 of uncultured Prevotellaceae bacterium. GTDB lineage: Bacteria > Bacteroidota > Bacteroidia > Bacteroidales > Bacteroidaceae > Prevotella. The sequence goes on from CACYNE010000019.1 coordinate 27,401, forward strand.
GACTTCGATGTCGCCATCCACGGCAAAGAGCCCTACACCTCGTATCTCTTCGTCTATTTCCCATCAAACGACAATGAGAACATCTACTATGCTCTCTCAGGCGACGGCTATACGTATTATCCGCTGAACAAAGACAAGCGCGTGATTGCTGCCGACAGCTGCACCAAGATGGGTGGCCTGCGCGACCCACATATCCTGCGCGGCGAGGATGGTTGGTTCTATATGGCCGTGACCGACATGAAGTGCTCGCTGGGATGGAACAGTAACCGCGGTGTGGTGCTGATGCGCTCGAAGGATCTGATCAACTGGACGCACGCCACCGTCCACTTCCCCACCCGCTATGCTGGCAAGACATGGGCCAAGGTAACACGTGTGTGGGCACCGCAGACCATCTGGGACCCCAACTACGACAACGGCGATGGCACCCACGGACGCTATATGGTGTACTTCTCGCTGGTGACCAGCGATGGCAGCATCCCCTATGACAAGGTGTACTACTGCTATGCCAACGACGACTTTACCGACTTCATCGGCGAGCCCCGCTATTTCTACGACCGTGGCTCGGCCACCATCGATATGGACATCGTCTATAACGAGAGCGACAGCCTCTATCACGCCATCTTCAAGAACGAGGATATAAGCGGCATCGCACAGGTGACTGCCAAACGACTGACCCCCGAGGAGGGACAGCCCGATGGCAGTCAGTGGAGCGCACCCAGCGCCAACCTTCAGCAGACCTCGGTGGCTGTTGAGGGTGGCGGACTCTTCAAGCTGATTAACCAGGACAAATGGATACTGATGTACGACTGCTATACCTCGGGCTACTATCAGTTCTGTTCGAGCACCGACCTTCAGAACTTCACCTTCGTCAAGAACACCACCACCAGCGGTGCCTTCACGCCTCGCCACGGCACGGTGATTCCCTTGACACACGCCGAGGCAAGCGCCCTGCTCGAGGCCTACCAGCCATCCTCTCTGCCCATCAACAACATTACTGGCGCTGCACATCCTGCCATCCGTCAGGAGTTGTTTTTCCCTGATAGCTACGAGATAGAAATACCCGTAATGCCTGGCACCGACCTCACGGCTTTCGACCCGATGTTCATCACCTCGCCTGGCACCCATGTCACGCCTCAGGGCCCTCAGGATTTCACTCAGGGACCAGTGAGCTATACAGCCTCATCGCCCTATGGTTCGGCGCCCTATCAGGTGACGGTCTATCCCTGTGCCAACCCCATCATCCCCGATTTCCACGCTGACCCTGAAGTATTGTTCTCAAAGAAGACGGGACGCTTCTACGTCTATCCCACCTCCGATGGCTACGATAGCTGGGGCGGCTATACCTTCGATGTGTTCTCATCGCCCAATCTCGTGGACTTCCAGAACGAAGGCACCATCCTCAACCTCGCTGAAGGCGGCGACGCTCCTTGGGCTTCAGGCAATGCCTGGGCGCCATGTATTGAGGAGAAATGGGTGGATGGCCAGTGGAAATACTATTTCTTCTTCAGCGCCCACAATGCATCGGTGGGTGCGAAGACGCTGAGCGTGGCGGTGGCCGACTCGCCTACAGGTCCCTTCAAGGCTGCAGAGAAGCCACTCTTCACCACTACCTCTGGAGGTCAGATGATTGACTCTGACGTCTTTACAGACCCCGTAAGCGGACAGACCTATTTATATTATGGCAACGGACGCATGCACTATCGCCTGCTGTCTGACGATATGATGAGCGTTGTGGGACAGGAGTATGACATCACCCCATCGGGTGGTACGCTCAGCACCTATGCTTATCGTGAAGGAACCTACGTGTTCTATCGCAACGGCATTTACTATTTCCTGTGGAGCGTTGACGATACGGGCGCCCAAAACTACCACGTAGCCTATGGCACCAGCACATCGCCAAAGGGTCCCATTAAGGTGGCCACCAAGCCCATCGTCATCAAACAAGATGCCAGCAACAGAATCTACGGCACTGGTCACAACTCCGTTTTGAACATTCCTGGCACCGACGACTGGTATATCGTCTATCATCGCATCAACAAGAATTACCTGAATAATGGCCCTGGCTATCATCGCGAGGTGTGCATCGACAAGCTGACCTTTGCAGAAGATGGCACCATCAATCAGGTGACACCCACCCACGAAGGTATTGCTCCTGTGGATGTCAGTGCCCTTGTTGAGAACCTGCTGACAGGCATCAAGGATGCTCAAACCTCAAACCTCAAGCCTCAAACCTCAAAGTCTTTCTATGACTTGCAGGGACGAGAAATCGAGACGCCCACGAAGAAGGGCATCTATATCACAGGCGGAAAGAAAATCGTTGTGAAATAAAAAAAGAAATGAGATTGTCAAAATCGGCAATCTCATTTTTTTTGTGTCTTTATTTGATGAGCTTCTTCACTGTCTTGACAAGCGAGGCAGAAGGCTGGGTCTCCGTGGTGGGAGTGAGAAACCAGCGAACGGTCCATGTGAGACTCTCGCCAGGCTGAAGGAGCTTGTAGGCACCCTGGCTCTCCAGTTCAATGAAACTCTTGCCGCGATTCAGATACACTTGAATCTCAGCCTCGCCAGGAGCAGGCTCGCCAGCCTTCAGGTCCTGGAACTGCTTCACCAGCAACAGGCCGTTGGCGCTATAGGCCAGCCAACCCTTGCCGTCGGCATTCACCTTGCGGTTCTGCTGAGCTTCGTCAGTCTTAAACCAGTAAGCACCATGAGCCTCCTCAAAGTTCATCAGTCCTGCGGGCCAGATGCTGTCCACCACCTCGAAGAAAATCATACCGTCGGCATTGGGCACACGCGTAATCTCCCAAGGAGCCACACTGCGGGCCTCGCTACCCTCATTCTTAATAGAATAGGTGGCAACGAACGAGCCATCCTTCTTGTCAACAGAGAAATCCTTACCCACACTCATGCCCAGACGCTGCGACGTGTTGCTGGTGATGACCAGACGCTTGTCACTCTGCTCCTGCACCTTGTAGGGCTGTTTGTCAAACTCCTGTACTGGGGGCCAGTTCCACTCTTTCTGCGGACTCGTCCAAAACGTGCTTCCGAACGACTCGGGGAAGCGTGACTGTGAGATGACCTCCTGGTCGTTATACTTCAACGAGAGCACCTTGCCACCCTTGTTGGTGTCAATGGTCATCACGGCATTGCCGCTCTTCAGCGTAAAGACGCCTTCCTCACCCTCGTTGGTATGAGCACCTGCTGACAGTCCAAAGACCGTCAGCAGGGCTATGATAAAAGATTTCTTCATTGTCATTCCTTAGTTGATTCGTAAAAACTGATTAGTTAATCAGGAAATACTTGCTCACACCGTTGAAGGTGGCCTTTACAGAGGCGCGACCATTGGTCACGGGGCTCACCTCAAACTTCACGGCATTAGGAGCCTTTTCGCAGGTGGCCTGCACCTTAGAGTTGGCCTTCAGCGGACCATAGAGCTGATAGTGGTTGCACTCGGTATAGCCGTTGGCATTTGTTGACATGATAGGATTAGCGGGGATGTTCAGTTTCTGACCATCAACGGTGATAGTCACCTCAGGCACCACAGGCACGGGGCAGGAGTCAGACTTAGAGAAGCCGATGCCGTGGAGGTCGAACAAGCCCTGCGGACGCTGGGGCTGCTGAGGACCGCGGCGGTTGCCACCAAACTGAGGACGACCCTGAGGCTGCTCAGGCTGCTGAATCTCAGGACCATCGGCCACGAGATAGATGGCGTGCTTGCCAGTCAGACCCTCCACAGCGGGCACCAGAATAGATACCGTTGTAGCCTTGTTGGCAGGAACCTTCTCGTCGATAGCCACAACACCAATCTCCTGACCCTTCCAGGGATCGTCGAGCTTGATGTGAATCTTGAAGGCACCCTTGCCACTATTGGTCAGGTTCAGATAGAGATGGGTGTTGTCGCCCTTCTTGGTACCCTCAAAGGCCTTACAGCCCTTGGTGTCCTGAGCCAGGCCGCCGAAGCCGAAGTACTTGAAGCCGATGATACCGCCGTTCTGAATGCCGGCCAGGTCCATAGAGTTGTTCCACATGTCGTGGTTGTCCTGCATATACTGGTTGGCGTTAGGACCATACATGAAGCAGGCGATACCAACGCTGTAGTAGTTATAGGGAGCCAGACCGAAGATCTGGAAGCCCTCACTGGTCACCTCGGCACCCGTATAGGCATTGCCGTCAGAAGCCTTTGCTGTCCACTCGTTGCCCTTCACATAGGGGTCATAGCCGGTAATCTTCACCACGCCGCCCTTTGCCACAGGCTTCTTGTCCCACTCAATCTTCACAGGAGCCACCATGGCCTGACGGGCATTGCCGAAGCCACGGGGAGGACGGTGATAGAACACATACCACTGGCCGTTGATTTCCTGCAGCGAGCCGTGGGTGTTGTGAGCGGCATTGGTGGTGATGAGCTTCGAGCCGTCCTCGTTGAGCACCACGCCACGTGAGTCAACCAGCACGCCACCCGAACGCCAGGGACCCAGGGGAGAGTCGCCGAAGGCATAGCGCAGGGCAGAGTTTGTGTTGCCCAGACCATACTCCTTGCCAGAGTAGCCAGAGAACACCATCACATATTTGTTGCCCACCTGACGGATGGACGAAGCCTCGAAGAAGTTGAAATCCAGGGGATTCTGACCCTTGTAGAGGGCCTTATACTCGCTGCCGGCCTTGTCGAGCAGACGGCCATCGGCGCTGCTTGCAGGGATGAAGGGGTCGATAGACTCAGTACCCTCGCGCTTTGAATACATGGTGTTCTGGTCCAACTCAACAGCCGTAGAGTGCTGGAAGCCGTAGAACACGTAAGCGCGATAGCCCTTGTCATAGTCCTTGTCCTTCTTGTCGGTGATGGGCTCGATAAACACAGAGGGGTCGAAGTCGATGAGCGAGCCAGGCAGGCACTGAGTACCGTCGGCAGTCAGGTTCACCGGTGTGAAAGGACCATTGGGGCGGTCACCCTTACACACCATCGGGGTGCGACGCCATCCACGAGAGTGAGGATAGAGCCAGTAGGTCTTCTTGCCTGTGTTACGATCGGTGGTGCACACCAGGTCGGGAGCATACATCGTGTCCCACTGTCCGCTGACGAACCAAGTGAAGATGGGACCCTCGTCGCGCCACTGGCTGAGGTCTTCCACAGGAGCTGACCACATGCGGATATCGGGTCCGCAGTAGGCAGAGCCATTGACATCGTGCGAGCCGATGATATAGGCTCTCAACTTGCCGGGCTGGTCGGGATCTTCAAACACACGGGGCTCGCCGTCAGGCAAGTGCTCCCACAAGGGCAGATACGGATTCTGCGCATTGACCGTCAGTGTGGCAGCCAATGAGAAAGCTAATAAAAATAATTTCTTCATATACGTTTAAAGGTTTTTGTATTTTCAGTGTGCAAAGGTAGTAAAAAAACACCAAAAACGATTTGCTGTATGTTTCGTTTCCTTCACGTTATGTTACACCAACCCCCGAAAGCGCCCTATAAATGGCATATTTTGCAAAATCCTTTGGTCATTTCGCGAAAATAGCGTACCTTTGCTGAGATTTCACAACCGACAGATCTAACAACACAAAATTGAATGAGTAAAAGCCAGGATTTGCTCTCCTATATCCGCGAAGGACGCACGATGACACAGCGCGAGAAGTTGCAACTCATCGTGCAACTGTCCATACCCTCAATCCTTGCCCAGATATCGGCCACGGTGATGTTCTTTATCGACGCATCAATGGTGGGACACCTGGGTGCCCGTGCCTCAGCGTCCATCGGACTGGTAGAGTCGTCGGGCTGGCTCATGGGTGGTCTGGCAGCAGCGGCCAATATGGGATTCTCTGTCCAGGCGGCCCACTTCATTGGTGCCAACGACTTCGAGGCGGCGCGCCGCGTGTTGCGCCAGTCGATGGTGTGCTGTCTCATTTGGGCGCTGCTGATATCTGTCACTTCGATCATCATTGCGCCGTTCCTCCCCTATTGGCTTGGCGGCAGTGAGGAGATCGCCCACGATGCCTCTGTCTATTTTGCCATCTTCGGCCTGTGCGGCATCTTCTTCCAGATGGAGGGCTTGGCAGGCTCGATGCTCAAGTGCTCGGGCAACATGAAGGTGCCATCATATCTGAACATCGGCATGTGCGTCATGGACGTCTGCTTCAACTACCTCTTTATATATATCATGGACCTGGGAGTGATGGGAGCCGCCATAGGCACTGGCCTGGCAATGCTGATCACTGCCCTGTTGATGATGTATTTCCTGTTGGTCAGGTCTGACATGCTGGCACTGAAAGGCCGTCCTGGGTCGTTCAGGCCTAAGCACGACACCGTGCTCACGGCTTTTAAGATTGGTGCCCCCATGGGACTGCAACATATGCTCATGGGCAGTGCCTATGTGGTGAGCACCCTCATCGTGGCTCCGCTGGGCACCGTTGCCATTGCGGCCCACTCACTGGCCATCACCGTCGAGAGCCTGTGTTATATGCCTGGCTTCGGCATTGCCGAGGCTGCCACCACCCTGGTGGGACAGGGCATCGGTGCCGGTCAGCGCATCCTGACGCGCTCGTTTGCTCGCATGTCGGTGGGTCTGGGCATGGTCGTCATGACCCTCATGGGCATCCTGATGTGGGTTTTCGCTCCCCAACTGATGGCCATCATGTCGCCCATCCAGGAGGTCATTACCGAGGGCACCCGTGTGTTGCGCATCGAGGCATGGGCCGAACCCCTATTTGCTGCCGCCATCGTGTGCAACGGCGTCTTTGTGGGTGCCGGCGACACGCTGAAGCCTGCCATCATGAGCCTACTCTCCATGTGGGGCGTGCGCCTCACGCTGGCGTGGTATCTCTCCAAGGACTACGGTCTCAAGGGCGTATGGATAGCGATGGCCACTGAACTCACCTTCCGCGGCACCATCTTCCTGTGTCGCCTGTTCTATGGAAAATGGAATCAAAAACTCATAACAACAACCAAACCGTCATGAAGACATTCATTCTTTCTCTCTGTCTGCTGGCCTGCGCCACGCTGACCAAGGCCCAGAGCCATGAAGTGCTCATCGAGACCACCGAAGGCAACATTCGCGTGATGCTCTACGACGACACACCCATCCATCGCGACAACTTCCTCAAGATGGTCAACGAGCAGTTCTACGACTCGCTCCTTTTCCATCGCGTCATCAAGAGTTTTATGATTCAGGCGGGCGACCCTCGCAGCAAACATGCCGAGCCGGGTGCCTTGCTGGGTCAGGGCGAAGTGGACTATACGTTGGTGCCCGAGTTTCGCACTCCCAAGCACTATCATCGTCGCGGTGCACTGGCAATGGCGCGCGAGGGCGATGCCGTGAATCCAGAGCGTCGCTCCAGTGGTTGCCAATTCTATATTGTGTGGGGCAAGACTTACTCCACCCTCGAACTTGAGGCCATCCAAAAGCGCGTACGCGAGGCCACCAAGGACCAAGCCGACATTACGCCTGAGATGTTCTGGACTTATCGCAAAGTGGGTGGTTCGCCCCATCTCGATGGACAATATACCGTCTTTGGCGAGGTCACAGAGGGGCTCGATGTGGTGGAGCGCATCCAGAAGGTATTCACCGACACGTATAACCGTCCCGTTGATGATGTGCGCATTCTGCGTGCAAAGGTCGTGAAATAAAGGCTTTTGGCGAAAATAAACACAAAAAAAATCAGGTCTTGGTTCTCTCACCTCGACCTGAATTTTTACGATATTAATAACTAAAAACCTTTTCTACTTGTGTTACCCTTTCAACAAATCTTTTGTTTTACCTTACTAATACCTACTGTCCTAAAACAATCTAACCTAAAAAAATACTAACTAACCTATTGAACATTTACTAACTCTTTCTTTCTATGCTTTCTCTTTCACCTTTCACAAGGTTCAATCTTTATTACCTTTAAACTAACTCTATTGAAGATCTCTTGTTTTCTTTTGACGATGCAAAGTTACGACGAAAATCGATAAGTTGTATCGATTTTCATCGTGTTTTGACAGAAAAAGGCTCTATTATTGATTAAAATCAAGCGATTGTGTTCGCACACAACAATTTTTCAACCAAATTAGTCAATTCTACGAACTCTGGAATCGACAACTGCTCTGGTCTCAGTGTGGCAAACTTTGAATCAACGATTGATTGCAGGGCATCTGTAGAAATAATTTGACGCAATGACACACGCAGCATCTTTCTGCGCTGGTTGAACGCCGTCTTCACCACGCGCTTAAACAGTTCTTCGTCGCATCCCAACTTCTGAACCTTGTTGCGCGTCATGCGTATCACGGCACTCTGCACCTTGGGAGGCGGGTTAAACACGCCCGGCTCCACTGTGAAGAGATACTCCACGTCGTACCACGCCTGAATCAGCACCGACAGGATGCCATACTGCTTATTGCCAGGCTGCGAAGCCATACGCACCGCCACCTCGTGCTGAATCATACCTGTGCAGCAGGGAATCAGGTCGCGGTTGTCCAGCATCTTAAAGAATATCTGCGACGATATGTCGTAGGGGTAGTTGCCCGTCAGCACAAACTGCTGTCCGTCAAACACCTTCCTCAGATCCATTCGCAGGAAGTCCTCGCCCAAAATATTCTCGCGCAACTTGGGGAAGTGCTCATTCAGATAAGCCACACTCTCGCGGTCTATCTCCACCACTTTAAATAAGCGGGGCTTCTCCACCAGATACTGTGTCATCACGCCCATACCCGGTCCCACCTCCAGCACAGGAATGTCAGGACAGGCATCCACCGTGTCGGCAATGCGCTTTGCTATTGAGAGGTCGGTCAGAAAGTGCTGACCAAGATTCTTTTTGGGTCTTACTTGCTTCATGCTGCAAAGGTATAAACAAAAAACTTTCCAACCAAATTTTTAGTCGGAAAGTTTCTTTTTATTCCCTCGTCATCGTCCAGCGTGCGCAGGATGCGGAGAGTCACTTTGCAGTTTTATCAAAAAAACTATTTAGAGCTTGTAGAAGGGTCCCTCCTCCGACCAGCCCTGACGACCGTCAATCATGTAATAGCGTTTGAGGAACATGCCTACATTGCCTTCTTTTGGATACATAATCTCGCATTCATCAGGCTGAGGCTGCTCTATGGACTTTTCGAAGGTTTCACCATGCTCTTTATAAACCACCTTAGTCCATGTCATCACCAACTTGATGCCATTAATAGTGTAGGTGCCATAGCGGTACTCACCCCACGACTCTTCCTCTTCTTGCTGAACCATGTAGCCCTCACAGTCGCCATTGGCCTTGAAGATATAGCCCATATATGATGATGGTGCTCTTCGCTCGACATCTCGGGATCGCCCCACTGCCATGTGCCCACTATGCGGTTACCCGCATATTTTCCGCTGTCAGAGCTGCTGTCATCATCGTCACCACAAGCCACGAAGGCTGAAGAACACACCAATAAGCCCAGGAAAAGGCTCATAAAATAAAAAATCTTCTTCATAATTATATTGTTTTAATAATGGATTTATTTCTTAACAAACACTGCGGGGAGACCAACCACATAGCCATAGGCCTCGTTGGGACCTGCCACAAACAGCATCGTCTCGGGCAGGTGGTCGCCGATGTCATCCTTAGAAACGGGATACCAGTGGTCACACTCCAGTGTGGTGGGGTCAATACCTCCTTCGCCCCAGCCTTGACCATCCTCACTGCGTGCTGAATAGAACTCAGTCATGTTGAGATGGAGGATGCCTTCGCTATAGGTGAATGTGCCGACATGACGCTCAGCCCACGGGGTGATAATAATCTCAATTCTATTGCCACTGATCATGACGCCCGCACGGATGTAGTTCTCTTCCTGGCCACCCATATACCAATGCCACGTGCCCTGTACGTCGTTGGCCGACATTTCTGGAGCCTGACCGTTCCTGAAGAGGATTACAGGTGCCTCGCCAAGTGAATAATCTTCAGCATTGTCGGGAATGGTGACGAGCACCAGCACGTTATTGTCATAAAGCAACTGTACTCGGGCCGTGTTGACCACGTCGCCCTCCACATATTTCAACTTACCATTCTCATAGATATATTCACCTTTAAAGACCTGTTGTTTTCCTTGCATAATCGTCAAGCCCCTTTCAGTGAAGATGAATGCGGCATCGCCAAACGACCATGTACCTACAAGGAGATTGGTAGTAGCAGGCTGAGATTCATTGTTGTCTCCCTGTTTGTTTTTCACCAGCTCATACAGAATAGAATAAGCCTCCTGAGGATTCTGGATAGACTTGAGAATGACCTCGTCAGTGCCTTCTTCCAGATAGCGCTTCACCTTCAGCGAGCCATCGGCATTCTTAGCCAAGATGTCACCACGACGGGCCTCCGTCTTTTCGCCAGCCTGGAAGGTCATCGTGAGTGCACCATCCTTCAGGGTCCAAGTCATATCGACAGACTCTTCTGCCCGTGGTTCCCAGTTGTTCTTAGCCTTTGCCTTAAACTCTGCATAGTAACCGCGGCCACCTTCGTAGAATGCCATCACAAAGACATTGATCTTGTCGGAACTCTCCTCCACGCCATACCATGTGCCAAGGATATCTTTTTCTGTTATAGTAGTGGTAGTGCCTCCACCTTGCTGACCACCACCAGCATCCTTTTCATCATCATCGTCACCACAAGCCACGAAGGCTGAAGAAGAAACCAGTAAGCCTAAAAACAGGCTCATAAAATAAAATAGCTTTTTCATAATATAATAATGTGTTTTGAGTTAATAATCGATTTTAGGCAAATATCTTGCAACAAAGGTAAACAATTACTATTATTTCCGTGCTCCGTTTTCACAGAAATAAAATTCAATTTCACAATTTAACATTTCAAAAAAGCAGTTTTATTTCATAAATGCAATTTTCGGCCAAAACTGGCACTCCCCCCCCAAAAAAACGCAATTACCCAAGGGACGCAAAAAAAGAGGGACGGCCCTGATGAGATAAAAAAATCAACGGGTCGTCCTTTCTGGTAAAAAAAGAATGAATTTATTAAACTAACCACAACGGTTCGTAAAGCCTAAGATGAGGAGGCGAGTCTGGTGACTCATGATTTTCCAGACCCGCTCTCCGATTTTTAATGCGTAGCTCTGTTCGTTTCCCAACGAGTTGGTAAGAACTTCATTTTCGGTTAGTAGTTTTGGTAAGATAGACTTTTTCTTAAATTTACTTCTTCACATTTTCTTCTAACATAATAAACAGGAATGTGTTTCTAGATACCATAAATCTTATGATGAAATAACTGCGACAAAGGTAAGCAATAATTGATAAAAACACATGCCGTTTTCACACAAAAAGATTTCATATTCACATTTTTTCGTTGCAAATATGCCAATTTTGCATCAAAAATGCAATTTCCTACAAAAAAAGTATACTTTTCTACCTCAAAAACACTATCTTTGCAATGATGAAAGAAATGATATTCACAGTGATGCCCATGTTTGTCAGTTTGTTCTGGACTGCCATGCTGGCATTGGAACTGCACACGAAGGACCAGAAAAAACCGCGTCTGCACCTGCTGGTGTTTATGCTGGCGACAACGGTGCTGTACTTCGGCCACTGCGTGTTCTTCAACCACAGCACGGACATCCTGCCCCTGACCGACACGCTGTATTGTGCGGCGAATCTGGCTGTCTATCCTCTCTATTACCTCTATATCTGTTCGATGGCCACACGCAAAGGGCACCGCATGCTGCGCTGGCTGCTGCTGGTTCCCGCCCTGGTGTGCAGCGCCACCGTGGGAGTGCTCTACCTGATGATGTCGGAAACGGAGACGCAGCTGTTTTTCGACATCTATCTGTATGGCGGAGAGCATGCAGGACTGAAGGGGTTGGCCATCCAACAAGCCATGATGCACGACGTATGCAAGGGATTCTTCGGCCTGCTCATCATCCCCATATTCTTCTACGGACAGTTTCACATGAAGCAATATAAGGAACTGGTGAACAGCAACTATTCTGACGTAGAGGGCAAGACGCTGACCGATGTGCACCTGCTCCTGATGGTGTTTGTAGCCACGGCGGTGATGTCGTTTATCTTCAACATCATCGGTCGCCAGAACCTGCATCATTCAACCTGGCTGCTCATTGTCTCATCGATGATTTTCTCTACGCTGATCTTTGCCATCGGCTATATTGGCTATCGCCAGAAGTTTAGCATTGAGGACATTGAGCGGGACGAACAGCGCACCGAAGATAATGGCACCGAGCAGACAACCATCACGGAACTGCGTCACCGCATAGAGCAACTGATGGAGGAGGAACAGCTGTACCTGCAGCCCAACCTGAAGATTATAGACCTGGTGCAGCGACTGGGCACCAACCGCAACTATGTCTATGCAGCCATCAACCGCGAAAAGGGGGTGTCGTTCAGCGAATATGTGAATCGCATGCGTGTGAACTATGCCGCACAACTGATCTGTGAGCATCCGGAGAGAGCACTGACGGAGATTGGCGAGCAGGCAGGTTTCTCAAGCAGTACGTCTTTTTACAGGAATTTTCGACATTATAAGGGCGTAGGACCTCGAGAGTATCAAAATAAACTAAATACGTAGGCACAAATTTGGTTTTTTACGCACTTATTCGTACCTTTGCCCCTCGAATGAAATACCTGCAGACCATAGCCAAAGTCCTGATGCCGCTCATACTGGGCGGTGCCATTCTCTATTGGATGTATCGAGGCGAGGACTGGCAGAGCATCAAGCACGTGATGATTCATGAGATGAACTGGACGTGGATGCTGCTGTCGTTTCCCTTTGGCATCCTGGCACAGATGTTTCGCGGATGGCGATGGATGCAGACGCTGGAGCCCCTGGGCGAGAAGCCTCGCCAGAAGGTGGCGGTGAACGCCATTTTCCTGAGCTATGCCGTATCGCTCATCGTGCCCCGCATGGGCGAGTTTACGCGTTGCGGCGTGCTGAAGCGGTGGGAGGGCATCTCGTTCTCGAAAGCCCTGGGCACCGTGGTCACCGAGCGAGCCGTAGATACGCTGATTGTACTGCTCTATTCGGGCATCATCCTGCTGTTTGGCATGAGCACCTTTGGCACGTTCTTCAAGAAGACGGGCACCTCCTTCGAACACGTTCTGAGCGGATTCTCACTGACGGGCTGGCTGGTGACGGCCATCTGCGCCGCTGCCGTACTGCTGTTGCTCCACCTGCTGCTGAAGAATCTCTCTATATATAATAAGGTACGTACGACGCTCCACGGCATCTGGGAGGGCGTGCTGTCGCTCAAGGATGTGAGAAACCTGCCGCTGTATCTGTTTTTCTCGGTGGGCATCTGGGTGATGTATTTCCTGCATTACTTCCTCACGTTCTTCTGCTTCGACTTCACCACCCATCTGGGCATCGGCTGTGCGCTGATCTCCTTTGTGGTGGCCAACTTTGCCGTCATCGTGCCCACCCCCAACGGCGCCGGTCCTTGGCACTTCGCCATCAAGACGATGCTGATTCTCTATGGCGTGGTGGATCAGCAGGCACTCATCTTCGTGCTCATCGTCCATACGGTGCAGACGATGCTCGTCATCCTGCTGGGCATGTATGCCTGGGCGCGCCTCTCATTCACGAAATGTATAACCCTAAAGCAATAGAAAAACTATGAGTAAAATTCAGAATCTGAACCCTCAGTGCATCTGGAAGAACTTCTACGCACTGACACAAGTCCCACGTCCCAGCGGACACCTCGAGAAAATCCAGCAGTTCCTGCTTGACTTCGGTAAGCAGTGCGGCATCTATGCCGTGAAGGACCCTGCCGGCAACATCCATTTCCGCAAGCCCGCCACACCAGGCATGGAGAACAAGAAAGGCGTGATCCTGCAGGCCCACATGGACATGGTGCCACAGAAGACGCCCGAGTCAACACATAATTTCGAGACCGACCCCATCCAGCCCTGGATTGACGGCGAATGGGTGAAGGCCAAGGGCACCACACTGGGTGCCGACAATGGTCTTGGCGTGGCTGCCATCATGGCCATCATGGAGGACAAGACACTGAAGCACGGTCCCATCGACGCTCTCATCACTGCCGACGAGGAGACGGGTATGTATGGTGCCAACGACCTGCCCGAGGGCGAGTTGCAGGGCGACATCCTGATGAACCTCGACTCTGAGCACTGGGGCAAGTTTGTCATCGGCTCGGCTGGTGGCATCGACGTCACCGCTACTCTCGACTATAAAGAAGCCGACACCGACACCGAGGATGTTGCCGTTCGCCTGACGGTGAAGAACCTACGCGGCGGACACTCAGGACTGGAGATTCATGAGGGTCGCGGCAATGCCAACAAACTGATGGTGCAGATGGTGCGCGAGGCCATCGAGGAGCTGGACGCCCGTCTGGCGGCCTGGCACGGAGGCAACATGCGCAACGCCATCCCCTTCAAGGCTGAGACCATCCTCACCCTGCCCAAGGAGAACATCGAGGCCATCAAGGAACTGGCTGAAGACTGGAAGGAGACCTTCAACGACGAGTTCAAGCTCATCGAGCCTCAAGGCATCGAGGTCATCGTCGAGGAGGTAGAGACACCCAAAACCGAGATTCCCGTGGAGATACAGGACAACATCGTCGATGCCATCTATGCTTGTCACGACGGCGTCATCCGCTTCATCCCCGCCTACCCCAACGTGGTGGAGACCTCTTCTAACCTCGCCATCATCGACATCGAGGGCGGCAAGGCCAGCATCAAGATTCTGGCTCGCTCAAGTCGTGAGGACATGAAGGACTATGTGGTCAACACCCTGGCAAGCAGCTTCTCAATGGCTGGCATGAAGGTGGAGACGGCAGGCAGCTACGGCGGCTGGGATCCCAACCCCAATTCTGAGATTCTGCACCTGCTGCTCAAGGAATATAAGGAACTCTTCGGCGAGGACGGCATCATCCAGGTGGATCATGCTGGATTGGAGTGCTCTGTCATCCTGGGCAAGTATCCTTGGCTCGACGTCGTCAGCCTCGGTCCCACCATGAAGTCGCCTCACACCACTACCGAGCGCGCCCTCATTGCCACAGTGGAGCCCTTCTGGACACTGCTGAAGAAGACCCTCGAGGACATTCCTGAGAAGTAACAATTGGGGAATTAAGAGTTAAGAATTAAGAAAAAATGTCTTTCGGCGAAAATTTTCTTAACTCTTAACTCTTAATTCTTAATTATTATTCGTACTTTTGCACCCGAAAACCAAAATATTATTTAATTATGGACGATTACCCGGCGGAAAATAACAAACGTTAGGCCAGGGGATAGCGAGCAAGGCTGCTAATCCTCTTGCCGCTAAATTGGTTGTTGGCTGTTGCTGTTTGCTGTTACTCTTAGCTGTTAGCAATTAGCTCTTAGCCAGAACCACAAAAAAAGCCAAAAGCCAAAAGCTAACAGCCAACAGCTAATGGCTAACAGCTAAAAAAACGGATTAGCACAATGAAGACCTACTGGAACACCCAAGAGGGGCTGAACCAGCTCACAGAGTGGCAGCCCAATTGCTGGATACAAGTGACGTGTCCAACCGAAGACGACCAGCGCCAGCTGGAAGAGAAGTTCGGCATACCCGATTATTTTATCAGCGACATCAGCGATACCGATGAGAGAGCCCGTTATGAATATGACGATGGCTGGATGCTCATCATCCTCCGTATTCCCTACGTCAAAGAGGTTCGCTCGCGCACACCCTATACCACCGTGCCCTTGGGCATCATCCATAAGCGCGATGTCACCATCACCGTGTGTTATTACGAGACCAACATGATGATCGACTTCGTGAGCTATCAGCAGAAGCGCGGCGTGGGATTCACAGACCATGTAGATATGATCTTCCGCTTGTTCCTGTCGTCGGCAGTGTGGTACCTGAAACGACTGAAGCAGATCAACTCGCTCATCGACAAGGCAAAGCGCAACCTGGATCAGGACGTGAACAACGAGAGCCTGATTGGCCTGTCGCGCCTGCAGGACTCGCTGACCTACTTCCAGACATCCATCCGTGGCAACGAGACGCTGCTGTCAAAGCTGAAGTTCAAGTTGCAGATTGACGAGTTGGACGCCGACCTTATCGAGGACGTCAACATCGAGATGGCGCAGGCACGCGAAACGACCAGCATCTACTCCGACATCCTGGAATCGACGATGGACACCTATAGCAGCATCATCAACAACAACATGAACACGGTGATGCGTACGCTCACATCCGTCACCATCATCATGATGTTCCCCACCCTCATCGCCTCTCTCTTTGGCATGAACCTGGTCAACGGCATGGAGCAAAACACCTACGGATTCATCTTTGCCCTCTTCATTTCTATTGGTGTTTCTGGCGCTGCATGGTGGTTCTTCCGCCATAAAAGACTGATTTAAGCACCCAAAACGAAAAAAAACGTCAAATAATTAGGTCAATTAAATTATTTTAAGTAATTTTGAAGCCTAATTTTGTACATATCAATCGAATCAGTAACTAAAACAGTTAAATGATGGACTCTCAAGACAACATCCTCGAACAGGGGAAACAAGAAGAAGTAATCCAGGCAGCTACGACTCCTGAAGTAGAAACCAGCGCAAAAGAAGAAGCTCCCCGCAAGGTCTATGAAACCAAGAAGGAGGTGCTCGATCGCGTCAAGGAGTTAGCTCATGGCGAGGAGGCACCACAGAAGGACGAAGTGGAATATCTGAAGACGGCCTTCTATAAATTGCACATTGCCGCACGCGAAGCCCAGCTCAAGGAATATCTGGACGCAGGCGGCGATCCAGAAGCCTATCAGATTACTCCCGACCAGGACGAGGAAGTGTTTAAGGCCGAGATGGGCGTCATCAAGGAACGCCGTCAGCAACTGTTCCGCGAACAGGAGGCTGAGAAGGAAGAGAACCTCAAGAAGAAGCTCAATATCATTGAAAAGATAAAGGCTATGGTCACCTCGCCCGAGGAGGCCAGCAAGACCTATCAGGAGTTCAAGACCCTGCAGCAGGAGTGGCGCGATATCAAGGCCGTTCCTGCCGAGAAGGCCAACGAGCTGTGGCGCAGCTATCAGCTCTATGTGGAGCAGTTCTACGACCTGCTGAAACTGAACAGCGAGGCCCGCGAGCTGGACTTCAAGAAGAACCTGGAAGCCAAGACCCATCTGTGCGAGGCTGCCGAGAAGCTGGCCGACGAGGAGGATGTCATCAGCGCCTTCCACCAGTTGCAGAAGCTGCATCAGGAGTATCGCGAGATTGGTCCCGTGAGCAAGGAACTGCGTGAGGAAATCTGGCAGCGCTTCAAGGCCGCATCTACCGTCATCAACAAGCGCCACCAGCAGCACTTCGACGACCTCAGGGCTCGCGAGGAGGACAACCTCCAGAAGAAGACCGTGCTCTGCGAGAAGGTCGAGGCCATCAACACCGAAGAGAACAAGAACAGTGCCGACTGGGAGCGTCACACCCAGGATATCATCAACATCCAGACGGAGTGGAAGACCATCGGCTTTGCTCCGCAGAAGATGAACGTGAAGATCTTTGAGCGTTTCCGCGCTGCTTGCGACACCTTCTTTGCACGCAAGGCTGAGTACTTCAAGAACATGAAGGATGCCTACAAGGAGAACGCCGAGAAGAAGCGCACCCTCATCGAAAAGGCCAAGGCCCTGCAGGACAGCACCGAATGGAAGTCAACCAGCGACAAGCTCATCGCCCTGCAGAAGGAATGGAAGACCATCGGCATGGTGCCCAAGAAACTGGGCGACCAGCTGTGGGAGGAGTTCCTCGCCGCCTGCAACAAGTTCTTCGAGGCCCGCAACGCCGCTGGCGCAGGACAGCGCAACGAGGAGCGCGACAACCTGGAGAAGAAGCGCGGCGTCATCGAGCGCCTGAAGGCTGCTGCCGAAGAGGCTGGCGACAATCTGCAGGAGAAGGTGCAGAAACTGGTGGAGGAATACAACGCCATAGGTCACGTGCCTTACAAGGAGAAGGACAAGCTCTATCAGGAGTACCACGCCGTGCTCGACAAGCTCTATAAGGAACTCAACATCAACGTGGCCAAGAAGCGCCTCAACAAGTTCAAGGACAACCTGAAGCAGGTGGCCGAGCGTGGCGAGGATGCCCTGAGCAACGAGCGCCAGCGTCTGCTCCGTCAGTATGAGAACCTGAAGCAGGAGATTCAGACCTACGAGAACAACCTGGGCTTCCTCACTGCCAGCAGCAAGAAGGGCAACAGCCTCATCGAGGAGATGAATCGCAAGATCCAGAAACTCAAGGACGACATGCAGTTGGTCAAGGAGAAAATCAAGGCCATCGATGCCGAGAACAGAGAATAATCCCTAAACTCTATAACATAATAGGCGGTCGCTTTTGCAACCGCCTTTTTTGTTGGAAACGTGGTGAAGTGAATATCCCAGATTTAGCCATACGAAAGTAAAAAACGGAATTATTGATACAACGTATCGAAAAAAGTTGTATCTTTGCAGCAAGAATAATGCGCAAGCTCGTTGCCGAGAAGGAGGATCCCACCTTGATGACCAAGGAAGAATTCTTCGCAAAGATTGAGCGTGCAGAGAAACAACCAGGCAAGAGTTTCGCAAGTGTTGACGAGCTCGACCAATACATACGCAGTTTATGAGCCAATATAAGGTTATCATCAAAGAAGAAGCGCAAGAAGACCGACACCTCGCAATGAGATGTCGGTCTTTTTACATTCCTCCTTCCACCTTCCTCTTTCCACCCTCCTCTTTCCACCCTCCTCTTTCCTCTCTCCTCTTTTTCACACTCCAATGCAACTGGTGGTGCCCAGGTTCACTTAGTTCTCAGGATCCTCGGTGTCGTTACCTCCTCCGCCTTGGTTACCTCCGCCTTGGTTCTCTCCTCCCTCGGAAGGGCTGGGGGTGGGTCCCTGGTTGCCGCCAGTGTTCTCCAGCTCGTCCTCCACGCTTCCATCGTCGGCCGAGGTGACGCGCTTGATTTCCTTGCCATCCTTGTCGTAGCAGGTGATCTGGACGGCGGTTTTCGAGAGCTCCTCCTTCAGTTCGGTGTTGGGCGTGAAGATGATGCGGCGGCTCGA
>CACYNE010000020.1 GCA_902775605.1 uncultured Prevotellaceae bacterium
GCCGCTGCCGGTCCTGCAGCATGCAGAGCAACAGCACGGTGACCAGAGGAATAACCGTCACGCAGTCGAGCAGTCCACCCACGAGCATGCACACTGTGATGTCTTCATCCGTGAGTACGGCAGCCGGCAGGTACCACAAATGCCCAATGGCCAGGACGGCGAAGAACGCTGCCGTCCACCGTCTGAGCCGCACGGGCGACGTCACCTCAGGCGCAATGGCGTTGGCCCGCCGCAGCAACAGGTAGAGGCAAGCCCCCGCCGCCGTCGCAGTTCCCACGCCGTAGAGCATGAACAATAATATTATATCGAGAGAAATCTGTCCGAACATTCGCGTATCTGAATCAATATTGTTACAAAAGCGCTGTAAAGGTACGGAAAATTTTCCACTCTTATCACATTCCTTATGTATTTTTCCAATTATTTAAGAATCCAGTGAAACGCTCAAAATGTCAGCACAGGAAGCAAAAAAAACGCATGCAGCGTGTGGGCTGCATGCGTGGAGAGGGGGATGCGAGGGTTAGTTCTCGGGATCGTCGGGGTCGTCCGATGGGTCGGGTGTGGGGTCCGGCGTAGGTGTCGGATCGGGGTCGGGCGTCGGGTCGGGCGTCGGCGTGGGATCGGGCGTGGGTGTGGGCGAGGGTGACGGTGTGGGGGTATCGCCTCCGCCGCCGTTAGACGTGACGCCATCCTTGAGATAGTACTGGCGGGCGTAGATTTCGATACCCTTCAGCTGGTTGTAGAGGGCGGTGAGCTCGGCACTGGGCATGAGGTCCAGCATAGCGAGGATGGTCTTGTAGAGGTCGGCGATGGCCACGTCGGTGGCGCGGCGGGCCGACTTCATCTCGCCCTTGACAAACTCGCCCTTGGTCAGGGCACGCTCGCCCAACAAGGAGCGCACCTGCTGAGCCTGCTCAACGGCCTTCAGATAGAAAGCCCAGGCACCAATCTGGGTGAGGAACGTTTGGTGTACCTGCAGGTTCTGCTGCATCTGGATGATTTTGTCGGACTCGGCACCGTAGGCCTCGTTGGTACGGAAGTTGTAGTCCTTGAAAACCTGGGCACAGACCACAGCCTCGGCCTTGGTGGGCTCGCTGTCGGGCAGTCCGGCATGGGCGGTGATGATGTAGCGTGCGGCCGACACATAGCTGTCCTGGAGCTTGTCGGCAGCCTCGAGCTGGGCCACAGCATCGTCGCGCTGCGACTTCATCCAGACCACGTCCTCCTTCTGGCGCGCCTTGGCGACGGCGGCTGCCTTCTCCAGGAAGCGGGCGTTTGTGGTTGAAAAACTCTGCACGAAGCCGTCAATCTGCTGCGTCGTGCCATCGTGGTGGGCGTTGGCCAGTTCTCCAAGCCAAGCCGTGTTTAACTGATAACTTTCAGCCATTTGAAAATGGTTTTTTAATGAATTAATAATAATATTTGGTCCGTCGAGATAACAGGACGGTCAGTTTAGTTCATTTCATGCCCCGCGAGGGTCGCAGGACCATCCGGTGAGGTCATTTCATGCCCCGCGAAGGTCGCAGGATGTTCTTTCCATCAAATTTTGTCAGTAGTCTTAAGGTTTATCTTTGACCATGAATAGATTCGAATGCAAATATAAGAAAAAAACGCATACATCCGATACGCCGCATGCGATTTTAGGATAATTAAGCAGATAGAAAAGAGCTGCGCGATATCACATCGAACAGCTCTCCCAAGATAAATATAACTTTAATCAATATTTTTTTTCTATTTCTTGAAGATATGGGGGATGAACTCATGGAGTCCACGACGCCAGGTGAGGAACTCGTGGCCGGTGCCCTGAGAGACAGAGGACTCGACCTTGATGCCCATCTGACGGAGACCATCAACGATAGACTGGCTGTTGATGAAGTCGTCGGTGCCCCAGTTCATATACATGTAGTGAATCTTCTTGTTGAAAGCGTCGGCATCGGCAAAGACACCGTTGTAGGCAGTCTTCACGTCGAGACCGAAGATGGCGCCGCTGAAGGTGCCGAGCCAAGCAAACTTGTCGAGGTTCTGGAGCACGACATCGAAGGTCTGGTGACCACCCCAAGAGAGGCCTGCCATGGCACGGTTCTCACGATCGGCCTTGGTGCGGAAGTTGGCATCGATATAGGGGATGAGGTCGTTCAAGAGCACGGGATAGAACGATGCTCCGTATTCGCTGCGGCCAGCACTGTTGTTGCCACCTCCGAAGGGCTGCTTGATATCGCCGCTCTCCATGACCACAAGCATGGGTACAGCCTCGCCGCTGGCAATGGCATTGTCCATGATGTGCTGCATCTTACCCTGGAGCATCCAGCTGGTCTCGCCCTCGCCCATGCCATGCTGCAGATAGAGCACGGGATAGCGCTTCTTAGCATTCTTGGCCAGCTCGTATTCAGCAGGAGTATAGACTAAGGCATGACGCCACTCGCCAAACTTAGAGTTTGGACTGTGGTAGTAGATGCTGC
The DNA here is from genome assembly GCA_902775605.1 of uncultured Prevotellaceae bacterium. Taxonomy (GTDB): domain Bacteria; phylum Bacteroidota; class Bacteroidia; order Bacteroidales; family Bacteroidaceae; genus Prevotella. Next base: position 2,457 of record CACYNE010000020.1, read on the forward strand.
GCACCTGACCGTGAGCCACACCCTGCTGGGGACGGTAGTAGTCGCCCTCGGGGCCCTCGGGCACCTCAAGGCCACCACACTCGCGGTTGCAGCCGAAGTAGGTCTCAGAGGCGGGGTCGATGAAGTTCACGCCGTCGATGTTCATGAAATAATAGTGGAAACCCACGGGCAATGGATCGGTCACAGCCATGAAGTTGCCCTTACCGTCGGGCTCCATGTCGTACTTCTTGCTGCAGATATCAACCACCACCTTCTTGGCCTGAGGGGCATTGATGCGGAAGTAGGCGCGACGCTCCTTATCCACCTTGGGGAACTCGTTGCCAGGAATGGCGTTCTCAGCGGTCACAGCGTCGGCAGGCACGTTGATCTTCTTATAGACAGCGGGCAGGTTGGCAGGGCGCTTAGGCTCAAAACCGAGGTGACGGGCCACAGCCTCGCCATAACGGCAACCCAGCTCGCGATAGCCGGCAGCATCGAAATGCAGGCGGTCGGGGCCGTTGGTACACTTGTCGGAAGAGATAACCTGACAGGTATGGATGGTCTGGGGCAGTTCATCAATCTGCTTCTTACAGCCGATGCACACGCCCTTGCCGTCGGCCTGGACGATGTTGCCCACATAGAGGTTGACCTCCTCGGGCTTCAGCTGCAGGTCGCCGCACAGGTTCTCATACACCTGCTTCACCATGCCGGCCCACTTGGGGTCGCCGGTGTTGGTCTCGCCCTGGTGCATCAGGATGCCCTTGATGACACCGTCCTTCTGGGCCTTCTTGGCCAGATCGACGAGGGCCTTATAAGGGTCGTTATCGTAGGCCTTGAGCATGCCTTTCATCCAGCCTGGAGCCTTCTTCTCTACATAGCTGGGAATGCTGTCGGGCAGGAAGCCCTTGATGTCGATACCACCAATGGCCACATGGATGACACCAATCTTGATATGCTCGGGCAGCGAGGCCACAAGGGTACGACCGAACCAGTCGGCAGGGGTCAGACCTGTGTTCGGACGGCACAGGGGAGCCGAAGCCTCACACCATTCACCCTTGACACGAGCAGCTCGCTGATCGGTGGCGGGAAAATCGACGGCGGGCATCAGCTGGAAACGGGGACCGGGGCTGGCCAGATCGACGGCCTCGGGACGGGCGTTGCCTTCCATGTTAGACTGTCCGAAACAAAGGAAAATGTAGAAATTAGGATCTGGTTGGTCCACCTTCTGGGTGGTTGCCTTCTTGGCGGCTGCCTTTTTCTGGGCAGACACACTGCATGGCATGGCCAGTAAGAGGCTTGCCAGCACAAAGGAAAAACAGTTGATTTTCATCTTGTTTTTTTAGTTATTAATAAAAGGTTACTTAAACATCCAATAGTCCAGATGCACCTCACCCTCAGCATCGCTGAAGCAAAGGTAGAGGTCGTGCACGCTTGAAGCGCCCTTGACCTTGGCGGCAAACGACTTGTAAGTATCAACAGAACCTGTCGCACCAATCTTCACCGAACCAATGACGGGACCGTCCTCAGAGTCGAGGCGCAGGGTCACAGTGCAAGCGCCTGTAGAAGCGGCCCAGATGCTAAACTGCTTGGCACCGGCACCAAAATCGACGCCGCGCAAACGGATATACTCGCCGTTGTCTATATCGTAAATATACATATTGCGCTTGCCGGGAGAGTCAGGCATATCCTTCACCACACCAGTATTGGGGATGCCCATCTTGGCACTCTTCAGACCCTTGCCCCAAGCCATGGTCTCGGCCTCTACACGCTGGTAGGGGTTCAGCCAGTGTAACTGCTGCATAGGCTTCTGGTCAAGCCAATAGGGAATCTCGGGAATGGTACCGTCCTCCAGATATACAATCTCGTTGGCACTAACACTACGACGCTCGTGATGAATGTAGGTGTCGAGATGCATCAAGTCATAGTCCTGACCGAAAACGTATGAGCGACCCTTGAAATCGCAGATGCCAGGATGGTTGCCGCGGTCACGATCAGTGGGACGCATGATGTAGTTCTTCCACTCCCAAGGACCGGTGGGACTGTCGCTCATGGCATAGCCCAGCGCCTCGGGACAGCAAGTAGTGGCATAAGCCAGGTAATACTTACCATTACGTTTGTAGAACCAAGGACCCTCCTGATAGTTCTTCACCTTCCAGTTAGCCTTCTGACTGCCGGGGATGCGGAGGTTGATCTTGGCTCCTTCTTCCTTGACGGGGCGCATCACACCGTCGGCAGGATTAAGCACGAGGATGGGACCGTCGGTAGAGATCATGTCCTTGTTGAGCTTGATGCAATAGACATGGGGGTTGCCCCAGTACATATAGGCCTGACCGTCGTCATCGATGAAAACAGAGGGATCGATGTCATCCCAGTGCTCCTTCTGCCATACGAGGGGCTGACCCAGGGGATCACGGAAGGGTCCGTAAGGGGTGTCGGCCACGAGTACGCCGATGCCATGTCCGTGGAGCGGGGCATAGAGGTAATACTTGCCGTTGCGCTCTACAGTCTGGATGGCCCAGGCACCGTTCTCGCGGCTGCGCCACTTAAACTCCTTGAGCGAAGCACAAGCGCCGTACTCCGTCCAGTTGGCCATATCGGTGGTTGACCACAGCAGCCAGTCGTACATGAAGAAGCCGGCAGAGTTCTTCTCGTTCTCATCGGGAATATCCTCAGGCGAGGCATCGTGAGAGGTGTAGAGGAACAGGGTGTCGCCAATCACCAGGGGTGAGGGGTCGGCGGTGTACTTGGTCTGGAACAGCGGCATGTTGACCTGGTTGAGGTCGGGCATGGGCATTTTATGATCCTGGGGTTGTGCCAGTGAAGGGAGCGACAATGTCGCTGCACAGAGGATGGCGGGAATAATGTTCTTCTTCATAATTAGTTAGTTGTTGTTAGTCGTTATTTTAGTTTATTGAACTTGGCATTTTTATCGAGGGTCCAGCCTTTGCGCTTCGAGAGCTCGCAGTCGTTACCCTTGAACATCTTGGCAGCCTGCTTGTCGCCCTTGAGCTGCCAGTCGAGCCAACCGAGGGCTACGACAGAGAACTCGCCACCGTGAGGCTGACGATAGGTGCCACCGTGGCCCACGGGGAAGTTAGCTGCACAGCAGGGCACGTGCTTAATCTGATAGAAGTCGTCCATACCGTTCTCGTAGGCGATATCTTCCTTGCCACCGAGGAGATACATGATGGGGGTGTGAATCTCCTTGAGCTTAGACTTGGGAGGCATGGGCATGCCACCCACGGCCTGGGCGCGGTTGCTCTCCTTGAAGAGGCCGCTGTTGCAAATCATGAGGGCCTTGATACGGGGATCGGCGCAGTTGAAGAGGGTCTGCAGTCCACCGCATGACATACCTGCCACACAGATGTTCTTCACATCAATCTTGTTGTAATAGGGCGAAGCAGGGTTGGCGTTCTGGGCAATGATCCAGTCGATAGACTCAATCTGCTGCTCGGTGGTTGACATCGGACCGTTGTAGGGCTTCTCCTCCATGGGGATATAGCCAGTGGCCAGGACGATATAGCCGTGAGAGGCAATCTCGTTGAGGAACTTGAAATGCTCCCAGGGTGAATTGGTGCAGGCTCCATTACCCCAAACAAGCACGGGCAGGCGGTTTTTCTCATTGAAAACAGAGAGGTCCTGAGGCACAAAGACAGTGTGGGCAGCGAGGGTGGCCTCTTCCTTCATAATGGCCTTGTACTGGCCCAGGCCTCCGTCCTCGACAACGAGTGACTTCAGTGTGCCTTCAATCTGCCACCAGTCGAAGTTGAAGAGTTTCGGACCTTTACGACCGGTGAAGACCAAGTAGAGGTCGTGGGTGCCGTTAACCTGCTTATGGAAATCAGCAGAAAGGGTCTGCCACTTCTCCCAACCACCGGTGCCAGGCACTTCGAGACGAGCCAGCATCTGTCCCTTCACGCTGTCGATGCGCACCTCAATCTGTCCACCGCGCAGGCCGCTGGCCACGCGAGCAGAGAACTTTTTGGGGGTGTTGCCGTCGAACTTCACGTTCTGCAGTTTGATATAGTCGCCATTGTGGATGTCGCTGACATAGACACCTATCTCATCGTTCTGTTCGGTCTTCACGCCACGAGAGAAGGCCATGGTCTCGGCCTGCACCTTCTGATAGGGGTTGAAGGTGGCGATGGGCTTCACGCCCTCGTCGGTAGGCATGATGGTGGGGAAGCTGCCGTCGGCATTATACTTGAACTCCTCTACAGCTACGCTACGACCGAAGCCGCCACCGTTGGGCAGCTTACCAGTGTGATAGAAGAAATAAGAGTGTCCCTTGTAATCGGCCACACCGCAGTGATTAGTGAATGACTTGGTCTCGCACAGAGGCATGATTTCGCCAGCATAGGTCCAGGGGCCTGTGGGCGAGGGAGCGGTGCTATAAGAGATATGCTCGGGCACGCCGCCGGCAGCATAGAGCAACTGATAGACCTTGTTCTTGTCAACCTTGTATTTCTTGGCATCGACCTTGCGAATCCAAGGACCCTCGGTGTAGTTGTCCTTGTACTTCTTGCCGCGCTCACGCTTGTTCATGGCGGGGGCACCAAAACCTTCCTCGGTCATATCGATGCGGCCCAGCTCGCCACTGTAAGAGATCATATCGCGGTTAAGCTTGAGGTAATACACCTGGGGGTTACCCCACATCAGCCAGGCCTGACCATCGTCATCAATCATCACTGTGGGATCGATGTGGTCCCATGAGCCATTTTCGAAGAGGGGTTTTCCAATGGCATCCTTGAAAGGACCAACAGGGGTGTCACTCACAGCCACGCCAATGGCCATGCCACCAGAGAGTTTGCTGTGGGCGCAGATGTACCAATAGAACTTGCCGTCGCGCTCAATGGTCTGTGAAGCCCAGGCGCGGTCGTCGGCCCAAGAGAAGCTCTCAAGAGCCAAGGGAGAACCGTGGTCGGTCCAGTTCACCATGTCAACAGTAGAATAGACGCGCCACTCCTGCATCCAGAAGAAGTCGGCACCATCCTCGTCGTGACCGGTATAAACATACATACGACCATCGTGCACCATGGGAGCAGGGTCACTGGTAAACCAGGTCTGCACGAAGGGATTTTGTGCTGTGGCACTCAAACCGGCCAGCAGCGAAAGAGAAAAAAAGAGTTTCTTCATTGTTATTGGATTGTGATGATTTGTTTCTTCAAATCTTTGTCGGATGAGCTCGTGCCAACGAAGACCTCATACTGGCCGGGCTTCACACGCATGGTGTTGGTCTCTGCATCCCAGAACTCGAAGCTCTGGCGGGAGAGGGGGATGGCAACGGTCTGACTCTGACCGGGATTGAGGGTGACGCGCTGGAAGCCACGGAGCGACTTCAAAGGACCCTCGGCATCCTGCAGGTTGCGGATGTAGAGCTGCACCACCTCTGTGCCTTTGCGGGCACCGGTATTGGTGACATCTACTGTGACGGTTCCACCGCCATTGGTATTCTCATTCCACTTTCCACCTTCCACTTTCCACTCTGTGTAGCTCAAGCCATAGCCGAAGGGGAACAGCGCATCGTTGAAGTAACGATAGGTGCGGCCCTTCATCGAGTAATCCTCATAGTCGGGTAGTTGGCTACTATTCTTATAGAAGGTGACGGGCAGCTTGCCGCTGGGGTTGAAGTCACCGAAGAGCACGTCGGCCACGGCAGTGCCACCCTCCTGACCGGGATACCAAGCCTGAACGATGGCGTCACAGGTCTCGGTCTCGGGCTGCAAGGCGATACAAGATCCTGAGCAGTTGACGAAGATGACCTTCTTGCCGGCAGCCTTCAGGGCCTTAAGGAAGTCGCGCTGCACCTTGGGCAGTTCGATATGGGTGCGGTCGCCACCCTTGAAGCCGTCGATGTCAACAGGCATTTCCTCGCCCTCCAGGGCAGCTGAGATACCACCGACGAAGATGACCTTGTCGATGTCCTTCAACTGGTTGATGACAGCCTGATAGTCGATAGGATATTCCTTAGCGATGTTGATGGCCAGGTTGGCATTGTAAGTAGGCACATGTGAGAAGCGCACCTCAATCTTATAGCTCTTGCCCTTCTCGGCCTGGATAACGATGTGATTGGGCGTGGTGCGCCAGATGCGGTGGCGGAACTTGCGCTCGCCATCGATGTAGAGTTCAAACTGTCCGCAGGCATCCACATTGACCACATACTCACCAGGCTCGCTGGGCGCAAAGACGGTCTCGTACTTGGCAGAGAAGTCCTCGAGCTGCACGCCAGGGGCGAAGTTATGCATACCGAAGGTTGTGACTGCCAAGGGCTGGGTGTAATATTGCGTGGTAACGGGTTTGCCTTCCATCTGACGGTTGTTCCAGAACGTGCCCTTCATGCCTTTCTTACCCTCGAAACTGCACTGCGAGCCCAGCAGGCTCTCCAGTACTTTGTCGTAAGTCAGGTCGCAGCCCGGGGCATAGAACAGTTTCTTCTGCTTGGCTTTAATGCCATCGAGGATAGTGATGGTATGGCTGGGAGTGCCATTATAGTTGCCCCACATCATTGGGGTGTTGTCGGCATTGGGACCGATAACGGCAATCTTCTCCTTGCCTTTCTGCAGGGGCAATATATTATCTTTGTTCTGCAGGAGCACAATGCTCTGACGTGCCATCTCCAGAGAGATATTAGCAGATGCCTTAGTGGACATGGCAGAATAGGGAATCTTGGACCATTCCACCAACGAAGGATCGTCCATCTCGCCCAAGTCGAAACGACCTTCGAGCAGGCGAATGACGTGTTTGTCAACCTCGGCCTCGGTGATAAAACCACGCTTCACGGCCTCGGGGATGCTGCGATAGGCATAGCCATAGCCACACTCCACGTCGGTGCCAGCAATGGTAGCCTTGGCAGAGGCGTGGGTAGCATCGCTTGAGGACTTGTGGGAGTCGTAGAAATCACTGACGGCACCACAGTCGCTGACAACGAGGTACTCAAAGCCCCATTCGTCGCGCAGGATGGTCTGCAACAGGCGCTGACTGCCACAGCAGGGGTCATCGTCCAGACGCTGGTAGGCACACATCACCTCGCGCACCTTGGCATCCTGCACCAGGGTCTTGAAGGCGGGCATATAGGTCTCCCACATGTCACGGGGCGACACGTTGGTGAGATTGGCTGAATGGCGAGTATATTCCGGACCGCTGTGCACGGCATAGTGCTTGGCACAGGCCCACAACTTGCGATACTTCGCATCCTCAGGACCTTGCAAGCCCTTCACCACCTGTACACCCATCACAGAGGTCAGGTAGGGGTCCTCACCATAGGTCTCCTGTCCCCTGCCCCATCGCGGGTCGCGGAAGATATTGACATTAGGGGTCCACACAGAAAGGCTGTGGAACTTCTCATCCTCACCCCCATTCTGCATGCGGTGGTTGTACTGGGCGCGAAACTCCGTAGAAGCCACATCGAAACACTTATAAAGCAAATCGGGATTCCATGACGAAGCCATAGCTATGGGTTCGGGGAATACGGTGACATTACCCATATTAGCAGCACCGTGCAGAGCCTCGCTCCACCAGAAGAACTTCTTGATACCCAAGCGGGGAATGGCGGGACTCTCGTCGAGCATCAGCTTGGCCTTCTCGTCCAGCGTCAAACGTGAACACAAATCAACGGCTCGTTCGCGGGCGCTAAGGTTAGGATTCTGATAAGGACAGGTCTGTGCCGTGGTCAGTGTGGTTGCACAGATTGTCATGAACAGAGTTAGTAAATAGGTCTTCATGCTTATTTGATATCGATTGTTGTCTTCTTTCCTTGATAGTTAATGGTCTTCTGGCTACCGTCGGCCATCTTAATACTAAAGGTGCGACGGACAGGCATCGCCTGATACTTGCCTTCACGCTTACTGATGGTGAGGCGATGACGAGCGTCATCCCACTGGAAGGTAATGCGCGAGCATTGTCCCTTTTCATAGTCACGAGTCACACCGTCGTCTTCGTAGAGTGTGAAGGTGCCATCAGCATCTGGATAAACCAAGACTTCATCACCCTTGACAGGGATGATGCTGCCCGCACGGACGAAGACAGGAATATAGTCGGCACCTACTGCGGTGGTTACCGTCTGACCACCGTCATAATGGCGACCAGTGTAATAGTCGTACCATCCGCCCTTGGTCTTGGGCAGATAGGTCTTCCACGAGGTGACGTCAGGCTCGGTCACAGGACTGACAAGCAGCGAACGACCAAACATATATTCATACTTCTGGTCGAGAGCCTGAGCATCGTCGGCGAAGTCGAATACCAGCGGACGCATCAGCGTGGAACCGTCGGAGGCAATCTCTGCTGCATGGCTGTAGATATAGGGCAACAGGCGATAACGCTCGTTTAAAGAACGAGCGATGGCCTTCTGAGCCTCAGGACCATAGTTCCAGGGCTCGGTGTTGCTCATATAGCCATGAACACGCATCAGAGGCAGGAATACGCTGGTCTCTATCCAGCGCAGCATGCGCTCAATATAGGCTTTGTCTGTATATTGATTGCCTGGACGGAAGAAACCACCAGCATCGTAGGTCCACCAAGGAATACCTGCGGCCTGCATGCCAAGACCTGCTGTCAACTGACGACGGAAGGTCTCCCAGTCGTTACCCACGTCACCACTCCACATGGCTGAGCCATAACGCTGGATGCCAGGGAAAGCACAACGGGTGAGAATCATCGGACGCTGGTTGGTCTCGGAATAAAGACCTTCATAGACGGTCTTATTCACCAACAGCGGATAGATGTTTCTGACATCCTCACCTGCCCACTTGCCATTGTTCACGCGACGACCTAACAAATCGTCGTTCTCCGGCTCAGTAGCATCCTGCCACCAAGCGTCAATACCCAAGGGCACCAAGCGGGCTGAAAAGTTCTTCCAATAGGCAGCGGCAGCTTCGGGATTGAAAAAGTCAATCCAGTCTGTGCCAGGGATATAGTAGTTATCGGCCAACATCTGCTTGCCAACCTCAGAACTTTTGTCAATCTTCGACCATACGCTAACCATTAGACGCATATCCATAGCGTGCAGACTGTCGGTCAAAGCCTTGGGATTGGGATAGTGTTCTTCGTCGAAACGCATGGCATTCCAGCCATACTTTCCCCAATACTGCCAGTCCTGCACCAGTACGTCAACAGGCAGTTGCTCACTGCGAAAGCGATTGGCGGTCTGCAGAATTTCGTCGGAAGAGTGGAAGCGCTCACGGCAGTGGATATAGCCCAACGCCCAACGGGGCATTAACGGAGCCTCGCCCGTCAATTCGCGATAGGCACCGACAATCTCGTCGGCAGAACCGACAAACACAGTATAGTCCACAGCGTCGGCCACAGGTGAGCGGAATACCGTCTCATCCTTCACTTTACTATAATATATAACAGGTGCATCGCCTCTAGACAGCTCTGCCTTCAACACATGACGACCTGCCTTCAAATTGACAATGGCCGAGGCTGTTGGAGGCAACCACATGTTCTGCATCTCTATAACATTCTGACCATCGATAGAGAGGTTATGGCGACGGGCCATCTGCTGACCAACATCCAACAGCAAGGAATAGTCGCCATCCTCAGCAACGTCAATCGTAGCTTCAAAAACATTACGTTGGCGCACCTCACGACGTCCGCCTTCGGTAGTGGTAACATTCACTACTTCAGTGACTTGAGACTGGGGGTCTGAGGTTTGAGGCTTGAGAGTTACTTTCTGATCACTGGGATTGAATTCAACAAGGCCATAGTTATTCCACAGTACTCCATAACCCTTGCTTGACAAAAGCATGGGGATACTGATCTGTGTGTTTACCTGCGTCAAGCGGCGCGACAGTCCACGCACATTACTATAGCCGTCCTGGAACTGTCCAAGGCCAAACAGACGCTCGTCCTTGACAGAGCGAAAAGCCAACGTGGCCTCTCTACCCTGCATCTGATGAAGCGTAGCGGTAAACACTGGCGTTCCCTGACGATTCTTGACAGTAACCGTCTGACGGGCAGCATCCACATCGACAGTCACATCACTACTACTTACTTCATCGTGCTTGACATAGAGCCAATCAGGTAGTTCAGACGTTTTTTTCTGTTCCCAATACTGAATCCTCACAGCATTACGAGCCACCTGGCACACACTCAAAGTGCCCTTACCAAAAGACACCTCGCCAGCCATCGCAGGGATGGCAAGCAAGGTGACTATACAAAAATAAAACAAACGTTTTATCATATCTCAACAGTTAGTTTTCAATGACCAAACCACCATTGCAGGGGATGGTCACTGCGAGTTGCTGCTTCTTGTTCTGCTTCACGGTCTTCACGCTACCGGTCAGCTGAGCATCATCGCTATAAACCTTCAGCTCAGCACCCTTGTCAAACATGGGCAGAGTGATGGTCGTCTTCAGAGGCTGTTTCTCAGCATTGGCACCAACAACGAACCACTTGTCACCAGAGCGACGGGCTAGGATGACATACTTACCAGGATAACCGTCAATGAACCTCACCTCGTCCCATGTGGTGGGCACCTTCTTCATGAAGTCAACAGCCCAGGCGGGAGCATCGGTGAGATTATTGGGAGCCATGGCAAAATGCTGTACACTGCTTTGGAAGAGAACAGCAGCAGCCAGTGCATATACATCACTGGTCACACGGTGTGTGCCGTGCTGATTGTCTGCATTATAATACTTGTTCAACGTAGAACCGCCGAAGTCCATAGAGCCAACAGTGTTGCGGATAAACGGATGGATACAACCATTCTGGGCTTCAGCATCGCAAGCGCCCTGACCAAAGTGCAGGTTCTCGGATGCCAGCACAGCCTCGCTGGCCACATAATTGGGATACATGCGCTCCCAGCCACGAGGCAGGGTGCAACCATGGAAGATACACTGGATACCGAAGTCATTAGCATCGGTCAGAATGTCCTCATAGAGCTGCATCATGGCCTGCTTATCGCCACCGAAGAAATCAACCTTGATACCCAGGATGCCATTTTCCTGCATCCACTTCATCTCCTGACGACGGGCAGCAGAGCGGTTCATCTTGTTCAAAGGAGACTGAGGCGCATCATTCCAAGAGCCGTTTGAGTTATACCACAGGAAGATACCTACGCCCTTTGACTGTGCATAGCGTGACAACTCAGCCATCTTCTCATAGCCAATCTGTTTGTCCCACAAGGCATCAATCAGCACAGAGCGATAACCCATGGCTGCAGAGAAATCGATATAACGCTTCTGCTCATCAAAATTACAGCTAGAGTCCATGCCAATGATCCATGACCATGAGCCTGCACCATAGGTATAGTTACGGCTGGGCGCATACTTAGGCTTCACCAAGTCGAAAGGAACAGTGGTCTCCACAATGTTCTTCAAAGAAGTACCCACGGTGATGGTGCGCCAAGGTGTCTCGGCAGGCAGACTGACAGCAGCTGTAGTAGAACCGACACCGTTCATCTCACCCTGTTGGGGGAAACCTATCTTATAACGGGCACCGCCATCATTGAGCAGACGGCAGGCTACGTAGTCGCCATCGGTACCTGTCTCAGAAATGAGAATCCAGCCCTTCTCGCCGTTCTTGAACAAGCAAGGGAAAGAATAACCCTGACCCCAACCGTTCTTACCCATCTGGTCATCAAGCGAGTAAGAGGTCTCGTAGCTGGGAGAGGTGCGGGCAAAGCCACCCATCGGCGTTGACTGTGGGCACAAGAACGTTGTGGTTCCCTCAGGAAGCACGAAGCTACTGGCCTCACTCTCGACAACAGCAGCCAAGGTCTCGCCACCACGGGCACGACGGGGATACAGTTTATAGCGATAAGCCACGTCACGGTTGCTCACGCTGAAGATAATATCCATCTTCGTGTTACCCTTCTCAAACTGGCAAACAGCTACGTTGGCGTTATAACTAACGCTGCTCTGCTTGATGGTCTTCAAGCTATATGTCTCTGACACGGGAGTTATTTTGCATTCCTTCAACGTCAGTCCCTGTGTCAGGTCCTCAAAGTTGAGCTTTAAACCCAGAGGAGATTTCTCCAGGAACACCACGTCGCCCACACTAATCTGATAGGTAGGAGTACCATTCTCATTGTCAACGACAACAGTCAGGTTGCCGTCAGGACTGGTAATCTTCTCTGCAGCCTGTGCAGAGGTCAGACACCCCATGGCCATCATGGCCAATGCAATCTTACGAATATTCATATTTTTAAGTCAAAGTTGGATTTATTTTTCTGTTTTTGAATAGCAGAACTCATCGACATCTACATAGCCTCCAGCCTTCTTGGTGGCATAGTTGAAAATGGCGAATTTTGATCCCATGAAGAAACGACGATAGTCGAACACCATGCGATAATTCTCGGTACCAATCTTGGTCCACTGCTCGCCATCAAGGCTGTAATAGAAGTTGGCAGCATCATTATGATGGGCTTGGAAGTCACCATCCAAACGCAAGTAGATGACTTGTGATTTGAGTTTTGAGGATTGAGCTTTATAGGCAGCCGACAAATCGATGGTCTCAACGACCTTCTCTTCAACGTTTGTCACGGCTTTCTCACGATCTGTGAGACTCACCTTCTGCTCACTCATCTCAAGTACCAGTTTCTTGCCCTGCTTCTTGATGGTCAGCACACCAGAGTCGCCATTGAAAGCCGCCAGACCAGCACAGTCACCGTCCTGCATCTTCGTCAAATCCATACGAATATAACCGCTACAGGTAGGACCTTCCATACGCTGTGTCAGCGTGTTGGGAGCCAGATAGAGGTTGGGCACCACACGATTGGTCTTCAGACGCAGGAAGCCGGGGCGTTCTTTCAGGCTCCAAGCATTGTCGATGGGATTATGGTTCCACTGCCAATGCAAACCAAGCTTCTCAGCAGAGAAGTCATCACTCTTCACAATAGCTGCCTCAGGCTGACCACTCTTGTAGGGACGCATCACCTCGGGCACCTTATTATATTCGTCACCCAGCATGGGCCAGCCATCCAGCCAACGAACAGGCGACAGCGTCAGCACACGACCCACACCGCCACGGTCCTGGAACATGATGCCATACCAGTCGCCTTCCTCTGTATCAACAATGGTTCCCTGTGCCAGATATCCGAAGCCGCCGAAGTCACTCTCCAAAACGGTGTTCTTCTCCCAGGTACCATTGAGGTCCTTGGTACGATAGCATACTTCACGACGATGGCGACCAGGCGCATAGACATGCGAGATCAGCAAGGCATAATAAGTGCCGTTGTGCTTGATGACACGTGTGCCCTCCAACAGGCCACGCTCATCAGCCTCGCGCTGGAAGTAATGACGGAGTGAGCCTTCCACGACACCTTTCAGGTCGCGTGTCAGCTGACACATCTCACCTGTGCCGAAGAACACATAAGGTGTGCCATCCTCATCGAAGAACAGCGTAGCATCATGGAAATGGCGCAGGCGTGAGTGAATGGTCCAAGGACCCTCTGCCTTTGGAGCCGTGAAGATGTAGGTATCACCCATTGAACCGCCCTCATTGGGAGCCAGCAGCGCCCAAAACTTACCATCATGATACTTCAGTGAGGTAGCCCATTGCCCGCGACCATAGACTGTTCCCTCCTGCATGTCGTACTTAGGCGAGTCAGTCAGTTTGTCGAAGATGTAACCTACGGTCTCCCAGTTCTGCAAGTCTTTAGATGCCATCACAGGAGCACCAGGCATCAGATGCATGGTGGTAGAAACCAGATAGAAAGTGTCGCCCACACGGATGACATCCGGATCGGGACAGTCAGCCCACAACATGGGGTTCTTGATCACAGCCATCGCATTGCTGCCTAGCAGCACCGCAATGAGAAGAGTTAAGACTTTACGGTACATAGTTTTTGTTATTTGATGATTACTTTTTTACCATTAATAATATAGAGCCCTGGCTTGGTGGGACGTGCCATGCGACGGCCCTGCAAGTCGAACAAGCCCTGGCGCTCCTCACGCTGGTCATCGGTCAGCGTAATGATACCTGTTGTGTCGTACTTGCTATCATTGCTCAGGAACATATTTTTGATTGTCAGCAACTTGCCTATCTCCGTACCCTTGAAGGTCACCATACGCACCGTCTTGCGGTTCAGGGCCTTACCCTTGTTGGTAGTTGAAGTGTACTTACAGGTATCCAGATCGATGACAATCTCCATAGCATTGCCGAACTGAGGTGAAGAGTAGCAAGCACCCTTCAGGTTCTCAGAGGTGTAGATATTCACATTGGCACCAGCGGTCTGTTTGCTCATCAGCTCGATAACCAGGTACTTGTATCCCGTCATATCGACATTTGCGCTATAGTGCCAGCCCATCTCACTGTTGGCCTTGGTAAACTTGAACACAGCAGAGGTAGAGTTATTCTTGTAGGTACCAGAACCAACGAAGTCGTTTCTCACATACTTATTATCGAAGGGGAAGAAGCCAGACTTTGCAACAAATGACTTCTCAACGGTGTTACCCAGAACGTCAGTATAAGAAGCATTCACCGTGGTGCTGCCCTGACCAACGCCCAGCATCTGACCATCATAGAACTCAACGATGCCAGCCTCTTCGGGCACGAAGGTAGCATAATCGTTAACAATCTCTGTGTGCTTGTCGGCATAGGTAGCCTTCAATGCGGGTACAGCCTTCTCACCAATCATCGTCTCTAATGTTGCGGGCGACTGAATCAGAGTCTTCACCTCGAAACGAGTCTCTGTGGGAGCATCAAAATCAGCGGGGAACACTTCCTCCTCATCGAAATTCTTCTCGGTAGTGAACCAGTCAAAGTCAGCATAACCACCCTTTGCTTGTGTAGCATAGCAGAACAGGCCGAAACGTGAACCTACAAAGACAGAGAGGTTGAACGACTGTGAGGTCTCGCCACCAAATGACTTCCAAGTCTTGTTGTCGAGTGAATAGAAGAACTTGGCCTTGTTCTCCTCGAACTTGATAGAAGCTCGCAGATAGATGATGCTATCGGGCAGCTCTACTGCCAAGGTTTTCTCAGCAGGTGTAAAATTGCTACCGGCATCGCGTACCTTCTCCTTCTGCCACAGCAATTGGTAAGCACCGTCTTTCTTCTCCACACAAATCATGCCATAAGGATCCTGCAGGATGCAGATACCTGCACGGTCGCCCTCAGCCAGTTTGCTTACATCAATACGAACAGTGCCATTGGTATATTCATTCTTCTTGGCGAAGATGCGCTGCGTCAGCATGTTGCGAGCCTGGGGCAGCTTCGTGGTGACATTGGATGTCTTGAGACGCAACCAACCTGGACGGTCCATCAGACTCCAAGCGGTGTCGTTAGGCAGATGGTTCCACTCCCACTGCATACCCAAGGGATAAGTACGGAAGGCATCGGTAGTGGGCAGACGCTTTACACGGGTGTTACCTGCCGCCGTAGGTTTCAAAATCATGGCTTCAAAAGACTTGTAAGGAGCACCTGAGGTATTGCCAACCACAGGCCAGTCGTTCTTCCACTTCACAGGCTGCAGGTTGGGGAATCGTCCCAGCGCACCCAGGTCTTCCTGCATGATGGTCCACCACTTACCATTGACATCCTCAACAAGCGAACCCTGATGAATGGTATTGGGGATGTTATTATATGTCTTTTCAACCACCACCTTCTCCTCATAAGGACCGAAGATGTCTGTTGAGCGGAACACCACCTGACCAGAAGGCCAGCCACCATAGGTAGCATAGATATAATAGTAATCGCCCTTCTTATAGAGGTGGCAGCCCTCAAGGCCAGTACCCTCACGAAGCACGACTTCCTTTTCGCGCTTGAAGTTGAAGTTCTTGTCGAGCTCGCACATCATCAGACGATTGATACCACAAACGACATATACCTTATCATTATCAAAGAGCATGCCTGGATCGTAATAGTTGCGCGAAAGACGCTTGACCTCCCACTTGCCCTCAGGATTGGCAGCAGACAGCAACCAAGCCTTGGCATCGTTACCATTAATCAAGATATAGAACTTACCATTGTGATATTTCATAGAACAAGCCCACATGCCTGATGCGTATGCGTTTTTGTTATTTTCCAGTTTATAGTTCGCGTTGTTGAGCAATTGCTTCAGAGGCTGTGCACAGTATTCCCAGTTCACCATATCCTGAGACTTCAAGATGGTGGCGCCAGGGAAGTTGTGCATCGTGGTAGAAACCATATAATAGGTGTCGCCCACACGAATGACATCAGGATCGGGGAAGTCGGCGCGAACGATAGGATTCTGATACTGCCTGCCTAAATCACTCACAGGCACACTGGTAAAGTCGGCCTTGGGATAGTTGTGGTTATAGTATTCTGCATACCAGTCCATGCAAGCCTTACCACAAGCTTCTTCCAAACCACCAAAAGCAGGGACCACCTTATTCTTATTTATCAGCGTATCAACGTCAATCAAGCAAGATGTGCCAGAAAGGGTCATTGAGATATTGCCATAATGATCATAGACATTCTTGGTAATCTGTCCCCACACAGAAGTGCGACCAGTGGCCCATGTGCCGTAATTGGGAACCACCCACTCACCATGCTCATTATAGTGACCTTCGCCTTCGTTCTTCGGACTCCAGTCAATCTCTGTAACGATAATGGGGTTTGTATCCACCACAGGCACCTGGTTGTGGAACTGGGTAATCTTCTTCTGAGTAGCTGAAGCCACGGTACTTGCAGAGTTTTTCTTGTCCTCACAGCCATACCATCCGTCGTAGTCATGAACAGCATAACCGATGTTATAGCCCATAATAGGATTAGTCTTATAGTCAGAATAGCCCGACTGCCAGCCTGCACCAGGCACCCAAATGATACCCGTGAAGCCGTTAGCACGAATCTTATCAACCACAGGCTGGAAGAAGTCGCGAAGCGCCATCTTGCTGTCAGCGCCCTGAGAGTTCTTCACGCTCACAGGCTCGTTGGCCAACTCAATGCTAATCTGTCCGGCATACTTGCGGATAGAGTCGTTCTGCGTAAAGATGTCCCACACCTGCATCAGATACTGCTGATAGTAGTCACTCACCTGAATCTGACCAGGACATACGCCAGGAGGGCGAACGACCACATACATGCCATGCTTCATGGCTCTCTGCATCAGAGGGAAGTAGAGCGTCTTCAGATAGTTGGTCAGGCGTGTGGGATTAAAATGCTTGATGTTAGCCTCACCCGTCCACTCGTCCGACTGGTTCACTGCCACCTGATAGGTGTAGTTGTTGTCGTTGGTCCAAGCGGGCTCCAGATGAAGACGGAACACATTACACTTGGCTTGCTCCAGACCGCCAAACAACTTCTCGAAGTAGTTGATACAGCGCTGACGTCCGGCATCATCATAACTCCAGCCCCAACGGCCATTGTTAAACCAAGCACTTGGCGTATCCATCACACCATGCAATACTACGTGATTTCCATGTGAATCTACGAGCCATTTGCCCTCCACATGGAGCGAAGGCAGCGGCTTTACACCTTGAGCCCACATTCCCATGAAGGCGCAGGCAAAAACAATCATAGTCAGTAATTTTCTCATGTTTTGTTAGGTTTTTATAAAAACTGGTGCAAAGATACGAAAAAATTGTAGATTATACACAAAACCTATGTCTCATTTGTTTTTCAATATGTAAAATGCAGGTGGGCAAGCACACTTGCGTATGCCTGCCCACCCTATTGTTTGTTAGAAAAGAAAGAGTTATTTCTTAACCACCTTTTCTATGCGTACGGTACCGTCGCTCATGTACTTCTTCACGATCTGGAGACCCTTGTTTGCGCTGACGATACGACGTCCGTTCAGGTCATAGAGCTCTACGCCACGAACACGAACCTCGCGTGCATTGTCAACACCAGTCTCAATCTCGCCAATCACCTCATTGTATGCAGAAGCATAGTCAGCGTTGGTCTTGTTAGACAGCAACAGGCGAACATCGAGCTGACCGTCAACAACTACGACTTCCTCAATCATCAAAGGATTGTTACCAGTAGCGAAGGGGAATGCCTGGCCGATAATCTCGGCACCAACAGTAGCATAGAAGTTCAGGTCGCGATCTTCCACATTGGGCTCCTCGCCTTCCTCTACGGGCTCTACTTCAGGAGTCTCAGAGGTCTTCACATAAGCAAAGGTATTGTCAACAGAAGCATCGTCATTGCGCTCGCCGAAGCCGTACTTGATGGTGTAAACACCAGCAGGCAGGTCGGTGATGGTCTGCTCAAGACGGTAAGCAGGTCCCCATGTCTGGAACATGCAATCCTCAGCAACGCCCTCAACATTCTTAGGCTGGCCCCAACCAACAGTCAAACCAGGAGCACCGAAGCCCTCAGGAGTAATCCATCCAGGAACGTTCTCAGCAGTGAAGTTCATGTTGGGCTGCTGCTTGTAGGTGTTGGGGTTCTTAACGAATACGGTCATGTCGTAAGAAGGAATAACCTCTTCCTCGGTAACCTCGTCGATAGTAGTAGCGAACAACTTGCTATCAGCACTCTTCAGATCAGAATAGAGCAACTTCTTGATGTTCAGCTTAACAGCCTCAGCCAGACCATCGTCATCGATCAAGGCCTTGTTGACTTCAGCAACGAATGCACTGTCAACAGCAACATCCAGAGCCTGAGACAGAGTGTTCAGAGTAGCGAGACCCAAACGCAGGCGATCGAAGAGAACAGCCACACCAGTAGCCTTACCACCGTTTGCATTCTCAGGAGCAGAAACACCCTCAGTAAAGAGCAGAGAAGCAAGGTTAGCATAATCGCTCAACTCCTTAACAGCAGTAGTCAGAGCAGCATTATCAGTCAGCTTGTCGAAATCATAAATCAACTCAACCTCAGACTCAGGATCCTCAGGATCAACAGCAACCCACTGAGAAGTGCCATGATACTTAGCATTGATACCCTTTACCTGTCCATAGAGCTCAGTAGCAGCAAACTTGTTGCTTGCGTTCTGACGCTCAACGTCGATAGACTTCTTAATCTGAGAATCATAGTTGTCACAGAGTGAACGGTGATCCTTCAGAGCAGCGGTCAGAGCATCGAGAGCTTCGGCAGCAGTCTTGAACTTAGAAGGAGCGGTGTAAGAACTCTTCTCACCCTCGTACTTAGTAACAGCCTCGCTCAGAGCGTTGTAGTCAACACCTGCATAGCGTTCTGCAGAGTTAGCCTCAAGAGCAGACTTTGCATTAGCCAGAGCAGTGTTCAGCAGCTGAGTCTCCTCAACACCAATAGCATTGGGGATGTACTTCATTGATACATTAGCCAAGATAACCTCAACAAAGCCATTTACACTCCAGCGCAACAGATAGTAACCTGTATGATCAGGAGTAAAGTCAATTGAAGTAAAGGTTGAACCACTAACTGCACTCGTAGCGCCATTTACGTTAGGAGTATTATTGATGGTCTGCGACAAATACGGTTCTGCCTCTTCATCAGCAGAATCCAGAATAGAGAAGGTCATCTGAGAACCATTGTCCTTCCACATAGCTGAGTTGAAGGTAAGTCTGTACTTCTTACCACCCTCAAGCTGCAACTGATAGCCATCCCAGTTACCATACTCAACATAGCCCTCACGGAAGTAGAGACCCTTTGTGAAGTCACCACCCTCTGCGAAGTCGAACATACGAGGACCAGAACCATAAGAACTCTCTGAAGTACGATCCTCACCGTTGAAGTTTACGATGTAGCCTTCAGGAATACCTCCTGCTGCGCAGTTTGCGAAGAGTTCAGCAGGAACAACTTCCTTAATGGTATCGTTGGGGTTAACCTCAACCTGACCAATGAAGAATGAATATTCGAACTCGGCATAGATATTGTCAGCAAGACGAGCCTCAGGATAAACCTTATCAATCTTAATGGTATAAGTACCAGTAGGCAGATCGTCATTACCCTCACGAGTCAGTATTACCTTCTCTGCAGCTACAAACTGGCCACTCAGAGAAGAGATAGTAACACCTTCAACAGGAGTAACGGTCAATGGCTTGCCATTCAGGGTAGCAACCATGTTTGTGCAGTCAGCAAGCTTATCGAAAGTAACTTTGAACTCCTTCAAACTATTAGGCAGGTTGAAAGAACCATCCTCAGGATCAGACTCGATAATGGTAGGACTCTGATAGATATAAGCAAATGCATCCTCTGCATATGCAATATCATCATTCTCAGTAGCGATGCCATCGAAGTTAGCCACATCCTGGCCCTCAACAGCAGCAGAAGTATAAATAAGGTGGAAAGCAGGATCGCTGGGGTTAGTGAACTTCACCTCAAGCTTATCATCGGGCTCAAGTATATCCTCAGTGAAGATATAGAAACGACCATCAGCGAAACCTTCTACAGAAGTAATATCCTCATCACTCAGAGCCTCACCGTCAAGAGTAACCTTCACGCAGTTCTTGGGGAAGAGCAGACGAGGCTTACCAGAAGCCTTTACCAAAGCGGGAATATTGGTATCGAAACCAAAGTCAATCTTAATAACATCCTGAGCATACTCAGCAATAGTACCAAGCTTGTAAACTTCAAATACGATGTTATCAAAATAATAATTGTTGGCATCAGCATATTCATTCAAGTTGAATGCCACAGAGAGGAACTTCTTGTCATCCTTAGACTGATCAGCAGTAACGGTTCCTTCCTTTTCGAAAGTCTGCCAGTCTGAGGTGAAGTCCAAATTACCGAACATTTCCCAGTGGATATAATCACTTGGTTCAGCATGCGCCTGTGTACTGACAGTAGCAGCCTCGTCAGCACGATAGTCGAAAGACACGCGATACTTAGTACCTGCGGGCACGGGCTCGTTAAAGCGGAACCAGAACTGATTGTCCCAAGCTTCAGCAGTCTTGGCGCCAGCTTCAACAACGATACCACGAGAGTCGTCAACACCAACACCATCAGTAATCACAGAGTTCAAAACTTCACCAGCATCATCACCAGTGTTTATCTTGGTAAAGAAGCTTGAGTTGTCATCGCCTTCCATGTCGCTGTTGTTAATCAGGTTGTTCCAACCTACAGAAACAGCATTACCTGCCTTCTCGAGCTCCATGCTGGTCACAGTAACTTTGGCCCAGTTTGCACCCTTGATACAATGCAAGTGACAGAAACCCTTGTCCTTAACAATAGCCTTCAGGTCAACAACATAAGTGTCGTCACCCTCCTGTGAGAAATACTTAGCAGACCATCCGCCCTTTGTATTGTCAATCAGGTGAGACTCTGCTTCGGTAGCATTCCACTGACCCTCGTCAACGTCACGGTTGAGAAGGAAACGGGGAGTACCTTCAGTCACCTTGACTGTCAACTTGGTGTAAGCTGAAAGGTCAGCATAGTTAATAACACTGGGATCGCCATAAGGCAAGTCCGTAGACTCGTCTAAGACCCAGGCGCAATCAGCCGTACCGGTGCTCTTAGCATCTGCGGTCCAGCCATCCCATGAACAGAAAGGAACCTCATCAAGAGATACCGTCTCTGCACTTACATTTGTCACGCCGAGCATCAACAGCATCAGCGCAAACATCATGCGGAAAGTTTTATTCATGTGCAATAAAGTTAGTTAATAAAATATTTATAATAAAATTGATTTTTTCGGCTGCAAAGATAATCTATTTAATTCATACATACTTTTTGGCGCGTCTCATTGTATTTCATATTTGTAACACAGTTAAAACGCAACAAATACAAAAGTTAACGAGACAAAAGCAATGCAACCAGCAAAAATACGATTTAGAGACAAGAAATACATATGATATAGATTATAAATACCCTACTTACGAAAAGTCCGACGCCTTCGGACTGTGAGTCCGCGCCTTTCGGACTGGCAGTCCGAAGGCGTCGGACAAATAACAAGTATATGAATGCCTTCTGCACCATTAAGAGGCTGGTCGGCCTTCGCACGCCACTTTATTCTGTTGGCTCAGCCTCCTGCTCGGCATATTCCGATGGAGCAATGCCGAAGTGCTTGCGGAAGATGGTAGAGAAGTGGGCCAGATTCGAGAAGCCTACGGTATAGGCCACCTGAGTCACGTTGACCTTCTGCTCGCGCAAGAGGCGGGCGGCCTGCTCCAAACGGATGTTTCGAATGAACTCGCTGGTAGAGATGCCTGTCAGTTCCTTCATCTTTCGATGCAGCTGGGCACGACTGATGCCTACCTCCTGTGTCAGCATATCGACATTGAAGTCGCTGTTAGAGAGGTTTCTGTTCACAGACTTCATGATGCGCTCCATCAGCAATTCGTCGTTGCCCTTCACTTCGGGCGAGGCCACCTTATCTGCCTGCTGCTGGGCACCGCTATATTTACCCTTCAGACGTTGGCGACTCTGAATCAGGTTTTCTATGACCATGTGGAGCTCAGCCAAGTCGAACGGCTTTGCCAAGAATGCATCAGCACCACGCTCCAAGCCCTCCAGGCGGTGAGACACATCAGACATTGACGTCAGCATGATCACAGGAACGTGCGACACTTTAACGCTGCTCTTAATCATACGCAGCATCGTGAAGCCGTCCATCTCGGGCATCATCACATCACTCACCACAACATCATAGTCGCCAACAAGCAATTCCTTGATGCCTTCCTTACCATTAGAGCAAACGGTAAACTTATAGTAACGGCCCAGCTCGCTTGAAATATAACGGCCTATCTCCACGTCATCATCGACAACCAGTACACGATGCTTCGCACCTGTTGCCTTGACTGGTGCTGCCGTTGTCTCTGTTTCCACAGGAGACTCATCAATCTCGTTTGCTGCCAGATGAGCATTACCCATAGGCAGGCACACCTCGAAGACCGCACCACTTTCACCCTTACGGTTGTGTGCCTCAATCGTGCCGTGATGCATATCAACTATCATCTTACAGAGGTTCAGGCCGATACCCGTACCAGTAATATGCAGACGACGTGAGTTTCCGCCCTGATAGAAGCGCTCGAAGATGTGCTTCAGATTATCGCCATCAAGTCCGACACCACTGTCAATCACTTGCAGGACAACCTTCTTGTCGGTATGAGTGAGTTGGATTTCCACGCTACCGCCATCGTAACTATACTTAAAGGCATTTGACAACAGGTTGGTAATCACCTTGTCGAACTGTCCACGGTCAATCCAGACATCCAGGCTGTCGGCATCGTGAGCAAACGTAAAGGAGATATTACGCTCGCAGGCGTTATACTCAAACATCTTATAAATGCCCTGAGTGAAGGCCACCAGGTCGGTCTTCTGACAATGCAACTGCATCTGCTGCTTATCAATCTTGCGCACGTCGAGAATCTGATTCACCAGATTCAGAATGCGCTTCGCATTACGATCAATGGTATCAATATCGCGCTGTGCATCGGGCTGGTCGCTCGAGATATGTCGCTTCAGATTGGCCAAGGGACTCATAATAAGCGTCAACGGCGAACGGATATCGTGGGTGGCATTGATGAGGAACTTCATCTTCTCCTCGTTCAACTGCTCATGAGCATGACGACGATAGTTGAGGAACACAAAGATGGCCAATGCCAACAAGGCCAGGAAATAAATGATGTAGGCCAGCGTGGTGCGATACCACGGTGCACGGATGGTGACAATCACCAATTTCTCCGGCGTATATTCGTTGCCCTGCTGGGCACGCACCTCAATACGATAGGTGCCAGGCTGCAGGTGACTCAGCGTAAAGTCGTTGACGCCGGCCGGGTTGCGAATCCACTCGCCATCATTCACGCGATATTCGAACGTGACATTCATCGGGTTGTCGAAGTTCATCTGCGAGAAGCAGAGTGTGATGGTGTGGTCAAGATAACTCAGAGTGAAGTGTTCGCTCTGGCTGACAGGCTCCTCCGTGATGCGAACACCATTCAAAACAGTAGTAGTATTCACGCCCTGACCACTCACAAGGAAAGCGGTGAGCTGAAGGGGAGCCAATGACGGATTGGCGGCGTTGACGTTCTTGGGCTGGAAGACAGTCATACCATCGTTATGACCGAAGTACACCATGTCGTCTTCTGTGTGCATACCCACACCATAAAGGAATTCCTTCTGCACCAGACCATTGCCGTTAATATGGCCCAAGAAGTTATGGGTGGTCTGCTGATACTGCCAAACACCCTGAGAGGTTGAGCACCACAGATCGCCATTATTCGACTGCACAACATAGCACACAGCCTTATTAGCAAGTTGCTCACTGCCGGGGAAACGTTCTACACGACGGGTTTGTCTGTCGTAGAGATAGAGTCCCTGCTCTGTACCAATAGCAATACTACCATCAAGGGAACGACCATCGGCCAGACTTCCTCTGTGCAATTCGCACACATCGAAGCACACAATACCATCCAACTGAGAATTCCAACCCTGAGAACGGAAGCTGTCATTGCGGGGGTCATAACAGGAGATGCCTGATGAAGTGGCCATCCAGATATATCCCTTGCTATCGCTCGACATGCCCATCACCCAGTTGTTGCACAGCCAGCCTTTCACAGAATCTCGCTCTGAGAAATTACGATTGCGCAGACTTCCTGTTTGAGGATCATAAATACAGAAGCCGCGCGAGAAGGTAGAGATATAAATACGACCAAGGTCGTCGCTGGTCATATCATTAAAGCGGTCACAATCAAAGTTCACCTTCAACTGATAACGACCAGTATTGGGATCATAAGCAAAGAGACCATCGTCTGTGCCAACCCAGAATCGCTTCTGCTTATCACGGAAGATAAACTCTACTGCTTCTGGGGCTGCGGGATGAGACACCACATGGCCGTGATTATTGAACCCATAGATACCTACACCCTGAACTGTGCACCACACAATACCATCATCACCCTCACATACTGACGAGATGGTAGAACCAAGGCTGATGCCTTGTGACTGGAAACTCCAGTTATTGAAATCAACCGGACGCAAAGGAACCATCAGCAAGCCCTTGCGATGGCAGCCCAACCACAGGTTGCCGCCACGGTCACTCATCACGCAAGTCACCTTGGCAGTATTGGCATCAACTCCGGCAGCATCAATCTCCACATGTTCCAGACGTCGAGAGGCATTCATCGCCAAGCGATAAAGGCCTTGCCCGCGCGTACCTATATATATAGATCCATCTCCAGTCATCGTGGCATGATTGAAAACAGCGTCTTTCTTGGATGCTGCACCCAAATCGATACTTGCCACAGACATCTGACCATTGTGATAAGACATCAGGCCATGAAGACAAACAACCAGGAGCTCATCACCATATTCTACGAAAGACTGCGGATTGCCTACTGCAGAACGGAACACCTTTCTGTTCTTTCCATCATACATCACAATAGTATCATCGAAGCCACTCTTCCACAAGCGACCGCGTGAGTCTTCGAACAAACGACTGAAGAACTGGTCGGAAGGATTCAAAGTCACTTCCTTCATCTTGCCATCGGAGCCAACAGAGAAGGCGCCATAGCCTGCCGTTCCCACCATAATGGTTCCATCCTTTCGCTGAATGATGCTTGAGATACGAGGATGCAAGTCTTTGGGGAAGGGATAATGAACAAATGATTCTGTGGCACTATCAAAACGGTCTAAGCCACGATTGGTACCAACCCAAAGCTGTCCGTCTCTATCACAGAACAAGGTTACCACCACATTGACGGTAATAGACGACGGATCTTTGTCATCATGCAGATAATAGGCAAAGCGATAACCATCGAATTTATTCAGTCCGTAGTCTGTGGCCACCCAAACAGAACCCATCTGATCTTGGCACAAGTCTGATACTAGACTACTGGAAAAACGATCGGAAGAAATGAACTGGCCCGCCTGACCAAACATACCCCCCACAAATAGTATAGTAGAAAGAAGTAATAGTATAGTACGTTTCATTATTTGGCAAATCTTTTTAAATTTGCGGCAAAATTAATAAAAAAACTCATAAGTTGAGCTTCTTATTAAGTTTAATTATGTTTTCTTTATGTCTCAACCCCCTAAAAAATGAGACAACAACAAAAAAACACATGAAACAGGCAAACAAGACACACAAAAAGCACAGCAAGAAAAACACGCGCACAACGGGCACAAAAAAAAAACAGCTGCCTATATTCTCATACGGGCAGCTGCTTTCATTAGTTTACCATAACTAATATACTACAAAACTAAAATCCAACTACTAACTATAACTATAAAATGAATCACTACTAATTTTCTGTTTCTTTATCACGGTGCAAAGGTACATACTTTTAGTGTAACACACTATCTCATATGTTTCGTTTCTTTTCATTTTTGGATTATATTGCACAAAAATAGGATTATCTTGCCTTTTTATTTGGGAAGAGGCAAGAACCAGTTGTTTTTGTCCATCAGTTTTGCACGAAGTTCGTCATTCATCTTTCCAGTACGCGCTGCTACGCGGTCTGCCAGATAAGAGGCTTTGCGATCAGGACGAGAAGCCACACGTACCAAATCATAGAAACGATTACCTTCGAAAGCACCCTCCAAAGCCAGTTCGTTGATAATCAAATCCTCAACAAGAGGAATCTGAGCCTCAACAGTATCCTTACGGTTACTGCATTCGTGATCTGGCATTGGCATCACATAGTAGGCGTTGCATTCGCTGTCGCCAGAACCTCTTGAGTGGATACCTCTGGTATTGCTATAAGTGAACACACTCGATGCAAACTTAATCAAGTCGCCAGCCTGTCCCTGTTCCACAACATCAACAGCCTTAGACAGATTATCCTGACACAGGCCATACTTCAGCACAGCGAAAGCTGACTGGGGATAACCAGCACGGTTCAGGGCCTCTGCATAATGCAAATAGACGATAGGACTGCGATAGGTCATCACACGATTGGTTTGATGCTTGTAGATGGTGTGATAGAGGGAAGACTTCTCAGAATAAGGATCCTGACCACTCAAAGACTGCTCATTGAAGTTAGAATATAAGCGCAAGTCGCCCAGATAGGTTTCCTTCAGCAAGCCCGTAGAAGGTGCATAAAGGGTATCTACTGTGGTTGAAGACTCGGCCTGATATCTGATACAATAGGCCTGGGCGGCAGACAACTGATACATGCTCCTGGAAGGAGTCAGCTGATAATAATAGTTGTTAGCCGTTGTTGAGCTGAACAAATCCCTAAGATTAGTCACATTACCATCAAACACACGAGTCTCCATAGGAATATAACTCAGCATCTCGTTAGAATTCCAGATACTGTAAGCATCACGGATGTTGGTAGCATCGAAGGTTGAAATACTATTCCACGTAACGCGATTATCATACTCCATCAGAACGGGATTTGTCCTATCGTTCAGATACTCATGATACCAACGGGCAGCATCCTCGTATTTCTCTGCCCACAAGCAGAGGTCACCCAGCAATGCCTTCATAGGCAGGAAGAAATAATCTGAACTGCTTTCGTTGATGGTTCCAAAATTAGGAAGATCGACATTGGCATAGGGAGTCAGGTCATCGATGAACGTGTTGCACACATCCTTGATGTCACTATACTCACGATTCAAAGCCTCGCGAGCTTCACGCTCTGTCATCATTGGTGTAAGCACCAAAGGAACCTTGCCATAAGCCTTGGCCAGCTGCAGATAGGTCCAGGCACGGAAAGCCTTCACCGCTGCATATTCTTCTCTGAATACATAGCGACCGCGACGCTGCATGGCAGTATCGACATGGGCAAGATAGTAATTACAGTTATTGATGACTGCATAGTAATCACTCACCTGATTGTATGCATTGTCTTGCGACAGATCGAAATTAGCCAGATTCTTCAAGTCTGCCGATGCAGCATCAGTGGTAACAACCAGGTCACCACGGGTTTCGCCAAGCAATACTGTTCGATCGGCAATGACCTGAATCTTGTTGATAATGCCAAGGACGCTATACACGGAGTCAATGGGATGATTCAGCGTGTTGTCCTTCTCATACTCCACAAGTTCTGAGTCTGTTTCAAGCATATCGGCACAAGCCGAAAAGGCGCAAACAACACAGATAGCGCAGAAGAATTGATATATCTTATTCATAATGCCTTGTTTGTTTAGAGGTTAATGTTAACACCAAGTGAGAACGAGCGTCCTGCCGAAAGGAGACCACGGTCTATGCCCTGAGTAAGGATGCTTGAGCCGATGGCACAATCGGGATTGCTGCCCAGATAGCGTGTAATAGTAAAGAGGTTGTTGGCATTGCCCCAAATAGTGATGCCCTGCAGATAAGTGCTCTGGATGGGCAGATGATAACTCAGGGTAACGTTGCTCAGACGCAGGTAAGAGCCATCCTCAATCCAGCGGTCACTGAATCGAGAGTTACCCATCTCATCAAGATAGTTCACACGAGGAATATCCGTCTGCTGGCCTTCTGTCGTCCAACGATTCTTCATCGCCGTTGTCTGGTTGAGGAAGTAGGTACCGCCTTCAATCAGTGAGCGCTGATAGTTGTAAATGTCATTACCCAATGAGTAGTTCATCACTGCCTGCAACTTAAAGCGCTTGTAGGTCAGCGTGGTACTGATAGTACCATAGATATCAGGGTTGGGGTCACCAATCACCGTGCGGTCATTCTCGTCGATGCATTTGCTGTCGTCCATATTAACGAAGCGCATGTCACCACCATCGAAATAAGCCTTCTCGCCATTCTGTTTCACTACATAATAGCCATCGGCCTGAGCGTCTGCACTCGTCGCATAAACGCCATTGGTCTTATAGCCATAGAACAAGCCCACAGGATCACCAACCTTTGTCAGGATGGTAGCACCATAGATGTCGCTCTCGATAGAACGGTCGTTATTGGGCAGAGCCGTCACCTTATTCTTATAGTGGCCTGCTGAAGCACCTAGTTCCCAAGTAAGGTCCTTCATGGCGAGAACCTTCCATCCCAGATGCACATCAAAACCTGTGTTCTCAAGTTTTCCATCATTGCTCCAACTCTCATCCAAGCCACTGGTCCAAGCCAGCTGACGCAGAGAAAGGAGGTTTGAAGTCCAACTCTTAAACACATTGAAACGAACATTCAGGCGATTATTAAGAAGGTTTGTTTCCAGACCTGCAGTCAGTCTGCGGGTTGTCTCCCACTGCAACTCGGTATTACCGATATTGCCAATAACCTTGCCTGTGGCTTTACCCTCGTGACCCAACATTCTCTTAGAAATAAAGTAAGAACGTGAAGCGGTGTAGTCAATATCATCATTGCCCGTCACATCGAAACCGACATTCAGACGCAGATAATTAAGGAATGGAACACCTGCGAGCCATTTCTCATTGCTGACCACCCAAGCAGCCTCAACACTGGGGAAGAGTCCCCAAACAGTATTGAATAACTTCAGGCCATTGGCGTCACTACCAAAACGAGAGGAAGCCTGTGCCGAGATGCCTGCATTCACATAATAACGATCTCCATAGTTATAATCTGCCAAAGCATACCAGGTAATCTCGCGTGTCTGGTCATCAGCACCGCTGGTGTCCTTAAGACTCAGAGAGGTAGCCATGTTTGGCTTCTTATCGTTAGGTGAGTTATAACCATTCTGTGCAGTACGCGTATAATCGTTGCTCAGATAGCGAACACCACCTCTGAATGTAATATCATGAGCATTATAACTATTCTGCCAAGTAACACGAGTATCACTCTGGATGTTCGTCTCACGAGCTGTCATGCTTCGAGCCTCATTATAAAGAGTGGTTTCCTCGCTCAGACCTTCCACCACGAAAGGAGGAACGCCCTGAATAGGCAGATAATAGTTCTCATTGGTATTCACAAGACCCAGCACGAAATGCTCACTCACAACCAAGTGCTTATTAATCTGATACTTCGGCGTGATGGCAAATGAAACCAAGCGATTACCAAACGCGTTTCGGTTCTTGCCCTCACCATTCTCAAGAATACTCAGAGGGTTAGCCAGACGTCCACGTCCCTGGAACATCAACACATCACCATTCATCAGATAATCATCAGCCTCAGCCAGATAATGGCTCTGGTGACCGCTCACATCAAAAGCATAAGGCGACAGGAAAGGCGACTTCACCAAACTCAGGAAACCGGGAGAGGTAATCACCGTGCCGAGAGGATCAGCAGGAGCGCCATCATCACGCAGGTCACGATCCACATCACTATAGGCAGCATCAAAGCGCACATCCAGCCCCTTAGCGATAGTAATATCAGAGTTCAGTCGCATGTTGAAGCGAGAATAGTCGTTTTTCTTCAACGTGCTATTGCCCAATGAATAGCCTACAGAAAGGTTATAAGAAGCAGCATCGTCACCACCTTGCACGTTAATGCCGTAATTCTGTGAGAAAGCGTTCTCATAAACCTCATCTGTCCAGTCTGTTTGATTGTGATACTGGTTATAATAATAATAGGTGGGTTCATTATTGAGGAATCTCATCTTACCCATCAGGCTGGGATTAACATTGCCTGACAACAACTCAGTGGCATAAAGACGATAGGAGTCGGCATTCATCATCTCCGGCAGACGAGGAACCAGCTCATAGCGACCATTGATGGTCACATCAATCTTGGTAGCCATAGACTTGTTACGCTTTGTCTTGATGATAATCACACCATTGGCACCTTTAGCACCATAGAGAGCCGTTCCGTTCTTAAGCACCTGAACCGTCTCGATATCGTTGACATTCAAGTTGGCCAACAGGTTATTGAAATATCCGTCATGAAGCATCTCACGTGAGTATTGCATATCCATCAGGACATCATCAATCACAATCAGCGGAAGGGCATTGGCATTCAAAGAGTTGATACCCTGAATCAGCATGGTATTACCCATACCGGGAATGCCACTACGACTAGAGGTACGTACATCGGCTCCTAAGCGCTCTGAAATCAGCGGGTCAATGGTAAACTCTGACGTATTCTCGAACTGGCCAGCCTCAGCACTGATGGTAGCCGTTGTGCTGCGCTTATAGGTCTCACTAAAAGCACTCGTATAGAGTTTTGCGTCTGCCTTACCATCAGAGATAGCACGCTGCTGGAGAGCATAACCATCAATACGCATGATGACAGAACGTGTAAACTCAGGCACATTCAATTCATAACGACCATCTTCGTCTGTCATAGTCGTCTGACGTTGGTTGCCATAAGCCGCCACAATGACACCGGCCAAAGGCTGACCTGTAGCGGCGTCGAGGACACGACCCTTCACTACTTTTGTATTTTCCTGTGCTGCCAGCGAGACAGTGGCCAGCAGCATGGCTGCAGATAATATAAATTTCTTCATAGTTATTCGGCTTTAGAGATTCGAGGACGAAGATAAATGCAGTCAAGATACATCTCACGAGAATACCTCGACGTTTCTTTTGCAGAAATGTAGCATTGCAGGTTTACTGCAACCTTAATGTCACTCTGATCATAGTTACAAACAGGAAGGTGGAACTTCTCTGCAATCACCACCGTATCAACCTTTTCAGGATCAGATGTAAAGGTGGTCTTGTTGCAATTAAACTCCTGTGCCTTACCATTTTCGTCCACATATTTAATGGTTGCTCTGAACTTACAGGGTCTCAAATCGGGATTCACCTTATCTGAAACTGACTTCGGCAGAAGAACCACACAAATATCATAGTCTGCGGCAAGCGTATTATTTACTCGGAAGGTCACATCCCAGTTAGCCGTATTCGTACTAGGCATAATCTGAAGGTAAGAATTTTCCGAAATACTATCTGCCACCTCACGACGCACGTTGTATGAGCAAAGCTTATCAGAATACTCTGTTATCAGTTCTGTCTTCTCACCCTCTGACCACAGTTCTTTGAAGAAAGTCTGCTCGAGTGTAAAAGGCCACTCGTTAACCTTATAAAGCACACCATTACTGCAATTCACCTTTTCTGCACCATTCAGGATACCTCCTTCGGCGAAAGGCTTTTTGAACACATGATAGATGGGCTTTCCAGGAACATATAACGAATTACGCCAACTGATATAGGGAACTGAAACAAGCGAGTCTTCCGTAGAACGCTGGTCTGTCATATTAAAGATGGCGTCTTCCATCAATGAGCGGGCTGTCCAATACTGCTGAATAGAGTCACGCTTCAATACAGAAGCGTCATAGACAAAGTACTTGGAAGCATTATCCCAGGCTTTCTGCCAGCCTGCCACAGAAGGAGCGACCACCCAATAAACAGAGTCTTCGGCATTAATCAGGCCGATGTTCTGCAGCATTCGGTTACGCTCGATGACCACAGAGTCAACATAAACAGGAACACCCTCTACAATACCATTTGAAACTGAGGCATCAGCATCGAAATAGTCCTCATCATACTGGCGAAGAACATTTCCGATACCACTCATCTCCGGCAAATCGCACAGGGCTTCATAAAGATTAATCTGATAAGGCAGAGGAGAGTTGGTAACATGCAACACACCATTCATAGCATGCTTATTGGCGTCCTTCACAGTGACACCCTGAATGCTATTACCACCCATCGTCACATACTTTGAATTAAGCAGAAGCATAGACTGATAATCTGGTTTCAAAGACGTGGTGGAACGTGATATATGATTCAGCACGAACGACTTCTCAACGACTGAGTCACCCTGATTCGTTTCAACCAACCGCAACAAAGAGTCACAGTTAAACGAACCGTTCACGGGAGCAACAACAGTAAATGACTGGCCGCTATTAAGAAGATCGGCATAGCTGACTACGGTCTTCTTGTGCATACGAAACACCTTTGTCTGCTCCAACACCTTACAGAAGTCTGTCAGGTCCTTGTCAGCCTGCAACTGCTGCCAGAGCGTCTGGTCGCTACCCGCGCTTGTAGTACCTTCATAGTGGTCATCCCATTCTGCGCAAGCAGTAAAGGCAGTCGCCATACCACAGCACAGTGCACTGGCCACGAGAAAATGTTTGATACTTATAGTCTTCATAATGAATATTTTTCAATGATCTACTCTAACAATTAATGTGTATCCTCGCCTTCAGGACTACCATAAACGCTCTTAGGACACAATTCAATATAGTCAAACGACCAGTAACGCTGGTTATCGTCAAGACACTGACGGAAACGCAGGTGATAGGTCTTGTCGGGACTCAGGTTCTTAGTAGCCAGGATGCGACGCAATGGGCTCAGCGAACGCATAGAGTCATCGCCACCGCCTGGATGCCAAGCATCAGTCGACTTCATGTAGCCACGATTATGCATAGCCTTATCGTTGGCCATATTCTCTTCTTCATCATCAGTATCGGCTACAGCACCAATGCTGGGATCACCACCATAGACACGCAGGTCAATGGGAATACCACAAGGCTCATTTTCCAAATACACCTGAACCACACCACGCTCATCACCAGGGGTGTAACCCAAACGAATCTCGTAAGTGCCTGCCGGAACAGGAGGCAACTTAAAGGTAACATCGAACAGTCCACTGACGCAAACAGCGTTGGCCTGATAAGAGTGCCAATAGTCCACATCACTATGTACACCGACAAACGTCTCCTTACTGGTCACCCAGTCTGTGATATAGCCGTTCTTGAAACCAGTCAGGATATCCTCGCCATAGCGTCCACGACCATTACAGTTCATAAAGTCAGGACTCAAAACGGTGGCATCAATACGAATACGGCGGTTGAGCACCACATCACGAACCTCGGGAGTGTAGGCCAGGATATCATCCAAATAGTGATATACACCATTGATGGCATTCTGATCAACAGAGCCAGACTCTGAAGGTGACAGCACCTTCACACCACGAACGAAGAATCCACGTTCTTTTCTCTCACCTACTCCACGACGATTGATATACAGACCAGAAGCGGGACCTGCAAATCGCACGATAGTACCAGGACACATGGTCTCATAATACTCTTCAGGGTCAATGAGCTTGGTGTCCAGACAACGGTCACGAATCGTACCAGAAACCACCCAGCTGTTATACTGACCAACACGGTTCAGCAGGTGATAGCTCACAAAACGGTTCAGCGGGTTCTTACGATGATGGGGATCATCGTCATAAAGACCGGCATCCTCAGGATATGTCTCATCATAGATTTTCTTGGCATACTTCTTCAAGTCGTCAATGGTATAGATACCATATCTATGGAACACAGAATCCGGCTCAACAAAGGCTGTGTACTTAAAGTAGCGCTTACCCACCCAGTAGGTTCTGGTGTATTGCTGGCTACCACTGGTACAACGTTCCATCGTACCCGTATTCACTGAATCCTCGCCACAAGAATAAGCCTCGTCAAGATGCTTCATCAGCGAATCACACATACCAGTCATCTTCAATGCCTGCGAGAACAGAGAGAGAATAGAGTCTTCTTCAATCTTATCGGGCAACAGCATGCTGCTTGACGAGATGGTGTTATCCAACACATGAACCACACCATTTGTCACAGAGTCATCGCGCTCTACAATGCGAGAGTTCTTATTGATATAATAGATAATCTTGTTATTGTTTGTCACGTCAGAATCACTCGACAAAACAATATAAGAGTCATCCATATTCAACTCTGGCAGCGCACCCTCACTGATATCGGTGGTAAAGAAGGCACCTTTCTTAATAATATGTGTGCGAACCAAGGTATCACAGGTAGCAGCAGGAATATCATTGATGCTGGAATAACCCATGCGGTTCAGATAGTTGGCCACACCTTCATTAGTGGGTGCAAACACCGTGTACTTCAACAAACCTGCCGAGCTATATGTACCATAGGTGGACAGCATTGAGAAGTAAGGCGTACGCTTCAGGATGGCAATGAACTCGCTAAACTGCTCAGGACGCTCCTCCAGGAACTGGGCAGCCGTCAGTTTCGTAGACGAGTAATAATTCTCAGGAACATCATCGTCATTGTCCACACAAGAAGTGAAGACTGGGGCAAGACCACAGAAGAGCAGACCTGCCACGAAGAAATGTTTTATGCTTTTGGTTATCATTGTTCTAAACTCTTAATTCTACATTATCTTGTCAACTCTGTATCCTCGCCATTCGTGAAGGCAGGGTTCTGCTTCAAAAGCGGATTAACCTTCAATTCACTCTTAGCATAGGGGAAATAGATGATGTTGGGGTCAGCCAACTTAATCTTCAAAGCATTCACATTCTCCTGGTATTTACGCGTCACCAGATTAACCAGGCGCGTATTCTTACCATCACGACGTGCCACACGGACCAAGTCATACCAGCGCTTGCCCTCAAAGAGGAACTCACGCTGACGCTCATCAAGCAACAACTCCTCCATAGCAGCCTTCGAGTCAATGTAATCGCTCTTCTTCAGCGTGCTGGAACGTGTTCCATTCACAGCATCATTGGCACGTTTGTTAACCACATCAATCAATGCGAAAGCCTTGTCAAAGTCATCACCCTGTCCACGCTCAATCAAAGCCTCAGCCTTGATAAGAAGCATATCACTCAGGCGATAGATAATCCAGTTGGCAAAGGCGTCCGACTCTGCACGAAGAGACTGAGAAAGATTAAGATCCTTTTCCGTGCTTGGTGCAGGGTTCGTTCTGTAAGAAACACGTGTTCTCACATACTTGCTGATGATATAACGCGCACCTGACAACTCACCACCCTCGTAAGCACGTCCGTCGGTCTTCTTGAAAAGAGTGTTACTACCCTGTGCTACATCCTTAAACAGGATATCGCTGGCGCTCAGATTGCCCTGAGGAGTGCGGTCATTACCATAGAACTTGCTAACCATATCGTTCTTGACGCTCTGAGAACTTAAGAAAACCAATTCAAAGATACTCTCAAATGAGTTTCCTTCACCAAAGATCTCATTATAAGCATTTCCGCAGACGGTCTGACCAACAGGCTTTTCCAGAATCATTGGAATACTGTCAATCAGGGCAATGTTGTTCAGGTTACCCTTGAGTTGCAACATTTCCTCATACTGCTGACGCTTATAGTCAATCACCAGGTCACAATACTGAATAGCACGGTCCCAATCGCCTTTCCACAGATAGAGGTCGGCCAGCAGAGCATAGACAGCCCAACGCGTCACCTTACAAGAGTTCTGCCAAGCATTAGGACTATCATCCACGTAATAGCGGCGGACGGCATCATCCTTGATACTCTCTAGATCATTGATCAGCGTGTCGAGCACCACATCAAAAGAGGTGGCCGGCAAGATGTAGTTCTGCGTATCATCAATACTCGGAGTCGTGCAGTAAGGCACATCACGGAACGTACGAATCAGATAGAAATATGCCAGTGCACGAAGGGTTGTTGCCTCAGCCACATTGGCCTTCATCTCGGCTTCAGTATAGTTCGGGTCAATCTTCTGCAACTGAGGAGCATAGTGACATACCGTGTTACAACGGTTGATGCACTCATAGAACTTTCCCCAGTTACAATAGGGATTTGAAGGCAGAAGACTTTCCTTCAGAATCTCATTCAGGTCATTGGGCGTACTTGTACCAGCCTTCATGTTGTCACTGCGCAACTCACCCCAAGCCACCATGCGGTTCAAGGCATCGTTGCTCTCAAGTGACTCATAGCAACTCGTCAACACGCTGGCAGCATCTGCCTTCTCCTTCCAGAAGTTCTCAAGCACCACCTCATTCTGGGGTTGGATATCCAGGAAGTCATTGCAGGAACTAAATAAAGGTAAAAGGGTAAGAAGGCTCAAAGGCAAAGCACCTTTTGCCACCTTTTGGACCTTATATAATATTGTCTTTTCCATATGTCTTTTTCTTTTTTACCTTTTAATTAGAATTGAATGGTTACACCAGCGGTAAACGACTTGGCACGCGGTGTCTGAGCATTATCAGTAGCTGTACCGCTCAAACCGCCATAGTTTACCTCAGGATCGGCACCAGAGTACTTTGTCAGACAGAAGAGGTTATTAGCCGAGACATAGAAACTCAACTGGTTCAGTCCCCACTTCTTGATAACCTTTGGTTCCAAAGAATAGCTAATCTGCGTATAGTTCAGACGGATAAACGAGCCATCCTCAACAAAACGGTCTGAAGGCAATGCGTTGTAACCTTCGTTATACAGTGCGCGAGGAATCTCGGTGATGTCACCTTCAACACGCCAGCGCCAGTTCACGGCACGAC
Source organism: uncultured Prevotellaceae bacterium (assembly GCA_902775605.1). GTDB lineage: Bacteria > Bacteroidota > Bacteroidia > Bacteroidales > Bacteroidaceae > Prevotella. The sequence continues at coordinate 39,258 of CACYNE010000020.1, forward strand.
TCTGGTTACTGTTGTTGTACATCTTCTCCACGTTACGACGAGCCTGATTGATAATCTTATTACCATAACGGAAGTTAAACTGGTTGTTCCAAGACAAACGTCCCCAGTTCAGCTTAAAGCCGAAACCACCAGTAAACTTAGGCAAAGAAGAACCCAGATAAACGATATCAAGTTCGTTAATCTGTCCGTCGTGGTTGACATCCTCATACATTGCATCACCACCACGGAACTGATAACTTACCGTTCCAGGGAAGTACATCATAGGCTTGGTCATATTGTTCTCATCGAGAATCACATTACCATCCTTGTCGCGAGCAACAGGAGCATTAGGACCACTCACGCCCGGAATCTCCTCTGCTGAATAATCGCTATACTGATAGACACCCTTATAGCGGAAACCATAGATACTACCGAAGGCTGCATTCAGTTCCACGCGGGTCAGATAAGCAGCATTATTACCACCACTGTTACCCGATGCCACATATTCCTTATTCAGGCTGGCCAGACAGGTCTCATCCATTGCGGTAATCTCGTTCTTGTTATTTGCGAACGTGATGTTGAAGTCGGCAGAGAACTTACCAGCCTTGATGATACGGTTACCATTGAGGTTGAACTCCCAACCGATGTTCTTCATGTCACCCACGTTCTGATTGCTGAAGGTAGAGAAACCTGAAGAGGTAGGAATACCACGATTCTTCATCAGCAGGTCGGTGGTATATTGCCAATAGACCTCCACGTTACCTGTGATTCGGTCATCCCACAGTCCGAAGTCCGTACCCAGGTTATAGGTCTCTTTCTGCTCCCACTTCAGTTTCTTCATCTGAATGTTCTGAGGAGCCACACTACCTACGCCCAGATAGCCTGAACCGTCGTTATAACGACTATAGAACAAACCTTCACTATCCGGCTGACGACCTACGATACCCCAACCTGGACGGATAGACAGCATTGACACGAAAGGCAGAGCCTTCTTGAACCACTCCTCCTTACCGACGTTCCATCGGAGTGACAGAGCGGGGAAGTTACCCCAGCGCTCATCTTCACCAAACTTGGTGCTACCGTCGCGGCGGACAGAGAAGTCTGCCATATAGCGGCCCTTGTATGCATAGTGGGCAGAATAAGTAAAGTAAACGCTGCGCCACTGTCCGCTACCTGTTGACATGTTGTAGATGATACCATCAGCAGCCGTACTTTGGATCGTACCACTGGGCAGGCCCCACATACCAGTATTCTGATTAGAAGAGGTACCATTGGTTGACTGTGCACGAAGCAACATGGTCAACACGTGGTCACGGTTCTTGAATGCAGGTGTAAAGGTCAGTGTGTGAGTCATCGTCACACCCAACGTCTTTGAAGAAGCCGATGTCGATCTGTTTGAAGAAGACGGGTCATTATTCGAGCCGGCATCATTCCATCCCTTTGTGCTCAATGACAAAGGCATAAACGTCTCATCATAGCTGTTGAAGATGTTGAACACCACCTTACCCTCGTAGTTCAGGCGGGTCTTGTCATCCTCAAGGCTCAGCAAGTTGTAACGCAGCTTAAACTCAGGAGCGATGTTATAGCTCGTTCCATCGTTCGTTGCCTGATAAGCCAGAGCCACAGGATTCTTGTAGTTCAACTGGTCACGTCTCAGTTCAGAGTGAACCGTTGGCAGCATGCTGTAATAGTCTTCTAGGTCATTACCATATTTATCCTGCTCATAAATAGAGAGGTTAGGCATGCGGTTGTATGCGATTGACAGCAGGTCACCGTTATTTCTCTTGTTCTTCGTATAAGTCAGAGCAATGTTAGTCTCAATCTTGATACGGTCAGACACGAAGTAGTCCAGATTCACGCGAGAGGTGAAACGATCCAACTGCTGCTCAATGATAGAACCCGTCTCATGGTCGTAACCAGCACCAACACGGAAGTGAGCCTTCTCACCACCACCCGTCAGCGAGAGGTAATGGTTCTGGCGCCAACCCACCTGCTTGACTTCCTTCAGCCAGTCAGTATTGTTGTTATACATCTCATACTCTGAGAATGAAGGATCATAGTTAATCTCCTGAATGTTACTAGCATCGTCACTCATGCGAGGGTTGAAGTACTCTTCCTTCAGCATCATCGTGTACTCATCACCATTCAGCATCTTATATCCTTCGGGCTGATAAGTACCAGTCAGACGGAAGCTATAGCTCACACGTGTCTTACCACGTGAGCCACGCTTGGTCTTTATCTCAATCACACCGTTAGAACCTTGAGAACCCCAGATAGCCGTAGCTGCGGCATCCTTCAACACCGAGATGCTCTCAATATCCTCTGGGTTCACGTTCAGCAACTCAGCGAACTTCTCCTCGTTCATCGTTGACACATCGTCATTGATATTGGTTTCCCACACGTTGCCATCAACCACAATCAGCGGCTCAGCATTACCCGTAATGGTAGAAACACCACGCAGACGCATAGAGGTACCTTTACCCAAGTCACCACCAGCCACAATATCCAGACCAGCGATACGACCCTGCAGGGCCTCATCAACAGTCGTCATGGAGAGACCCTCGAACTCAGACATGTTAATGCTTTGCTGAGAGGTAGAGATCTCGTCAACGGGGATAGACAAGCCTGAACCCTGTGAGCGTTTCTTTTGAGACACGACCAATTCAGGAATCACGTTGTCGTCCTGCAGACGAATATTAAAATGTGTCTTGTTAAAAGGCAGAACCACTTTCTTGTAACCCACATAAGTAATACTCAACTTATCCTTAGGGTTCTTCAAGCGGAAAGAGAAGTTACCACTCATATCTGTCACAGCCGCAGCCTGAATACGATTCGACGCATCAAGCTCCACAACATTAGCTCGCATCACGGGACCAAACTCGTCAGTCACCGTTCCGCTAATGATATCGCCCGCTTTCTGGGCGTTGGCAGTCATCAGAAAACTAAAAAATGAAAATATAAAAATAACTATTCGTTTCATAATCCTTGCATTTTGATTTTTTAATTTCCTAATCACCCAGAGATAATGGTTTATCAATCAGATGAATCACAGCCGAAGAACTCGTCTCAATAAGAGTAGCCTTCTTTGCGTCAGAGTCATTGTACTGATATTCACGAGCCATCAGATTATAGAGTCGTGGATCGGTGGTCACCACCTTAACAGGCGTACGAGAATGATCTTTCTTACATGCCTGATCCACAATCGTGATACCATTGTCCGTCAACTGAGCCGTCACACGATAGAAACGCTCCGTGGAAGGATCGATAACTGCCGTCTCGAAGTCTGCACTGTCATTTTCAGCACCGATAAAGAGGGCATTATCCTGAATATGGTATTTTACAAAGTTCACAATCTTCAGCGAGTCACGTGTCTTTGCCGAGATGTTGCCTGCCTCCTCATAGGCCTCCACCTGTTCCCAGGTAGGCAACTTCTTGGCATCCTGCAGAGCCTGAATACTCTCATTGCTAGGCACATAGACCGTATAGTGATAAGTATTAAACGCTGAGATATTCTGTCCAGCAGTAGCATTGCGCTTGTTGTGAATGATTTCGAACAGTCCGCTACCATCCATCAAATCCAAGAACTTAGAGAACTCAGGACGGCTGGCCAGGATATCACGTACCGTCTGACGTGTTGTCATGATAGGCTCGTCATCCAGGATGTAAGCCTTACCATTACCACCCTTTGTCTGGTCATAGACCTGTGTCACACGGAGAGGCTTGCCCTCATTTACCTGATAGCTGCCTTCCACCGTCATGCCGTTGGCACCTGCCTTGGCATTCTTCACACGGATCTCTGTTCCACCCTTGGTACGATAGTACTCGTGTCCATCCTCCACATTACCGATAACGATATGCGTTTCCAGCACATCCTTCAAGCGGTTCTTAATAGTATAGTCATCCGTAATACGACCAATTGAATCGCCTACCATGCCTGTCTCAGGATCATAGTTCCACACACTAGCCCACACACGCTCAGACTTGTTCGTCTTCGAGCCATCATAGTGGAAACGTAGCAACTGTCGCTGATTCTTGCCATAAGAGCAAGGATCAATATATTGCAGCAAAGCCTGGTTCCTGGGAATGAAGAAACTGTAGGTGGCGTTCAGCGAGTTCAGATACACCTTGTACTGCAGAACGTCCTTATCAATAGCCCATTTGATGATGTTCATCGTCTCGTTGATAATCACAGGATACGACACACTAACAAAAGCCGTCGGCGTATAGACCTTGTTGGTCTGATAAATGGCACCGTTGCAAGCCAGCCACACAGAATCAATATCCTCAATCTTAACGCCCATGGGATCATTGGCATCATTCAGAATACCAGAGAACTTAGAAGGCACCGAACTGACAAACGAGCCAAGCATATTCACGTTGATCAGCTCATTAATCACATCATTGGGCACGTTCTCCAACGTTCCGTAGTAGTCGCGAAGCACCTTTCCAGCACCATTATTCCAGTATTCCGTTATAGCCTCATCAGAAGGAACCATCATCACAGCCATATCACGCTGCATGGCAATGTTACCATCCTGGTCATTCAAACCCGTATAGTAGTCGTTCCACTCTGGGTCGAACTTCAGCAGGCCACTAACAGAACCTCTGTCAGGAGAAGCATTCACGGCAATGCCATTCTGCGATTTCTCCGAGAAGAAACGCTTCTGGAAAACCGTGTCCACATTGGTGTCATACAGATAGTTATACTGCGTCGTCGTTGCCTTGTCCAAGGGGTATGGTGCACAATAGCGTTCCAGCAAGCTATTCCAGATGCTGACATTCGACTTCCGGCGAATCAGCTCAGCCATATTGGGCAGCGGAGTGATTACCTCAGCCATCTTGTGGATGAAACCATTCGAGCACTTGATGTTCGGCTCGTCCACAGAAACGCCATTAATGCTGGCATCACCAGCCTGACGGTTGGTGGTGAAGTTGTTGATAAAGTCATAGTCGGCATTGGTGATATGCTTGTTCACCAACTGCTTCTCGATAAACTGCACCAAGGGCACATTCGAGTTGTCAGTCATGCAGACCATAGGCTTACCCGACTCACGATAGCGTTTCCAGTAAGGATTGTCGGGCATATCTGCAGCGGTCAGCACAGCCACAGAGTCATAGGTAGAACTCGACGAATAGCGTCGCATACACTCGCCTTCTTTGGGAGGATTACCCTCCACGCTGGGCAAGCTGTTCAGCTGCATCGAGTTGTTCATCATGCTGCCAAAGAGCAACAGTTTCTTTTGCGAATTTGACAGGTCGCTGTAACTTTTCACGCCCCAAGAGTTATTCGCGAAGAATCTTTCATAGGCCGCATCGTCTGCCACGAAGAGTGTTCGTGAACCTGTCTTTGCCAACACATCACGAAAGCCCAGTTCGTCAATCAGACGAACCGTGTTTTTGTAGTTCCCCTGTTCATCCAGCCAACTATAGATGCTTGAGCCCCATCCGTCGGGAGTACGTTCATCCAAGTCGTAGTCTGAACAAGACACCAGGCCACCGCCACATGCCAGTAGCAATCCAGCTGCCAGTAACCAACACCGGCTTCGTTTCAGGATTTGTCTTTTGGTTTTCATACGTTTTGAATTTTTGGAATTATTGAGATTTTATTTTTCTTCGTCTCGTCTAGTGCATTTATGCGATGCAAAATTAGTAATAATACGCGTAAAAGACTTTTTGACACGTCCGAACGACTTTTGTTTTCGTCACCATGCATTATATTAGTGTCGCATGTGTTTTTCAATACGTCTCAAAAGCAAGAAAAGCCCGCCTTTCAGCGGACTTTCCTTTGTTTTTTTATTAATAAGGTGTATCACCGTTAGAAGTGCAGCTTCACATCTACGCCAACCTGCAGGGGCAGGCCAGCCTGAGCAAAACCTTGCTCTGTCGATGTGCTGTTCAGCGAACTGTTCACCAAGAATGTATTGTAGTGTGTGTTGGTCAAATTACGTCCCCAGAAATCAACAACCACATTGTTTGTGTTCAGCGCCAGGTGAGCACCCAGTGTTGCATAGAACTTCTGGTACAGATTATTATTTGCCTCCCAGTAGGTCTTACCCTGACCCTTAGCGTTCACACCAAGCACAACGCTCTTCACGAAACAATTGTTCACGTCAAAGCGATAGTCACCGTTCACGCTGAACTGATGCTGAGGAATGAAAGGCACATTCTTATCTTTAAAGCTGACTGCCTCAAATCCTGAGGTTGTAGCCACGCTATCAGTATAGTCTTTAAATACAGCGTGTGTGAAACTATAGGTTGCGCCCCACATCAGATGATTATCAAAGGCATGTCCACGCAGAGCCAACTCTGCACCACAGCTATAGCTCTTTCCTGCATTAACCGTCATACGGCCATATCCAGAAGTAGGAATCATCACAGACAACTGCTGATTATGAATCTGAGTATAGAAGAAAGCGGCGTCTGCTTTCACCTTTCCATCAAACAAGCTCAGGTGGGCACCTGCCTCATAGTTCCAGCTTTCCTCTGGCTTATAAGAAACAGTTTCTTCGATATTATCGTAATCCTGCAACGAGTGCTCCACATCATAGTCGCCTCTCATTGCATCCTTTTGATGATTATTCAAATCTGTTCGCAGGATATCACTAAACATCTGTATATTGAAACCTCCAGCTCGATAGCCCTTAGAAACAATAGCATATACATTATTATTCATATCATCAAAAGTATATGTCAGACCCACCTTAGGCAACAATTGAGTATAAGTATTCTGACGAGAATCAGCGATATGAGATGTCAGATGATAAGTCGCAACAGCATTGGCTGTACCACCAGTCATATTCATATATGCCAGATTATCATAGTCAAGTTTCACCTTATCAGCACTGAAACGCAAGCCCAGTGTCATCTTCAAGTGATCATCCAACTGGATATTCGACTCATGGAAAGCAGCAAAACTAAACGCTGGCGTATGGAAATCACAAGGAACGGCCATCTCAGCACTCATTGTCACACCCATTGCAGCAACAGCAGCCTCTGCAGCTGCCTGAGGCATACCACCTCTAACCATACCTTGAATCATAGCATTCTTCATTGCTTTTGCTATGGCATTACCAATAGGACCTGTAATTGCATCACCAAATCCCACAGGCGCATTGGTGTGCAGCCACTGGTAACTGCCAAAGAGGCCCGAGGTATGCTGCCAACGGCTGGCATTATTGGTACGGAGCACCAATTCCTGAGTCAGGGCGTTCATCTTCTGTACCTGCTGCAGACTCATATAGTCCTCAGGCAGATAGTCCTGGTCCATGTTCATGCGGTCCCACAGATACTGATGACTGGTAGTCGATGTGAGCAGGTAGTTGTCGAAGGCATACGACACCGTAAGGCCTGTGTTCACCATCTGACGACGATAGGTGTTCATAAAGGTCGTTGAGGGATCAGCCGTCTCTTCCTTATCAGCATCATAGAGTCCGTAGGGGAAACCATTCTGATTGGTGTACTGATAATCGCTGGTCAGGTCGAATGTTAGCCGGTCCAAGGGTTTCCACATCAGGCGCACCTTGGCTCCGGCCTCATTCATTTCATCATTATATGTGTTTAAATTGGTGTTCTTAAAGAAGCCGTCCTGTCCGTTATAGAAACCTGCCACCATCAAGGCCAGCTTATCGCAGAAGCGGTGATAGTGAGCCACCTCAGCCTTACGAGTGAAGTGCGAGCCAACACTCAGGTTCACGTCGGTGCCCTGATAACTCATGGGGTTCTTTGAATAGACACGAACGATACCACCCTCGGTGTTAGCGCCATAGAGCGTTCCCTGCGGACCGCGCAGCACGTCTACACGATCCAGCATATAGAAATGGGTATTGAAGGCCGACTTTGACATCAAGGGAATATGATCGTAGTAGATGCCCACAGCCGAGTTGTTCACGCGCGAGCCTATACCTCTTATATACATAGCAGAGGTGAGGCGGCTGCCATATTCAGGCATTGTGAACGAGGGCACGTAGTAAGACAACTGTCCCAGGCCCTGCACATTCATCTGCTGCAAATCCTTTGCGCCAAAAACGCTACTACTCAATGGCTGTTGTCTCAGCAGGAAACCTTCCTTAGGCTGTGCGACAACCACCAACTCATCAAGATCAACCACTTTACTCGTGTCAGCAACAGCCGACTCGTCAAGAGTGTTCTTAGTGTCGGCCAAACAAGCCGATGCACTCACCAGGGCCATCAGGCCCAAAACCATTATCCTATTCATATCTTTTTAGAATTTCGGGTGCAAAGGTACAACATTAATCTGAACCGCACAATCCTCATTTATATGGATTTTGCCGTTCACCCGAAAAAAAGACCAGAATAGAATGAGCTTATTCGCCTACAAACTTAGCAATCGTACTCAGACAGAGCTGACTACTGATGGGCTTAGTCAGGAAATCCACGCAGCCAGCGTCGATGGCCAACTGGCGATCACTCTCAAAAGCATTTGCAGTCAGCGCGATAACAGGCAGTTCAGGACATTGCTCCTTAATCAGAGATGTTGCCTCCAGACCGTCCATCACAGGCATCTTAATGTCCATGAGTACCAAGTCAAAGCCTCCCTTTTTTGCCATGTCAACAGCCTCACGACCATCACGCGCTCTTTCAAACTCGTAGTGATTCTTCAAGATATACGTCATCAGAATGTAGTTGCTGTCATTGTCTTCAGCTATCAGTAATTTCTTCATGTGCAAAATAAGTGTGTTAGTTAATTTGTTACAAAAGTAATACATTTATTGGAAATTCCTTTGTATTTTTCAAACTTTTAACTAATTTTGCACAGACAATAATAAACAATCACTTAAGCACTACAAGACATGAACTTGAAACTCTTTTCTCTTTCGTTGGCTTTCACCGCATCACTTTCCGCTCAGGCGCAGCATGTGATGGACGTGAATACCAAGAAAATCGGTGCACCCGTATCATCAACGATGTATGGCCTTTTCTTCGAAGACATCAACTATGCAGCTGATGGCGGACTGTATGCCGAATTAGTCAAAAACCGTTCGTTTGATTTCCCCAACCCCTTTACTGGCTGGGATATCTCTGGCAAGGTGACCTTGAAGAACGATGGTCCCTTCGACAAGAACCCCAATTATGTGCGTCTGGCGCCTTCTGGCCATCGCGACAAGCACACCATGATTGAGAATCACGGATTCTTCGGCATGGGTGTCAAGGGCGGCGAGGAATATCGTTTCTCTGTATGGGCCCGCGTGCCCAATGGCGGCACCGCCAAGCTGTGGATCGACATTGTGGACAACGCCACAATGAGCGACGACCAGAAGTTGGGCAATGGCAGCGTAGAGGTCAGCGGCAAGGAATGGAAGAAATACACCACTGTCATCAAACCCAAGCGCACCTTTGCCAAGGCACATCTCCGCGTATGGGGCGACAGCAAAGTAACCACCGACGTAGAGCACGTCAGCCTCTTCCCTGCCAAGACTTACAAGGGTAGGGAAAACGGCCTTCGTGAAGACTTGGCCAAGGCCCTTGAGGACATTCATCCTGGCGTATTCCGCTTCCCTGGCGGATGTATCGTTGAGGGTACAGACCTGGAGACCCGTTATCAGTGGAAGAACACCGTAGGTCCCGTTGAGAATCGTCCTTTGAACGAGAACCGCTGGCACTATACCTTCACCAGCCGTTACTTCCCCGATTACTTCCAAACCTATGGATTGGGCTTCTTTGAGTTCTTCCAGCTCTGCGAGGATATCAAGGCTGAGCCCCTGCCTGTGCTCTCTGTAGGACTGGCATGTCAGTTCCAGAACGGCGAGGATGCTCATGCCAAGATGGACGAATTGCAGCCCTTTATTGATGACTGTCTCGATCTCATCGAGTTTGCCAATGGTCCTGTGGACTCTAAGTGGGGCAAGGTACGTGCCGACATGGGTCACCCCGCACCCTTCAACATGAAGTATATCGGCATCGGCAACGAGCAGTGGGACGATCTCTACTTCGAGCGTCTGAAGCCTTTCGTGGCTGCCGTGCGTGCCAAGTATCCTAATATTAAGATTGTGGGCACCAGCGGTCCCGACTCAGAAGGCAAGATGTTCGAGAAGGGCTGGAAGGCCATGAAGGAACAGAAGGCCGACTTGGTGGACGAGCACTTCTATCGCAACGAACAGTGGTTCCTGGGCACCGCTCCCAAAGATCGCTATCCCAACTGCGGCGCTTTGCGCTATGACAGCTACGACCGCAAGGGTCCGAAGGTCTTCGCTGGCGAGTATGCTTGTCACGGCAGCGGCAAGAAGTGGAACCACTTCGAGAGCTCACTTTATGAGGCAGCCTTCATGACAGGTATCGAGCGCAATGCCGACATCGTCGAGATGGCAACCTACGCTCCCCTCTTCGCCCATGTTGAGGGCTGGCAGTGGCGTCCTGACATGATTTGGTACGACAATCTGCGCATGTTCAAGAGCGTGTCCTACTACGTTCAGCAGCTGTATGCCATGAACAAAGGCACCAACGTTCTCTCACTCACTATGGACAAGAAGCCTGTGGCAGGCCAGCCTGGCCAGGACGGTCTCTTCGCATCAAGCGTCTTCGACAACACGACCGGCGAGATTATTATTAAGGTGATCAACACCTCTAAGCAGCCCCAGCCCATCACCCTCAACCTGCAGGGCATCAAGGGCGACCGCACCGCCGAGACGCTGACGCTGAGTCACAATGGTTCGATGGACGATGAGAACACGCTCGATCAGCCTGAGAAGATCAAGCCCATTGCAGGCTCTGTGCAGTGCGTTGCTGACAAGAAGCAGACGGTACTTAACGATCAGCTGCCCGCTATGTCATTCCGCCTCTATAAGGTGAAGAAATAACGCCCACATATTCATAATACATAAAAATTAGGAAGGACGAATCTCACGATTCATCCTTCCTTTCTTTTTCGTTTATTATTAATACTTGGGTTGAGCAAAAAGCTCGCTTGTGCTCAGTAAGCATGAGCGAACTCTGCCAAATTTTATAATCCAATGATTACTAAAGATCGCTTTTGCTAATAGTATAAATAAGGTCTCCCATCCGCACTTGTAGCAGTGTGGCAGGAATACGGTTTTTATCTCTGACTAGGTGTTGTGGTTGTTCACAGGGTTAGTATTATTGTCTTATTATATCGTGGTATTATAACGATTATCGGTGATTTACGGGGTCAAAGATATAAAAAATTCTCAAAACAAACAAATATTATGCACGTTTTTTGCAAAATTCGCTGATTAAAGAGGTTTTTAGTCATTAAGAGAGGCTTGTGACAATAGAAACAAGGTGGAGTGAAAGGTGTGCGCATTCGCACCAAAGTGTGCGGATACGCACAAATTTAAGTGTGGTGGGAAATTGTGGCGAATTTGTTGGAGAAAAATGGTGAAGAATTGGGATTTTTTCTTTAATTTTGCCCTCGAAACAGTAAACCTACCAAGAAATGGACGAAAAGAAGAAAGGTAAAATACTCATCATTGATGACAACGAAGACATTCTGTTTGCACTGAACCTGCTACTGAAACCGCTGGTGGAGGACATCCGCGTGACGAAGCAGCCAGAGCAGATAGACCGTTTCTATGATGCGCTGCAACCCGACGTGGTGCTGCTGGACATGAACTTTAGGCGCGATGCCATCAGCGGCGAAGAGGGCTTTGAGTGGCTGGAGCACATCCTGCATCGCGATGCGCAGGCGGTGGTCATCCTTATGACGGCCTATGCCGACGCTGACAAAGCGGTGAGGGCACTGAAGAGCGGCGCAACCGATTTCATCACCAAGCCGTGGGACAACTCGAAGTTGCTGGCCACCCTCTTTGCCGGCATTGAGCTGAGCAACGAGCGCCACAAAAACCGTCTGCTGGAACAGCGCATGGAGGTGGCTGCGGCTCCCTTTGGTGCCACGGCAGCACCCACCATCATCGGCAACAGTCCCGCCATGCAGCGCGTGCTGCAGACGGTGGCCCAAGTGGCACCAACAGATGCCAACGTGCTGATTCTGGGCGAGAACGGCACGGGCAAGGACGTCATCGCGCGCCACCTGTGCGCCCTCTCTGCCAGGTCGGCCAAGCCCTTTGTGAGCATCGACCTGGGCAGTGTGCCCGAGCAGTTGTTTGAGAGCGAACTTTTCGGCTATGAGAAAGGGGCGTTTACCGATGCCCGCAAGGCGAAGGCGGGACGCATGGAGACAGCCTCAGGCGGCACGCTGTTTCTCGACGAGATAGGCAACCTGCCCCTACCCCTGCAGGCCAAGTTGCTGGCCGCCCTGGAGCGTCGCGAGATATCGCGTCTGGGCAGCACACAGCTGACACCCATCGACGTGCGCCTGCTCTGTGCCACGAATGCCGACATCCACACGGCGGTGGACGAGGGGCGCTTTCGCGAGGATCTACTCTATCGCATCAATACCATCGAGATCACCATGCCACCGCTGCGCGAGCGTGGCGAGGACATCATCCTCCTGGCAGAGCACTTCCTCAAGACGTATGCCCATAAATATAACAAGGAGGTGACCACGCTGAACCGAGATGCGCGCCAGCGACTGCTACGCCATTCGTGGCCGGGCAATGTACGCGAGCTGATGCACGCCGTGGAGCGTGCCGTGCTGCTGGCCAAGAGTCCCGCGCTCTGTGCCCAGGACTTCATGCTGAAGGAATCGACACGACGCGCCTCGCAGACACAGACGCTGAACCTGGAGCGACTGGAGCAGGAGGCCATTGAGCACGCCATGGAGATTGCCGGCGGCAACGTGAGTCGTGCCGCGGAGCTGTTAGGAATAACGAGGTTTGCACTTTATCGAAAGCTGAACAAATGAAATCATTCTTATCATATATCTTTGGTCTTGTAGCCATCATGGCCGCCCTTGCCATCACCATCCACAGCCACCTGCTGTGGCCGTCGATAGCCCTTGTGGTGGCACTATTGTGGCTGTGTGCATCGCTCTACGTTCGCATAGACCACCTGCGCTATGCCTATCGCGAGACAGAGAAGGAGAACGAGCGGCTGCACACCCGACTGGCCGAGGCTGAGCGGCAGCTGCAGTACCTGCGCCAGTTGACGGAGAACGTGGACACTGCCCTCTTTGTCTGTTCGACCGACGGACACATTGACTGGATGAACCATGCGGCGAAAGAGTTGGCAGCAGGCAACTCATTGCCTGACACCATCCTGCAAGCCATCGCCAACCATGCGGAGGTGGTGGACGGCTGTGCCCTCTCCACCATCCTGCTGCGCATTGACGGACAGCGACGCCTGGTGGTGGCACTGAAAGATGTGTCAGCACTGATGCAGCGGCAGGAGATGGAGGCCTGGCAACAGTTGATTCGCGTGCTGACCCACGAGATTATGAACTCACTGACGCCCATCATCTCTATCAGCGAGACGCTGAAGGCTGAGAACGAGGCTTTCTCGGTCATCAACCGCCGATGTCACTCACTGCTCGACTTCGTGGAGAGCTACCGCCAGCTGACGCGCATCAAAGCACCCGAGTGGACAACCTTCCCCGTCAGCGAACTCTTTGATCATATCACAGGACTCTACCCACAAGTACAGACCCAAGGTGGAGGACAGTTGACGGCCGACCGTTCCCAATTGGAACAGGTGCTCATCAATCTCGTCAAGAATGCCTACGAGAGTGGTGCCACCGAGGTGGAACTTTCTATGCAACCACTCCCCTCCCTGAAGGGAGGGGCAGGGGGTGGGTCTTCAATCCGTGTCCGTGACAACGGCTGCGGCATGCCGGCGGATGTTCTCGACCACGCCTTCATTCCCTTCTTCACCACCAAGCCCACTGGCACCGGCATCGGCCTCAGTCTCTGCCGTCAGATTATCCTGAAGCACGGCGGCACCATCACCGTCGATAGTCAGGAAGGCGAAGGCACCACCTTCACCATCAAGTTGTAACACCGTGCTTTTCCGCACACATTTGAGCATATTCGCACACAAGCACAACAATGTGCTATTTGTATCTTGTTGAATACCAGACACTTCTCGTTTTGGCACGGTTGTTGATATATATAAAGGTGTAAACATGAACATCAAATTATCAATGAAACAAGCATTTCGCATTATCTCTCGTATGAAGGGCTACACGGCATTGTCGCTGTTGGGTCTCATTATTTCTCTCAGCGGCACAGTTATCATCAGCCGCTATCTCTATCAGGAGTGGACTATCGACCACTTTATGCCTGCGGTCAACCGCACCTTCATCTGCTGCGTCCAGTATGTAGGGGAAAGTGAATGGATGCCGATGGAGACCTTCGACCCTAACCATCAGGATTGCTTCGTCTCGCCCGTCAAGAACCAGAGCGACGTGGAGTGCTGGACGGATGTGCATTTTCGCTCTATGTATGCCGTCACGCCAGATAAGGGTGAGACCTTCTATCCGCTTGCCGTCAGCGTAGACTCCACCTTCACGCAAGTTTTTCCGTATGAAGCAGTGGAAGGAACAGTCGTGCTGCGGGCCAAAGGCCAGTGTATCGTGAGCGAGAAACTGGCAGTGCGGCTCTTCCCTGGCGAGAGTGCCGTGGGCAAGACCATCACCGTGGGCGAAGAAAACGACGTGAATACTATTGTGGGCGTGTTCCGTCAACCCAGAACCAAGTCAAGTTTCCGCTTCGACATTGCCGACTTCGCCGATGAGGACTTCTATGCCCCTCAAAACAGCTGTTGTGTAGGAATCGTTCGTTTGCGCGAGGGGGCTGACGTACGTGACTATAACCAACGGCAGCCCGAACAGCGATTAAGTATGTTCCACGACAAGCCTGTGCGCTATGGTCTACGCCCCTACACGCAGGAATTGCAGAGACTACTGGATAAAAGATATTATGGTGATTATCCTTGCTTAACCTCCCACGCCTCGGCTACCCATCTCTGGATGCTGTTGTTCGTGGCCGTGCTGTTGCTGTTCGTGGGCTTGTTTAACTTCGTGAACCTCTTCGCCGTGATGCGCTCCCACCGTCGTCACGAGTTGCATGTGCGCCGCCTCTTCGGAGCCTCCCGCTGGAACATCTTCTGCCAGCTCTACGCCGAGACCTTCCTACTTGCTGTCCTCACCATGATTGGCGTGTGGACGGTGGTGGAACTGACGGAGCCACTGCTTGCCACCTATTATAATATGGAGGTGTTGCCGCAGTGGAAGTTTGACGTAGGGTTGACGTTAGGAATCGTCTTCGGATTACCTTTCATCTCCGCTATCATCCCCAACCGCTCCAGTCACTACTCCTTTGGAAAAGGACTGGGGTTGGGTCTCCAGTTCTTCATCTCCCTCGCCCTGCTCAACGTCAGCATCTACTTCATGCGCCAGCTGAATGTGATGATGAACACCGACCCGGGCTTCCGCACCAAAGGATTGCTCCATGCCGTCATCTATCCACCATCCAACCGAGGGTCGTGGTCGATGGAGGAATTCGATGCCATGTTGAAGAAGAAAAGCAGCCAGACGGAGGTCGTGAAGCAGCGGTTGAAAGCCTGCCCTTACATCAAAGGCATTGACGTGGATGAGGATTTCATCAGCGGCAGCTTCCCCATCAAACTTGCCGACGGTAGCAACATTGACGCTCTGTACATCACGGGCGGGGCGGCACGGATGTACGACCTACAGCTGATAGAGGGCGTTTTTCCCGACGACAGTCTGTCGATGGAGGACTACGCCTGCGTAGCCAATGAGGCGGCCATCAAGGCATTGGGCATCAAGAACCGCGAGACCGACCTCGTGCAGTTTGCCGAACGCATTTTCTGGACTGCTACTAACGAGAAAGACAATCCACCCTATCGCATTGTGGGTGTGGTGCGTGACTTCAACATTGGGCGACAGTCGGAGCCCATACATCCCCTGCTGCTGATGTTCTCTACTTGGCAGAAAGACTATTTGTTTGATGCCCGCCAGATGGAGGGGCGCAACTATCTGCTCGACGTGGCCGAGGGGCATGAGGAAGACATCATTCGCGAGCTGAAGGACATCGAGAAGGAACTGTTCGGCACCACAGAACTGAAGTACCAGTGGGTTGAAGACCAGCGTCAGGAACTCTACAAGGAGGACCAGCGCACGGCCCGTATCTTCGTCACTTTCTCGCTCTTGGCCATCGCCGTGACGTGCCTCGGCGTATTAGGTCTGATGATGTTCGACGTGCGACGTCGCTTCCGCGAAATCGCGCTGCGCAAGGTCAACGGTGCCACCTTCCGCGACATCGCCCTGCTGCTCTCGCGGCGCTACCTCATCATCTTCGGCGTAGCGGCCGTCGCCTCGCTGCCCGTCAGCCTGCTCGTCATCCACCGGCTTATGGCTTCTTACACCATCCGCACATCCTTCGCGTGGTGGATTCCGCTACTGAGCATCGCCATCATCCTCGTGCTCTGTGCTCTGACGCTGTGGCAGCAGGTGTGGAAGGCCACAAGAATCAAACCCTATATCGTACTCAAAGAAAACTAAAAAAATATGATTAAGACAACCAACCTCCAGCGCTCATTTCTGACGGAAGAGGTGCGCACCATCGCCCTGGGCGGCGTGAACATCGACATCAACGACGGCGAATTTGTGGCCATCATGGGCCCCAGCGGCTGTGGCAAGTCCACGCTGCTGAACATCCTGGGACTGCTGGATGCTCCCACGGGCGGACAGTATCTGCTCTGCGGACAGGACGTGACGCCCCTGAAAGAGACAGAGCGCGACCGACTGCGCAAGGGTCTCATCGGCTTTGTGTTCCAGAGCTTTAACCTCATCGACGACCTCACCGTGGAGGAGAACATCGAACTGCCGCTGCTCTACATGCGACTGTCAAAGGCCGAGCGCCGTCAGCGTGTGGAGGAAGCCATGCGCCGCATGGACATCAGTCACCGCGCCAAGCACTTCCCCCGCCAGCTCTCTGGTGGTCAGCAGCAGCGTGTGGCCATTGCCCGTGCCGTCGTATCAAAGCCCAAGCTCATCCTGGCCGACGAGCCTACCGGCAACCTCGACTCGAAGAACGGACGCGAGGTGATGGAACTACTCCGACAGTTGCACGACGAGGGTGCCACCATCGTCATGGTGACCCACTCGCAGCGCGACGCCTCGTATGCACAGCGCATCATCAACCTCTCTGACGGACAGATAGTGACCGAAGTAGAGCTGTAAGCCTATGAAGACCTGGCTCATCATCCTCCTCTTGGCAAGCAGCTTACAGGGCTGGGCCTACGAGCTTGCCGACAGCATGAAGCTGACGCTGGGCGAGGCCATCGCCCTGGCACAGCAGCAGTCGAGCGACGCCCTGGCGGCTCGCCACTCGCTGGAGGCGGCGGAATGGAGCTACAAGAACTTCCGTGCCAACTACCTGCCTGCTGTGTCGCTGAGCAGCTCACCCTCGCTGAACCGCCAGATCAGCAGCATCACCCAGCCCGACGGCACCAACGTCTTTGTGCGCCAGAACCAACTGAGCACGGACCTGTCGCTGAATATCAGCCAGAACATCTCACTCACTGGCGGCACGGTGTTTATGAGCAACAGCCTGCAACGCCTTGACGAGTTTGAGCAGCGCACGCTGGGCTACAACAGCATCCCCGTATCGCTGGGTTACCAGCAGAACCTCTTCGGCCACAACAGTCTGCGATGGGCCAAGCGCACGGAACCGCTACGCCATAGCATCGCCCGCAAGCAGTATGCCGAGACCATGGAACTGGTGGCGTCGCGTGCCAGTACCTATTTCTTCATGCTGGCCTCGGCACAGACCAATCTGGAGATAGCCCGACAGAACTATGCCGTGAGCGACACGCTGCTGCGCTATGCCCGCCGTCGCTACGAGCGAGGCAGCATCACAGAGAACGAGATGTTGCAACTGGAGGTGGGCAAACTGACCGAGGAGACCAACCGCCTGAATGCCGAGGCTGACGTGGAGGACGCCATGCAGTCGCTACGCTCGTATCTGGGCATCAAGTCGCAGGTGGCGCTGGTGGTGATGACCGACACGCTGATCCACGACGATATGGTGGATGCCGACGAGGCACTGGCAAAGGCATTGGCCAACAATCCCGACCCTGAACAGCTGCGGCTGAACGTGGTGGAGAGCCAGAGTGCGCTGTCGTCGGCAAAGGCCAACCGCGGTCTGAAGGCAGACCTATACATGCAGTTCGGCCTCTCGCAAAAGGGCTCTACTCTGAAGGAGGCCTATGCCAGTCCGCTAAACCAGCAGTATGTCAGCCTGTCGGTGTCGCTGCCCCTGCTGGACTGGGGGCGCGGCAAGGGACAGGTGCGTGTGGCGAAGTCGCGCCTGCAACTGACACAGACGCAGAGCGAGCAAGCCATGCAGGACTTCTGTCTAAACGTGCAGAAGATGGTGCGCCAGTATAACCTGCAGGCCTACCGGGTGAAGATTGCCTATCGCACCCGCGAGACGGCCCTTCGCCGCTATGAGGTGGCTCGCTGGCTGTATGTGCAGGGGCGCACCTCGCTGCTGGAACTGAATGCCAGCATCAGCGAGAAGGACAATGCCCAGCGGGCTTTTATTAACGCCTTGCAAACATATTGGAGTCTGTATTACGGACTCCGCAGTCTGACACTTTCCTAACGCAAGAACAAAATGGATATCAAGTTACCAAAGAAGCCGTGGTACATCAAATACCGCTTATATATCATTGGTGGCATCGTGCTGGCCGCCCTGATGACCTATGCCCTGGTGCTGCAGCTGGGCCCACGCACCCTGAAGGTGAAGGTGAACGGCGACCAAATAGCAACCGTGGTCGAGGGCAATTTCCTGGAGTATATCGACGTGAACGGCACGGTATGCCCTGCCACCAGCATGCGGGTCAACGCCACCGAGGGGGGCACCGTGGAACGCATCTGCTGTCACAACGGCGACATGATGCGTCGCGGCGACACCATCCTGGTGCTGTCGAACCCCAAGGTACTGGAAGAGATGGCTGCCGAGCGGCAGAACTACGAGCTGCAGCAGATGCAGCACCGCCAGCAACTCATCGAGATGCAGCAGAAGAGCATCACCCTGCGCAGTCAGGCGTTGCAGGCCGACTTCGAACTGAAGAAGATGGCGCAGGACTATGAACTGGCCGAGGAAGAGGCGCGCATGGGGGTCAGGAGCAAGGCACAGCTGAAGGTGGCGAAGGAGGAATACGACTATAACCGCCGCCGCACGCTGCTGAACATCGAGAGTCTGCACCAGGACTCGGTGCTCAACGTCATTGGCCGACAACTGATTCAGCAGCAGATGGCGATGGAGGCGAAGAAGCTGGACAACAGCAACCGGCGCAGCGCGGCGCTCGTCATCGTGGCACCCACCGACGGACAGATTAGCAACCTCAATGCCACCATCGGCGCACAGGTGTCGGCTGGCGATCAGGTGGGAGAGATTGGCGTGCTGACGGAAAACAAGTTGACGGCGCGCCTGAACGAGTATTACATTGACCGCATACAGACGGGACTGCCCGCCACCGCCACACTGAAAGGCAGGAAGTATGCCTTTGAGGTGAGCCGCATCATGCCGCAGATACAGGACCACTGCTTCACGGTGGAGCTGAAGCCTGTGGCCGACCCCTCGAAGCGTGAGGACGAGAGCCTGCGCACAGGTCAGACACTACGCCTGCAGATTGAGTTGGGCAAGCCCGAACGCCGACTCATCATGCCGCGTGGCAATTTCTACAGTCACACCAGCGGACAGTGGGTCATGGTTGTGGACAAAAATAAAAGCTCTGCGCACCGCGTTCCCATCAAATTGGGAAGGCAGAACACAGAGCATTATGAAATCATCAGCGGCCTCAGCGCCGGCGACCGCGTCATCATCAACGGTTACGAAGCATTCGGCGAAGCGGATGTCGTGAAGTGGTGAGGCAGCCTTGAGAACAAATCAAACCTCAACCATACGCATCTCGATGTCGTCAAGGGGACGGTCGGCACGACCGGTGGCTGAGCCTTGAATCAACTCCACGACGTCGAGGCCCTCCTCTACTTCGCCAAAGACGGTGTACTGCCCATCAAGATGGGGTGTGCCGCCGATGGTGGTGTAGATTTTCATCTGCTCCTCTGTGATGCCGTCGCCAGTGACCTGCGCCTCGGCCTCGTCAGCCAACTGCTCCTGCAGGGCCTGCAACCCCTCGCGGTTACGCTCACGACGCATCTGCATAATCTCGTCGTGGTGCTGACCCACCAGCTGATTGAAGGCCGACTGGATCTTCTGCATCTTCAGCTGCTTGGAGAACTGACGCAGCTGGCCCTCGTTATACACCTGACCCCAGACGATATAGAACTGCGAACCGCTGCTGCGACGCTGGGGATTGACCTCGTCGCCCTGACGGGCTGCGGCCAAGGCACCACGCTTGTGGAAGAGGTTGTCCTTGATTTCGGCCTCAAGGGTGTAGTCGGGACCGCCCACGCCCAGCATCTTGCCGATAGGGGCGCCCTTCGAGTCGGGGTCGCCGCCCTGAATCATAAAGCCCTTGATGACACGATGGAACAGGGTACCGTCATAATAGCCCTCGCGCACCAGTTTGATGAAGTTATCACGGTGAATGGGGGTCTCGTCATAAAGGCGAACCACGATGTCGCCGAGCATTGTTTGTATCTTTACTTTCATAGCAAATTTGAAGTTTTAATTAGTTTATTGGCTACAAAATTAGCGAAAAGTCGGCAATTCTCTGCGTTTTAGGCACAATTTTAAGTGATTTTAGCAAAAGCCACTTTCAATTTGTTCGTTTATTATGCGTAAATATAACAATATGTAAGTTTTGGCGTATTTTTAGTTTCGTATTGCCTGAAGAATGAGCGATGTGCCACCTTTTTGTATTACTTTTGCACCGCAAATTTTACAGATAAAAGAGTTATGAAGGTAAAGAAACGTTGGATTATCCTGATGACGGCAATGACGCTGATTGCCATCTCAGGCATTTTCGTAGGTGAACCTACATTCGAGTGTGACTGGTCGGTAATCTCGGCTGCCGATGTAGCTTGGCTGATTACGGCCACTATTTTCGTGTTAATGATGACGCCAGGCCTGTCGTTCTTCTACGGCGGCATGGTGGGCGCCAAGAACGTGATATCGACGATGCTGCAGTCGTTTATCGCCATGGGACTGATTTCGGTGCTGTGGGTGGCTGTAGGCTTCTCGCTGTGCTTCGGCGACGACATTGGCGGCGTAATAGGCAATCCGCTGACCTTCCTGATGTTTCAGAACGTAGGAGCCGAGGTATATACCACGCCCGCGGGTAATATATTAGGTGGAGCCACCATCCCCCTGGCGCTGTTTGCCCTGTTCCAGATGAAGTTTGCCATCATCACGCCATCGCTGATCACGGGCTCGTTTGCTGAGCGTGTCAGGTTCTCGGCCTATATGTTTTTCATGATGTTCTTCTTCTTCGTCATCTACTGTCCGCTGGCCCACATGACGTGGCACCCCGAGGGTCTCTTTATGAAATGGGGCGTCATCGACTTTGCCGGCGGTATCGTGGTACACGCATCGAGTGGTGTGGCAGCCCTGGCAGGCGCCATCTACCTGGGACGACGCAAAGCGGAGACCCGCAAGAGCGAGCCGGCCAACATCCCGTTTGTTCTTCTTGGCGCTGCCCTGCTTTGGTTGGGATGGTTCGGTTTCAATGCGGGTTCTTCGCTCCATGCCGACGGACAGGCCATCAAGGCGTTCCTCAACACCAACACGGCATCGGCAACGGCAATGATGACGTGGATCTTCTTCGACTGCCTGCGCGGTCGCAAGCCCTCGGCCATGGGTGCCGCCGTGGGTTGCGTGGTAGGTCTGGTGGCCATCACCCCATCGGCAGGCTATGTCACCGTGGGACAGAGCATCTTCATTGCCTTCATCATCACGATGATCTGTAACATCGCCGTGTATTGGCGCTCGCACACCAGCATCGACGATGCCCTCGACGTGTTCCCCACTCACGGCACAGGTGGTATCTTCGGCACGGTGCTCACGGGCATCTTCATTCAGGAGGGCCTCATCGCCGGCACATGGGACGGTTTCGTCATCTTCCTCTATCATCTGCTGGCCATCGTCATCGTGTTTGTCTATACCTTTGCCATGAGCTGGGCGGGTTACAAACTTATTGACAGTTTGATACCCATGCGCGTGTCGGTTTACAGCGAAAAAGTGGGCCTCGACTTCTCGCAACACGACGAGCACTACGGATTGGCACACATCGGCGAACGTGAGTTGGCTGAATATGAAGAGCATCTACGTGTAAAAAATAAATAGACAGAATTTGGACAAAAAGAGTCAAAAAGCACGTTTTGAGACAACTTTTCCCAGATTTGAGACATATTTTCCCGCCAGTGAGACATCCGTCTTGCTGGCATTTTGTAACTTTGCAGTCGAAAAAGAATAAGTAACAAACCACAAAAGTCAAATGAACTCAAAAGAATCTTCATCAGGTAACGACTAAACTATACGAAAGAAATCACATGGAACAAAATGTCAACAAATGGGGAGCAGGTGATATCGTAACCCTGCCAAGAACGGAAAGACTGTTAAAGAAGAGCGGAACGACAACATACAAGAGTTATGTTGCCTCACGCTTCCTATGTATCAAGGAACCTACGGAAGGACATCGCGGCATCCTCGTCAAGGTGCTGGGAAAGATGTTTGGCGAGCATATCATCCACGTCAACGGAAAGGTGTTTTGCAAAGATGACTGCGACGAGCTGTTTTCAGGAAAGACTTATCTGGGCTATCCCTTCCCCTCGGAACAGGATGTCAAGGAGGTGCTGGACATTCTGCACAAGGACCAGAGCTTGCTGAAGCAACTGCAGGACGCCTCGATGCATTTCAATCCCGACTCTACCATCTGGGTGAGCGAGACCAAGCGCAACAAGCTGTTGAGAAAGAAGTCTCAGTTCTTCGATGCAAAGAGCGGTGAGCTCTGCGTGGACGACGGCAACCGTGCCCACTATCGACTGACAGTGGTCTATTTCGACGAAGAAGAATTGGACTGGTAGAATAAAAAAGTGCCTCCTTGTCGGTGAGTTACAATAATTTTGATTATCTTTGCAGCCAAGACTTTAAATTTGACTGTATATGAAAATAGGAATTATTGTAGCTATGGACAAGGAGCTGCACCAGTTGCAGCAAGTGTTTAAGGACAGCGAGGTGCTGGTGCAGAAATGCGGCATTGGCAAGGTGAACGCTGCCTTGGGTGCTCAGAAGATGATCAATGAGTTTCACCCCGACTGCATCATCAGCAGCGGATGTGCCGGCGGCAACGGCGACGATATCAACATACAGGATATCGTGGTGAGCTCAGAGTTGTGCTACCATGATGTGTATTGCGGAAAGGCCATCGACGACACCACCGTCTATGGTCAGGTGCAGGGCTTGCCTGCCCGCTATCAGGCCGACCCTTATCTGCTGGAGAAGGCCAAGAGCCTGCCCCTGTCAGACATCAAGCTGCACCCCGGACTCATTGTCACTGGCGACTGGTTTGTTGACTCAAAGGAGAAGATGCGCGAGATTATAGGCCACTTCCCCGAGGCCAAGGCCATCGACATGGAGTCGTGCGCCATCGCCCAGACCTGCTATATTAACAAGGTGCCCTTCATCTCGTTCCGCGTGGTGAGCGACATCCCCCTGCGCGACACCGATGCCTCGCAGTATCACAACTTCTGGGACACCGTGGCTGCCAACTCATTCATGACCACCAAGGCCCTTGTGGAGTCGCTTTAACGCACCTCATTTTCCTTTTTCGCCTTTTTACCCTTTTACTTTTAAAACATGGAAGTTATTCAGAGTTTCACCATCGATCATACACGCCTGAAGCCAGGCATCTATGTCTCTCGCGAGGACAAGGGCTTTACCACCTTCGACCTGCGCATCACCGAGCCCAACCAGGAGCCCGCCGTCGCCCCGGCAGCCATGCACAGCCTGGAGCACTTGATGGCCACCTGGTTTCGCAACTCAGAAGCCAAGGACGACGTGGTCTATGTAGGTCCCATGGGTTGTCTCACGGGCATGTATATCATCATGACGGGTTCTTATACCGTAGAGGATATGCGTCGTCTCACCATCGACTGTCTGAAGTGGATTCTCACCCAGACCGAGGTGCCCGCCACCCGTCCTGAGGCCTGCGGCAACTACCTGCTTCACGACCTGCCCATGTGTCTGTGGGAGAGTCGCCGTTATCTTGACCGCCTGGAGCACGATTTTCACTCAGAGTACACCAAACTTCAGATTACCCTTGATGACGGCAAGGTGTTTGCCGACGCATAACACACATCTAAAAAGAAGAGTTCCAAAAACAAAATGAAAGAAATCAAAGTCTATCATTCTCTCAAGAAGAATCTGCTACTCTTAGCAAGCTGCCTTGTGTTTATTGCCCTCGGTATCAGCACCCTTTTCAATCCCCATAAGAATATCAGCACTTATGGTACCGTCATATCATGGACAGCAATCTTGTTCTTTGGCTGCGGAGGATTATTTATGCTCTATCAAATACTTAAGGAACGTTTCACTGGTCAGGCTTACTATGTGATTACAGACAAAAGTCTCATTATGAACAGTTCCAAGCATTTTGAGGTGTGTTTTGCCGATGTGGAAGCGTTTTATCTCACGAATGTGATGGGTAACCAAATAATTAGCATCCGATATAAGCCTAACATGGAAGTGCAGAAATTCGAAAATGCCAGCACTTTAGGCCGACTTACCCGTCGTTTCAACGAACGCGTAGCTGGAACACAGGAGGGAATCCCCGCCTATGGCCTAAATATCAAAGCTCAGGAACTCTGTGATCTACTCAATGAAAGGGTGAAGTCACAAAAGTAACAAAAAAAGCGAACGATTTTGTGTCGTTCGCTTTTTCACTCTTTTTATCTTTGCTGATAATCTTACTGACGACTGGCCTTCTTACGCTGGTCGTGATCCAGTCAATCACGGGGTCGGTTCTCAATCACGGGGTCGGTTCTAGTGATCATTTTGTCAACTTTTGAACCACTCCAAATGAAATACCTGTAAGTCTTGAAAGTTGTCTGATACCTGCCCCATAAGAAAGCGCTGCCCGTAAGACCACATTCCTTCTTGTTTTCTCAAG
>CACYNE010000021.1 GCA_902775605.1 uncultured Prevotellaceae bacterium
CTGCTCGTAAGCAAACTTCTCGGCGATGACACGCTGATAGGTATCTTCTGTTTTGCGGGCCGGCGTATTGGCAAAGGTGCGCAACTCCTCGTCCTCGAAAAACACAACAAGGAGACGATGGCGCAGGGCCAACTGACGGAGATAAGACAACTGACGACGCAGGGCGGCCATCGACGTGAACGAGGTGTAGAGGATGAGCAACGAACGACGTGTGACATGGCGCGACAGTCCAGCAAGAAGTGCTGAATAGTCGGTCTCGCCAAACGCAGTATGCTCGGCATAGAGAGCCTCCTGCAGGGTTTGCATGTGGCCGCTCTGGCGGGATGGGCGCACAAATGTCTCGAAGCGATCACTGAAGGTGATGAGTCCAGCCTTGTCCTGCTTATTGATGGTCACATAACTGAGAACCAAAGAGGCATTGATAGCGTAGTCCAAGAGGGTCATCCCGTTGAATGTCTGCTGCATCATACGGCCCTTATCGACCACAGAGAATACCTGCTGGGCACGCTCTTCTTGATAGACATTGACCATCAGCTGGTGGCGACGGGCTGTGGCACGCCAGTTGATGGTGCGGTAGTCATCGCCCACAACATAATCCTTGATCTGCTCGAAGTCGGTATTGTGACCGATGCGACGGATGCGCTTGATACCCATCTCAGTAAGATTATTGCTCATAGCCAACAACTCGTACTGGCGAAGCATAAGGTACGAGGGATAGACCTTGACATCCTGCGGTTCACAACATGTAAAACGGCGCTGCACCAATCCGAGTGCTGTACTAACAAACACACGAACACGGCCAAAGCCATAGACGCCTCGTTCCGTGGGACGCAAGGCATAGGTGATGGTGGCATCGCCCTGTTTGCGGAGGTCGGCCCTAAACAAGATGTCGCGACGCTGGAAGACAAAAGGCACCTCGTCAATAACCTCGGCATGGATAGCAAAGGGATAGATGCTCTCCAGCCGGATGGTCACAGGATTGTCATCGCCATTCGAGAAACGGGGCGTCAAAGAACGATAGGTACTCACCCCTCGCCTACTCCACAGCAGGGCAATGTCAATCAGCACCGCGATAACCAAGAGAAACAAAAAGGTACGGCCGATGGTGAACAACGGCGGAAGTACGAATCCCAGGGCAATGACAAGGATGATGACAGTGACGATGTAATAGAAGCGATAGGCTATGTACATGGGGCTTATAGGACTAATAGGACATATAAGACTTATAGGACCTATGGGTTATTTGGGCACTTCAACCTTCTCAATGAGTCGTTTGACGGCTTTGACGGGCGTGATGCCTTCCATCTCAGCCTCAGCAGTGAGGATAAGACGGTGCTGCAGGATGCTGGGTGCCACGAAGCGAACATCATCGGGCGTCACGAAGTCACGACCCTGCAACAGGGCGTAGGCCTTAGAGGCCTGGAGCATGGCCACTGACGCACGAGGCGAAGCACCGAGGAACACGGCTTTGCTCTGACGTGTCTGAGCCACAATGCCAGCGATATAACGCAGCAGGACAGGGTCAACGAATACCTTGTCGAGCATCTGGCGAAGCTCTACCAGCTGGTCCTTGGTGATGACGGGAGCGATATCGTCAAGGGCGGTGAGTCGCTGATTGGTGTGATGACGCTCGAGGATGGTCACCTCCTCGTCGAGCGAGGGATAGCCCATGGTGATCTTCATCATGAAACGGTCGGTCTGTGCCTCGGGTAGTTTATAGGTGCCCTCCTGCTCCACGGGGTTCTGGGTGGCCAGGATGGTATAGAACTGTCCCATGGCATGGGTCTGACCATCGATGGTGACCTGGCGCTCCTCCATCACTTCGAAGAGGGCGGCCTGTGTCTTGGCAGGGGCACGGTTGATCTCATCGACCAACACAATATCAGCAAACACGGGACCGGCGTGGAAGTCGAAGTTGCTGGTCTTCATGTTAAAAACATTGGTGCCCAGCACATCGCTCGGCATAAGGTCGGGCGTGAACTGCACACGACTGAACTTTGCATCGATAAGCTTAGACAGGAGGCGGGCCAGCAATGTCTTGGCAACGCCCGGCACACCCTCTAACAGCACATGACCATTGGCCAGCACAGCTGTGAGCAGCAGGTCAATATTCTCGTCCTGGCCTACGATGACTTTAGATATCTGCTGGCGCAACTCCTCGATACGCTCGGCAAACACAGTAAGATCGGTTCTTTGTTCTTCCATATTTATAATGATTGTTGTATGCGATTTAATTCCTTGACATATATTCTCAGTTCCTCGTCGCTGACAAGGTGATTGCCACTGGCTGCCTCGCGCACCTGATTGAGGAAGTAGAGGTCGTCGGCAGAAAGTCGGGCATTCTGACGACGTATCTCGTCCTCGGTATAGGCCAGTTTCTTGGCCAATAGTCCGGGGTTCCAGTGTTCCTGCCAATATAGTGTGCCTATGTGACGAACAAACTCCAGGTTGCGGTTCTGAGGCTTGGTGATGACGGGAATGACACGCTGGCGTCGGCGGGCGGTGAAGATGCAGAAGAGCAGTACGGTGAGCAACGTGAGATGGAAAGCCCAGCGAAGAGGCGGCTCACGAAGCAGTACATAGAAAGGTGACGACTCATCCTGAGCCGTGGCACTCATATAGGCCTCGGTGCGAATGACGGGGTTCTCCTTCAGACGATCCATCAGGCGCGCCTGCATCAACGCGCCATTACTCTTCACGGTCATATAGTTGGTGAGCAGCAACGGTGCCGACACCAATATCAACTCGCCCATGCCGATAGGATAGGACACAGCCAACACCTCGGTTGTGAGTTTACCGTTATAGGTATCTGTATAGGTCATCAGGACCTGATGCGGGATGCTATCGGAAGGTGCGACGGTGCGCTCTATCATCGGTGAGCAGACTTTCATAGACAAGGGACGACCGGCATAGACACTGTCTTGCTGCCATTTCACAGTACCATTCTCTTTCATGACCCCTGCCACTTCTTCCAAGCGGAACTGATGATTCCATCGGGTTTCAATGCCCAGGGTATCTTCCCAGAGATAGCCGTTGGAAGCGGCCACCATGATGGTGTTGCCCTGAGAAGCCAGATGCAGGATGATGTCGCGATCGTTTGGAGTGAGGGAGTTCTCGGTGGTGATGATGAGAATGGACACGGGTTTCGTGACCACACTATCGGGATAAACACGGGGGGAGGTGAACACCGTAGTGTCGCCAATCATCTGACCGAGGGAACGCTTCTCGATGGTATAGCCATGGGGCATCGAGGCCTTCATCACACTATCGAACACCATGCAGCCAAAGGGTTGGGCATCGGTATGACTAAACGTGGGCTGCCAAATGAAATGGCGGGGCATGCGATACTCGATGACCAGCACGACGGCGAGCATCAGGAGGATGGCAATGATGAACTTACCATGACCTTTCATGCGCGCACACCTCCTTTCATGATCTCGTCCTGTAGGACTTTAATCTGCTCGTAGAGGTCGAGCGTGGCGATGAAGTTACCATAACGGACATTAATAAAATGGCGCGACAGGGATGTGAAGGCCGGAGTGTTTACCTGACGGACATACTGCGAGGGGGTGCGCGACAGTTGCCACTCTATCCTACCCTCGTCCTCCAGATACTTCAACGTCTGGAGATAGACCAAGCGCACGGCCTGTCGGTAGTCCTGATTCTCCAGGGCTCGAGCGATGCCTGCCTCGAAGTTGACACCATAAATGGTGTCTTCTTCGACATCGTAATCCCAGTCATCATCTTTCTCACCCTTCATAAACATCTTTGGACGCTTATACCACCAGAACCAGGCAAAGAAAGCTATAACCAGAAGCCCCAGCACCACAAGTAGGCTGCTGACGAATTCGCTACTCACGACCACATCGAAGGTCTCACTAATCCACTCACCGATAACCTCTGTGATCCATTCCATCAAACTCTTACTGCCGCCCATGAGTTCACGGTCGTAGTCGTACTGCGGGTCGGACTGAAAAGCCGACAGTTGCAGGGTATCTATCTGAAGGGTATCAGGCATGGACGAGTGGAATGTGGAAAGTGGAAGGCGGAAAGAAGGATGTTAGAGGTTATCAAACTCGTCGAACTTCTCAATGTTGCGGGCCACTCCCACACCGTCAATCTTGTCGCAAGCATGACCATACTGAACAGTGAGACCTATCATCGTGATAACGGCTGAGACGAAATAACCCAGACAAGAGAGAATGCACGTGAGATACTGAATGAAGTCAAAAAGGGATGAGTTGAAGAAACCACCATCCTGCTTATTGGCAACGGTCACCACCATCTTTACCATGGAAAGGCCATACCAAGGCAGCATAGTGAATGACTGCACCACACCGGTGATAATACCTACGACGAAGGTAAGTGCAAAGACTCCTCCCCAGGTAGCAAAGCCCAGACGCATGCCTTTCAGATAGGCACCGAACACGCCGAGGTCATCCTCCAGCATATAAGCAGGTGCTGCCAATGACATCGGCAATATAACGACCAACGCCAGGACATAGAGCAAGATGACGCTCACCAGTCCAAGTATTCTGTTAATTGAGGCAATTCCCATGAATACCAAAATGAAAATGCCACCAATCACCACCAATAGCAAGAGGCCGGCAAGCATCAGCCAGAGGCTACGCTTCATACAATGCCACAGGTGAGGCTTGAGTTCGCCCCAAGACAGATTCTTCAGTCGCTCTTCGCGCAGATGATAGAGGCGAATCATGGCATAAACAAGACCTACCAATACCAGATAAGCCATTACACTTACAATAATGGCGCCCAGAGTGGACAGTCCGAACTTTATGAGACGATCGTTGTCCAGGCCACTAGAAGACTCGAACATGCCGATAATACTCAAGTAGCCATTAAAGAAGTGATTGGCAAAGAAAGCCGTCACAATGCTGATGGGCAGCATGATATAAATGAAATACTTCATCATCGGTTTCCAGTTTTCGCGCAGGAACCCGAAGGTGTCGGTCAATTTCTCGGTAAATGTACGAGTACGATAGAACTCAATCTTTGGCTGATTCTGTTGCATGATTATGATTCCTTAAATATGGTAAAACAATATAATAATAAACAATGAATACGGCTGACAGCAGGATGATGGACAACTTGACGGCATCGGAAAACTCTGTATGGCGCGTTAGGAAACTCTCAATAAAGCCAGCCATACAGAATAGAGGCACGGTGCCAATGACTATCTTCAGTCCGCGCATGGCACCACGGCGGAAGGAATAGAGACGGCTATAGGTGCCGGGGAACAGCCAGCCGTTGCCCATAGCAATACCTGCAGCACCTGCCACGATGATGGCAGAGATCTCTAAGGTGCCGTGCAACCAGATAGCCGTCGTACTCTCCCACAACAGTCCATGCTGGGCAAAGAAGGTTTGGAAAGCACCCACCATGATGCCATTCTGCAGCATCACGAAACCTGTGGCGAAGCTGGTGAGCAGACCTGAGGCAAACGCCATGAACGACACCTTGATATTATTCGTAGTAATTTGAAGGAACATCAGATCCTCGGGCATATTGTTATAAACAGCCATCGGGGTGCCGTTCTCGATATTCTTGAGTGACATGTCCACGTAAGCATTTCCCAAAATCAGTCGGGAAAACTCTGGATCGAGCCACTGTGACACGATACCCACCAGGACACTGATGACAAAGAGTAGGAAGGAAATGAGCAATTCTTTGCGGGCATCCCACATAATCTGAGGTATCTCACGAGTCCAGAAGGTTACGATGCGTGACCAACGCTCACGCCTATTCTTATAGATTCGGCCATGAAAGGCAGAAGCTAAGTTGTTCAGATAGAGCGTGATGCGTGACTTCGGATAGTGTGTCTGCGAGAAAGCCAAATCGGACGTCACATCGATATAGGCATCAGCCAACTCGTCGGGGGTGGAGATGCCATTCTCCACCGTCGTCTCATAGCCGCGCCATTTATCGAGATTTTGCCTGATAAACGTGACCTCTTTCATCGCATTGAATAAATTTTGGGACAAAATTAGTAAATAATTGTGATTTATCAGCATGTTTTGTCAATTATTTCGTATCTTTGCCGCAAAAACAATATCCATATGGCAAATTCGGGCATCATCACAGGACAATATGTGCGTATTCAACCTACCGTGGCCAGCATTGGCGACCGCATCTTTGCGCAAATCATTGACTGGGTGGTGATATTGGCATATCTGACGGTGCTGACGCTCTTTGCCTCAGCCATCGACTTCAACGGAAGCGCGTGGCTCTTCGCACTCTATATACTTCCACCTCTTTTCTATACTGTTCTTTGTGAGATACTGAACCAAGGACAGACACTGGGAAAGATGGTGATGAACATGCGTGTCATCAAACTGGATGGCACCACACCAACGATTGGGTCCTATCTGATGCGGTGGCTGCTGTACATCATCGACGGCCCATTGACGAGTTTCGCGGGAATAGTAGTAATCATCCTGACACGCAACAACCAGCGACTGGGCGACATGGCCGCAGGGACGGTGGTCATCAAACAGCAGAAGTACAAAAAGATACAGATTAGTCTGGATGAATACGACTACCTGGCCAAGAACTACAAGCCCCGCTATCCGCAGGTTGCCGATTTGTCGTTGGAGCAGATTGAAATTATCACGCAGGCCATCGGCAACCAAAGCGACGGTTTTGAATCAAGCCGCAGTCAGCTAGCCAAGAAGGTGCAGCAGAAGTTGAATATAGAGAAAAAAGAAGCGAACGACCTCGCCTTTTTGCAGCGGATCGTTCGCGATTATCAGTATTATGCTTTAGAGGAGATTTAGAGCGTTACCTCGCAACCCAGTCCCAATACATAGTTGGTACGGGTGAAAGAGTCGCTGACACCTGCCGTAGGATAGTCCTTACGGTCATAGTCGCCATAGTTGGTTTGGAAATAACCTCCCTTAAGAATCACATTGTCGGCCACCTTGAAGTTGGCACCAAAACCAATACTATAGCTGTTTACCACAAACGACATATCGTTCATATACTGGTCGGTGAGACCGTAGCGAGTGAGCTGGCCACCCAATGACACGGTGACACGGTCGTTGACATCCCACTCTGCACCCAGCAGGAACTCGTTTGAGTCGTGGTCGAGCAGATTCTGAGTGTTGTTATACCAAGTGGTCTGCTTGTCGAAATAATGGTGCCAGCCAGCATTCAGGCGGACAACATCGATAGGACTCCACTGAGCACCCAGAGCCAACTGTGCAGGCTGATCTTCGGGAACCTCTTCACCATCTTTGAACTTATTCACGGCAGCAATCTCGCTGGCCTGATTCACTGTAGACTCGTTCTTCATGTGAATCTCGGTCTTGAACTCGTACTTGGCAGCGAAATTGAACTTTCCAATCTTATAGTCAACACCCAAAACAGGAGCAATACCCACGCTAGACTGATTACACAGCAGGTTCACACCCTGTGAGTACTTCTGCAAAGCACCGAGACTAGTCTTTGTACCCTCGAGTTGTGCAATTGTTCCTTGAAGTGTGGCTTGTTGCTGAAGAAGTGCTGCAGGGATCTCGGCACCGGCAGACTTATATTGTTCGATACCTGCGTTTACCTGGGCGAGTCCGGCATTGGCCTGAGAAAGACCAGCATCGACCGTTGTCTCTGCGCCCTGAAGGAAACTCCCGAAATCTACATAACCTCCAGCTGTATTCACCATGATGTTGCTAATCTTAGCCTTATAGGTGGCTGAACCGTAGAGCAGACGCAGACCGCCATAGACAGCCAGATTATCGTTCACCTTATAAGCAGAACCCACCTGGAAGCCGAAATAGTACTGACGGCCCTGCATATAGCCATCCATATCATAACCTGTAGCACCCAGAGGCTTCAGCTGATTGGCAATGGCACCTACTGTGCTCTCAAAAGAACCCAGGCCATCAGCATATTCACAAGCACCGCCACCGCCAGGAACCGACAAGTTGAACTGCAAGCTCCAGTTATTCTTGTTCCAGGCAGCCTGAATAGAAGGAATAAACGGAGCATCAGCTATACCCTCGAATTTCTTGGTGTCTGAACCGTTATTCTTCTTACCCAATGCCAGAACGGGATTGGTAGAAGTAATCGTACGTGTCTGGTGCGCATACTGCCAGTTGAAGCCAAGATGGAAGCCCTCGGGCATGAAAGCCACACCAGCGGGGTTGCTATAGACGCCATCGAGACCAATGGCCGCATCGCGAGCAGGGTTGCGAAGGAAATCAATACTCTGATTCGTGTTGGTTAAGATACCACCAGCCTGAGCTGTTGTAGCGGCTGTTGCCAGCATGATGCCGGCCAGAATTGCTTTTGTTTTCATATCCTGTTTTAACAATACTTTGAAAAAATCGGCTGCAAAGGTACAGTTGTTGTCGCACACAAAAGCAAAAAATGTGCATCATTTAATCTTCGTTAACTTAATAGATTTTAAAAACTGCACAAACTGGTGTTGTCTGTGCAGTTTTCAAGATTCATTTCCAGAACAATTTATGTTCAAAGCAAGTCATTTCTACTGTGCAGCATTGTTCATTTCAGGATAACTGATACGAGTATGATAAATCGTTTTCAGTTTCTCGATGAGTACAGTCTTGGCATATTGCACATCACGGAAGGTGATGGGACAGTCGCGGAAGTACCCTTCATCATTCATTCCATCAACGAGCTTATTGACCATCTGGCGAATGCTCTGCTCTGTATAGTCAGGGAGAGAACGGGATGCAGCCTCAACGGCATCAGCCATCATCAGGATGGCCTGTTCCTTGGTGAACGGATTGGGCCCTGGATAAGTGAACAGTAGATCATCGACAGGCTTGTCAGGAAACTCGTTCTTGTATTTGATATAGAAATACTTTGCCTTGCCCTGACCATGATGCGTCGCAATGAGATCACGTATCTGAACGGGAAGATTGTATTTATCGGCCAATTTCAGGCCTTCGGTAACATGACTAATGATCATCTGCGCACTCTCTATATAGGTCAGTCCGTTGTGAGGACTGATACCACCCGACTGGTTCTCGGTGAAATAGATGGGATTCTGCATCTTGCCGATGTCGTGGTAGAGAGCACCTGTGCGCACCAGTTGCGGATTGCCACCTATCTTACGGGCAATCTCGGCAGCCAAGTTGCCCACCTGAATGCTATGCTGGAAGGTGCCAGGAGCCACCTCGCTCATGCGTCGGAGCAGGTCTTTGTTCATATCACTCAACTCAATCAGCGTAATATCAGAGGTAAATCCGAAGAGCTTTTCTATAAGATAGAGCATGGGATAGCTACAGAAAATGACGATGCCACAGATGGCCAAGAAGACATATTCATCGTTGTCTATCTGAGAGAAATCATTATGGCGAATCATAAAGATGGCCAGATTGGTGAGCATGGCTGCCATCGAGGTGAGGATGGCTGTCCAGAACAATTGCGAACGGCTGGACAACTCGCGCAATGAAAACACTGCCACCAGTCCTGCAATCATCTCGACGGAGATAAACTCCAATGGTTTCTGAAGGATAGAAGCCGTGATGAGGACTACCGTTAGGTGCGTCATAATGGCTGTTCGCGAGTCCATAAACACCCTGACGAATATCGGTACGATGGCGAAAGGCAGGATATAGACATGCAGCAGGCTATGCTCCACCAAGAGTGACGCCATCAGTGTGGCAATAATGATGAGCATGAAAAGCATGCCCACATAACGCATCTGTTCGAAGAAATCCTTTCGATAGATAGACAGATAGATAATGAAAAGCGTGATGATGATGAGCACAAAGAGAGTTTCACCAGAGACCATCAAGTTAAAGGCTGAATCAGACTCATTACGTCGGTCCCATTCTTTCTGATAGGAAGCAATGATCTGATAAGTTTTTTCCGTCACCACCTCTCCCTGACTGATAATCTTCTGACCGCTCTGCACCACATCGACAGCCAAAGGAACACTATTCAGCAAATCCAAACGCGCCGACTCGCTACGGTCCTCATCATAGGTTAGATTGGGTTCCAGGAAGTTGTTGAGATCAATCTCCTTCAGCACCTCACGATAGACAGTCATCTCCGGAGACCGCACGATACGCTCGTAAGCCTGACGCGGCGTCATAACCTTTAAGGCAGAAACCATGGTTACATCCTTGCCATTGATGCGACGCAGCATCTGAGCAGAATCTCCCTGCTGGTCCAACGGTTCCATCGTATCAACGATTCCCAACGCATAGACCAAGTGAAGGGTGTTTAGCATGACATGCTGGAAATGATAGCCAAAGCCATGAAAGTTTTTACGAAGATGCTCCGACAACAGTTTTTCCTGCCGTTCTGACACATTATGATGATAGACGTAATAAGGAGCGAAATCACGCAAGACCTCTTTCTGTTCTGCCTGCACTAAGGAGTCGGTCTTATAAACAGGGAAATCAAACTGGGCATTCAAGTCGTTATAGAGCCAAACCTTGTTGACTTCCATCTTGAAATTGACTTTATTATCACGTGGCATGAACCAGACAATAATGCCAACGGTACCCAAAACCAATGCCACACGGAGTGCTATATAGCGCCAGGTTATATCATTATTGAAATTGATTTTTTCCATCGTTTATATATAATTTGGTGCAAAGATACGAAATAATCGACAATTGCCCACCGATTATTGAGAAATATTTCGTACCTTTGCACGCAAAATATCGAAAAACGAATCATGACAGAAAGAAAAGTGAGGGTGCGCTTTGCACCCAGCCCCACAGGGCCCCTTCATATCGGCGGTGTGCGCACCGCTTTGTATAACTATCTCTTTGCCCGTCAGCACGGCGGCGAACTGGTGTTCCGTATCGAGGATACCGACACCAACCGTTTCGTGCCTCAGGCAGAAGCCTATATCATTGAGGCATTCAACTGGCTTGGTATCAAGTTCGACGAAGGCGTGAGCTTCGGCGGTAACTATGGCCCCTATCGCCAGAGCGAGCGTCGCGACATCTACAAGAAATATGTTCAACAGTTGCTGGACAACGGCAAGGCATACATCGCCTTTGACACACCTGAGGAGTTGGATGCCAAGCGCAAGGAAATCGAGAACTTCCAGTACGACAACAAGACCCGTCAGATGATGCGCAATTCACTGACAATGAGTAAGGAAGAGGTTGACCGCCTGATTGCAGAAGGTCAGCAGTATGTGGTGCGTATCAAGATTGACGCCGGCGAGGAAGTGCTGGTAGATGATATGATCCGCGGCGAGGTGCGCGTCAAGAGCGACATTCTCGACGACAAGGTGCTGTATAAGAGTGCCGACCAGCTGCCTACCTATCACCTGGCCAACATCGTTGACGACCACCTGATGGAGATTACCCACGTGATTCGCGGTGAGGAGTGGTTGCCCAGTGCACCTTTGCACGTGCTACTCTACAAGGCATTTGGATGGGAGGACACCATGCCTCGCTTTGCCCACCTGCCCCTGTTGCTGAAGCCCGATGGCAAAGGAAAACTGTCAAAGCGTGATGGCGACCGCTTGGGCTTCCCCGTATTCCCCCTCGACTGGAAAGACGAGCAGGGCAACGTGACCTCAACCGGTTATCGCGAGCAGGGTTACTTCCCCGAGGCAGTCATCAACTTCTTGGCACTGCTGGGATGGAATCCCGGCACAGAGCAGGAGATGTTCCTACTTGACGAACTGGTGCCCCTCTTTGACATCTCCAAGTGTTCAAAGGCCGGTGCAAAGTTTGCCTACGAAAAGGGTATCTGGTTCAACCACGAGTATATCCTGAAGAAGAGCGCTGAGGAGATTGCCCGTCTGTGGGAGCCTGAGTGCCGCGAACACGGCGTGAAGGACTCGTTCGAGCGCATTGTCAAGGTATGCGAGATGATGAAGGACCGCGTGTCGTTCGTCAAGGAACTGTGGCCCCTCTGCTCATTCTTCTTTGAAGCACCTACCGCTTACGATGAGAAGACGGCAAAGAAGCGCTGGAAGGAAGACTCAGCACAGACACTTACCGCCCTGTGCGAGGTACTCGAGGGCATTGACGATTTCTCATTGGAGAACCAAGAGAAGATTGTACATGAATGGATTGAGAAGAACGAGTTGAAGCTGGGCAATGTGATGAACGCATGGCGTCTATGCCTGGTTGGCGAAGGCAAGGGCCCTGGCATGTTCGACATCTCAGCATTCTTAGGTAAGGAAGAAACAATTCGTAGAACGAAAAAAGCCATTGAAGTATTGGGCTAATGTATAATATCTTCATATATCTATACCTTTTAGGAGTTGTTATTTACAGCTTCTTCAATGAAAAGGTACGAAAAATGTGGCGCGGAGAACGTGATGCTTTCCGTGTGCTACGCGAGAAGGTGGACCCCAACGCCCGCTACGTTTGGTTCCATGCTGCTTCGCTTGGGGAGTTTGAGCAGGGACGTCCCCTGATGGAGCAGTTGAAGCGCGAGCATCCAGACATCAAGATTCTGCTCACGTTCTTCTCGCCCTCAGGCTATGAGGTGCGCAAGAACTACAAGGGAGCCGACATCATTTGCTATCTGCCTATCGACACTATCGGCAATGCACGCCGATTCCTGCGCATCATCCGCCCAGAGATGGCTTTCTTCATCAAGTATGAGTTTTGGTATAACTATCTGCACATCCTGAAGCACCGTGGCGTGCCCGTCTATAGCGTGAGCAGTATCTTCCGCGAGGGACAGGTGTTCTTCCGCTGGTATGGTCGCCAATATGGCAGGGTACTCAAATGCTTCACACACTTCTATGTGCAGAACGAGATCAGTAAGCAGTTGCTGGCGAAGATTGGCCTGACCAATGTCACCGTGACGGGCGATACCCGTTTCGACCGCGTGCTGCAGATCAAGGAACAGGCCAAGCAACTGTCGCTTGTTGAGCAATTCACCAAAGGACATAAGGTATTCATCGCAGGCAGCAGTTGGCAGCCTGATGAAGAGATTTTCATCAAGTACTTCAACGAGCACCGCGACTGGCGTCTGGTCATTGCCCCCCACGTCATTGGCGAAGACCATCTGCAACAGATAGAGAAGTTGCTGGAGGGTCGCAAGGTGGCACTTTATACCCAAGAGAACGTCTCCGAAGATACAGAGGTTCTGATTATCAACTGCTTCGGACTGTTGAGCAGCATCTATCGCTATGCCGACGTGACTTATGTAGGCGGCGGATTCGGTGTTGGCATCCACAACACCCTGGAGGCAGCTGTATGGGATGTGCCCGTCATCTTCGGTCCAAACAACGAGAGGTTCCAGGAGGCTCAGGGACTGAAAGCTTGCAAGGGCGGTTTTGAGATTTCCACTTATGAGGACTTCGCACAACTGATGAACCATTTTGACAGTGATGCCAAAGCATTACAGGAGGCCGGTCAACAGGCTGGCGCCTATGTGAAGCAGTTGGCTGGTGCCACAAATAGTGTATTGGCCGACATCAAACTTTAAGATTATACAAACACGAGATTAGATAAGACAATGAAAAAGATTGCTTTGTTTTGCGCTGCCTTTGCAGCCTTGGTACTGCTGACCAGTGCCGACAAGAAGGACAACACCATGGTGAAGGAGAACGGTGCTTACGTTGTCAACACCACCGAACTCGGAAAGAACGTGAAAGGCTATATCGACGCCACTCCCCTGAAGGTTTATATCCGTAAGAACAAGATTGAGAAGATTGAGTTCCTGCCCAATCAGGAGACTCCCAAATACTGGAATGCCGCCAAGAAGCATCTGCAAAACAAATGGGACGGCATGAAGGTGTCAGACGCTAAGACCGCAGAGGTTGACGGACGCACAGGCGCCACCTTCTCAAGCGATGCTGTTAAGAAGAATGTGAAACTGGCTCTCGAATATTACGAGAAGAACAAATAAGAACTAATCATCTTCAATATGAGGAATACCCCCTGGAAGATGAAAGAAGGCTTCCTTATTGGAGGCGGACTGATTATTGCGGGACTAGCCCTTGAATTAACTATTGGTGCCGTTAACTGGAGCGCATTTTCGTGGCCAGTTAATGGCATCGTCCTTTCAGGACTTCTCGTCATGTTGGCGGTAATGACCCTATTATATAATAAGGTGTATGCCATCCGCTACCTCTGCACATATCAGGCCGCTATTCCCACCATGGTCTATGCCGTGGTGCTGACCATCATCATGGGACTGACCCGTCAGACCGACGACGGCACGTGGTTGAACAATATGCTGACGTTCTGGCCCTTTGTACTCATCTACGTTTTTATCGCCATCATCCTCGGACTCATCACCCTGCGCAGACTCGGCAGACTGAGATATCATTTCGGTTTACGCGATGCCTCTTTCCTATTGAATCACCTGGGTCTGTTTATGGCTATGGTATGCGCCACGCTGGGCAATGCCGACATACAGCGCCTGAAGCTGACGGCAATCATCGATGAACCGGAATGGCGAGCCATTGATCAGGAACAGCGCATCGTGGAACTGCCCTTCATGATTCAGCTGGACAAGTTTATCATGGAGACCTACGACGATGGTTCTCCCCGTCGTTTCGCTTCCGAGATTCACCTGATAACGAAGTCGAAGGACAGTATTCAGGCCACCATCGATGTGAACAAGCCTGCCGAGATTGACGGTTGGAAAATCTATCAGTACAGCTATGACACCACCATGGGACCGATGAGTCAAATCAGTATCTTTGAACTGGTACGCGACCCCTGGCTCCCCTGGGTCTATGCCGGCATCTTCATGATGCTGGGAGGAGCTGCAAGTATGTTTATATTAGCACAACGCAAGAAATGAGCTGGGAACACTTCGTATATTTCGCCGTTGCCTCCGTACTCCTCTGGATATGGGGCGCATGGGCTGCATGGAAAGACAACAAGAAGCAGACTTACTATACCACTATCGCCGGTCTGCTGATCTTCTTTAGTTTCATCGTGATGATGTGGATCTCGCTGGAGCGCCCACCACTGCGCACCATGGGAGAGACCCGACTGTGGTATTCATTCTTCCTGCCCTTGGCCGGACTTATCATCTACAGCCGATGGCAATACAAATGGATATTGTCGTTCTCGACCCTCATGGCAGTCGTGTTTATCTGCATCAACATCTTCAAACCTGAGATTCATTCCAAGACGCTGATGCCAGCCTTGCAGAGTCCTTGGTTTGCGCCCCACGTCATCGTCTATATGTTTGCCTACGCCCTGCTGGGCGCAGCCACGCTGATGGCCCTATACCATCTGTTCAGCCGACGCACGGCGCAAGACAACCTGCACGATCAGCTGATATCATTAGACAACCTGGTCTATGTAGGACTGGCATTCATGACCTTCGGCATGCTGTTTGGTGCCCTTTGGGCCAAAGAGGCGTGGGGACACTACTGGTCGTGGGACCCCAAAGAGACATGGGCAGCCATCACCTGGTTCTCGTATCTCATCTATATCCACTACCGACTCACACCGCGCCACAACCCGAAGCTGGCTCTTTGGATGATCATCATCTCGTTCATCCTGCTACAGATGTGCTGGTGGGGCATCAACTACCTACCCGCCGCCATGGGAAGTAGCGTACACACCTATAATCAATAATAAATGAAATCGCCGCGATGACTGTCGCGGCGATTTCATTTTATTATTTCTGAGCACTTCGTCCCAAGGCCAAAGCCTTGATATTGGCCTCAACGATGGCCTCACCCTTACGCCCGAAGACGCGACGGATGGCATCTTCCAACTTCTCGTATTCAATGCCGAGTGCCTTCTGGGCAGCACCCAACAGGATGACATTAGCCGAGCGGGGCACACCGTTATCCTTCGCCATCTGCTCGATATCGAGGGTGATGACGTGAGGCAACTTGGCAAGATCGGCGTTGATAACATCCATATCAGGATAGTTGGGGATGTTCTTGAAGGGTGCGCTGCTGGTGATGATCCAGCCCTCTTTCGACAGGAAAGGCAGATAGCGCAGCGCCTCCATGGGTTCCATCGAGATAATCACATCAGCACCACCCTTGGCAATCAGGTCGCTGGCAATGGGATTGCTCGAGATGCGCAGGTTTGACTGCACATCGCCACCACGCTGACTCATGCCGTGTACCTCGGCCTGCTTGATATATAGGTTCTCGTTCATGGCAGCTTCGCCAATGATGGTGGCGATACTGAGGATGCCTTGTCCTCCTACGCCACAAAGAATTATATCGGTTTTCATTGTTATCGTTGTTTCTTAATTACGGTATTACGTTTCGACGCTGTCAGGCAGATTCTACATTACGAATTGGCCTGTGCCTTCTTTTGCTTGAGATGACGCTGCAGAGTCTGCATGCACTCACGGCGTGGGATGATGACGCTGGTGCCATGATAGTTGAGCTCATCGCGGATAATCTGCGTAATCTCAGGCATGTTCTTCGGCAGGGGCACAACCACCTTCAGGTGCTCATCGCTGAGTCCCAAGCCACGGCAGATGGCCTCGAACTTATTCGTACCTGCCGAGTCCTGACCGCCCGTCATACCTGTTGTCAGGTTATCACTGATGATAACGGTGATATCAGCATTCTCGTTGATGGCATCCAACAGGCCCGTCATGCCGCTGTGCGTGAATGTTGAGTCGCCAATAACAGCCACAGCAGGCCACTGTCCTGCGTCGGAAGCGCCCTTGGCCATGGTGATAGAAGCACCCATATCCACACAAGAGTGGATAGCGCGGAAGGGAGGCAGGAAGCCCAGCGTATAGCAACCGATATCGCCAAAGACGCGAGGATTGTCAAACTCCTTCAGCACCTCATTGAGAGCTGTATAGACATCGCGATGGCCACAGCCCTGACAGAGTGCGGGAGGACGTGGTGCCACATCGGCACAAGGATCAAAGCACTGTCCCAGTTCCATGCCCAAGGCCTTCTTCACAATATCGGGATTCAACTCGCCCGTGCGAGGCAGCGTGCCATCGAGCTTACCTAAGATCTGAGGCTTGACATCTGAGGCTTGAGGTATTATCTCGCTGACGCCACGCACCATATCCTCAATGAAGGGCTGGCCTTCCTCAACAATCAGCACCTGCTGGCACTCGCTCATCAGGCGGCGTACCAACTTCTTGGGCAGCGGATACTGAGAGATCTTCAGAACAGGATAAGGACTGCCGCCAGGGAAGCACTCGCTGACATAGTTGAAGCCGATGCCGCTGGCAATGATGCCCAGCGACTTGTCGTGACCTTCTATATATATATTATAAGGTGAACTGGCGGCATCCTCCTCCAGAGAGGCCTGCTGAGCCGTCACCACATCATTGCGCTTGCGAGCGTTGGCAGGCAGCAGCACCCAGTTGGCAGCCACAGCATTATAGTTCAATTCGTTCTGCTGACGTGGCTCATCGGCCACCTCAACGACGGCACGACTGTGAGCCATGCGGGTGGTGACACGCATCAGTACAGGCAGGCACTGCTTCTCAGAATAGTCGAAAGCAGCAGCCATCATGTCGTAAGCCTCCTGCTGATTAGAGGGCTCGAAGGTGGGCACCATGGCAAACTTGCCGTAGAAGCGCGAGTCCTGCTCATCCTGCGATGAGTGCATCGAGGGATCGTCGGCCACCAGCACCACGACACCGCCGTTGACACCCGTCATGCCACTATTGACAAACGGGTCGGCGCAGACATTCATGCCCACATGCTTCATGCAGACCAAGGCGCGCTTACCCATGAACGACATGCCAAGGGCGGCCTCCATTGCCGTCTTTTCATTTGTTGACCAGCGGCTGTGCACACCGCGTTCCTTTGCCAAGGCATTGCCCTGGATAAACTCCGTGATTTCTGTCGATGGCGTACCTGGATAGGCATACACACCAGAGAGTCCGGCATGCAGCGCTCCCAGTGCGATAGCCTCGTCGCCAAGAAGAAGTTGTTTTTTCATCTTTCCTTATAGTTTTATTGTTTAAAGTCCTATTGTAAAGGAGTCGGCATCCGCCAAGACGGGAAACTTTCTCCGAAACTTATTCTGTTGTTCCATATCCAGCGGAGCCGTAGCAACGCCTTCCTTTGTGTCCTCACATGCCGCAAGCGTCCTGCCATAGGCATCGATGATAACCGAGCCGCCGCAGTAGGAACACGCAGGGTCCTGCCCCACCCGATTGACGCCCACGACGACGCACTGATTCTCCAGGGCACGCGCCTTGAGCAGCGTTCGCCACACATCCATGCGCTGCGTGGGCCAGTTGGCCACATAGATGATGGCGTCATAGTCGCCGCTGTTGCGACTGAACACGGGGAAACGCAGGTCATAGCACACCTGCAACAGGAACCTGACGCCTCGCCACTCTGTCACCACGCGCCGCTCACCAGCCTCGTAGGCATCCGTCTCGCCGGCATAACTGAAGAGGTGACGCTTGTCATAGTAATCGTACGACCCATCAGGGCGCACGAAGAAGAGTCGGTTGCGCATCTTTCCCTCATCATCCATCACGGCCATGCTGGCAGCAAAGGCGGCATCCTTTTCCTGAGCCTGTGCCTGAAGCCACGCCAGGAGATCGGTTTCTTGAGGGATGGCCTCATCAGCCATGAAGCCCGTTGCAAAGGTCTCGCTCAGCACGTAGAGGTCGGCTCCCGACTGTTGGTCGAGCATCTGGGTGAGGCGACGGATATTTTCCGGTGGCTGTCCCCAAACGATATCGTGCTGAACAATGCTGACTCTCATTCCTTCATATATTCCTTGGCATACTCCACATAGTGAGCTGCATTGTCGGTCTGACCGGGACGTGTGGGCTTGAGATACTTGGCAGGCACGCCGCCCCATATCTCGTGAGGCGGAATCTTGGTGTTCTGCAGCACCAGGGCACCCGCAGCCACGATGGCTCCCTCGCCCACCTCGCAGCCATCCAACAGCGTAGAGCCCATGCCGATAAGGGCGCCGTCGCGGATGGTGCAGGCATGCACGGTGACATTATGACCGATGGTCACATCGCTGCCGATATGCGTGGGGCCCGTTTCGTGCGTCACGTGGATGCACGAACCGTCCTGCACATTGGTGCGGTCGCCGATGGTGATGGGAGCCACATCGCCCCTGACCACAGCATTAAACCACACCGAACATTGGTCACCCATCGTCACATCACCGACAATGGTGGCGTTCTCACTGAAGTAACAGTCCTTGCCCCATTTGGGCGCAAGGCCTTTATATGATTTAATCAATGCACACATATTGGATGCAAAAATACAAAAAAGGGAAGAAAAAAGCGAATGAATATTGCTTTTTTATCGCTTATCCGCATCAATTGGTCAAAAAATGCATAAATAGTCAACCAGAAAAAGGTAGCAACTCGGCGTATCTACATTATTTTCACGTCGTGAAAATATAAAATCACGACGTGATTATTTATAATCTCGTCATGGTTATTTAAAATCACGTCGTGAAAATAAGCTTTAAACGCCGAGTTGCTCACTTTTTATCGCCGAGTTACTCATTTTAACTTGCCGAGTGGAATTGTTTCTTCAAAATTTGATTTTCTTAGAAATATTGCTTACCTTTGCAAAACAAACCTTTTTAGACTTATGAAAAAGATTCTAACTACTCTATTAGCACTGGTAGCCATTGCTACCGCTAAAGCCGAAGAAGTGCCCTTGTTGGGCAATGTGTATGCACGTCAAACCACTCTGCTGAACGGCGAGTGGAACTACATCGTCGATGTGCAGGAGGAAGGCTACTATGACTATCGTATGAACCCCACACGCTGGGGATTCTTCCAGAACGCCAAGCCTCAGCGTCCTGAAGACCTGATTGAGTATGACTTCGACAAAGCCGCCAAGATGCGCATCCCCGGCGACTGGAATACGCAGGACGAGCGCCTGTTCTTCTATGAGGGCACGGTGTGGTTCAAGAAGTCGTTCACCTATCACAAGCAGGAGGGCCGCCGCACGCTGCTCTA
This sequence comes from uncultured Prevotellaceae bacterium, assembly GCA_902775605.1. Classification (GTDB taxonomy): domain Bacteria; phylum Bacteroidota; class Bacteroidia; order Bacteroidales; family Bacteroidaceae; genus Prevotella. Next base: position 19,834 of record CACYNE010000021.1, read on the forward strand.
CTTCGGTGCTGTGAACTATGACGCTCACGTCTATGTGAACACCAAGCATGTGGCTCATCATATCGGTGGCTTCACACCTTTTAATATGGATGTGACCAACGAACTGAAAGAGGGTGAGAACGTGGTTATCGTCAAGGTGGACAATAAGCGCCATCGCGACAACGTGCCCACACAGATCTTCGACTGGTGGAACTATGGCGGCATTACCCGCGACGTGATGCTGGTTGATGTGGCACCCACCTATGTTGAGAACTACAAATGGGAACTCTGCAAGACTACAACCAAGGACAAGAAGCGCGCCATCACGCTGGAAGGCAACCTGAACAAGGCCGAAGCAGGACAGCAGGTAGTGGTCAGCATCCCTGAGTTGAAGCTGAAGCAAATGGTGACTACCGACGCCGAGGGACATTTCAATGCTAACTTCAGCATCCAGAAGGCCAAGCTGACACTCTGGTGCCCCGAGAACCCCAAGCTCTATGAGACAGAGATTGCCTTAGGCAGCGAGACGCTGAAAGACCAGGTGGGCTTCCGCACCATCGAGACACGCGGCAAGCAGATTCTGCTGAACGGCAAACCCATCTTCCTGCATGGCATCAGCATTCACGAGGAAAAGCCAAACGGCGGTGGACGCTGCAACGCCCTTGACGATGCCAAGACGCTGCTGTCATGGGCACAGAAGCTGGGCTGCAACTATGTCCGTCTGGCTCACTATCCCCATAATGAATATATGGTACGCGAAGCTGAGCGTCGCGGCATCCTGGTGTGGAGTGAGATTCCAGTCTATTGGACCATTTCTTGGAAGAACGAGGGCACCTTCAACAACGCCAAGCGCCAGCTGACTGATATGATTCGCCGCGACCAGAACCGCGCCAACGTCATCATCTGGTCTATCGCCAATGAGACACCCCACTCTGCCGAACGCGACTCGTTCCTGAGCCGTCTGTCACAGTATGCCCGCACAATGGACGACACTCGCCTTATCTCAATGGCTATGGAGGTAACTGGTGCCTCAAACTATGTGAACCGCCTGCAGGACAACATGAACAAGTATGTTGATGTAGTAAGTTTCAACCAATACATCGGCTGGTATCGCGATGTGAACGACGCACCTAAGATGAAGTGGGAGATTCCTTACGACAAACCCGTCATCATCAGCGAGTTTGGCGGTGGTGCCAAGGCTGGCTATCACGGCGCCAAGAACCAGCGCTGGACGGAGGAGTTCCAGGAGAACCTCTACATCGAGAACATCGCTATGCTCGACAAGATCGAGGGGCTGGCTGGTACCACGCCTTGGATTCTGAAGGACTTCCGTTCGCCCCGCCGCGTGCTCGACGGCATCCAGGACTACTACAACCGCAAGGGTCTCTACTCTGACAAGGGTGAGAAGAAGAAGGCTTTCTTCATCGTCAAAGACTGGTACGCCAAGAAGGCAGCGTGGAATAAAGAACAGTAGCAATTATCGGAGCAGGCTCCGCGTTGTTCCCGCGGGGCCTGCTTCTTAAAAAGAGGAAAAGAACATGTTTAAAAGATCCTTTGCAATCCTTATGTGCCTCATCTTTTGCATGACAGTAGGAGCACAAGGAGAGAAACCGAAAGAAGAAAAGACAGTCTATGTAGCCAAGAAAGACAAAAAGTGGTACACGGTAACTGCTATATTCAGCGTTCATAAACAATACCCGGAGCTGCAAAAGGCCTTAGGGAATATACTCTTTGGAATAGAGGATGCATCGTTGCAGAATGCATTTGAATCCTATTTGAACACGTATGATAAATGTACCATTCCACAAAAGAAAGAGGCAACAATGGGATGCCGCGAAACATTCACGGTGAAATATCTAAGCGGTGAACCAGACAAATACCTATGCTATATAGTATCACATGTAAAGACATCGCAAGAAAATAATAGAATAGTTACTCAAAATAACGATTTATTCAACATTATTTTTGATGTAGAACAGGAAAAAATCCTAACCTTGAAAGACGTGCTTGTGCCTGATAAAGTAGCCGAGGTAAGAGGGCTTATTGGAAGTGCATTTCCGCAGATGCACATGGACAATGAGAAAATCACCGTTGGATGTATGAAAAACGGGAAGATGATGGCTGTAGAGATGTTCTATGAATTATACACCAATGCCTTTACAGAACAGTTCAAACAGAAATTTGACTGGGAAGCTATAGTGCAACGTGCAGAAAAGAAAGTGTATGATTATGTCGATGAGAAGCCAACATTTCCTGGTGGAGACAATGAAATGATAAAATGGATCAAGGAGAACATAAACTATCCAGAAGAAGCAAAGACGAGCGAGTTATACGAAATACTGATCTGTAGTTCCATCGTTGGGAAGGACGGTTCGTTAAGCGATATTAAAGTCAACTCATCAAAAACAGGGGAATCGACTCTCGCAAATGAGTTATCTCATTTACTTGAACAAATGCCAAAATGGAATCCCGGAGTATTGTATGGATGTCCAGTCAAGGCGTTACGAACATTCGCCATCACATTTGATAAAGGGAATATCACATTGGGTGATAAATCTAAGGCGCTTGATGTTGTAGAAGAGATGCCACAGTTCAAGGGTGGTAATCAGGCAGTGATGGATTATCTGAGAAATGCAATTAAATACCCACCAGTTGCAGAGGAAAATGGCATTCAAGGGCGAGTAGTATGTACATTCGTTATAGAGCGTGATGGTTCCATTACCGATGTGAAGGTGGTTCGTTCAGTTGACCCCTCTCTTGACAAAGAAGCTGTTCGTGTCATTAAGTCAATGCCTAGGTGGATTCCTGGCAAACAGAATGGATCAAATATTCGCGTAAATTTCACATTACCCGTTACTTTCAAACTGCAATAAAAACAGCTTATTGCTATTATTGGAGAAGAGCATACAAAAAAACAGAGGACGTGTTCGTGCGTCCTCTGCTTTTTTATCCTTTTAATCTTTATTAGATTAGAGGTTGGCATTGTCCTTGCCCCACTCCTCAACAGCAGGAATGATACCGAGAGAGATAATCTCGTCGCGCATCTTCTGCAGGTGCTCGTAAGAAGCCTGGAGTGCAGCCATCTCCTCAGCAGTACCCTCGGGCTGAGTGAAGTGAACACCGTCCTTGTCGATAACGGTAGGCATAGCCATCATCACGTTCTTGAAGCCATAGGCGTTGACATAGCAACCAGCAGGCCACTTGAAGGGCTCGCCACCCATAGCACCCTCGATCATCTTAACAGCCTGATAAGCGGGGCTCTGGAATGAACTGCGACCACGCAGCTTGATGATGTTGCTACCACCCTGAGTAGTCATGTGCTTAATCTCTGCCCAACGCTCGGCTGAGAGAGGAAGCTCAGAAAGGGGCTTGCCATCGATGAGGGCCTTGCTGGCGAATACAGCCATCTGCTCGCCGTGACCACCATAGGTGTAAGCGTTGGTAACCTTGTCCTGACGAACGCCGAACTCCTGAGCGAGCTGCTGCTGCAGACGGGTAGAGTCGAGAGCTGCCAGAGAAGTCAGCTGGTTGGGCTTCAGACCTGAGTGAATCAGAGCTGTCAGAGCAGTTACGTCAGCGGGGTTGAAGATAACCACCACGTGCTTCACGTCGGGGCAGTACTTCTTGATGTTCTCACCGAAGTCAGCTGCAATCTGGCAGTTGCCCTTCAGCAGATCCTCACGGGTCATACCCTCCTTACGGGGAGCGCCACCTGAAGAGATGATGTACTTAGCACCTGTGAAAGCCTCTTCGGGATTAACGGTATAAGAGATGTTTGCACCAGGGAAAGCGCAGTGGCACATCTCGTCATACACACCATGAACACCGGGCTCATAGATATCATACAAGCAGATGTTGGGAGTAAGACCCAGCATCAGCACACTCTGAACCATGTTAGAACCGATCATACCACCGGCACCAACAATCACCAATTTCTCGTCTGTTAAAAAAGCCATAATACTAAATGTTTTTTATATTCAAATATTGACCGCAAAGTTACAAAAAAATACGGAAGAATTCATCACTCTTCGGTATTTAATAATGTTAATTTACAGAAAAAAGATAGATTAGAATGCAAATTGGATTATTTTTGCTACCTTTGTAATCTCGAAAATACAAAATTAAGACCTATATGAACGATGTAAAACAACGTCTGTCTGATTTGCGTGAGCTGATGAAGCACGAACATCTGGCAGCTTTCATTTTCCCAAGCACCGACCCGCACCAAGGTGAGTATGTGCCCGACCATTGGAAAGGGCGCGAGTTTATCAGCGGTTTCAACGGCTCGGCAGGCACCGCCGTCGTCACCATGAATGCCGCCGCACTATGGACTGACTCGCGTTACTTCCTGGCTGCCGAGGAGCAACTGGCAGGAACGGGGTATGAGTTGATGAAACTGAAGATAGAAGGCACGCCCACCATCGCCGAGTGGTTGGGTCAGCAGCTGAAAGAGGAGAAGAGTCCGGAGGTGGGTATTGACGGCATGGTCAACTCGGCCAGCGACGTCAAGGCCCTGATTAGCGACCTGCGCCAGGAGGGCGGCATCACCGTTCGCACCAATCTGGACCCACTGGCACAGATATGGCAGCAGCGTCCGCCTATTCCTACCGACCCCGTAGAACTCTATTCGCTCGAATATGCCGGCGAGAGCACTCGTGAAAAACTGGCTCGCATCCGCAAGACTCTGCGCGAGCGTCATGCCGACGGCATGCTGATGTCGGCCCTCGACGACATCGCCTGGACGCTCAATCTTCGCGGCACCGACGTGCATTGCAACCCAGTCTTCGTCAGTTATCTGCTCATCTCCTCACAGGATGCCACGCTCTATATCAATAAAGAGAAGCTGACGCCAGAGGTCGCAGACTATCTGAAGACTAAGGGCATCAAGACGGATGACTACGAAAAAGTAGGAGAAGGTCTGAAGAACTACTTTGAATACAACATTCTGCTCGACCCCAACGAAGTAAACTATACGCTCTACAAGATGGTGAGTCGCGAGGTGGTTGAGGAGGAATCGCCTGTGAAACGGATGAAGACTGTCAAGAACACCACCGAGATTAAGGGATTCCACCGCGCCATGCTAAAAGACGGCATAGCACTGGTGAAGTTTCTCGCATGGCTGAAGCCTGCGGTAGAGGCTGGCGGACAGACGGAGATAAGTATTGATCGCAAGCTTACGGAACTTAGGGCCGAGCAGCCATTGTTCCGCGGCATATCGTTCGACACCATTGCCGGTTACCAGGCTCATGGTGCTATTGTGCACTACGAGGCAACACCAGAGACTGATATCCCTATCAAGCCCGAGGGCTTCCTGCTGTTAGACAGCGGTGCGCAATATCTGGATGGTACAACAGATGTGACGCGTACCATCGCCCTGGGTCCCATCACCGAAGAACAAAAGAAGATATATACACTGGTACTGAAGGGTCACATTCAGATTGAGTTGTGCAAGTTCCCCTCTGGAGCCAGTGGCACTCAGATTGATATCTTGGCACGAGAAGCCATGTGGCGCGAGGGCCTGAACTACCTGCACGGTACGGGCCACGGCGTGGGAACCTACCTGAACGTGCACGAAGGCCCGCATCAGTTCCGCATGGAATGGAAGCCGGCCCCATTGGTGGCAGGCATGACAATCACCGACGAGCCGGGCATCTATCTGGCAGGGAAGTTTGGCGTACGCATTGAGAACACCCTGCTCATCAAGCCATATATGAAGACTGAGTTCGGGCAGTTCCTGCAGTTCGAATCACTCACGCTCTGTCCCATCGACACCACACCTATCGTGGTGGACATGCTCTCGGCAGAGGAACGTCAGTGGCTGAACGATTATCATCAAATGGTTTGCGACAGGTTACTTCCGCATCTCACACCAACAGAACAGCGTTGGCTGCGCGATGCCACGAAACCTATCTAAGATTACTGCGGGTCAACATCGTAATAGACCTGGAGCGACGCATAGCGCTTGTCTTGCAGCATCTGCTGTTGGGCAAGCGCTAAATATTGGCGCACACGTGGCATGTCGATACCCATCTCCAACTTCAAGACGATTTTTCTGATGCTCAGCGTCTTCACTCGCGACACGCTGGGTTTGTCTGGTCCCAGCACACGAGTTCCAAACCATTGGCGCAAGCGAGCACCCAACTCAAGGCCGGCAGTATTCACAACCTCGTCTTTCGAGTGCTTCAGATAGACGTATATCAAACGATAATATGGGGGATAATGGAAAGCCATTCGCTCTTCCGTCATATGCTGATAGAAAGCATCGTAGTCGTTTCTCACCACCTGCTGAATCACAGGCACGTCGGGACTCTTTGTCTGCAGGACAACCAGTCCGCGGCGCCCCTTTCTGCCAGCTCGACCGCTCACCTGAGCCATCATCATGAAGGCATGCTCATAGGCACGAAAGTCGGGTTGATTCAACATGGCATCTGCATTGAGGATGCCCACCACGCTAACTTTGTCGAAGTCAAGGCCCTTACTAATCATCTGCGTACCGATAAGCAGGTTGGTGCGCCCTGCCGAGAAATCTGTTATCAGTCGCTCATAAGCATTGCGGGTGCGCGTCGTGTCAAGGTCCATACGAGCCACGCGAGCCTCAGGGAAGATGTCGCGAATCTGGTCCTCAATCTTCTCTGTGCCATAACCGCGTCCCTGCAGTTCCTTACTGCCACAGGCGGGACATTGCGTGGGCATCTGATAGGTCATGCCACAGTAATGGCATGTCAGTTGGTTCATCGAGCGGTGTAGCGTCAGACTCACATCGCAATGCTCACAGCGGGGCACCCAGCCACACTGCTTACACTCAATCATCGGCGCCCAGCCGCGACGATTCTGAAACAGGATGGCCTGCTCTCCCCGTTGCAACGCCTCGCGAACATAGCCCAGCAAGACCGGCGAGAAGGGACCTGTCATCATCTTACGTCGCTGCAGGTCGCGTGTATCCACGACTTGAATCTCTGGCAGTTCAATACCTTGATAGCGTTCTTTCAACTCCACCAAACCGTACTTTCCCGTCTTGGCGTTGTTATATGACTCCAATGCCGGCGTCGCCGTACCAAGCAGGGTCTTAGCGCCCAACATAATGGCTGCACTACGGGCATGATAACGGGGCATAGGGTCCTGCTGCTTGTACGACGTCTCATGTTCCTCGTCCACGATGACAAGTCCCAGTCTTTGGAATGGCAGAAATACGGCACTTCGAGCACCAAGGATAACATCATAGGGATTACTTGATAGTTGCTTCTGCCATATCTCCACACGCTCCGCATCACTATACTTTGAGTGATAGATACCCAGTCGCTTGCCAAAGACGCGCTGCAGTCGTTGCATCATCTGTACCGTCAGGGCAATCTCGGGCATCAGAAACAGCACCTGTCGATGCTCGTCAAGTTCGCGCTGAATCAAGTGGATATAAATCTCCGTCTTTCCGCTGGATGTCACGCCATGCAGCAGTGTCACCTGTTTCTTCAGAAAAGAGAAGATAATCTTGTTATAGGCTTCCTGTTGTGCGGCATTCAATGACTTGATATGCTCGGGATGTGGTTCACCGCCATGATTCAGGCGTCCCACCTCCACCTCATAGGTTTCCAGAAGTCCCCGCTTCACCAACTGGTTGATAATCACAAGTGTCGTTTCTGCAACATTCATCAGCTCCTCGCGGGTAATCTCCAACACTGGCTCACGACACGTATTGCCTTCGATGGTGTCCCAGCGCGACAACGACAGGTAGGTAACAAACGCCTCCTGTTGCTTCGGTGCACGCGCCAGCATATTCAGCGCCACATGAAGCGTGGGCTCGTTGCGGTAGTTTTCCGTCAGTCGGATGAAGGTCTCGGTACGAGGTTTATAGCCTTCCTCTGCCTTTAGTCCTGCAGGGAGGGCCGCCTTATAAACCTCGCCAATAGGTGACATATAATAATCAGAAATCCACTGCCAGAACCTTAATTGTCCTGGCAGTAGTATGGGTTGCTCATCTAGCACCGCAGCAATTGGCTTAACCTGATAGTCCTGCGGCTTCTGATGATGAAGTTTTGAGATGATTCCGACGTAATGCTTATTCCGTCCAAAGGGTACCAATACACGCATCCCCTCACTTACACGCCCGACTTGCTCATCCGGAACAGCATAAGTAAAAAGACTGCCAAGGGGTACAGGAAGTATTATGTCGGCATACACGCGCTTAACAAATTAGAAATAGATGGCAGCAGACACTTGAAACGCATTGGTCTTAACGTCTGACTTACCCAGATTATTCTTAATGTTTCCTGCAGCATCAATTACGTTGGTATCCACATCTGCTGTCTTGCCCAGGGGAATATTATAGACAGCACCCACTTCAAGATGCTTCAGCAGGCAAAAACCTACGCCGAGATTCAGACTCAGTGTTGACTTCTTGAGCTGGAACGTATTGCTGGCTTGATTGGAAGTGCCACTAACCACGCCTTCTGCATCTTTCCAAGAGAGATGTGCATCACCCACATTAAAGCCGAACTGAGGACCAGCAGCCAGATAGAAGCTGGCAAAACTGCCCAGGCCCAGATTATAGCGCAAGTTGAGAGGAACATAGACATACTGCTGCTTCACCGTTTCACCAGCAATCTTGCCTTCGCGCTGGTCATAGAAGACTGACAGGTCAGCACCGATGCCTATCAAGGTAGATAACTTCAAGGTGGGGCCGATGTACCAGCCGTTCTTGTTCTCTTTACCCATATCATAAAGAGACTCTGCCGTTGAGTTCTGGTCAATCTTCATGTCGGTGAGGTTAAGACCACCCTTGATACCGAACTTCAAACTCTGAGCCTGTCCTGGTGTGGCAACAAACATTGCCATGGCTACTAAAACTGCGCCAAATAACTTCTTCATAATCAATTGCGTTTTTGCGTTATGCTTTATATTAATGTCTTTCTCTGCGAACAGACACACGGGGTGCAGCAGAACTGCTTGAAGAAGAACTGCTGCTCTTGGCCTTTGCAGTCTTGGTACGTGTCTGTCGTTTCTGCTTTGCAGCAGCCTTCACTTGCTTAGGATCATTATTCGCAATGCTGTCCAGTGAGTCGCGCTTTGCCTTATCACCAAAGATATTATTGCGGAAAGCCTCCAACTCGGCCTCAATACGCTTCTGTTCTGCCGTCAACTTGGTAGAGTCCTCACCGGCAATTTGAACCAGTGTCTTACCCAGCATATTCGTGGTCTTATAGATCTTACCCTTATAGCGGTTCAGCGTAAAGTAATCATCGAGGGTCATCGTGGCAGCATTGTTCTTGTCACTGGTCATCACCGACTGGCGACTCAGGTATGGTTCCACCTCAGAATACTTCACCCAGAACAAAGGCAACTTCATGGCATCACCTCCAAAGTCGTCCTCACGCATCATGACAGGACAAAGAGCCAAAGGCTTGATATGGAATGAAGAGTTGGCCTGATCATAATAGGCACTCTCCTTCAGATAGTAAGCCTTCACCTCAGAAGAAGGGATATCGCTGTTTTCAACCTGAATCTTACCGTTCTTTTCCTCATAGAAAATATGATAGTTATCCAGGATGGTCTTGATGTCAACTTTGGCAGAAGCCTCCAGCACCTCATTACCGTCCAGGTTGTACTCATAGACAGGGATATAGCCGTTCAGCGCCAACTTGAAGATATAGGTAAACAGATTCATCTGCTTGCCGATAGGCTCCACAGGATAGTAGAGACCTGAGTTCATCTCGTCTTCGAGATTAATCTCTCGATAGATGTCACGACGCCACACCACATCCTCTGGCATATCAAGTGCCGTGGGATACATAATACGCATACGTTCCGTCATACCCTGCGTATTATTCTGTTGCTGCTGCTTTTGCTGGGTAGGAATAGTCCCCTGCTGGGTGCGACTCTTCTTGGGCTGTGCGGTCACCGAACCTGCAGCCAGCGTTATCATCAAAAAGAACAATAGTCTCTTCATAATTATCTATTTTCTGTTATTTCACAATGATTTCTATCGGGGTCTTCAGCGTACGCTGGATACCGTCAGGACCTATCGCCACAACATTCGAGATGTAGAAACGGCGGTTGCGGGCCAACTTACGGAAGGTATCTTTCTGACGAGCAGAGAATCTATCGCCATCACCTGCCATCAGAACGGACTCACCCATATTGCCTGAGAAGACAGTCTCAAACGAGAGCACACGGAAGCCAATATCCAGGATACCGTCATCGATAGCAGCACCGATACCTTCAACGCCTATCAAGCTACCCTTAGCCAATCCACCACCTCTGAAGCGCAAAGGATTACCCTTCTCGTCCTTCATATCTATATAAGGTGTAGGATCTGGCAGACGACGCACGCGGAACGAGAACTGTCCCATCTGCTGCGGACGTCCGGTATTCGTTGAGATAACCGTAATCGTTGCATTCTCACCAATCTTTGACGGACGGGCGATATACTTGCCAGGACCCGTAGGCGTCAGTGTGCCGTTGGTCATCGTTGCCGAGATCTTATTTAGAGGCACGCCAGGCACTGAGATACTGATGGGATTTGAATAGCCTGCATACAGCATATTCATCAGGTCGGCCGATACGGTTGCACTGGGATCAACCACCGTATACTTCTGAGAGAAGTCGCGACGGATGGCATCACCATTACCATTAGTTGTCTGGATATAGCCCGACAAGGTGAAGTCGCCAGTACGTCCGCAAACAGTCTCATAGAGGCCGTCCGTCAGGTCAACCTTCTGATTATTAATAAAGATTTCCGGCACCTGTGTGGTGTCCACAGCAGCCATCACGATATGAGCCGAGAACTTATCACCACGAACGATGGTCTGAGAATTGGGAATCACGAAAGCGTTGAGCGCATTCACACGGATATCCTTCACGTCAATGTTCTGTACCAATGTGTGCAGCACCTCTTTCTCGGCATTGCGTACATCACTCTGCAACTTTGACAGCAGTGTGACGGCAGCGGCTGCCGGCATCGATTCAAACATATACTCCTGCCAGTTCTTGCCCAGTCCTGTAGAGGGAACATCCGTAGTCAGGTCACTGGCAATACGACGCTGCTGATCTTTGTCATCCACCATCTTGAGGATACCCTCACGATAGTTTTCTATAGCCTGCTTCAACTCGCCACCGCGTCCGCGTCCAGGAGCCAGCATCACTTGGTTAGCAGCTTCCAGGTCTTCCTTGTTCACAATATTTGCAGGATTACCTTCGGCACCATCAGCCTCCTGAGCAATAGCCAATTTCAACTCAGCAGCCAAGTTATAGAGAGAGTCACTTGAACGTTTTACGAGCTGTGCCTTATCATACCACTCCTTCACCTTCTGAGGGTTGGCTTTCATCTGCTGATCAAAGTCGTCATATATGGCCAGATTCTCCTTCGCTGCATTCTCGGTGGTGCGCTTCAAACTCTCCTCCACGATGGAGAAGCCGTTGAGCACCTCGTTCGAGACATTCAGCGCAAGCATAGCCATCAAGACGACATACATCAGGTTTATCATCTTCTGGCGCGGAGATACGGGTCTTTTCTTAATCGCCATAACTATTATTCTTCTTTCTAGTTATTCTAGATTCTCTATGGTTGCGGTGCCACCTTCGGCATATTCACCGTCATAGCCTCAATCATACGCGTATAAATCTTGTTGAGCTCTGCAATCTGCTCGGCCATACGACGACTCTGCTCGTTAATCTGGTCAATGGTACCAATCTGCTGTGAGGCACCCTTCAACTGCATCTCATAAACGCGGGTGATACCCGTCAGCGTACGGTTCAGGTTCTCCATCTCCTCGCTGTCGCGTGTCAGACGTTCGCTCTGTTCAGCCACCTTCTGGAGGGTCTCGGTGAGTTTCTTCAACTGCTCCACATAACCAGTTGTAGCCTCTTCCATCTCAGCAGGATCGATCTCAGGCAACTCGGGCTGTGTGCCACCAATGACACCGCCGACAACGCCGCCACCGATGATACCACCACCAACGACAGTTGTGCCAGACTCAGCAGCAAGACCTTCCGAAGATGGTGAGCCGCCACCGATAACGATGGTACCGCCACCAGCTACTCCAGATATTCCAGAAACGCCAGAAACACCAGAAGCATCAGTCATCTCTACTTCGCCATCCACATGCGTGGGCAGTTCCATGCCATCGGCTGTCTTGTCAAACGGACGATCGAAGGCGGCAATAAAGAACACAAACACCTCGGTACCCATACCGATAAACAGCATCAGGTTGGCACCCGGCAGGTGAGTCAACTTGAAGAGTGTACCAAGAATCACGATTGAGGCACCCCAGCTGTAGGCATAGTTCATGAACGTCTGCCCGGGGACACTATCCAGCCACTTCTGCAAGCGGTATATGACATTGAATTTGCTATACTGTGTCATTATGATGAGCGTTTTTTCGTTATTACGTTGTGACTTTATTCGTCACTTGTTATTTTCTTGTTTTCTTTGTCGAAGCCTTCACGGGACGAACCTTCTCGCTACTGGTGTTAGCCAACGAACGCACGCAACGGAAACCGATGAACGAACGAGGCTGATTCTGATATTCACTGCTACGCCATGCGGAGCGGATATAGCTTTCGGGGTCTTTCCACGAACCGCCACGCACACTCTTCTTCTTTAATCGATAGGGATCCTCCAAAGCAGCATTATACTTCAACTGTGGATTGATATCGTTCATGGCATCAACACCTGCCTCAGTATAGATAGTCGAGGTCCATTCTGCCACATTACCAGCCATATCAAACAGGCCATTGCTGTTGGCGCTATAGATACCCACCTTCGATGTAATCAGGTTTCCATCCTTGGTGTAATTACCATTATCAGGCTTGAAGTTCGCATAGAAGCAGCCCTTACCACTGGCCACATCCTCATTGGCCCAAGGGAACTCGTTTTGATCCTTACCACGGGCAGCATACTCCCATTCAGCCTCTGTTGGCAGACGATAGCGCTGCACATAGCGAGCAGCAGGACCAAGGCCCTTCAACAGGAACTCCGTGCGCCAAGCGCAGAAGGCATTAGCCTGTTCCCAAGTAACACCCACCACGGGATAGTCGTTATAGGCTGCATTCGAGAAGTAGTTACGCATATAAGTCTCGTTGTCAGCATTGGGGAAGTCGTTCACCCAGCACGTGGTGTCAGGATAGATATTGACGATATACGTATTGAGGAAGTCCCACGGACCTGTCAACTCGCGGTTGATGGTCTGACGCACGATGCGACCCTCGTCATCAACAAAAGCGGTGTCCTTAGAAATCATCACCTTGTCATCAGGATTCACAGCGATGTCGGTATTCAAGTTACGCTCTGCGGGATTAATACGGTTGCGACGCAGAGCGGCTGCCGTATAGTCATATACCTCATAGCGATAGTTCATCTGACTGGCATCGAGCATTTTTTCGCCTGTCACAGGATTGGTGACATACACGCTCTCAATAGCACGGCGCTCGTCTTCGTTCGGTTTACGAGGCAGAGCCTTCTTCCAGTTCAGATGAGCCTTGATAAGGTTACCGTCCTTGTCTTCCTCATCCTCAATCTTATAGCTCTCGTCACCGCCGTAGTTCGGGTCGGCCAAGCGCTCGCGAATGATGGAGTCGCGCACATAGTTCACAAACTGACGATACTCAGAGTTTGTAATCTCTGTATCGTCCATCCAGAAGCCCTCTACCGAGATGTCGCGAACAGGGGTTTGCTTGCCCCACAGCGAATCTTGAGTTTCCAGGCCCATACGCAAATGACCACGTTTAATGAGCACCATGCCATAAGGAGCAGGTTCTGAGAAGCCCTTTCCGCTGGCGCCCGTCAGTTCTCCGCCATTGGCGGTAGCCTCTTTGCCGCCGAAGCAACTCGTCAGTACGAGTGCCACAGCCAGGCAAGATCCTATAATCAACTGTTTCTTCATATGCTCGTTTATAATAATCTCACACTTTGATGACGGTTACGTCCCTTCTTGGTGAAGTTGACGTCCGTCTGATATCCCACGAACAACTCGTGTCCGCCATTTCCCAAACTCTGTACGGTGGTGTTGTATTCGTAACTATAACCAAACATCACACCATGGAACTTTCCGCCTACATAGACCGTGATAGAGTTCGTAGGACTATATCCTGCGCCCACATACATCAGTTTTTGCTCATAGCTATAGGTCAGGCGGGTGGTTATGTCGGCTCTGTAGCCAACGCCGTCAGTACGTCCCATAACAGAGGGCTGTATTGTTAAGAACGGATTTTTCAGCCGAATATTGCATCCAGCAGTAAAATAATATGCAGGATCGACGTCTAATTCGTTTGTTTCACCAATTTCAACACGTGGAGACAGGATATGTTGCATTGACATTCCCGCATACCACGACTTGTGTTGGTAATACAGGCCAGCATTCAAATCGAAGGCCGTTCCTGTGACATCACCCGTAGGCAAGGCCAAGTCACCTGCATCATTAAATTCCAGCTGCGAACCTTTCAGATTCTCACTCAGCATCACTGGCTGAACACCAATACTCAAGGTTCCTCCCAGCAGTTTTATCTTGGGTGCATACATCACCGAGAACTTCTTATGCGAGAACACGCCGATATCATCGTTCACTAACTGTGCACCCAAGCCATGAACCATACCCAACAACTGGAAAGGCATATCGGCCGAGAGATACATGGTCTTAGGATTATGTTCAAAGCCCACCAGCGACATGTTATAGGCACCCACCACATTCATTTTGTTCTGTTTACCCACGGCAGCAGGGTTATAGGCTGCCTCCATCGCCCAGTAGTGACTGAACGACGGATCATACTGAGCCAACATCTCTATCGATGCCGTCAGTAGCAGAGCCAATATCCATAGCTTTCGCCTTAACACATTATTAATAACGCACAAACTGCATATTTTATTATAAAAGAGGTGAGTATTTTGTTTCATTCCATCTGTCATTCCAACCTCAACACCTCATCACACATCTCACTGACTGTGGTACGATGCGTGATGAACAGCATCGTTTTCTGCGGACAACTCGCAAACAACCGACGATAGAGTTCTTCTTCCGTCTCGGCATCAAGCGAGCTGCTTATCTCATCGAGCAACAGCACATCACCGCCGTGCAGCAAGCCGCGGGCAATGGCGATACGCTGGGCTTGTCCCTCACTCAGTCCACTCCCCCGCTCCACAATCTCTGTATCCAGACCTGCAGGCAAGTCAAAAACAAAATCTGCGCAAGCAGTATGCAGAGCACCTCGCATAGCATCTTCGCTAGCATCGGGATTGGCCAACTGCAGGTTATAGCGAATGGTGCCACTCATCAAGGTATTGCCCTGAGGCACGAAGCATAGGTCTCCGCCCACTTCCAGCGTTCCTTGCGTAGGCTCAATAAATCCCAGTATCATACGAAACAGGGTTGTCTTGCCTATACCTGTCTCACCCAGGATAGCCGTCTTCGTGCCAGCCTTAAACTTATGGGTGAAGTGCGAGATAATCTCACGATCACCCTTGGCATAGCGGAAGGTGACATCGTTAAACCGAACCGTTCCGGAGTCAGAGGTGTTACGCGTATTTCCGGCAGTCATAGACTCATTCTGTGTTTCCAGTTCCTTTAGTCGGTCAATGCTGGCAGTGGTATGAATCACGCCAGGCACCATGTTGAGCAACTGAAGGACGGGATGCTGAATCATACCAACGAGTTGCAGGAAAGAGGTCATCACACCAAAGGTGATAGTGCCATTGCGTAAGCCTATGCCTCCCCAGACGAAAGCCAGCAGATAGCCCAAACCAAAGGAGCATCCCAGAATGATGCGGGTGACCAGCGAGAAGCGCAGACGTCGCATGACATTGCCACGCAAGCGCTGCTGCAAGGTATTAAGTCGCCCTGTGACCCACTGTTCACTACCCAGCGAGCGCAACACTGCGTTATATTCCATGCCCTCCTGCACCTGCATCTGAATACGACTCTCGTCCTGACGGATATCGAGAGTCATCTGACGCAGTTTTCGGGCAATGAGTTTGCCAAAAGCAATTGTCAATGGTGTGAGCAACAGTAGCAACCAAGCCAGACGAGCATCAAACCAGTGCATCAACAGGAATGCGCCACAGAGTTGAATCAGCGTGATGGTCATCTGGGGCACCGTCTCTGTTGCTGTAGAAGTAACGGCATCGATATCCTTGGCCAGACGTGAGGTGACATCACCCGAATGAAGCTCACGTCCATCGAAGAGCTGCCGACGGAACAGGTTACTAAACAGGCGCAGACGCAAGGCATTTGTCATGCGAATGCTTGCAGTTGTAGTCAGCCAGTAGCCCACCTGACGCAACAGCACACCACCAACAACGGTCAAGGCCAGCCATATCACCATCCTGATGACGTCATCTGTCGTACCCGTGCGGATGGTATCGTCAATAAAACGCTTACTGAGCCACACCATCAGCAGGCCCAGTGCCACTTGCACGACGCCCACCATGATGCGGAAGCACGCGTTCCAGCGAATGCCCCGCGAATTATGCCATATCCAAGAGATGTAGTTCATCCCACTGCTTGATGATAGCCTCAACATCAGTCCTTGCCTGTTCTTCAGCCACTTCATAGCTCTCACAGAGACGAGCCGTCAACTTCTCTTCTGTAAAGTCGCCCAGCTCTACGGCCTGCTGCCACAACCATGCTGCCGTTTCGTTCAGCGACAACAGTTTTCCGAAGTTAATAGCATCCAGGCCCTCGCCCACTACTACGTTCTCGCCACACACTTGGCGCAGCACATATCCTTTTTTCAGTTTCATATAATAATTCTTCTGTAAATAGCTAGTATATATCTTCTGATTGGACGCAGCCACCACCATGCACTTGCAGCACGGCGACGCCAGCGACAATTGATGTCACGCTTCTTGCCATACTGGTCAACCACATACGCCACCCAGGCTTTCACATCGCCCAGCCGACAGTGCTCCAACCCATAGAGATTACCATCGCCCATCAGTGTTACTTCGTCGCCACAGATTCTTATCACGCGATGCACCACGTAGCGATTTCCATCGACCCACGCCAGCACCACATCACCTTTCTGCACCTTGTCCACTTTCTGAAGGATGACACTCTCCTTTCCACCAATGATAAAAGGCAGCATGCTCCACCCATTCACTGGGTAGGTCACGCTCACACCCTCGCTCACCAGTCGGATGGCTTCTTCTATGATGACCTTATCCGTCATTTTTTACTCTTTTATCTTTTTTACCTTTTCGTGGCACACATGTGCTGCCTCTTCATCGGGCAGGCACTCCAGATGCCACATCGGTACCGTCATGGCTAGCGCATTCTCCGTCTGATGTAATCCGTCCGCAATCGCGGCATCCCAGCGTTTACCACTGATGCTCGGCACCAATGCCGCATAAGCCTGAATACCCATCAACCGATAAATGCGGTTATAGGGGGCCTGACTCAACTCCACGATACCTCCCAATGGATAGCTCACGTTTCTATAACAGGGTGTCTTACCGCTCCATGGCGAGCCATATACATGGGCAGTACCATCGTCAAAAGTCCTCACCACGGGATTATCATCATTCACCAGTGCCGTACCCTCGATATACTTCAGCCACAGACTGGCATGCGTACTCTTGCCCGTTCCACTCTTACCCAAGAACATATAAGCATATCCCTCATCACTCACTGTCGAGGCATGAAACAATGCCGTTCCTTTTTGAGCCGTAGCCAAGGCATAGAGTACCATCAGGGCATTATCGATGGCCATTTTCTGATAACGTCCCGTTGTCACGAGACGTCCCTTTCCGTAGTCCGTGCCACATACCAACCACCCTGCCGTCTCATTCCACCACCGGAACTCAAACACAGGGTCGCCTGCTGACGTATGTCCGCATACAATGTCCTGTCCCTCTTCCTCCTGTCGCAGTTCCTCAGCATAGACGGGTTGCACACCCTGTTCCACACTGAGTGCGAAGCAAGTATCACAGACCAAATCATCATAGACAAACGGTTCATAGTTCACCATCAGCGCAAAGATTTTATCCTCGCCACTGACGCAGAACACATGGTCGGCTACCTTATAATATTTTGTAATCACTTGATTCAAATATTATTCCTCCATCAGTTTACGATAACGGGCACGCTTGGGTTCTTCAAGTCCTAAGCGCTGAGCCTTATTGGCCTCGTACTCACTGTAGTTGCCTTCGAAGTAGAAGACCTTGCCCTCACCTTCGAATGCCAAGATATGCGTACAGATACGATCCAAGAACCAGCGGTCGTGACTGATGATGACAGCACAACCAGCAAAAGCCTCTAGACCTTCTTCGAGTGCGCGCAGCGTATTCACGTCGATATCGTTGGTAGGCTCGTCGAGCAACAACACATTACCTTCCTGCTTCAAGGCGATAGCCAAGTGCAAGCGGTTACGCTCACCACCTGAGAGAACTGCACATTTCTTCTCTTGATCGGCACCGCTGAAATTAAAGCGACTGAGATAGGCACGCACGTTGACATCCTTGCCACCCATGCGGATGGTCTCGTTGCCCTGTGACACCACCTCATAAACCGACTTCGTGGGGTCGATATCCTTATGCTGCTGATCCACATAGCTCAGTTTCACGGTTTCGCCCACGGCAAACGAGCCAGCATCAGCCTGATCGAGCCCCATTATCAGGCGGAACAGCGTGGTCTTTCCAGCACCGTTAGGACCAATCACACCCACAATACCATTTGGCGGCAAGTTGAAGTTTAAGTCGGTGAACAGTGTCTTCTCAGCGAAAGCCTTGGCCACATGCTCAGCTTCAATCACCTTATTACCCAGACGCGGACCATTGGGGATGAATATCTCGAGCTTCTCTTCCTTCTGTTTCTGCTCCTCGTTCAGCATCATCTCGTATGAGTTCAAACGGGCTTTTCCTTTGGCATGACGAGCCTTAGGTGCCATGCGCACCCACTCCAGCTCGCGCTCCAGCGTCTTGCGACGCTTCGAGGCAGACTTTTCTTCCTGAGCCAGGCGCTGAGATTTCTGCTCCAGCCAGCTTGAATAATTACCCTTCCAGGGGATACCCTCGCCACGATCCAGTTCG
Source organism: uncultured Prevotellaceae bacterium (assembly GCA_902775605.1). Classification (GTDB taxonomy): domain Bacteria; phylum Bacteroidota; class Bacteroidia; order Bacteroidales; family Bacteroidaceae; genus Prevotella. Next base: position 38,822 of record CACYNE010000021.1, read on the forward strand.
AGAATCCACTCAGCCACATCATCGAGGAAGTAGCGGTCGTGGGTCACGGCAATCACCGTACCCTCGTACTGCTGCAGGTGCTGCTCCAGCCAGTCAATACTTTCAGCATCGAGGTGGTTGGTGGGCTCGTCGAGCAACAGCACATCAGGCTTTTGCAACAACAGACGACAGAGAGCCACACGGCGGCGCTCACCGCCCGAGAGGTTCTTCACGCTCCAATCACCCGGAGGACAGTTCAGGGCTGCCATTGCACGGTCGAGTTTAGAATCCATGTTCCAGGCATCGGTGGCATCGATGATGTCCTGAAGCTCGGCCTGACGTTGCATCAACTTATCCATCTTATCAGGGTCCTCATAGTATTCGGGCAGTCCAAACTTCACATTGATCTCGTCGTATTCGGCCAGGGCGTCATACACATGCTGCACGCCCTCCATCACGTTCTCCTTCACCGTCTTCTCTTCGTTCAAGGGCGGTTCCTGAGGCAGATAGCCCACACTGTAGCCAGGACTCCACACGACATTGCCCTGATACTGCTGGTCGAGGCCGGCGATAATTTTCATCAGTGTTGACTTACCTGCACCATTCAGACCAATGATGCCTATCTTAGCTCCGTAGAAGAAACTAAGGTAGATGTTTTTGAGCACTTGTTTCTGGTTTTGCTGGATGGTCTTGCTCACTCCAACCATCGAGAAAATCACTTTCTTATCGTCAACTGTTGCCATAAAATATTAATAAATCTCAAATATTGGGTACAAAAATAGTAAAAATTGATGAAATATATGTAACTTTGGCCTCGATTTTAAGTGAATTTAGGTATTTTGAAGAGATGAAACCGACACCTATCAAGAAAGAAATCGTTGATGGACTGATTGCCAAGATGGGCATTCAGGACTTTGCCAAGGCCACTATTCGCGAAGTGAAACAGGTGGCTGCCACCGCCGAGAAAGAGAGCGGCGTGGAGTATATCAAGATGGAAATGGGCATTCCCGGACTACCTGCCGCCAAGGTGGGGGTGGATGCGCAGATCAAAGCCCTTGAGGACGGCATCGCCCATAGTTACCCCGACATTCAGGGACTGCCGGAACTTAAGAAGCAGGCATCACGCTTTGTCAAGGCTTTCATCAATGTGGATGTGGCTCCTGAGGGTTGTATTCCCGTCTGTGGTTCTATGCAAGGCACGTTTGCATCGTTCCTCACCTGTTCACAGGCCAACAAGGGCAAGGACACGGTGTTGTTCATCGACCCAGGTTTTCCTGTGCAGAAGATGCAGTTGCAGGTACAGGGTGTGAAATACGAGACCTTTGATGTCTATGACTTCCGTGGCGAGAAACTCGGTCCCAAGTTGGAGAGTTACCTGTCAAAGGGAGATATTTGCGCCATCGTCTATTCAAATCCCAACAACCCGTCATGGGTATGCCTCACAGAGCAGGAGTTGCAGACCATCGGATCACTGGCCACCAAATACGATTGCGTCATTATGGAAGACCTGGCCTACTTCGCCATGGACTTCCGTCAGGACCTGAGTGTGCCTTTCGAAGCACCCTATCAGCCCAGCGTGGCTCATTATACCGATAACTACATGCTGCTCATCTCGGGCTCCAAGGCATTCAGCTATGCCGGCGAGCGCATCGGCGTGGTGTGCATCGGCGACAAGTTGTTCCATCGTCACTTCCCCGATTTGGCTGCACGCTACGAGGGACTGCCCTTCGGACTGGTCTTCTCTACTCGTATGCTCTATGCTTTGAGTTCTGGCACCAGTCACTCGGCACAATATGCGATGGCAGCGATGATGCGTGCCGCCTGCGATGGTGAGTACCGTTTCCGCGATGACATCAAGGTCTATGGCGAGCGTGCCCACAAACTGAAGGAGATTTTCTGCCGTCACAACTTCCACATTGTCTATGACAAGGACCTCGACAAGCCCATTGCCGACGGTTTCTACTTCACCATTGGCTATCCTGGCATGACCAGCGGGCAGTTGGCGCGCGAGTTGATGTACTATGGTGTGTCGGCCATCTGCCTCATCACCACAGGCAGTCAGCAGGAGGGTCTCCGCGTCTGCACCTCGTTTATCGAGGACCATCAGTATGCCCAACTCGAAGAGCGCATGCAGATTTTCGCAGAGAACAATCCTGTATAGGGAAAACTGGGGAGCATAACGAGCATCACTCATATTTTTTGCGATTCAAAACGGGTATAGGCGCACAGTTGTTTGCGTATAGGCACACAACCGTTTGGGTATAGGCAAACGATGGAAAGCAGCCGTTTCTTCCCCTGCTATCCCGAGGCTTTTCCCCTGCGATAACTAATACGGGCACTTGCTAGAACTAATACTAACATCAGCAAGAACGGTCACACGGTCACAGCTGTGACCATGTGACCAAAGACAGATATAAAACACTACCAAAACGACATAACATATTGATTTTCATATAATTGCAACCAATTATTACCAAATCACAAAAGCCAGCGGTCACATGGTCACAGCTGTGACCATGTGACCGTTTTTCTTATACAAGGATGTCTTAAGCTAAGATTTATTTCTCTATCAAGATACGGGCATCCACTGCGATGACGTCGTTCTCGTCGGCAAGTAGAGGATTGATGTCCATCTCCTTGATTTCTGTGGCAAAACGCAGGAGAGTGGAGAGGCGCACAATAATCTCTGCATACTTGCGCTCGTTGATGCCTCGCTGTCCTCGCGTACCTTTGGTCAGCGGAGCCAAGCCAGAAGAGACATCCTTCAACACCTCAACAAAGATGCCACCAAGTCCGCAGAGCACCACATGACCGAAGCGCGGCTCATATTTCGCACCAATGAAGAGTTCGGTACCCTTGATCATCTTCTGCACCATTACAGCGGTGGCATCAGGAATCTGCATCATACGGTCAAACTCAGCCGAAAGGACTTCCTTGGAACGGATGTTCAAGGCCACACCACCCACATCGCTCTTATGTACAGGTCCCACAACCTTGGCCACCACTGGATAGCCACATTTCTCGGCAAACTCTACCAACTCCTCTTTTGAAGTGGAGACAAACTCTGGAACCAAGGGGATACCCGCGCAGGATAGAATCTCGCGCACCAACTCGGGAGACACATAGCCACTCTCCTGAATACCATTGATAATCTTGTGCAGACGAGGTATGTCGGTGCCATAGAGTTCTACTTCGAAGGGCGCGGGCTTGGGCGTCTTCATAATCTGCGTAAGGGCTGTAGCCAGCGTCACCTCATCACAGAAATTCACATGGCCTCGTTTCAGGAACTCCTGCACCTCGGGGCCTGCCGTACTGACGCTGGGCAGGATGGGGAATATCGGTTTCTTGCACTCCTGAATCTTCTTATGCAACACGTCATAGACCTCGAAGATCTTAACGAGTCCTGGGGTGCCAAAGATGACCATAATGGCATCAATATCATCCATCCGCTCGCAATAGTCGATGGCAATGCCCAGATGCTCGGCCGTGCCCGTTGCGAGAATATCGATGGGGTTGGCCACGCTACTGCCTGGCAGCAGCTTTTCCTTGAGTTCTTCAGCAATAGGACCACTCAATGGGGGCACGTTCATACCACCCTTCGAGAGGGCATCCGTCAGCATCACGCCAGGACCGCCGGCATGGGTCACGATGGCGAAATTCAGTCCACCCTCCCTTTGAGACAAAGGAGGCAGACAGAGAATACAGCCCACCGTGGTCAACTCCTCACGACTGAAACAGCGCACGATGCCTGCCTTACGGAACAGAGCCTCAACAGCTGAATCACTTGATGCGATGGCACCCGTATGACTGCTGGCCGCACGGCTGCCCGCCTGCGAAGAACCTGCCTTGATAGCGGCGATGCGACAGCCCTTCTTAATAAGCGAAGTGGCATGATAGAGCAACTTATCGGGGTCGGCAATGTTTTCGATATACAGCAACTTCACCAGCGAGTCGCGCTCGGCATCAAAATTCCGATCCATATATTCCAGCACGGTCTCGATACCATTCTGCTTGCCATTGCCGATAGACCACACGCTATTGAACTGGAGGCCTTTGCTCACGGCACTCTCAAGGATAAAGACCGCCGTAGCACCAGAACCCGATATAAAGTCAACGCCCTTGGGATTGAGATGGGGAATGGGACGGGTGAAGACGGAGTGATGCCAGCGGGTGAGCAGTCCGATACAGTTGGGACCTATCAGCGCACAGCCGTACTCGTTGCAGACATCCAATATACGCTGCTCGAGCAGGGCGCCCTCGTGGGTCTCCTCACTAAAACCTGCTGATATAATAATGAACGCGCGAACACCTTTCTCCTTAGCCAGCAGTTCCACGTAGTCAGGACAATACTTGGCTGCAACCACCAGGATGGCCAAATCCGTCGGGGGCAGTTCCTTGGCATCGTGAAAGGCCTTAATGCCCTGCACCTCGTCCTCTTTGGGATTCACAATACGCAGTGTACCCTCATAGCCGCCACTCAAAAGATTACGCACCACAGCACCACCTGGTTTATGCACATTGTTAGAGCCACCGATGACAACGATGCTCTCTGGTTGAAGAAGTTGCTTGTTAATCATAATATCAAGTATTTTGATGCAAAAATAATACAATTTAGATAAAAGACAAAAAGTTTCGCGATGATTTTTTGGCTATCCGTAAGAATTATTGTACTTTTGCACTACACAACCCTAAAACTCAAAACATGATTTGGAATCCTAACAAAGAGTGCATGAGCCGCGACGAGATGAGCGCGCTACAAGGCAAACGCCTGCACAAGATTGTAGAGTATGTGTACCACAACGTCCCGTTCTACCGCAATAAACTGCAGGAACTGGACATTCGCCCCGATGACATTCAGACCATCGAGGACATTACGAAACTGCCGTTTACCACCAAGAAAGACCTGCGCGACAACTATCCGTTCGGTCTGCAGGCTGCTCCGCAGAGTGAGATTATCCGCGTGCATGCCTCATCGGGCACCACGGGAAACCCCACCATTGTGGGCTACACCCGCAAGGACATCGGCGTGTGGAGCGAGTGTATGGCCCGCTGTCTGACGGCTTTCGGCGTCACCCGCGATGACATATTCTCTGTGGCCTATGGCTATGGACTGTTTACTGGCGGACTGGGTGCCCACTATGGTGTGGAGCATCTGGGCGCATCGGTCATCCCCGCCGGCACAGGTAACACGGAAAAGCACCTAAAACTGATTCGCGACCTGGGTATCACAGGCATTGCCTGCACACCGTCGTATGCCCTTTATCTGGCAGAGACGATGGACAAACTGGGCATCACGAAGGAACAGATTAAGCTAAAGATTGGTGCTTTCGGTGCAGAGCCCTGGACAGAACAGATGCGCCAAGAGATAGAAGAGCGTCTGGGACTGAAAGGCTTTAACATCTATGGTCTGTCAGAGGTAATGGGTCCCAGCGTGAGCTATGAGTGCCAGATGCAGCACGGCTCACATATCAACGAGGACCACTTCTATCCTGAGATTATCAATCCCACCACACTGGAGCCCCTGCCACAGGGACAGACAGGCGAGTTGGTGTTCACCACACTGACCAAGGAGGGCATGCCCGTGATTCGCTATCGCACCCGCGACCTGTGTTCACTGTTGCCCGGCACCTGCGACTGCGGTCGTACCAACGTACGCATGGGCCGCATCGAAGGCCGTTCGGACGACATGCTGATTATCCGAGGCATCAACGTCTTCCCATCACAGGTAGAGAGCGTTGTTCTCTCATTGCCGGAGTTTGCACCTCATTACATGCTGATTGTCGATCGCGAGAAGAACCTCGACACCCTGCTGGTTCAGGTAGAGCTACGCCAAGAGGTGTTCACTTCTACCTTCGATACACCCGCAGCCGTCGATGCCCTCGAGAAGAAACTCGCCGCCAAGTTGAAGAGCGTGCTCAGCATCGCTGCCAAGGTACAGCTGAAAGCTCCTGGCACCATCGAGCGTTCGCAAGGCAAGAGCGCACATGTGATTGACAACCGAAAACTGTAAAAAGTAAAAAGGTAAAAAAGTAAATCATAATAAGCCCAATGAATGACCAATCACCTTATCTGCATCCGCAATACGAGACCATGTCTCGTGAGGATCTGAACAAACTGCAGTTGGAACGTCTGCAACAGACGGTTCGTCACTGCATGACCAACGAGTTTTATCAGAAGAAATTCAAAGAGGCGGGCATTACCCCCGACGACATCAAAACACTGGACGACGTGCGTAAGTTGCCCTTCACCACGAAGGCCGACCTGCGCGACAGTTATCCCTTCGGCATGGCATGTGTGCCCCTGAGAGACTGTGTGCGTCTGCACTCGTCAAGTGGTACCACAGGCAATCCCACCGTCATCCTGCACACGCAGAAAGACCTCGACGAATGGGCCAACCAGGTGGCTCGTAACCTCTGGATGGTGGGGCTGCGCCCTGACGACGTATTCCAGAACTCATCAGGCTATGGCATGTTCACCGGTGGACTGGGTTTCCAGTATGGTGCCGAGAAACTGGGCATGCTCACCGTGCCTGCTGCTGCCGGCAACTCCCTCCGCCAGATTAAGTTTATCAAGGACTTTGGTACCACAGCCATCCATGCCGTGCCTTCCTATGTCACTCGCCTCTATGAGGTGATGCAGGAACAGGGTGTTGACCCGCGTCGCGACACCAAGCTGAAGATGCTGGCCATTGGTGCCGAGCCCCACTCTGAGGAACAGCGCAAGCGTATCGAGGAGATGCTGGGCGTGAAAGCCTACAACTCGTTTGGCATGAGTGAGATGTGCGGTCCTGGCGTTGGCTTCGAGTGCAAGGAGCAGAATGGTCTGCACTTCTGGGAAGACTACTATATCGTGGAGATTGTTGATCCAGAGACACTGGAGCCTGTGCCCGACGGCGAGATTGGCGAATTGGTACTCACCACACTCTGTCGTGAGGCCATGCCATTGTTGCGCTATCGCACCCGCGACCTGACCCGAGTGCTGGGTCGCAGTTGTCCTTGCGGTCGCAACCACATCCGCCTGGATCGCATGCGTGGTCGTTCAGACGACATGATGGTGCTCCGCGGCGTTAACATCTTCCCCATCCAGATTGAGAAGATCCTGATGAACTTCAAAGAGTTGGGCAACAACTACCTCATCACCCTGACCACCGACGACGACAACGACAACATGACCGTTGAGGTGGAACTGGCTGAGATGTTCACCGACGATTACAACCGCTTGCAGCAACTGAGTAAGGACATCACCCGCGCCCTGAAGGACGAGATTCTGCTCACGCCCCGCGTAAAACTCGTTCCTCGCGGCACACTGCCCGTCAGCGAAGGTAAGGCCGTGCGTGTGGTTGACAAGAGAAAAGTGTATCAATAACTGACGTCATAACGTAATCACGAAATATCGAAATCACGAAATAACGTCATAACAAAAAAACAATAAAACTATGACTATCCATCAACTTTCCATTTTCATTGAGAACCGTTCTGGTACCCTGATCAAGGTTCTTGAAGTACTGAAAGAGGCAAGAATCCAGATTGTGGCCTCCACCATTGCCGATACGGCAGAGTATGGCATCTATCGACTCATCTGCTCAGAGCCCCTTCGCGCCTATGAGGAACTGAAGAAGGCTGGAGTGGCTGTAGCACTGAGTGACGTGCTGGCATTGGAGTTGGACGATGAGCCCGGCCGTGCTGCCGACGCCGTGAAGATTTTCAGCGACGCAGGCATCAGCATAGCTTATATGTACACCTTCCTGCTGAGAGGCAAGGGCATTCTGGTGTTCCGTACCGACAATCGCGAGAAGGCACGCGAGGCCATCATCCTCAACAACATGAAGTTTATTGCTGAGCAGGACCTCAGCAAACTGGTATAGATGACATAGGGAAACGTCCCGATTGTTTCTGTATATGTCTCAGAATGCCCTTTTGAGACGTTTGTGACTTGCTGGCTCTAAGATTTATATGTATCTTTGCCGAAAATTTACGAGTCATGAACAAACTGAAAGCATTTCTGAGTATCCTGCTGATTACCGCAGCCTCACTGGGCATGCAGGCAGCAGAGTCTTTTGTCGACTTCAAGCAAGGCGACTGGGTTCTTAACAACAATGGTCAGGTGACCATATACGTCAACGCCAACGAACAGCGAGGCGTGATGTTGGCCGCCCAGAACCTGCAAAAGGACCTCAAGGCCGTTTGCGGTGCTGAAGTGAAGTTTACAACCGAGGCCAAGGACGCCACCATCGTCATTGGCACGACAGCAACGACAAAGGCATACAGCAAGCAGCTGAAAGGCAAGTCGGAGATGTTTATCATCGAGGCCAAGGACGGCCAGCTGAACATTGTGGGCAGTGACCGCCGTGGCGCCATCTATGGCATTTATGAATTGAGTCAACAAATAGGCGTATCGCCCTGGTATTACTGGGCTGATGCGCCTATTGACGTACATAGCACCCTCTTTATCAAGAACGGCACCTACACCGATGGCGAGCCTGCCGTGAAGTGGCGCGGACTGTTCCTCAACGACGAGGCTCCTTGTCTGACGTCGTGGGTAAAGAACACGTTTGGCACAGACTACGGCGATCACAACTTCTACGCCAAGGTCTTTGAACTGATTCTCCGTCTGAAAGGCAACATGCTGTGGCCTGCCATGTGGGGATGGGCTTTCTATGCCGACGATCCGGAGAACTCGAAGACTGCCGACGAGATGGGCGTCATCATGGGCACCAGTCACCACGAGCCTATGGCCCGCAACCACCAGGAGTATGCCCGCAACCGCAAGGATTGGGGTGCCTGGAACTATCAGACGAACCAGGAAAACCTGGACCGTTTCTTCCGCGAGGGTATTGAGCGCATGAAGGGTACCGACGACATCGTGACCATTGCCATGCGTGGCGATGGCGACGAGGCCATGAGTGCCGATGCCGACACCAAGTTGCTGGAGCGCATCGTGGAGAACCAGCGCAAGATTATCGCTGAGGTGACAGGCCGTCCAGCCAAGGAGACGCCCCAGGTGTGGGCATTATATAAAGAGGTGTTGGACTATTACGATGCCGGCATGCGTGTGCCCGATGATGTGTGCATCCTGCTTTGCGATGACAACTGGGGCAACGTGCGTCGTGTGCCCAACGCAAAGGAGCGCCAGCACAAAGGCGGCTGGGGACTCTATTACCACGTGGACTATGTGGGTGCTCCCCGCAACACGAAGTGGCTCAACGTCACCCAGACACAGCAGATGTTCGAACAGCTCTCGCTCGCATACGACTTCGGCATCCAGCAGATGTGGATTCTCAACGTGGGCGACCTGAAACCCATGGAGTATCCCATCCAATTGTTCATGGATATGGCTTGGAATCCCAAGACCCACACCCAGCAGAATGTGAAGAACCACACCCGCGACTTCTTCGCCCAGCAGTTAGGTGCACAGTGGGCCGACGAGGCTGCTGACATCTATAACCAGAACTGTCAGTATATGGCACGCGTCACTCCTGAGATGCTCGATGCCAGGACCTATAATGTGGAGACAGGCGAATGGAAGCAGGTGGCCGACGAATATCAGCGCCTGGAGACACGCGCCCTGCGCCTCTACCTCACCCTGCCTGAGAGTCGTCGTGACGTGTATCAGCAGTTGATCCTGTTCCCCGTTCAGGCCATGGCCAATCTCTATGACATGTACTACGCCCAGGCCATGAACCGCTATATGGCAGAGCGTCACAACCCCGATGCCAACCTTTGGGCAGAGAAGGTGAAGGCCTGCTTCAAGCGCGACTCACTGCTTTGTCTGGCTTATAACAAAGAGATTGCCGGCGGCAAGTGGAACGGCATGATGACCCAGAAGCACATTGGCTACAGAAGTTGGAACGACAACTTCCGTCAGGACATGTTGCCCGCCACCACATTGGTGCAAGACACCGTTCAGGGTGGCTACACCTTTAACCACAGCGATGGTTTCGTGGCGATGGAGGCAGAACACTATTACGAGGCCACCACATCGGAAGGCACACAGTGGACCCTCTATCCCGACTTCGGTCGCACCCGCAGTGCTGTGGCACTGACCCCCTACTCTAAGGCTACCGGCGAGGCTCAGCTGAGCTATCGTTTCAGCCTGCCCGAGAATCATCCCGAACAAGCCACTATCCACGTCATTGTGAAGTCAACGCTCGACTTTGAGAATCGCGGTGGACACGAATATACCGTCAGCTTGGATGGCAGCGAGCCCGCCACCGTCAACTTCAACAAGAATCTGGTGGACCGTCAGCCATATATGTATAGCGAGTTCTATCCCACCATTGCCCGCCGCGTGGTTGAGAACAAAATTGCACTGCCTCTGGGTGCAGGCACCAGCCACACGCTGACCCTACATCCCAAGCATCCCGGCATTGTGTTCGAGAAGATCGTTGTTGACTACGGAGGCTACAAATCATCCTATCTGTTTGGCAGCGAGTCAGATGTACGCCGACAGTAAAGACGGGCCCAACGGGGTAAAACCCTTACTTTTTGACATCTTCCTATAGTTTTTGCTTCATTTCATGTGAAAACGTGCTATGATAGGAAAAAAGTTGTATCTTTGCACCGAAATTTAAAACAAATACAACTCAAACCTACAAACAAAAAACATGAAGAAACAATTACTTTTAATGGCGATGGCCGTGTTCTCACTGTCCACAGGCTACGCCCAGGAAGAAGGTGGCGAAGAGGAGCCCACTCCTGAAATCGTTTACACCAAGTCTTTCCAGACGTCAATCTATGACGCCAAGAGTATTGTGGCCAGCAGTCACTACACAACTGGCCAAACTGCTTTGCAAGCTGCCATCAATGACGCCGAAACGGTTCTCCCCACTTTGGAGACCAATGCTGCCGTCATTGATGCCATGAAGGCTCTCCAGTCAGCCATCAACTCATTCGTTGAGGCTAATGGTCATGCCGATGCTACCGAGAAGGTGCTGAACTACAGCTTTGACAAGGATGGCAACAACTCTAAGACCATCACATCTTGGACTGTTCAGAACTTTAAGCAGAACCGTCGTAGTGTTTCTTACGCCACTACTCGCGGTGGTTACGCTATCAGCAATTTTGCTGAGCAATGGGTAGCTGCAGGTAGCGGTCCCCTGGCTGGTTCTGGTAACATGAGTCAGGTTGTTACTGGACTGCCCGCAGGTCACTATCGTCTGACTGCCGATATCTTTGCTCACAACCAGAAGTACGACGCAACTTGCGAAGAGGCTGTTGGTATCCAGTTGTATGCCAACGACGTGGTTAGCGAGGTTGGTATGACTGGCAATACAGACAACGACGCTGCTGCTTTCAGCCTGGAGTTTGATGTGGCTGAGGGCGAGACTCCCACCATCGGTTTCCGCTTTGAGAACACCAACGTCAACTGGCTGGGTTGGGACAACGTCACCTTATTATATATTGGTGACCCCGACGCTTACAACAGCATCGTTGACGCCGAGAAACTGGCTGCTATCAAGGAGGTGCTGACCACCACACTGGCCACCGCTACTGAGGCACTGAACAGTGAGGATGCTCCCTTCTATCGCACCGAGTTGCAGACCGCCATCACCGAGATTTCAGCTTTGCTGGAGACTGGCACACTGGATGAGCTGACTGCAGCCAAGGAGAGACTCGACGAAACTCTGAAGGCTTTCAACGACTATAACAAGCACTACACCAACCTGAAGACTGCCATCGCCAATGCTGAGGCACTGGTTGCCGAGGGCGTGATGACCGTAGGTTTGGATCAGTTCCAGATGGCCATCAACGATGCTAAGGGCAAGCTGGCTCAGGCTGCTACCGATTTCGCTGAAGACGCTGAGGGTGGTGTCATCTTCGTTGACGCTGCTTTGGAAGATTTGAAGATGGCTGAAAGCACCTTCCGTGTTCAGAACGCCAGCTATGCTAATCCTGCCAACGTGATTACCAATGGCGGCATGAGCTCTACTGATGGTTGGGACATCTTAGTTCCTGGTGCCAACCCTGGTCTTCACATCAACACCTCTGGTAACGTAACTAACTTCAGCAAGCCCTTCATGGAGTGCTGGGTTAACAATACCGACTACGGACAGGCCAACTATGCTCGTCAGACCGTGAACGCTCTGCCTAACGGCGTGGAACTGCCTAAGGGATACTACGTGCTGAAGGCTGCTGCACTGGCCACTCGTCAGGATCAGCCCAACTTGGAAGTATCTGGTGTTACCCTGCGCTTCCAGAATCAGGAAGTAGCTGTACATACTGCCAATGGCGTGGGCAACATCTACAGAATTGGTTTCGACAAGCCTGAGGCTGGTGGCGAACTGAGCTTCGGTTTATATATCGACGAGGCTACCAACGCCAACTGGATTGCATGGGACGAGGTTGAACTGCAGTTCGTAGGCGACAAGGAAAAGTATCTGGCCGACTATGCAGAGGCTGTGCTGGGCGAGAGCCTGAACAAGCTGCGCGAGGCTGTGGAAGCTGCCAACGCTGCTATCGAGGAGGTAAACATGGAAGGTGTTGACTTCGAAGATACCGACCTTTACATGTGCCTGGAGGATGCTGTGTGGGTTCTGTCTGATCCCGTGGGTTCAGGATACACCAAGGATATGGTTGACATCCTGGTTGAGCAGCTTTACAAGGCCATCAACGATTTCTACACCAGCGGTGTATCACCCAAGGAAGGTCAGTCATTCAACTTCACTTCTATGATTAAGAACGCCGACTTCGATGTTGAGCCAGGCGCAGAGTGGACTGTTGAGACTGAGAATGGCGTACTGCCTGGCGGTACCGATTGCGCTAACTGGTGGTTCGGCAGCTCTGGTCCATCTGAACTGACTCAGGAATTCAGCCAGACTATCGCTGGCTTGCCTGCTGGTAACTATCTGCTTGACGTCAATGCAGCTGTTCGTGTAGACATGTCATACTCTATCGATGGTTATACCGCCGAGAACCTGCCCAACAACCTGACTCTGTGTAAGGTTTATGCCAACAACGATAGTACCGATGTTCATCCTTTCTTCTACGAGGATGAGGCTCTGGGCCTGACACTGGAGAAGATGTTGCTGATGACCAATGATGACGACTATCGTCATGGTAACGGTTCGCTAATCAACGACATGCTGAAAGGCACCGATTACTATCACTCTTATGTTCCCTTCAAGCTCGAAGAGAGAGGCAGCGTGAAGATTGGTTTCCGCATTGAGTTGCCCAAGAAGGGCGGTCAGATGCCATTCATCGACTACTTCCACCTGTTCTACTATGGAAAGAACGAGGTCCTCACTGGCATCGCCGACGTCACCAAGAGCAACGCTGAGCAGATCATGCCTGTAGGTATCTACAACATGAAGGGTCAGCTGGTTCGCGCCAACAACGACGTCAAGGGTCTGGCCAAGGGTCTCTACCTCATCGGTGGTAAAAAGGTTGTGATTAAGTAATCATCACATACCATTCGACAACAAACTATTCTATATATGAACGGGGATGTGCCTCCATATGGGTACATCCCCGTTTTCTATTATTATCAGCCTATTTATAAAATAATCCTTCTTTTTCTTTGATATTTTAAAACTTATTAGTACTTTTGCACCACGCTGCCGATAAAACGACAATATTATTCGACTAATTGACAAATAACAACCTAAAAATAAAAACGAATCGTTATGAAAAGAAAGTTTATCATTCTGTCGGCCTGTCTGTTTGCCACCAGCGCCTTCGCTCAGATAGAAGAAGCGAAAGAGGTGGACAACATTGACTGGCAAGAAGACACTACTGAGATTGTATCTATTGCCGACATCATGCGTGATGAGCAAGAGGTAACTATGCGCAAAAACGTTCAGAAGCACTACGATGACGTGTGGAGTCGTCGTTCATACCTGAACATCTCAAAGACAACCACCACGCTGACGCCTCAGGAAGAGTACTACACTGGTGTTGATGCCAATGATGGTCTAGCAACAGTTCCTGAGTTCAAAAGCGATTGGGGTGTTTCGCTGACATGGGGTCGCGGCTACAGACTGCATAAGCCATCCATCGCCAATGTTGCCCAGTTCAATATTGACTACACTTGGATTGACTTGAACGTCAACCATTTCAAGGCCGAAGGCGATGCTAATCTTTACGATAGTCGTCATAAGTTCAATCCTGACAAAGGTCCAAATGGAAAATGGATGCCTTGGCAGAGTGGTGTTTCTGGTACCGACGGCTCTACCTATAGCTCAAGCAGTTTCAAGAAAGCCTATTTCTATACGCCTTGGAATCTGGAGAAATATGAGGCCAACTACGGCATGAGCTTAGGCCCCTCTCTCACGCTTTCTCCCTTCACCTATGTCAACGTACCCGCTTTGCATTACATCCAGATGAACATCTTCTATCACGTGGGCTATCAGGCTTCTGTTATCTATATGAAGAACAACGATGAATACGATGTCAACCAGAAAAATGTGACAGGCTATGACGAGGACCTTCAGGAAACGATGGGTGACCACGCTGTAATCGACTTCGGCCACGGCTTAACCACAAGTTTTGGCTTCAGTCTCAGTTGGAAGTTCATTGGTGTGGGCTTCGAGACTCGAAATTCCACATTGAAGTACCAGTCTCTCTCCGAGAGCGATTTCGGAAAAGACAAATACGAATTCAAGTCATCTTACAAACGCGTTTATTTACAGTTTAGATTCTAAAAAAGTTAGTTATGAAAAAATATATTATGATGCTTGTATTGGCAGTATGCTGTCTGCCACAGGCAAAGGCCCAGTCAAGTCTGACAGATATTGGCGGAAAGTGTGGATCGGATTTGAAATGGAAGTTCGATGGCAACACCTTGTCGTTTGAGAACGTCAATAAACAAGGCTGGAGCACAGAGATTCCCGACTTCGATGTTAAGAAGAACATCGCTCCTTGGGTGAAGAAGAAGCTCAACGTCAAGAAGGTAAGCATTGGTATTGGTATCACAAAGATTGGTTCCTGTGCCTTTGCCAATTGTAGCAACCTTCAGGAGGTCGTATTTGACGGTCCCGACTTGGTGGACATTGGCTGGGGTGCTTTCATGAATTGCTCACGCTTGAAGACCATCTCATTGCCCATTCGCCTGAGCACTATCGGCACCATCGCGTTTGCCAACTGCACCCAACTGCCCTCTGTGAAAATTCCCGATCGCTGCCGTGTGGGCAATCAGGCCTTCATCTCGTGTAAGAACCTACAGTCTGTTGAGGTTGGTCCTACCACCATTCTAGGCAGCCATGTATTCTCTACCGAGGTCACCATCAACGACAAGGTGCGCCACAAGCTCTACGACAAGGAAATCACTCGCCTGCCCTCCTATGTCAACGCTGGCAACTGCAAGGAGTACGGCTTTGCCCGTTCTGCTGTTGAGAAGTGCATGAACAACAAGAAGGCCGAAGCCTCTGAGGACTATGACTACGCCACTTCTGACGTTGACAAGACTATCCCCGTAGGTTATTATACGCGCAACAACACCTATGCCCTGATTATTGGCAACCAGAACTATCGCTTTGTGGGTAATGTCCCCTATGCCATCCACGACGCCCGCGTGTTTGCCGACTATTGCAAGAAGACCCTCGGCCTACCCGTCGAGAATGTTCACATTGCCGAGGATGCTACCAAGGAAATGATTCTCGAAGAGGAACTGGAAGACTGGGTATCTAACATCCCTGAGCGTGAGAACAAAAAACTCATCATTTACTATGCTGGCCATGGTGTGCCCGACATCAAGAACCACAACAAGGCTTATCTCCTGCCTACCGACGTACGCGGCACGAACCCCAAGCGCGGCATTGCCCTTGAGGATTTCTATGCAAGAATTGGTGAGCTGGGCTTCAACCAGACATCCGTATTCCTCGATGCCTGCTTCAGTGGTGTGAACCGCGACCACGAGGGTGTATCAGAAGGCCTGCGTGGCGTTGAGATCGAAGCCGAGGAGACCAGCGTCAGCGATGGCACCGTTGTTGTCTTCACAGCTGCTCAGGGCAACGAAACTGCTCAGGGCTTCGCTGAGGAAGGTCACGGTCTCTTCACCTATTACCTGCTGAAGGAGTTGCAGAGCTCTCAGGGCTCCATCTCATTTGGCGACCTGTCTGACAACATCAGCACACAGGTTTCTCGCAAGGCTCTGGAGATGAAGCTCCGCAAGAAGCAGACCCCCAGCACCAAGCCTTCTGAGAGCATCGCCGACAAATGGCGTCGCCTGCAGTTCTAACACAAAGCCTATGAAACGTTCATTTAAATATCAGACTTGGATTGTCATTGCAATCCAAGTCTGCTTGCTTTCTATTCTGCCTGCAGAAGCCAAGAAAAAGGCCACCACCATGCAGGACAGCGAGCATACCGCCTATTACAAAAAGCCGGCCAAACAGGTCAAACAGAAGAAACGCATCGCACGTCTTCTGGAGCCCCAGTACGACTTCCGCGACTTGGCCAAGACCATCACCAAGGGATGCAAGACCGATTATCAGAAGATAAAGGCCATCTATCAGTGGATATGCAGCAACATTGATTACGACACAACATATCGCATCTACACTGCCGACAGCTGCATCAAGGCCAGAAAGGGCGTCTGTCAGGCCTATTGCGACCTGTTCAATCGCATCGCTGCCACTCAGAAGATTAAGGTGGAAACCATCTACGGCAAGACAAAGAATCCTGATGGCTCGGCCAGCCAAATGGACCACACCTGGCTTTTCGCCTATACCAGCAAGAACTACGGCATTTTCTTGGACCCTACCTGGGGTGCAGGTACCTTGGAAAAAGGCAAGTTCCGCAGAAGTGATGACTGCTGGTTTTGGTTCAATGTCGAGCCTGAGAAAATGGCACTCACCCATTTCCCCAAAGAGGCATCCTATCAACTCGTCAACGACCCTCTGTCAATGACAGAATTCACAGCGATGCCATCCATCAATATGAACTGGCTGAAATACGGACTTACCATTCATGAACTCTACACGAAAGCGCGTACACCCAAGTGCACACTGCCTGTGTTGTTCACTCGTGGCGAGGGCATCGTCCAGTTTGTCGATATTCCCTTCCAGTCGTCACTCAAGATTGGCCAGTTTTACACCTTCCGCATCAAGTTAGAGAAGGATATTGATTTCTCTTTCATTGCTGGCAACCATGTTTTCGACACGAAAAAACAATGGAAGGACGAAGGCAACGGTATTTATTCTATAGCGTTTATGCCAAGGTCAACCGAGGACCTTTGCTTTTGCCTTAAAAGTCAGGATGATGATCAAGAATGGAACAACATTTTGAGGTATCATATCGACACGCCTACCAAGGCCGATTGGAGTGCTGCGGAACCTTATTATCCCCTGGCAATGCCCGAGGTACAACATGTGGGCAATCTGGAACCGGAAGAATGGGCGCAGGCAGGCATCGACAACCACCAATTGCTGAAGCTCATCAAAGAGAATAATGTGCAGGAACTGCCTCTCATCTATAGCGACAACGGCCAGAAACTGACAATCGTTGAGGTGCCGATGACCAAAGTCATCAGTAGAGACCACGCCTACACGTTCCGTTTCTATCCCAAGTCAGGAGTCAAATGGGCCATCAAGAACGAAAGTGCGTGGCTCACCGACTGGGAAGTGTCCGATGACGGCATGTACACCATGACCATCACTCCCACCGAGGCAGGTCACCTGACTCTCAATGTACAAATCGAAGAAGGACAGCCTTATTGGGCCGTTCTGAAATACGACATTAACAAATAAAAAATTTTTTTCGAGGCACCCTCCACCAAAATCGCCGGAAATGCCGATATATAAAGGCTTTGAGGCATGGTGGAGGTGCCTTTAGCCCCCCACTGACCCTCCACTAACCCTCCACTAACCCCCACCAGGCCCATAGACCTGTGTTCCTATTTTTATCCGTGTAATACCTTTAAGTCCGTAGTGAACGGACTCTGAGTCCGTCGCCTTCGGACTGCGAGTCCGACGCCTACGGACGGGCATTTCCCATTAAAGGGTTTTCTCCCAAATGACAACCGAAATATTTTTAATTCATTTTACACTCACGATTATTGAGAAGGTATCTTCATGAATGCAAGGCGCAAAGAGTGAGTGGAGGGTTGGTGGAGGGTTGGTGGAGGGTTGGTGGAGGGTCAGTGGAGGGCTGAAGGCACCCCCACCATGCCTCAATCCCTTTATATATCGGCATTTCCAGCGATTTTTGTGGAGGGGTGGAGGGCTTTTCGCATAAAACTTTTTGTCGGGACTCAAAGGCAGCGATGTCAGTCACCTGTCCCTATGGCACATAGAAGGGACAGAAGGCATTGGCAAAATGATGTTTCTTTAAAGCGTTTGAGAACAAACATATAGGTAGTATCCAACAAACAATTAAAAAAAAAGAAGTTCTAAAACTATTATTTTGCGATTTTTCTTGCATATAATGTTTCTTTTTTATATTTTTGCAACCGACAATACCAGTTGCGTGCAGTTGGATTGTCAAAAGACATCGATGGAATCCAGAGGCCGACGATGCCATTTGTAGGGCAGGCCAAAGGGAAAGGCGTTTACGAACGTTATCGTTCTGTGCTCTCAAACTTCGCAACTTTGAAACCAGTCACAGAGATAATGCAACGGTAAGCGTCTGCGTGGGTAGATTATATCCCAACTTATGCTATATACAATCATATATAGCATCTTTGTTGTATATATAATCACTTGGCGTGGGCTGGCTGCGTTGCTTATCCTTGACTGGGGGCAATGCGAAGGCCTGAGAGCGGGGATGGGCGAAAGTAGAAACTCCCATGCCTTTTTTGTTTCCATATTTTTATAAAAACAGCATTGCCAACATAAGACTAACTGGCTGTTGCTGTGTATTGACAGAAACAAATAACATAACAACAATACTATTAACTAAAATGATATGATTATGAAAACAATCAAGTACCTATTCACGCTATTGTTTGTAAGTGTTTGCACCATTCAGAATGTATGGGCAGACGATGTAATAGCCAATGTTTCCCTAAAGGAAAAGAACAGTCTTAGTACAGAGATTCTCGCCATTGAGGGCATCGATGACATTAAGACTGTTACCCATTTGACCGTCACTACTCAAGAAGGTGTTCAGTTAGGAGCTGAAGATTGGACAACCATGAAGACCATGTCAGCGTTGGTCGAACTCGATTTAAGTAATGCCAGTGCAGATGCTGTGCCAGAAAACCAATTTAAAAATGTTTGTCCAAACCTTACCATCGCAAAACTACCTAAAGACTTAACGACTATTGGTGATTATGCTTTTGATGACCAACGAAATCTCGTTACAGTTATTGTCCCTAATACCGTTACATACATCGGAAAATTTGCTTTTGATTATTGTTACGATCTTGAAAATTGCGATCTTTCTGGTTGCAATCTCACAACAATTCCAGAAAGATGCTTTTATTGTTGTTCTAAACTTCATTCTTTTACAATTCCATCCTCAGTGACGACAATTGGGACTAATGCCTTTTATGGTTGCAGCAATTTCACATCACCATTGCCTGCAGGAATCCAAGTCATTGGTGGTCAAGCATTCACTTACGCATCGATGCAGGATGTAGATGTTGTGATTCCTGAGGGAACGAATATAAGTGATGCTACCTTTAATCATACCAATATTAGAAGTATAGAATTACCAACTACATTCATCAAAATTATTAATAGTTTATGCAACTATTGTAACAATTTGCAAAGAATAATTTTGAAATCACCAAATGTCGTAGATAATCGTATTGCCATTTCTAATGCCAATAACGTTACCCTGGAGGTCCCATCACATCTGATTGCTTCTTATAAATCTCATTCCGCATGGTCACAATATAAAGATGCCATAGCCATCTCGCCTGCGGTCACCGATTATACAGTTAGTACAGACTTGAATCTAAGCAACTCATCGATGCGCATGGAAGGAGCCCCCAGCGTTTTCTTTTCAGAAAATGCATCTCTAACCATAGCTGGATCTACCGCTCAGGCTTTTAACAATTTCACGGCCAGTGCCAACATATATAGTTCTACTAAACAATACACAAAAGTTTATAATGAAGAAGCAGACGTTACTGTAAATGGTGATTATAAGCAACGCTTCTATGTAAATTACACTGGATGGTACTTTCTTTGTCTGCCATTCGACTTTACTGTAGGCGATGTAACAGCAGAAGACGGTCAGTTTGTAATTCGTACCTATAACGGTGCAAGACGAAATACGGAAAACGTAGCTTTTGGCAACTGGTCGGCCAATTTGGCAAACGATGCTGTCATTACTGCCGGTACAGGTTTTATTCTTCATACCAGCAAAACAACATGGGTAACCTTCAAGGCGAAAGCTGATGGCACTAACTATGTGTTTAAAAAGAATACCGACGAACTCCAAATTGCGCTCGCAGCCAACAATACCAATGGTGATGCCTCAACAGCCAACACAGGTTGGAACATGGTGGGCAATCCTTGGCAGACCTATTACAACATTCATAAGATGAACTATACTGCTCCTTTTGCTGTATATGACAATTCCAGGAATCGATATAACACTTATTCACCCTCTGACGACGACTATGCTCTCCGTCCCTTCGAAGCATTGTTCGTGCAGTGTCCGAATGGGGTGACAACGATAGACTTCCCTGCCACAGGTCGTCAGATGACATCAGAGATAACCTCACAGAATGCTGTGATGAAAAGACGTACGGCAGACAATCGCCTGTTGTTCGACATCCAGGTGACCAGCGACGAACAGTGTGACAAGACACGCCTCGTGGTGAACAGTGATGCCACAATGGATTATGAGATTGGCCGCGATGCCAGTAAATTCTTTGCTGACGGCACTGCCGTGCCTCAGATCTATTCGCTGGGAGCTGACGGCACGCAATATGCCATCAACGAGCGTCCTGCTGAAAATGGAACACTGTCCCTCGGCATTCTCTTCGCATCCGATGGCGAATACACACTTTCTGCCATTCGCAACGATATCGGTCAGGTATTCTTAAAGGATAACGAAACAGGCATCACGACCGACTTGTCAAAACGCAGCTACACCTTTGATACCGATGCAGGCACTTGTGACGGTCGTTTCACCCTGAATTTCAATGCGCCTACCAGCATACAAACAATGGCGAACGGTGAGACTACTGAAAAGGGTATCTATACTCTCGACGGAGTCAAGGTTGGCAATTCTACCACTGGTCTGAAGAAAGGTGTCTATGTGGTACGCCAAGGTCAGCACACTCAAAAGGTGATTATCAAATAAGTTGAATGGCTTATGAAAAGAATCAGATATCTGACCTTGCTATGGATGCTGCTATGCTGCATCATGGCCAAGGCACAGTTTAATCCAGCAGATCCTGCAGAACCAGGACAACTGCCATCAAAACTGATATTGGCAGTCAGTCCGTCTGGGGCTGGTTATACCAGTGGTGGTGGCGATATTATCCCAGGAACGTCGGTGACGGTGAATGCTTCAGCAAACACAGGCTGGAAATTTGTCAAGTGGACCAACAGCAGTGGCACAGAGGTTTCCACAAACAGGTCATATACTTTCATTAAAGCTTCTGAGCGTGAGACGCTGACTGCCCATTTTGAGTTCGATCCAGCTGGTCCCTCTGAGCCAAGTGAACTGCCATATAAATTGACCGTCATCGCAGAAGAGGGCGGAAGTGTCAGTGGTAGTGGCTACTATCTGACGGGAGCAGTGGCCAACATCAGTGCCAATCCCAATAGTTCTTATTATTTCGATGGATGGTACTATCCCAATGGCACACGCTTTTCTACCGATGCCTCCACGACATATACCATGGGAGAAGGGCCTGCCACTCTGATTGCCAGATTCCAATTCAACCCCGACTCTCCTACAGAACCTGGGGAAGTCAATGGCTGGCGACTGAAACTGACAGCACAAGACGGTGGAACGGTCAGTGCGGATAAATACATCCTGAAAGAAGGCGAGACAACAAATGTCAAAGCCAATACGAATAGCAACTATAGGTTTGTCGGTTGGTATCATGGTGAAAGCCTGATATCTTCAGAGGCTACTTTTGTCTTTACAATGGGAAACGGCAATGTGACTCTGGAAGCTCGCTTCATATTCGATCCGAGCAGCCCTGGTGAGCCGACACAAATTCAGCAACGCAAATTCTCGTTTATGCTGAGAGGTGTCATAACCAAGCCGGGAGGAGCAATAGAGTTCCCCATCCTACTCACTCCATTGGCAACATTGGGGGACATGACATTCCAACTGAATTTCGACAATCGGTTGAACGTGGATGTGGCAAATGCTATTCTGGCAGAGACGTCGGTTCCCTATACTCTGACGTATGAGGAAATGCCACCTGACGAGGATTTAGGCTTAGGATACACATCCTATAAGTTTACCTTCACGGGGGGAAGTATGGTGGTCGAAGATGGTGATATCCCAACAGTGACTCCCATTCTGACTTTCCCTGTCACCATCCCCGCAGACATAGAGACTGCCACCTCATATAAAATATCCATCAACCAGATTAGCATGACCCTCGAAGATGAGTCAACGCAGACTGCTGGCACACGCAATGGAAGACTGTATGTATATAAGAATGGTGATGTCAATGGTGATGATGTGATTTCCATTACCGATGCGGTGTCTATTGTCAACTGTATCATGGGTAACCCTTCGGAGAACTTCATCGAAGAGGTGGCCAACGTGAATGATGACGAGGGAATTAGTATCACTGATGCCGTGGGTGTGGTGAATATCATTATGAATAATGGCGCTTTGATGGCACCCCAAAGGGATTTCGTAGAACCAGAATAAACAGAAAAAGAGAATAAACTTGAAAAAATGAAAACGAAAAAAACAATTATGACGTTATTTGCATTGTTTGCATGCATTCTTGGGATTTCCGCTGAGAATTCCATTGCTGTGAACGGTGCATTGGTAACAAAAGGAAAAACGGGAAGTATCAATATTGAGCTGGTCAATCCTGGTGACGCTTTCTGTGCCTTCCAGATGGACATCGCCCTGCCCGACGGACTCACGTTTGTTTCCGCATTTAAGGGTGGGCGCATGAGTTCGGCTCACAGCTTAGGTTATGCTGCCCTGGGTGGCAACATCATCAGATTCAGTAGTATTGATACGGAACAGAATAGGGAATACTTAGGAGAAAGCGGTACATTGTTTACTATTACCGTCTCAGTAAGTGATGCACTGGCAGTCGGTGATGTTCTGACAGCTCAGTTGCAGAATGTGGAGTTTGCTAGAAGAAACGAAAGTCAGTTTAAGATAGCCCAACAGGATGTCTCTATTGAGATTACTGACAAAGTGGTGATTGACGAGAATTCTGCAGCATTGCCCCCAACTCATAAAAGTGTTGATGTGCTGGTGAAACGTACCATCAAAAAGAATATTTGGAATACAATCTGTCTGCCGTTTAGTATGGATGCTGATCAGGTCAAACAAGTATTTGGAGATGATGTAAAAGTGGTCGAGTTCTCTGACTACGAAGTTGATGGTTTGAAAATCACTGTTAATTTCGATGAATCTAATTTGGAAGGTGAAGGTTTCTATAGCAATTGGCCCTACCTGATAAAAACCTCTAATGACATAACAAACTTCACTGTGGAAGGAGTTGACGTAGAACCCAATGAAGAAGAGGCTGTTGCAGAATATGAGACAGGAAGCGGAAAGAAAAAAACTGTCTTAGGAAGATTTTATGGCACACTGAAAGCTGGCACCGTTCTCAACTCTGATTATCTGTTCTTGAACAATAACAAGTTCTACTATAGCACAGGTTCGACCATTATCAAAGGTTTGCGAGGCTATTTCTGGCTAAAGCATTTCGACAGTTCGGCAGGTAATTCGGACCTTGTTATGGCTTTTGATGATACAACGAATAATGTGAACGATGTGAAGGTCGTTGTGAATGAAGATGGCGTATATTATAATCTGAAGGGACAGCGAGTTGAGAACCCGACAGGAAAAGGCATCTACATTAAAAACGGCAAGAAGGTGGTTAAATAACAACTTAAATAAGAAAGCAATGAAAGAAGAATATGTTAAGCCTGTAATAAAAGTGTTCCAATTACCTCAGAAGGTTCATTTGCTGGCAGGCAGTGACCCCGATTTTGTACGAGGTGGCCGCGAGGCTTCAGACATAGGTTATGGTGGAGAAGATTATGACCTCGATCCCGAATAACCAATGAGAGAATGAATCTATTAAACGTAAAGACTCGGTAAAAATATTTTTTACTGTGTTCATAAACATAAACGAGTGGTTGTTCAGCTATTCCAAGCAACCACTCGTTTATCTTACAAGATACTTTTGCCACAGGGACTCAATAACATCTGCTGATAGCAGTATGCCACAGGGACAGGTAACTGACATATGCCACAGGGACAGGTGACTGACATCGCTGCCTTTGAGTCTCCAAACAATCGGTCGCAGGCCGGTAGTTGACCATGAAAGGTTTCATTTTCTTAAAGCGTTATCCATCAAACTGATTCGCGCTGCATGCAAGGTTAGTGGAGGGTGGAGGGTCAGTGGAGGGCTAAAGGCACCTCCACCATGCCTCAAAGCCTTTATATATCGGCATTTCCAGCGGTTTTGGTGGAGGGTTCCTCAAAAAAAATAAAAATATTTTTTGAATTGTGCTATTCTATTCTCACTGTTAGGCAAATTCAGAACAGGTTTCTCAGACTTTGCACATTCTTGTTATTCAAGAGTCCATAGATGACGGCAAGGAAGAGTCCACTTGCCAATCCACCCAGGTGGGCACTCATGCTGATGCCATTGCCAAAACTCAGCAGGATGTTGAGGCCCAGCATGGCAGAGGGATAAGCGATATTGGCGAACGAAGCATGGGAATCGTGATTGATGTATATCTGAAAGAGTTCATAGCCCACCCAGAAAGCCATCAAACCAAAGACACCACCAGAAGCACCTACGCAATAGCCACCGCTGAACAAGAGGCTGAAGATGCCTGCGACAACCGTTGACACGAGGAAGATCAGCATGATGCGATAACCGCTGTGATTTGCAGATAACATGAAGGCGCTTATACCATAGAAAAACAGATTGCCTGCCAGATGGAAGATGCCATCATGTAGGAAACCGTAAGTGATAAGTCGCCACCACTCATTATACACCAGCACGTTTGTTTTATTGAGCGCACCCCAGTTAATAAACATTTCCTTATTGCTGGAATCCAGGTTATAGCCGTTCAACAACATCAGCACGAAAATGACCAGCATCAATACGGGCAGGAGGAAGAACAGTATGGTTGCCAGAGGAACAGCCCTCAGTTTCCAGTACTGACTCTTTAGATTCTCAAGCTGCATATAGGCCTCTTCATATTCCCTTCTGACGTAAAAGAACGAATAGCCGAAAGCCAGTAGGATGGCCTCCAGCAGCAACGCACCCAAGCAGAGGGTTTCGAAAAACGAAACATCCTTATCGGGATCGTAGCCTTTCTCTATTTTGTAGATAATCACCTCATCGCTATTAAAGACCTTCCGCATCCTCTTATATATGCGTTGGACAGCATGCTGAAAGCCCTCTATATTGTCCGACTGACGCATGTGCTTTAAATAAAGTTTACTGGAGTGCTTTTCCTTTATCTCTTTCCGCATGGCACCCACGTTTGTTCTTACAAAAGACCTGAAACGACTGTCCAGCGACTCCTTGCTGGCATAGGTAAAGTCGTGAGACTCATTCACCTCGTGGGCAACATACACATGAGGCAGAGAGTGAAGGGGACAAACCTCATAAAGATGGAACACGATATCTTTGCCGTAGCGCTTTGTTTGGGTAGAAGCATCAAAGTAATAGTTCGCATGATAGGTGTCAATGTCGCTTCGCGACACGTTTGCATGGATATAGTCGGCATCTTCCAGTATGGATGCCATCGTTGGTGTGAAAGCCGATATCTCCGCTATATTCGCCTTTTTCTTTTCTACCACCATTCCCGTAGATACGAAAAGGATTAGCGACAGGATAAAAATGATATACCAAGCTAATTTCTCGACTTTGTCGGCAATGCCCTTGATGAAGTTACGGCATACTGCAATATGGATGCACGACAGGAAAAAGGGCACAAATAATTGTGGAATATAGAGTTTGGCCTTAGGCAGCCAATTCCATTCTATCCACGCCCACCTGACCAACGCCCAGAGCAGGGCGATAAAGACAGAGGAGAAAAACACGTAAAGCATCGCATGATACTTCGTGGCATGTTGCAGGTTCACCGTATTTCGGTATTTATCTTTCGGAGAAGCCGTTTGGGGCTTTTTGCTATTCTTTCTCATAATTGTGTGCAAAGATAGTAAATTTTCCAGTTCTGTGTATTTGATTTACTAAAATAATCGTATCTTTGCATCACATTATATGTTTTAAAAGTGTTGAAAAGGAATGATGAAAAAGACGATTATCATATTGATTGCATTGGCGTTTTGTCTTGCGTTCCTCATCGAACAGAACAAGGAGGAGCAGGTCGAGGTGGTGTGCGACGCCATTGAGATACCGCAGACACTTCCTGCCGTAAAGGAACAGATACTGGTGCGCAAGGCCTATACCGTTTCTTATAATAGTGAAACGAAATGCCCGAACTGGGTGGCGTGGCACCTGACGGCAGAGCATGCCGACGGAGAGGTGGAAAGGGACAAGAAGTTTTACGAGGACCTTGACGTGCCTGAGCCAAGGGCCACCAACGAGGACTATCGAGGCAGCGGATGGTCGAAGGGGCACATGTGTCCCGCCGGTGACAACAAATGGGACGCGGAGGCGATGAGTCAGTCGAACTTGCTGACGAATATGTGTCCGCAAGATGGGAGCCTGAACAGCGGGCTCTGGAACAAGATTGAAAGAGACTGCAGGAAATGGGCCAAGAAATACGGCGATGTGTATATCGTCTGCGGTCCCGTGCTGCTGAACAAGAAGCACAACACAATAGGGCCGAACAAGGTGGTGGTGCCAGAGGCCTTCTTCAAGGTGATTCTCTGTATGGGTGCAGAACCTAAGGCCATCGGTTTCATTGTAAGAAACGACGGAGGAAAGAAGAAGATAGACCAATTCATCAACACCGTTGACGATGTGGAGCGAATCACTGGCCATGATTTCTTTCCTGTCCTACCCGATGATATAGAAGACGCCGTTGAGGCCGAGACGGACATCAACGAATGGAACTAAGAAGAAAGGCGATGGTGCTCAAGTGAGTCCATCGCCTTTCTCTTATTATCTGATGTCTTTAAGACAGGCCTTCAATCTCGCCGTTCACAATGGTTATTCGCTCGGCCTGCGGACTCTTGGGCAGTCCTGGCATGCGAAGCATATCGCCAGCAATGGCCACAATCATCTCGCTGCCACAGTTGAGGATGACATCACGGATGCGGATGGTGAAGCCCTCGGGTGAGCCATAACGGGTGGAATCGGCTGAGAACGAATACTGCGTCTTAGCGATGCAGACGGGATAACGACTGATGGCCTCATCGTTGGCAAAGATCTCGCGGATGGCCTCCAAGCGCTTTTTGCCCGTCTTGGTGAACTCAATAGCCGAAGCGCCATAGATGCGCTTGCACACTTTCTCTATCTTTGATTCGATAGTGGCATTCTCAGGATAGGTGAAGTTGATGGGCAGGGGCTGAATGCGGTCAATCGTATCCACCACCTTCTGTGCCAGTTCAACGGCACCGTCGCCTCCCTTCAGGAAGGCTTCGTTCACGGCAAAGCCCACACCAAGGTCGTCACAGTTCTTGCGGATGATGTCAATCTCATCTTCCGTATCGATATCAAAACGATTCAGGGTCACGATGACTGGCTGTCCGAAGCCCTGCATATTATTGATGTGGCGATTCAGGTTCTTCAGACCTTCTTTCAGTCCGCTGGCATTGGGTTCCTTAATCTGGTCGAGCGCCACGCCGCCGTGCATCTTCAGTCCCTGAGTAGTGGCAACAATGACTACCAGGCGAGGCTGCAAGCCAGCTTTACGGCACTTGATATTAAAGAACTTCTCGGCACCGAGGTCAGCACCGAAGCCAGCCTCCGTCACCACATAGTCGCTATAGGTCATTGCCATCTTCGTGGACATCACGCTGGAACATCCGTGGGCGATATTCGCAAAAGGGCCTCCGTGGATAAAGGCGGGCGTCTGTTCGGTGGTCTGCACCAAGTTGGGAGAGAGGGCATCGCGCATCAATACCGTAATCGCGCCACCCACGCCAAGGTCACGCACACGGAAGGGCTTTCCATCGGCGGTGATGCCCAGCAGGATGTTTTCTATTCGGCGACGCAAGTCTTCCTCGCTGATGGCCAGGCAGAGAATAGCCATCAACTCTGAAGCGGGGGTGATATCGAAACCCGTTTCTGACACCACGCCATCGCCTCGCAGTCCTGTCACCACATTACGCAGGGCACGGTCGTTCACGTCGAGCACACGTTTCCAATAAATCTCACGCAGAGAAAAGCCATCCTTGCGATGCTGATAGAGGTAGTTGTCGAGCAGGGCACTAATCGTGTTGTGTGCAGAAGTAACAGCATGAAAATCACCAGTGAAGTGCAAGTTGATTTTCTCCATCGGCAAAACCTGAGCATAACCGCCTCCTGCAGCACCACCCTTCATACCGAAACAAGGACCAAGCGAGGGCTCACGTAAAGACACGGTGGCCTTCTTTCCAATCTTATTCAAGCCCAAAGCCAAGCCTATGCTGACGGTAGTTTTGCCAATGCCCACCTTTGTAGGACTGATGGCTGTAACCAAGATCAAACGGCTGTTCTTTACTCTTTCCTCGTCAATAAGTGACATGGGCACCTTAGCCATAAAGCGTCCATAGGGCTCCACCTTTTCTGGTGAAATGCCTAACTTTTCTGCAATGTCACTAATCGGTTTCAACTCACACTCGCGAGCAATCTGAATGTCTGTCTTCATATTTAGTATTATGAGGTTAAAACAAGTATTATCCGATTCCATAGAAAAATCCTGATTTTATCAACCAGTATTGACACAAAGAAGACGGATATGATGATGATAGTCGTATGAAATAAGAATAGGGGTAAGGAATCATTGATATAAAAATCCTTAATAGGAAAAAGATAATACTGATTAAAGAACAACGGGTCGCTGTGAAACAAATAGACTGCAAATGCTGAAGTTGCTATCCAATTAACCACGTTGCTTTGAAAAGACAACTTCGTAAAAAACAAGAAGAAATATACGGAGCTTACTATCACTACAGGAGACAAATATTCATAGAGAACCTGAGAATCATGCCCTGCTCTGCCGAATATCATTGCCAAAAATGTTGTAAACAACACTGTACATAAATAAATGGCCACGTCATAGCGCTTTTTTAGGGTGCAGAACCTACCAGCGTATAGTTTCATATACCTTGCCAAAAGATACAAACCAATAAAAGACAAAGGAGAATACCCTGAGCAAAAGAAGTTCCATTTGCTGTGAACCCCCAAAACGGTTTGGATGAAGAAGAAGGCTATTAAGACTTTCTTAAAGGTATCATTGCTTGCAGTTGAGACAAAAGCATTTAGAATCGGAGAAATAACATAAAGGACCATATAGGCGCCAACAAACCAAAGACCTCTACGCATAAACAATAGTTTTATCCAATCTACCAATTCCCATTTTTCTACTTTCCCAAGAAGAAGTAGGGCTAGGTATATGAAAACACCGATAAACATCACCTGAAAGACAAGACCACAAAAACGTGATACTTTCGGGCGAATACCGAACCATCCGGTAATGAGAATAAACACATTAACACAGACTATTGATATAGACTCACTCAGGTAACGTAGAAATGATGATAAAGGACTATTCATGACCTCTCCTACCGTAGGAGTATCCAATGCCTTAAAGTCTGCATAAACCATAAGAACCAATAGCATAGCAATTATTCTTAATAGTTCAAGATTAGAATCTCTTTCTTTTTTATTATTATTCAGAGTTGTTCTTGAAAGTCTCATAATTCCCATTCTTTAAAAATCCACCCATTACCCTTAGGCGGATTTATAAAAATGTAGTGCTCCCTCCTTCAACACTCCATCTTTATACAAGGTGGCTCAGCGTGAGTTTGCGAATGCAAAGGTACTAATAATTCCTTGAATATTAACACTCTTGCTGAATAATATAACAAAAACAGCGAGACAGACAAATAAATTTGCTTATCTCGCTATCATTAGTGTCCCGTTAAAATCGGGACACAAATGACATTGAATTAAAGTTTAAGCCAAGAGTTTCTTCACAATCTCAGAGATGACTCGGCCATCAGCCTTTCCTGCCAACTGCTTGCTGGCAGTGCCCATTACCTTTCCCATCTCCTTCATACTTGTGGCTCCAACCTCAGCAATGATCTTTTTCACCTCTGCCTCTATCTCCTCTTGGGAAAGCTGTTTCGGCAAATAACTCTCAAGTACCTCCACTTGTGCCAACTCTGCATCAGCCAGGTCTTGACGCCCTGCTTGTGTGTAGGTCGTTGCAGTTTCCTTGCCCTGCTTGGCCAATTTTGAGATAATCTTCAATGCATCAGCATCAGCCAATGTATCGTTGGCTCCAGGAGCAGTTTTTGCTTCCAGAAATACTTTCTTAATGTTGCGAAGCGTCTCCAAACGCACCTTGTCGCGGGCCTTCATTGCAGACTTGATGTCCTCGCTAATCTGATCGAATAAAGTCATAATGTTATTATTTAAACCTTAACATGATGCAAAGATACAGTTTTTTTTCTTAACAATCCCCTTTTACATGAAGTCTTAGACTTTTTTAGCGATTTCAGTTCCTCAATGACATTGAAATCATCATGGAAACCGTCATCATACGAATAGACGATACGCATGCCACGATAGAGTCATTATTTCACAATTTGACAACCAATGATGACGGCAATCAGACCAAGAGAGAGGCTGAGCAACGTATATAGCACAGCGAACAGCATTGCTCCATCACGACCTAACAGCAGATTCTCGTTCATAAACGTAGAGAACGTGGTGAAGCCACCACAAAAGCCTGTCACCAAGACCAGCTTCGTAGTGGGTGAAATCTGTCCTCCAAGCGACAGCCCAGAAAGCAGGCCAATCAGGAAACAGCCTATGACATTGACTGCCATCGTTCCCAAAGGAAACGAGACGGCCACCCACGACTGCACAGCCTTACCTACCAGATAGCGTGCGCCACCTCCAAAGAAGCTGCCGATGCAAACTAAGAGTAATTCTTTCATACTATTCCTATGGTTTCTCCCAATAGTTTATCTTCTTTCCATCAACCTTGGTCACTTCGGCTGTAGCTGATACCTTGTCACCAATCTTTGAAGGCCTCAGATGCGAAGATTCGATATGACCGCCTACGGTAGTGCAACCTTCAGGTAGTTTGTCAGCAACACTTATAGTCCATTATCTTCGAATTTTGCTGCAAATTTACAAAAAAATCGCGATACCACTTCCGAAACGCCTCATTTTTTGCCGTAACGGAAGTAAAATCGCCACCTTTTAACATTTGGTATGAATCTCTATTCTCATCTATACGTCTGATTTGTGCCACATGTTCTAATATTTTGAAACGGGAAGAAATCCTTGCTGAGGAAGATGAGCATCAGAAATACAATAATAACGATGGTATAATGATAGCCACAGGCACTGGTAAAGCATTGTTTGCCTTGAACATTCTAAATGACAAAGATTGGTTCATACTTCTACTTGTTTCCTGTCTTATGTCCAAAGACTTGTTATGAACATCGAGTTGGCATCATCGGCATTCTTGAAGCCGCAATGTACAAACAATTATCGTTCCAAGATTCGTTTTAGGTCACTCGCAAAAATTGAGGAATAAAGCCGTGCCCCTTTGTCCCACAGGTGTTCGACATCTTTGAAGTATTCAGGATGGTCAAGATATAATCCTTGTGTATGATAGTCCAGAAAGGGAATATCATTTCTTTGGGCAATGGTTTTCAGCACATCATAATGATGCTCATCAACAGCTGTGTACATGGGAGAAATCATAAAGACCAACCTAATGTTGTTTGCGTGACAGAGGTTAACGAACTTCTGGATATATTCCAATTTAATACTATCCACTTCCTTTGGCGTATTGCTATGCTCCAATGAAGAGGGGTAATGAGCAGGATGAGGACACGGTATATAACCATGATCCTCTCCTTTCTGCTTATTAATCACAAGTCCTGCGATATTTGATACTGCCTTTGCATTAAAACGGTACAAATGAGAGACCCGATACTTCCAATACAAACCAGCTAAGCGGAATATGGAGTCTGCCCCCTCGTTGATTCCAAAATAGGGAGCAAAAAACGTCACCGTATTAAAAGGGTCAGGCTCTTCTGTAAAATCGTATGTCATGACCTCTAGACATATCACCTTTGGGGTGTGGATGGCCAACACATGATGAAGTATGAGGTAATGAGCATAGATATTATTCGAGCGATCTATTCCCCCATTATAAACACTCATTCCAAGTGAATCACTAATAATGGAAGGAACATAATGCAAGTTGCAGCGCGAAGTGCCCATCAGTAATACGTCTTCATGCAAATCATTAACCAGATACTTGATTTTAGGGCCAGAGGTATCCTGCGTATGTTGATTGACCCACCACATAGCCATACCTCCCAAACGGTCAACAGCAAATAATCCGATAGTAACGAACAAGATGCTGGCAAATAGTTTCTTCACAATAGCAATGCTTTAGAACTGAAAATAGATAAACTGATCGCCCCCCAACACCCCAAACAGAATGATATAGGCAATCATTAATACAAGATAAATATGGCACACTAGCCCTGATTTTGATACAACATTCCTCATCGGCCATTTGATTTCCTCAGACAATTCCTTCCCAAACATTATTGTCAGCGCCAAGCCAATGGCAATAAAATTTGCGGTCTCTGGTTTTGGATCTCCAAATTGAGTGAAGATTCCCGTTATGATCAAAACAGCTTCCGACAGATTGTTAGCTCGAAAAAGAATCCAAGCAAAACAAATAAGAGCAAACGTAACAGCCCAATGAAAGAATTTCTCTACGCCCGAGTATGTTGTCTTGCTAATGCTGAATGCTTTTTCAACACAAAGGAGTATCCCATGCAGTGCACCCCAGCAAAAAAAGGTCCAGTTGGCACCATGCCAGATGCCACTGACGATGAATGTCACAAGCAGATTAAAATAGTTGCGCAAACGTCCAACACGATTACCCCCAAGCGGAATATAGACATAGTCCCTGAACCAAGTGGAAAGTGAGATATGCCAGCGATGCCAGAACTCGCCAATGGTAGAGGCAAAATAAGGACGACAGAAATTCTCCATCAGTTTGAAGCCCAACACTCGTGCTACGCCAATGGCTATCAGCGAATAGCCGGCAAAATCGCCATAAATCTGAAAGGGAAAGAGCAAGGAGGCCACCAAGAAGGAACCGCCATTGTGTTTTTCTACATTATTAAAGATGGAATCTACATAAAGTCCACAACGATCAGCGAGCACCAACTTCATGAAATATCCCCACACCATCAATCTCACGCCTGCCATCACTGCCTCATAGTCAAAACGATGTTGCAGTCTGAATTGTGGAAGCAAACGGTTGGATCGCTCAATTGGACCTGCCACCAACTGAGGAAAGAACGACACGTACAAAGCATATAGAACAAAGTTACGCTCAACTTTCGTGGTGCCCCGATATACATCTATGGAATAGCCTAATGCCTGGAAGGTATAAAACGAAATTCCTACAGGCAAGAGCAAACTTAATGCAGGCAGACAGATTTTTATACCAAGAGCCTGCATAACCACATCTACGTTTGAAGAAAAGAAATGATAGTATTTGAACATGAACAGGATGCCTAAATTCAACGCGATACAACTTACAAGACAGGCTTTCTTTTTCAATATATCTTTGAAATGGCCGATGCCAAGTGATGCCGTATATGTAACAAAGGTACTGGTCAATAACAGTAACGCGTAGGCAGGTTCCCAGTTTAAGTAGAAATAGTAACTGGCAATCAGCAGCAACAGATTCCTTGCTCCGACCTGTCTGGATGGAATACAATAATAGAACACGCAGACGATAGGGAAGAACAACAGGAATGCGATAGAATTAAACAGCATGGCTCTCTCCTTATATTATTTGTCCGAAAGATGCAGACGCAGGCCAAATTCGATGGAGGGTGCTAACGGATGCGCTTGATAATAATGCTCAAAGGTAGTACCATCGTTAAAGTAATAGCCCACCGAAGGTTCGAAGTAAAGACCTATCTGACGAGAAATGACATACTCAACGCCTATCGCAGTACTTATTGACCATTGCCAAGGTTTTTCATTCAGACATTTCTCAAGCATAGCAGAGCCAGAGAGATAAAGACTGAAAACATTAGCGTTCCATATTTGCCAAGATAGACCAACAGGAATGCCCAGATAATGAAGTTTCTGATGACAGCTCATACTCGGATTCTGGATGCTATAGAACTCAGAATAGAGGTAGGTATAGTTGACGCCACTGAGTAATGCCAACCGGGGGTTCAATTGATAACGCAAACTCAGTCCCAAGGATATCGGCAGATGATGCTCAGCCCTGTAGTCAGCCTGCTTGTCCGACTGGTCATCTTGAGAATTTGCATTTTTGCCATCCCAACCTCCTGGCATATCGGCTGTTTCTGATATTGCTTTTCCTGAGAGAGAATGACTTAAATCATAGTTTGTACGTCCATGATTAGATGCCAATAAACCACCAGAGGCTTTCAGGCTCACAGACCATTTAGTGGCAGAGGCAGACGTATTCCTACTCAAGATATCAGCAGCGCTTTGATGAATATTCCCTGTGTGAATATTGCTATCTTTTGTCACTGGTGGCTGTTGCGACTCTTTTTCTAAGAGCTGTGAAGACATATCTTCCGTTTCACTATGAATAGAAACATTGTCTTTTTCATCTGCCTTAGGCAACACCTTTAGACCTTGGACATAAGCTACCTGTTGATACCCAGAATCAACCTTGATTATATTATTGAGAGATGGACGATGGATTCGAGGAGCATGAGAGATCAAAGAGAGAGGTTCCTCGTGCTCCAAATGAGAAATGACACAGACACCCACACATAAACAGACTGTAGCAGCGACAGTCCAGTACCATCTAGCAAACGACCTCCGCCTAGGTGAATCTTGAATTCCCAGTTCACAACTGATGTCTTCCCACAGTCTTGCAGGCGGAGCCATCTTGTGCCCCTCCAGCTTTTGTTTCATTTGGTCTGTCCAGTTTTCCATCGTCATTTGTCTTTTGTTAATTCCCTAATCTTCCTTGCCAGTAGCTGTTTGGCGTAATAGAGTTGTGAGGCAGATGTTCCTTCCTTGATGCCAAGTAATTTTGCTATCTGGCGATGCGAGAAGCCCTCGAACACATAGAGGTTCAGCACCGTCCGGTATCCATCAGGCAACTCACTGATTAATCGGTGAATATCGTTGGGCGATACCTGCTCAACTTTTGGTTCGTCCTCTGCTATTTGCAAATCCTCCGACAAGTTCTGCTCAACAAAAAGCAAATTCTTTTTGCTTCTTAAGAATAACAATGCCTCATTGACCACTATCCGCTTCAACCACGCCCTAAAACTATCCTCATTTCGATATTCGAAGGTAGAAATAGAAGTAAAGATCTTCATGAAACTGTTTTGAAGCACATCCTTCGCATCATTCTTATCAGACACATAGCGATAGCAGACCGATGATAGTTCCTCGACATACGTCTGATAGAGCTGACCCATCGCCCGCTGATCTTTCTTTCGTATACGCTCAACGATTTGTCTGACCATTTGTTTCTAATGTTCTGCTATAATAATTCAAAAGCAGATAAATCTTGTATATGCGCATCTCCTATTTTATATTCTTTAACACATTCTACTGTTTAATAATTAACTATAGGCTAACAAATCAAGCTATACAAGGCAATAAAACACCAGCGAGATAAGCAAATATAATTTGCTTATCTCGCTGATATCAAATAAGATAGAACTATTCTACTGACTAATACTCATCCTCGTTGAAAAGGAAATCCTCTTTCGTAGGATAGTCGGGCCAGATATCTTCAATACTCTCGTAGATGTCACCCTCGTCCTCAATCTCTTGCAGGTTCTCAAGAACTTCAAGGGGGGCTCCAGAACGGATGGCATAGTCGATTAACTCATCCTTGGTAGCAGGCCAAGGAGCGTCTTCTAGTTTAGATGCTAATTCAAGTGTCCAGTACATAATATTTATCTTTTTTTATTGATTTCTGAAATTGGGCACAAAAGTAGTAAAAAGATTTTTATCTGCAAGGTTTTTGCCAAAGAATTTCGTCTTTATTCGCGTTAAAATTTATTTTTTTTGCCAAAACGAACAGATAATCGCTTAATCTGTTGACATATTGTATGATTTCAGTGCCCACTTTTGCTTTTTCTGATAGTGCGGCAATACGACGCTCGGCACGACGACAAACGGTGCGACAGACGTGACACTGGGCAGCTGCCATTGTGCCACCTGGCAACACAAACCCTGATGCCTCCGGAAGAATTGCAAGGATTTGGTCAATACGCTCTTCAAGTAATTCAACTTCACCCTCTGGCAATTGGGCGAAATGAGGCAAAGGCGTATGACTTTGGTCTGTTGCCAGATGAGAGCCAATCACAAAAAGACAGTTCTGGATGCGCAACAAGAATTCACGCTCAGAATAGTCAGAAACGAGCATCGCCACCAGCAATCCCAAATGACTGCTCAGTTCATCGACGGTGCCATAGGCTTCAATTCTCTCATCACTCTTCTTGATACGTGTTCCACCCACCAGGCTCGTTGTTCCCTTGTCGCCAGTGCGGGTGTAAATCTTTGTCATTTTCATAGGTTAGAAGTTTACTGTATAACAATGTTTTATGCGCTTTGGGTCGAACATCACGATGCCGCAATAGTAAAGGTCAAAGGTAAGGGTAACCCGCGAATCGTGCTCTATGCAGTGCCAATACTCAGGATGCTGGTAGATATCCTGAAAGACAACAACAGACTGGTCGTTACACTCCTGAAACAGGTGGTGATAGTCTGTTTTGATGGGCACAATGGCCAACTCCACCTGCTGAGCATCATCGACGATGCATGCCGAACGACAGCCTGCCTTCAGATAATCATGAAAGCCCACCCAGTCAACAATGGTCTTGGGCTGTAGGTCGTTGGCCAGTCGGAAATAGAGGCATCCCAACTTACGGCGAAGCCAGTCATCTTCCTCTCCCAGCGACTCATAGGCGTAATAAGGCCAATGCTCGTTGATGACATATCGCACAAACCGATAGTCGGATGGCGATTGAATGCCGAAGCCCCGACAGTATCTGATTCTGCGAAGCCATACGAACGCCTGATGTAGCCTATTCAATTTCATCTGTCTGCATTTTCACGGCAAAGATAATAATTAATTCCCAATTATTTCGTAACTTTGCAGCAAAATTTCAAGATGAGCACAGAAAAGATAAAAGTCATTGCTTTTGACGCTGACGACACGCTGTGGGACTGTCAGGGCTTTTTCGAGGAAGTGGAGAACCACCTCTATCGCCTCATTGCGCCCTATTGCGAGGATCCCAAGAAGGAACTCTTCAAGACGGAGTCAGGCAACATGGCCGACTTAGGCTATGGCTGTAAGGCCTTCACTATCAGCATTCTAGAGACAGCCATGCGTGTGGCAGGCAATCATCTCAGCATCACTACACTCGAGGATTTACTGGATGACTGCAAACGACTGCTCCATCTGCCTGCCACCCCACTGCCCGGCGTTGTTGAGACCTTGGAAGCCCTGCGTTGTAGAATTGAAGAAGAGAGCGACCTCTCACCTCTCACCTCTCACCTCTCACCTCTCAAGATGGTGTGCTTCACCAAAGGTGAGTTGCAGGACCAAGAGAACAAGTTGAAGCGTAGCGGATTGCTGAAATACTTCGACGATGTGGAGATTACATCGGACAAGACCCAACGAGAGTTCCTGGCGCTGTGTGAGCATCAGCAGATTCATCCCTCACAGTTGTTGATGGTGGGCAATTCGTTGAAGAGTGACATTGCTCCAGCTCTGGCCATAGGTGCCTGGGGCATCCACATTCCCTTTCATGTGACGTGGCAATTGGAGCATTTCGACGATATAGACCACGAGCGACTGATAAAAATTGAGAAATTCAACGATATTCTCAACTATATTTAGAGAAAAAGTAGTAACTTTGCACCCCGAAATACACATTAATTAATATGGAACAGAAAAAATATAAGAGAATAACCGTGACCTCAGCACTGCCTTATGCCAATGGCGGTGTGCATATTGGTCACTTGGCTGGTGTGTATGTGCCAGCTGACATCTACGTGCGCTACCTCCGTCTGAAGAAGCGCGACGTGATGTTTATCGGTGGTTCTGACGAGCACGGAGTGCCCATCACCGTTCGTGCCCGCAAAGAAGGCATCACCCCCCAAGATATAGTAGATCGCTATCATAAGATGATTAAGGACTCATTCGAGGAGTTTGGCATCTCGTTTGATGTCTATAGCCGTACCACCAGCGAGACACATCATAAGTTCGCTGCCGAATGGTTTAAGAAGCTCTATGACGAAGGCAAATTGGTGGAGAAGACCACCGCTCAGCTTTATGACGAAGAGGCCAAGCAGTTTCTGGCCGACCGTTACGTAGTAGGTGAGTGCCCCTACTGCCACAACGAGGGTGCCTATGGTGACCAGTGCGAGAAGTGCGGACGCGACCTCTCTCCCACCGAGCTCATCAATCCGAAGTCAACCATCTCTGGTTCTACACCCGTTCTGAAGGAG
Organism: uncultured Prevotellaceae bacterium; assembly: GCA_902775605.1. Classification (GTDB taxonomy): domain Bacteria; phylum Bacteroidota; class Bacteroidia; order Bacteroidales; family Bacteroidaceae; genus Prevotella. The sequence goes on from CACYNE010000021.1 coordinate 77,516, forward strand.
ACCAAAAACTGGTATCTGCCTCTGAACGAGTATCAGGACTGGTTGAAACAGTGGATTCTGGAGGGTCACAAGGAGTGGCGCTCTAACGTCTATGGTCAGTGCAAGAGCTGGTTGGATATGGATCTGCAGCCCCGTGCAATGACCCGCGACCTGGACTGGGGTATTCCCGTTCCCGTAGAGGGAGCCGACGGCAAGGTGCTCTATGTATGGTTTGACGCACCTATCGGTTATGTATCAAACACCAAGGAGCTCTGCGAGAAGAATCCTGAGAAGTGGGGCAACTGGGAACAGTGGTGGCAGGATGAGGACACCCGTCTGGTGCACTTCATCGGTAAGGACAACATTGTGTTCCACTGCATCATCTTCCCTGTGATGATGAAGGCTCACGGCAAGTATATCATGCCCGACAATGTGCCCGCCAACGAGTTCCTGAATCTGGAGAACGATAAGATATCTACCTCACGCAACTGGGCCGTATGGCTCCACGAGTATCTGGTGGATATGCCTGGCAAGCAGGATGTGCTGCGCTATGTGCTGACAGCCAATGCACCAGAGACCAAGGACAACAACTTTACTTGGAAAGACTTCCAGGATCGCAACAACAACGAGTTGGTGGCTGTCTATGGTAACTTCGTGAACCGTGCGCTGCAGCTCACTAAGAAATATTGGAATGGTGTGGTTCCGGCTTGCGGTGAACTGCAGGATGTAGATAAGCAGGCCCTTGATGAGTTCAAGGACGTGAAGGGTAAGGTTGAAGCCCTGCTGGAGCAGTTCAAGTTCCGTGATGCTCAGTTCGAGGCTATGAACCTGGCTCGTATCGGCAACCGCTATATCACAGAATGCGAGCCTTGGAAGGTTTGGAAAACCGATCCCAAGCGCTGCGAGACCATCCTGAACATCTGTTTGCAGTTGACAGCCAACCTCGCCATTGCTTTCGAGCCGTTCTTGCCTTTCTCTTCAAAGAAACTGCGCGAGATGCTCGCCATCGACTCATTCGAATGGGAGCAGCTGGGTAGCACCGACCTTCTGAAGGCAGGTCATCAGTTGGGTGAGCCCGCTCTGCTCTTCGAGAAGATTGAGGATGAGGTCATCCAGAAGCAGCTCGACAAGCTGGAGGCTACCAAGAAAGCCAATCAGGCAGCAGCCTATAAGGCAGCTCCTATCAAGGACACCGTTTCATTTGAGGACTTCGAGAAGCTCGACATCCGCGTGGGCTTGGTGAAGGACTGCCAGAAGGTAAAGAAGAGCAAGAAACTCCTTCAGTTCACTATCGACGATGGCTCTGGAGTAGATCGCACTATCTGTTCTGGTATCGCAGCCTTCTATGAGAACCCCGAGGAACTCATTGGCAAGCGCATCCTCTTCGTGGCCAACTTTGCTCCTCGCACCATGATGGGTATTGAGAGTCAGGGTATGATTCTCAGTGCCGTCGATGCTGACGAGAGCCTCAGTGTGGTGACCACAACGAAGGACGTGAAACCTGGTAGTCAGGTTGGATAAATAAAAAGGAAAAGTGAAGAGTGAAAAGTTAGCTTCTGCCGGAGCCTATCTGTTTCCGCTGATTGCCGCCATTCTGCTGGTGGTGTTCGAATCGGATGTGCTCTATACGTTACAAGACCAGAACATGTTTCTCCATACACCGCTATTCTTTGAACAGCAGATGGTGAAGGCAGGTGGACTGTTGACGTGGACAGGCAGCTATCTCACACAATACTTCTATTACCCCATGCTCGGAGCAGGCATCCTGTGCCTACTCTGGGCATTTTTCATGTGGCTCTGTAAACGGGCCTTCCGATTGCAGAACCTGTGGCTGACGCTGATTCCCACAGCATCGTTGGTGCTCACCATCACCACGCTGGGCTATTGGGTCTATTATCTCAAAATGCCCGGTCATGCCTTCTGCGCCACCATCGGTAGCATCGTGGCGGTGGCATTGGTGTGGGGCTACAGAGCACTACCGCGTCGTTATCACCTGCCTTCGGTTTATATTGTCTTTGCCGCAGGACTGGGTTACATGGCCTTTGGATTCTATGCCCTGTTAGCCACTGCGCTGATGGGCGTCATCTCATGGCGCGAGAACAAGAGCTTCTTGGGTGACTTCTTCCTGGCTCTCACACAGATTATCTTCTGGCCTTTCTTTGGGTATTTCAGAGTTTTCCACGAAACCAACATCGTTAACATCTATTGGGCTGCGCTACCTGTCTTTGCATACCAAGGAGAAAGATTCTTTGCATACAACTTACCTTATTTGGTACTCTTCTTGAGTATGTTATTAATGGTAGCAAAGCCCAATCTTAAATCAAACAAATGGTTGAATATCGGCATCGTTGTCCTGATTGTCATTGGCATGGGCAAAGCCTGGAACCGTGACGGCAATCTGCATCGCGAGCTCAGCATGACACGCAGCATCGAGAAAGGTCAGTGGGACAAGGTGCTGCAGACAGCAAAGGGCGTCAAGGGCGAACCCACGCGACTCATCTGTATGATGCGCAACCTGGCCCTCTATGAGAAAGGCGTGAAAACCGCCATGGGCTATCCCGACGGTGCCAAGCGACCGGCGGCTCCTTTCACCGTGCATACCATCCACACGGCAGGCAAACTGCTCTATCTGCAGTATGGCATTCCCAACTATTGCTATCGCTGGTGCATGGAGGATGGTGTGGAGTATGGCTGGAGCGTCGGGAAGCTGAAACTGATGACGATGTGCTCACTCCTGAATGGTGAGTTTGTCGCTGCCCAGCGTTATGTGAACCTTCTGAAGAAGACCGACTTCCACAAGCAATGGGCCAAGCACATGGAGGCCTGCATCCAGGACCCGACTCTCATAGGTCGTTCGCCAGAGTTGAGACATATCCTGCCCTTGCTGCGAAGTGACAACTTCCTGACTGCCGATCAGTCTCAGCAGGAACTCTTCCTCATAGAACATATTCTCAGCACCCAAGGAGAGACCCAGGAGCAAATCCGCCTGGCAGAGTTCACCATGGGTTATTATCGCAACAACCGTCAGAAACTCGTAGAACAATGAAGCACGCTCTCTATATTCTCTTTCTCATTTGTCTGCTGACGGCCTGTGGCAGTCCGCAGATTCCCAGCCAGTTCAAGGAGAGTCAGGCCGAGGTGCCCATCTATCCTGACTATCAGGAGGTCACCGTGCCTGTCAACATTGCTCCCCTGAACTTCGAGTTGCTGATGCAGAGCGACGAGGCGGTGGTACGCCTGAGTGCTGCTGGCGAGGAGATGATATGCGAAGGACCTAAGGTTCGTCCGGACCTGGATGACTGGAAGGCCCTCACCGCCAAAGCGAAAGGCGGTGCCATTCTGGTGGAGGTCTATGCCAGCATCAAAGATCAATGGGTGCGCTTCAAGCCATTCAACATCTACGTATCTGCCGACCCTATCGACCCGTGGCTCAGCTATCGCCTTATCTCACCTTCGTATGTTTCCTACGAAGAGTTGACACTGAACCAGCGTTGCCTAGAAAATTTTGAAGAAGAGGTTTTTGTAGATAACATGCTCTGCTCGACAGAGAGCGGAGGCCAGTGCGTCAACTGCCACAGCTATCAGCAGTGGAACCCAGAGCGCATGCAGTTTCATGCTCGCCAGACCCACGGCGGCACGCTGATTGTCTATGACGGTAAGATAGAAAAGGTGGACATGCGTCACGACTCCTTACTGTCGGCAGGTGTCTATCCCGCATGGCACCCTACGGAAAAGCTCATCGCCTATAGCACCAACAAGACGATGCAAGCCTTCCATACAGCAGCACTTGAGAAAATCGAGGTACTTGACTCAGAGAGCGACTTGATTCTCTACGATGTGGACCGCCACAAGGTGACCACCATCGAGCAGGCACCCAACGAACTCGAGATATTCCCCACATGGGCCCCAGATGGCAAGACGCTCTTTTTCTGCAGCGCCCACTTCGAATACCAGGCCGACAGCGTGGATAGAAGTGAGATAACGATGCGTGCCCAAGAGGTGAAATACAACATCTATTGCAAATCGTTCGACCCCAAGACGCGACAGTTCGGACCTCGCGAGATGGTGTTCTGTGCCGACACCCTTGGCAAGAGTGCCACCTTCCCACGTATCTCGCCCGATGGTCGCCATCTATTATTCACGCTGGGCGAATGGGGCTGTTTCCATATCTGGCATCACGATGCCGACCTATGGATGATGAATCTGGCAACGAAAGAAGCCCGTCCTATGGATGAAATAAACTCTGATGATACCGAGAGCTACCACTCCTGGTCGAGCAATGGGCGCTGGGTCGTATTCTCGTCGCGTCGCTACGATGGCGTCTTTACCCGTCCATTCATTGCCCATATCGATGCACAGGGGCACGGCAGCAAGCCTTTCGAGTTGCCTGCCAGAGATCCCGACCTGCATCGCCAGTTCCTGAAAAGCTACAACGTGCCTGAGTTCATGAAGGGTCCTGTG
>CACYNE010000022.1 GCA_902775605.1 uncultured Prevotellaceae bacterium
TTTGATGAAGTAAACAAAGGAGGACGCAAGAATGGAATTGATTTTGAAAGAAGATGTTATCGGCTTGGGATTCAAGAACGATATCGTGAATGTAAAGTCAGGCTATGGCCGTAACTACCTGATTCCTCAGGGCAAGGCTGTTATTGCTTCTCCCTCTGCTAAGAAGATTCTCGCTGAGAACCTGAAGCAGCAGGCTCACAAGCTGGCTGCTCTGAAGGCTGCTGCCGAGGAGAAGGCTGCTGCTCTTAATGGCGTGGCTCTGACCATCGCTGCTAAGGTGAGCGCTACTGGTCAGCTCTATGGTTCAGTGACCAACATGACTGTTGCTGAAGAGCTCGCTAAGCTGGGTAAGGAAGTTGATCGCAAGATCATCGTCCTGAAGGATATCAAGAAGGTAGGCGATTATGTTGCTGTTGTTCGCTTCCACAAGGAGGTGAGCGCTGAGATTCCTGTGAAGGTTGTTGCTGAGGGCGCTGAGCTCGAGGCTGCTCCTGCTGAGGCTCCCGTTGAGGCTCCCGCAGCTCAGGAAGAGGCACCTGCTGCAGAGTAATTATGCTGTAAAGCAATTCGTTTATTATAACATGAATCCCGGTCGCTTTTTCAGTGACCGGGATTTTTATTTCTCCTTGTTTTTATAAAAGTCTCATTGGTTTAGTAAAAGTCCGTCGTGTGCGTACTCTTTGTCCGTCGTGTACGTACTTTAAGTCCGTAACCTGCGGACTTTTCGTCCGTCATGTAACGGACATGAGAATGAGGTGAGTGGTGGGTAGTAGATGTAGGTATATAAAAAAGCAAGCGGATGTACTCTTGGAGTACATCCGCGTAATTTCTGTTTCGCTTTCTGTGAATTACTCAGCAACAACTGAATCAGCAGCCAGAGTGTCAGCAGCCAGAGTGTCAACAACAGTGGTGTCAACCTCAGCAACCTCTGTAGAATCAACAGCAACCTCCTCGGCAGCCTTGTTACCATTACCACAAGCTACAAACATAGCAGCTACAGCGAACATAAATGCAATCTTTTTCATTTCTTTGCTTTTTTAAATCTGTAAAACAATCATTTGTTAATTAAAACGTTGCAAAGGTTTTAGGGTGTTTTTGTAACATTTTCATAAGTTATTGAAAACCAACAACATAGCAAATGTTAAAAATGGTATAAAAATTACACTCAACGATTATTTTGCCCAAAATGGGCTTTTTTTGCCATTTTTTGTGTACCTTTGCGGAAACAAATAAAGATACATATTTTATTTATGATAGATACATCGGCCTTTCAAGGAAAAACGGCTAAATATTTCACGCTGGGATGCAAGTTGAACTTCTCTGAGACATCTACTTTTGCTCGAATGCTTCAGGAGATGGGCGTGCGCACGGCTCAGAAGAATGAGTCGGCAGATATTTGTCTTATCAATACTTGTTCGGTGACGGATGTGGCTGACCATAAATGTCGTCAGGCCATTCATCGACTTGTTCGCGAGAATCCTGGTGCCTTTGTGGTTGTCACGGGTTGCTATGCGCAACTTGAGGCAGAGGCGGTGAGTCATATTGATGGTGTGAGTCTGGTGCTGGGTGCCAATGAGAAGGCCAGTCTGATACAGTTTCTTTCTGATGCTTTCGTGAATCGTACGGGCGAACCTATCTATAAGCGTGAGAAGACAAAGGATATTAAGACCTTTTCGCCTTCGTGCTCGCGAGGCAATCGCACGCGTTATTTCCTGAAGGTGCAGGATGGCTGTGATTATTTCTGCACCTATTGCACCATTCCCTATGCGCGAGGCTTCAGTCGCAACCCTTCCATCGCTTCTCTCGTAGAACAGGCTCAGCAGGCCGCTGACGAAGGAGGCAAGGAGATTGTGCTGACGGGCGTGAATATCGGTGACTTTGGCAAGACCACAGGCGAACGGTTCATTGACATGGTGAAGGCATTCGACAGGGTGGAGGGTATTCAGCGCTATCGTATCAGTAGTTTGGAACCCGATTTGCTGAGTGACGAGCTTATTGACTATTGTGCTCATGAGAGTCGTGCGTTTATGCCTCACTTCCACATCCCTCTTCAGAGTGGCAGCGACACCGTGCTGAAGTTGATGCATCGTCATTATGATCGTCAGTTGTTCGCGGATAAGATTCTTCATATAAAAGAGGTGATGCCCGATGCCTTTATTGGCGTTGATGTGATGGTGGGCTGTCGCGGCGAGACACCAGAATGTTTTGAGGAGACGTATTCTTTCCTGGAGTCGCTGCCTGTGACACAGTTGCATGTGTTCCCTTACTCTGAGCGTCCCGGCACATCGGCCTTGAAGATAGACTATGTGGTGCCTGAGCGCGAGAAGAAGTTGCGCAGCAAGCGACTCTTAGAGTTGTCAGACCAAAAGACCCATGATTTCTATCAGCAGTATGTGGGAAGTGCGATGGAAGTACTCTTTGAGAAGGCTACCCGTGGACGCGCCATGCATGGCTTCACTAATAATTATGTTCGTGTGGAACTGGCGCCAGCGGATGCTCGTCTTGAGTATGATAACCAGATTATGAAGGTTCGCCTGGGTGATTTCAATGCAGGCGGAAATGCTCTGAAAGTAGTAGAGATATGAAAAAGGTTGCAGTAGTTATCCTGAATTGGAACGGTGCTAAGATGCTCCGTCAGTATCTGCCCCAGGTGCTCGAGTATTCTCGTGAGGAGGCAGATGTCTATGTGGCTGACAACGCATCGACCGACGATAGCGTGGATATGCTGAAGACATCGTTCCCAGAGGTGAAGCTCATTATCTTGGAACGTAACTGGGGCTTTGCCGAAGGTTATAACAAGGCTCTTGCCCAGATTGATGCAGAATACTATCTGTTGTTGAACAGCGACATCGAGGTGACGCCCCATTGGTTGACACCACTCATCTCATTCATGGACGCCCATCCTCAGGTGGCTGCTTGTCAGCCCAAGTTGCTGAGCATCTTTGAGCGCGACAAGTTTGAGTATGCCGGAGCCTGTGGTGGATATCTGGATCGTTATGGTTATCCATATTGCAGAGGAAGAATCTTTGATGTTGTGGAGCAGGATAAGGGACAGTATGATGAGCCTGCTATGATCCATTGGGCCACGGGAGCTGCTCTGTTGGTGCGCTCCTATATATATAAAGAGGTGGGAGGACTTGATGCCCGTTTCTTTGCGCATCAAGAGGAGATTGAGATGTGCTGGCGCATGCGCATTCGTGGTTATCATCTCTATTGCCTGCCAGAGAGTGTGGTCTATCATGTCGGTGGAGGCACGCTGCCTAAGTCAAACCCCATGAAGACCTATCTGAATTTCCGCAATAATCTCACGATGCTCTATAAGTGCCTGCCTCAGAACGACCTGCGCCGTGTTATGACTGTACGCTGGTTCCTGGATTATCTGGCTGCATTTCAGACGTTGTTGCTGAAACGCAATTGGGGCGATTTCAAGGCCATCTATCGTGCCCGCAGGGACTTCAAGCGATGGAAGAAGGACTTTGTGAATGATCGTCAGCAGATTCAGCAGGGCAGGGTGGCGCATGATGACTATACGCCCGTGATGCTCCTATGGCAGTATTATGCCCATGGATGTCATACCTTTGAGAAACTCACAAAGGCTATTCGTGGTGATAGGGCTCGCCTTTAATGATGGTGCATGCCCTGTAAAGCTGCTCAGTAAATACCAGTCTCACCATCTGGTGAGAGAAGGTCAGTTTTGAAAGTGATATCTTTTCGTTGGCTCGCTCATAGACGGCAGGCGAAAAACCATAAGGCCCTCCGATGACAAACACCAGTCGGCGGGCTTTGTTTTGCATTTGTTCCAACCAGGCGGCCAGCTCAATACTCCTGAACTCCTTGCCGTGCTCGTCCAGCAGAACCACCGTGTCGGTAGGCTGTATCTGCTTCAGGATGAGTTCTCCCTCGGCCTTCTTCTGCTGTTCCTCCGTCAGGTTCTTGGTGTTCTTCAGCTCTGGAATGGTTGTGATACTGAAAGGCATATAGTGACTGATGCGTTCCGCATAGTCATTAATACCTGCCACAAAGTGTTTGTTGACAGTCTTTCCTACCAATATCAGATTAGTCTTCATACTCCTCTTTCCGTTTGGGATTCATGGGAAACCAACCTCTTTTCACACGCTTCCTCTGCTCGAACAGCTCGCCGATGGTCCAAAGCGATGATGCTCCGACAACTCCTATCAAAGCAGAGATGATGTCATTGCTAATAAACAAGGCTGCACAAACACATGCTATGCCTAATAACAGAAAGACCCACCAGTAGCGTGTGCCAGTGTGATATTCCGTTTTGATGACGATGGGATGGAAGATACCAATGATCAGAAATGTCGAGATTGCAATGATGATGCCCGTGAAATACATAAATTCTTTTGATAGGGTATTACGTTTTGGATTGCAAAGTTACAAAAAAATCCCCATAACCATGCAGGGCTATCGGGATTTTTTTGTACCTTTGCATCTCGAAACGAAAACTTAAGAAAAATTGAACATATATGGGAAAAGTAATCTTGACGGGTGACCGTCCAACCGGTAAACTGCATCTGGGCCATTTTGTAGGCTCTTTGCGCCGTCGTGTGGAACTGCAGAACGCAGGTGATTATGACAGGATGTTTGTGTTTATGGCCGATGTACAGGCTCTGACTGATAATGCGGACAATCCTGAGAAGATTAGAAACAGCGTGACTCAGGTGGCTCTTGACTATCTGGCAGCAGGACTCGATCCCAATAAATGTACCTTGTTTATTCAGAGCGGCATCCCCGAGTTGGCCGAGTTGACCACATATCTGATGAACCTCATCACGGTGAGTCGCGTGCAGCGCAACCCTACGGTGAAGACGGAGATTAAGATGCGTGGCTTCGGCGGAGAGAGCATTCCCTTGGGTTTCTTCTGCTATCCCGTCAGTCAGGCTGCTGACATTACGTTGTTCAAGGCTACCACAGTGCCTGCTGGTGAAGACCAGGAGCCTATGCTGGAGGTGACGCGTGAACTGGTGAACCGCTTTAATAATACTTACGGCCCCGTATTGGTCGAGCCAAACATTATGTTGCCTGAGAACCTCACGGCTCGTCGCCTGCCAGGAACAGACGGTAAGGAGAAAATGTCAAAGTCGCTGGGTAACTGTATCTATCTGAGTGATTCGGCCGACGAGGTATGGCAGAAGGTTCGTTCGATGTACACCGACCCCACTCACCTCAATGTCAGTGACCCAGGTCATGTGGAGGGCAACGCCGTGTTTACTTATCTTGATGCGTTCTCTACTGATGAAGATTTCAAGAACTTCTGGCCTGAGTATCAGAATCTGGATGAACTGAAGGACCACTATACTCGTGGCGGACTGGGCGATATGAAGTGCAAGAAGTTCCTCAACGAGGTGCTGAACCAGTATCTGGAGCCCATGCGTCAGCGTCGTGCCGAACTCGAAAAGGATATTCCTGAGATTTATAATATCCTGAAGAAGGGCACTGAGGCTGCTCGTGAGGTAGGTGCGCAGACCATGAGTGAGGTGCGTAAGGCTATGCAGATTGATTATTTCGGATAATATAATCTCTGCAAATAGATATAAAAAGAACGGCTCTGTTAACATTCAACAGAGCCGTTCTTTATGTATTCTTTAGAATGGCATGGGACCATTAGGACCACTGGCAAAAGGATCGTAACCTTCTGGTAATGGTGCTGGTCCTTCATTTCCGTTAATCTTTGACTCAAGGAATTGTCCCTGACCGTTAGCAGGTGCATTGGCTTCAGCCATGATGTGACCTTCTTCAGGATTCTCGAAGCGTGTGAACTCGCCACGGAAGTTGAGCAACACATCGCCTGTAGCACCCTTACGATGCTTGGCAATGATAATCTCAGCCATACCGTGAAGATCGCGTCCCTTGTCATCTTGGAAGATATGATAATACTCAGGACGGTGAACGAAGAGTACCATATCGGCATCCTGCTCGATAGCACCTGACTCACGCAGGTCACTCAGCTGGGGGCGTTTTCCTTCAAGACCTTCGCGACTCTCCACACCACGGTTCAACTGTGACAATGCCAAGATGGGGATATCCAACTCTTTGGCCAATCCCTTGAGTGAGCGACTGATGGTACTCACCTCTTCCTGACGACTGGAGAATCGCATACCATTGGCATTCATCAGCTGCAGATAGTCAATCATGATAATCTTGACGCCATGTTCGCGAACCAATCGACGTGCCTTGGTGCGAAGCTCGAAGACGGACAGACCAGGCGTGTCGTCCACATAGAGTGGGGCACCAAGCAGAGTATTGACACGATTGTCCAAGCGATCCCATTCGTCAGGCTGTAACTGGCCGTTCAGAATCTTCTTACCGGAAATCTCACAGGCATTGGAGATAAGACGGTTGACGAGCTGAACGTTCGACATCTCAAGAGAGAAGAAGGCGATGGGAACATGATTGTCGGCAGCAATGTTCTTGGCCATTGATAGTGCAAAGGCTGTCTTACCCATGGCAGGGCGTCCGGCAATGATAACCAAGTCGGAGGGCTGCCAACCACTGGTCTTGTCATCAAGTCCTGTATAGCCACTACTGATACCAGTAAGACCACTTGTGTTTGCAGAAGCTTTCTGAATCACGGTAATGGCTTGAGTAACAACGGGATCAATCTGGGTGTAGTCCTTCTTCATGTTCTTCTGAGAGAGCTCAAAGAGGGCTCCTTCAGCATGTTGCATGAGGTCGTCAACATCGATGGTCTCATCGAATGCCTTTGTCTCCACATCACTCGCGAACTGAATGAGTTGGCGGGCCAATGACTTTTGGGCAATGATGCGGGCATGGTATTCTACGTGGGCAGAAGAAGCTACGCGTGATGATATTTCTGCGATATAGGCAGGACCACCAATTTCTTCAAGTTGTCCTTGTTTTGCCAGTTCCTCGGCCACAGTAAGCACATCGACAGGGCGCTCGTTCATAGAGAGCTGCTGGATGGCACTATAGATAATTTGATTTCGTGGTTCGTAGAAACTGTCAGGGCGTAAAATCTCACAGACAACGGCATAGGCATCCTTGTCTATGAGAAGGGCTCCAAGAACAGCTCGCTCCACATCAAGTGCTTGTGGCTGCAAGTGAGCATAAGTGTTGTCGACAGGTTGTTGCTTGCGGGACTGTCGACGAGCGGTTGTATTCTGCTGAGGCATAATTTCTTTTTGTTTTGTGATGCAAAGGTAATCATTTCTTCTGAATAAAATGGTGGTAGCGAAAAATTTTTTTAATATGGGTTAAACTTTAAATAACGTAACGCGTCAAAGGTTCAGTTGAATAATAAACAAACAATAATGAAAAGATTTCTATTCACGATGGCCGTCGTATTTTTGGCCCTCTCTCTTCAGGCTCAGCGCACCATTACTGGTACAGTGGTGGAAGGCGACACCCAAGAGTCGGTGATTCAGGCAACAGTGTCTTTGTTAAAGGCTGACAGTACGAAAGCAGCCAATGCCGTAACCAACATGAACGGACAGTTCACCCTGACTGCTCCTGCTGATGGTAAATACATTGTCCGTGTGACTTATGTCGGTTATAAGACGTTGAACAAGAATGTTACTGTAGCTGGTAAACCCGTTAATCTGGGAAAGATGACCATTAATGTGGATGCAGTGATGCTGAAAGGAGCTACCGTGACATCGCATCTGGCAAAGGTGCAGTCAAAGGGCGATACGCTGATTTTCAATGCTGATGCCTATCGTACTCCAGAGGGATCAGTGGTAGAAGAATTGGTGAAGCGTATGCCAGGTGCCGAACTTGATGATGACGGTAATATCAAGATTAATGGTAAGACTGTAACCAAGATCAAGGTGGATGGCAAGGAGTTCGGCGACTCTAAGACGGCTCTGAAGAATCTTCCTACATCTATTATAGAAAAGGTACGCGCGTATGACGAGAAGAGTGACTTGGCTCGTATCACCGGTATTGACGATGGTAACGAACAGACTGTGCTCGACTTCGGTATCCGTGCCGGTATGAATCGCGGTACGATGATGAATGTTGACCTTGGAAAGGGTACCAAGGATCGCTATACTGGTCGTTTGTTTGGTATGTATATGCGCGATGACTATCGTGTGATGGGTATGTTCAATGCCAATAACACCAATGACCAAGGCATGGGTGGCGGCGGTGGCCGACGCTTTGGCGGTGGTATGGGCATGGGCGGTGGCCTGAATGCTGCCAAGACCGGTATGATCAACCTGAACTACGAAAAGACAGATTTGATTATTGCTCAGGCTAGCGTAAACTTCAACCATCGTGACGGTGATACCTGGTCACGTCGTTCAAGCGAGAACTTCGTAGGTAGCACGTCTTCATTCCAGAATTCAATTAACCAGAGTTACTCTCGTTCAAACAACTGGAGTGTGTCAGGTCGCGTAGAATGGACCCCCGATACATTATGGAATATTTCATTCCGTCCTAATTGGAGCTTTGGAACGAATGATGGAACAGGCAACAATACTTCTGCTACCTTTAATGAGGATCCTTATGACCATATCGGCTATCAGATTTCCTCTGCTGTCATTGCAGAAATTATAAAGAATGGTGGCGATCTGAGTAGCATTGCACTTAACGGATCGATTAATAACTCTTTGACCTATAGTGAGAATAAGCGTTTGGGTGGTACCCTGCAGATTAATCGCCTTCTGAATGGTAGAGGACGTAACATCACTGTGCAGTTGACAGGTAACTATAGCAATAATGAGAGTCAGCAGTTGTCTAACAATCAGACACGACTCTTTAAGAGTTATACGAAGTTTAATGGTGTTGATAGCCTGCAGAATTATCAGTCTAACCGCTATAACCTGGCTCCTACAAAGTCGTGGGATTATAGTGTGAGAGCAACTTATAGTGAGCCTATTGCCTATGCTACATTCCTGCAGTTTAGCTATACCTTCCAGTATCGCTACAACGAGAACGATCGTAAGACTTTCGACTATTCGAATCCTCTTCTTTCTGATCCTACCCTCGGTTACGATTTCAGCAGTGTAGCACCTTCATATCGTAGTTGGAGCGACTATTTCGATTTGATCCAGCCAGGCTATTCTCCTTCATCAGGTGACCTGTATTATACAAAGGATCAGAGTCGCTATTCAGCTTACAAGAACTATATCCACACGGGTGAAATCATGTTGCGCTTTATCCGCAATACCTATGATTTCAATGTGGGTGTTCAGGTTATTCCACAATCTTCTGAATATACTCAGCGCTACTTGGGTGTTGATACCGTAGTAAATCGTAATGTTGTTAACTGGAGTCCTACAGCTAATTTCCGCTGGCGTTTCTCTCAGCAGGGTAACCTCCGCTTCGAGTATCGTGGTAGTACCAGTCAGCCTTCGATTGATCAGTTGCTTGTTATCAACGATGATACCAACCCATTGAACAGAACAACGGGTAATCCCGACTTGAAGCCTTCGTTCACTCAGAGCTTCGGACTTCGTTATAACGACTATTTCCAGGAGCATCAGCGTTTCATCTTTGCAAACCTGAACTTCTCGACCACTGCTAATAGCATTGCAAACAAGGTGGAGTATAATCCTGAGACCGGTGGACAGTTCTCACGTCCTGAGAATATCAATGGTAACTGGAATGCAGGTGGTAACATCACGTTCAACTCTGCAATTGACTCTCTGGGTTACTTCAGCTACAACATCTCACTGAATGATAATTACAACCATCGTGTGGGTTATGTTATGCAGAACGGCGAGTCTTTGAGAAATGCAACCAATACCAATACGATTGGTGGACGTCTGGGTACCAGCTATCGTAACGACTGGTTGGAGGTTGAGCTCAATGGTTCATTGAACTACAACTATACTCGCAATGAGTTGCAGCCTCAGTCTAACCTTGATACCTATACATTCTCTTACGGTTTCAACTCTACACTGCAGATGCCTTGGGGCTCTCAGGTGACTACCGACATGAGTATGAATAGTCGCCGTGGTTATACAGACGCTTCAATGAATACCAACGAGCTGATCTGGAATGCACAGATTTCTCATAGCCTGTTGCGTGGCAAACCACTGACTCTCTCACTGCAGTTCTATGATATCCTCGGTCAGCAGTCTAACTTCTCACGTACCATCTCTGCAATGGCTCGTACCGATAATGAGTACAACTCAATTAACAGCTACGTGATGTTCCGCGCCAGCTATCGTCTGAACCTCTTTGGAACACGTCAGGCCCGTATGGGTATGGGCATGGGTATGCCAATGGGCGGTGGCTTCGGTCCTGGAATGGGCGGCGGTGGCAACCGTGGTGGTAATAATCGTGGAGGTGGCAACCGCGGTGGTGGCGGTGGCTTCGGAGGCGGACGTCCTATGGGCGGTGGCTTCGGTGGCCCAGGAATGTTCTAAACCAACACAAAACATAATGAAAAAGGTTTCGGAAATTTTTCCGAAACCTTTTATTTTATATACTAAATAAATATGTATTATTCTGCGTCCTTGCGGTCGTCAATATTGTCGCCCTCAGTTGGCTTCATCTCTTCTTTGAAATCGGTGATGCCATTCTCAACAAGGATGTTATACCACTGGATGAGCTTTTTGATGTCGCTGCTGTGAACGCGATCGCGATCGAAGGTAGGAAGTACCTTTGCGAAATAGTCGCGCAGCTCATCGCCACTTGCCTTCTTATAATCTACAGAAGACTTCTTGCCGTTCTCCAAAGTCTTCAAGCTCTCCAGAACATCCATCAAGGGCACGTCCTCTGTATCTGTGAACATGGCGATGTCTGCCAGTGAAGTAATGCGGTCAGAACCAAAAGCGGGTTGACGACGATGTGTGGCGTCAAGAGCCTCAACAATAAGGTTGTTCTTTCCGCGTGAAACGAGTTTGTAAAGACCGGGCTTTCCGGCAATAGCTAAAATTGTCTGTTGCATGTTATTCTTATTCTTTAATATGATTAATAATATTTTCTATTTGTGGTTCCAGTTCTCGTCCATCATTGATAATCTCAAAGTTGGCGCGTTTCTGGATTTCTGACTGAGGCCATTGTTTCTCTATCCATGCGATTGCTGCCTCACGAGTGATATTGTCGCGTTGCATGATGCGCTGGATCCTTAGTTCGGTTGGTGCTGTTACCGCAATGACGCAATCAACCAAGTGGTCGAAGCCAGATTCATAAAGGATGGCGCATTCCATCCATTGCATGCCACTCTCCTTGAAGTCGTTGGCAACTGCAGGATGAACGATAGCGTCTATGGCATGCTTGTTTTCTTCTGATGCTAACAGAAAACGGGCCACTTCCGCTTTGTTCAGCTGCCCTTTCTCATCGTAAGTATCATTTCCAATGAGCTCGCACAGTTTCCGTCGGATTGTAGGAGAGTTACGCATAAGGCGTTTAGCTGCGCTGTCACAATCGTATATGTTTATGCCTTTGTTTGACATCAACTGACATACATAGCTCTTTCCGCTTCCTATACCTCCAGTAATGGCAATCTTCATTTTAATACTGCTCTTCTATAAGGTAATCTACTTGAGTAGTCTCCAGTGTGGCACGGGTGACGCCTTCTGGCTTTTGTTGCAGTGTAATCGTGCACTTGCCAGAGGGGTCTTTGCTGAACTGCTGATAGTCTGCTACAATCTGAAAGTCTTGTGGCGTCAGCCTTTTATAGTTTTTCATGCCAGTAACGAAACGTACTGAAACTTTTGCGGGGAAGGTGCGTAGTACTTTTCCTTTGGGCATGTTGATGCCTATGATAGGTACATTGTCAATGCTTTCCTCTGTAAGCACGTCTGTGTAATAGCTTGCAGTGATGCTATTGGGGACCATCTTTACACCATCAATCTGCTGAAGACGGGCTTTGACAACGAGCGTGTCGCGTATGTCGTTGCGGTTAATATCTTCAGTGGTCACCCATTTTATGCTATCAAGTTTCTGACGAGAAGCATAAATGATGACGCTGTCGGGCGACATGGTAGTCTTAGAAATGAAATACATTTGCTGAGGTGTCACATGCCCCTGAAGAATAACGGGTACTTTCTTCCGTTCTCCATAGTTATAAAAGAAAGTAAGCTTCTCAGGCTTGATAGCGTCTAACCTGGTAGAGGCAGGCAGGTTCATTTCTATCATGCGGCGCAGGTCGCTATTGGAAATGCGTCCTGTTCCTCGGGATTCAGCATGGTGCTCAAAATCTACCTCAATGGGCTGACGATTAATCGTGTAGATAACGCTGAGAAGATTAAAACCCTTATCACTGATGGTGATGCGTATGCTATCCTGTTCCCCGGAGGTGATGATGACATTCTTTGGAACATGCGTTATGCGGACGTTGATATCCACCTCACGGGTATAGGTTTCATTGAGGGTCATCACTAGCCAAAAGATGCCAGAGAGTAGCAAGAAGGCTAAAAAAATCAGTAATTCCCTGTTAGCAGAGCTGAACAGGAAATTACTGATTGTACGGATAATCCCCGGTTTTTTCAATGTCTAATACGTTGTGTTATTACTTCTGCATGTTGGTGCTGGCCATGTCCTTATAAACAAAGCCTTTATCAACAGTGATGACAACATCACGGGCAATTTTTACTTCAACGGTATTCTTAGCCAAGTCAACGCTCTTGACAGTGCCATAGATGCCACCGCCAGTGACTACCTGGGTGCCTTCCTGCAGTTCGTTCTGAAACTTCTGGATTTCCTTGCGTTGCTTCTGCTGAGGACGAATCATAAAGAAATACATAATAGCGAAAATAGCACCAAACATGATGAGTGTCATGAACATGCTGTTTCCTTGCTGTCCAGCCTCTTGGGCTGCTAAGATGAGATTTGTCATTGTTGTTTATTTGATGTTAGTTATTTGTTTTCTTGTCATCCATTTGTTTGAACAGGCGACCTGTCTTGATAAGGTGACGGGCAATGGCGTCAAGCATACCATTGATGTATGCACTACTGCGGGGAGTAGAGTAGAGCTTGGCCAGGTCAACAAATTCGTTGATGGTCACGCTAACGGGAATACTGGGGAAAGTGAGCATCTCTGCAATGGCAATCTGCATGATGATAACATCCATATATGCCAAACGTGAGAAATCCCAGTTGCGAGAGGCTTCAGTCATCATGCGCTGGTATTCTTCACCATTAAGAATAGTGGCACGGAACAGTTTTCTTGCATAGTCCTTCTCCTCGTCAGAGTCGTATTCTGGCAGCAGCTCCTGCTTATCACCGTTTTTCTCGTCAAAGCGTTTGATGGTCTTAATGACAAAGGTATCAACAACCTCTTTGTCATCGTTCCAATAAAGACTCTGCTCCTCTAACAGCTGATCCAGGTCTTCGTTCTCCTGAATCAGTGTGCGATAGATACGACGCCATAATTCGCGATCAGTGGCATAATCATCGCTTGAGCTCTCCATGTAGTCTTTGTAAATTTGGCTTTGCTCAATTTGCTCAAAAAGCTTTCCAATAAATTCGGGATATTCGGCCCATGAGCGATTTTGTGTTTCTAAGAATTCTGCCAGCTGCCTATTGTTCTCTAACTGCAAGGCGAAGCGATTGTATGCAAACTTCTGCGAAGGTTCTTTTTGACCTTCGCGCTGGGCTTTTGCCTGAAGCACTTCCAGGCGTCGACGCGATTCCTTGGTGATGGCAACAATGAGAGCCAGCAGTTGGTTGTAGAGATCATAAGCCTTTGAAAGGCTGAAAAAGAGCTCTTTTTCTGCTGTATCAATGTTCTTGTTACCATTTTGATAGTACGCGTAGGTTAACTGAACAATCTTAATTCTAATGATTTCCCTATTAATCATGCGGTATGATGTTTTTTATCGGATGCAAATTTAGTGATTTTTCCGTGATTACACAAGAAAAACGTATATTTTTTAAAAAAAATCTATGAACAATAGTAATATATCAATTCTTTTTCGTACCTTTGCAGCCGCTTTTTTCGTGTGATGGCGAATTAAGTCAAACAAATTTAATGTCAAACAACTTAATTTAGAGTAACACAAACGTTATGAAAGAAATCGCAATCAATGGCCAGAAGCGTGAGACAACTGGCAAGAAGGCTTCTAAGCTGATTCGTAAGGAAGGTCTGGTTCCCTGTAACCTTTATGGTGAGAAGAAGGACGAGAAAGGTCTGCCCGAGGCAATGTCATTCACAGCTTCTTTCTCAGAGCTGCGCAAGGCTGTTTACACTCCCCACGTTTTCGTAGTGAACCTCACTATCGACGGTAAGGAGCACAAGGCTATCATCAAGGAGCTGCAGTTCCATCCCACAACAGACGCTCTGTTGCATGCTGACTTCTATGAGATCAACGATACAAAGGCTATCACTGTTGGTATTCCTGTGAAGCTGAATGGTCTGGCTCAGGGTGTTCGTGATGGTGGTAAGCTGAACCTCTCAATCCGCAAGATTGATGTTACCGCTCCCTACAAGCAGATTCCTGAGGTATTGGATATCGACGTTACCAATCTCGCCCTCGGTAAGGCTATCAAGGTTGGTGAGTTGAGCTTCGAGGGTCTGACTCTGGCTACTCCCGCTCAGGTGGTTGTATGCTCAGTTAAGGAGACTCGTGCTTCTAAGGCTGCTGCTGCCGCTGCAGCTCAATAATGATTTTTCGTAATGGAAAAGTACTTAATTGTAGGCTTGGGCAACGTAGGCTCTGAATACGAACAGACCCGCCACAATACAGGATTTATGGTATTGGACGCTTTTGCAAAGGCGTCCAATATCGTTTTTGAGGATAAACGTTATGGTTTTGTGGCAGAGACATCCCTCAAAGGACGCAAAGTATTTTTGTTGAAGCCCTCAACCTATATGAATCTGAGCGGTAATGCTGTGCGTTATTGGCTCAACAAAGAGAATATAGACCAGAGTCATCTGTTGGTGATTAGCGATGATGTGGCATTGGCTTTAGGTGCTTTTCGTCTAAAGGCCAACGGTTCTAATGGTGGCCATAATGGATTGGGTCATATTCAGCAACTTATCGGACAGGACTATGCCCGTTTGCGTGTTGGTATAGGCAATGACTATCCCCGTGGTGCACAGGTGGATTGGGTGCTGGGTCGTTATAGTGAGGATGAACTCAAGGTGCTTCAGCCCACGATAGATATGGCAGGTGATATGATAAAAAGCTTTGTGTTGGCTGGTATTAATATCACGATGAACCAATATAATAAATTTGGTAAAGGCCCCAAGGCTCCAAAAGAAGCATCGAGCCTTAACGATTCTAAAGATTCTCAGTCATGAATGAAGCACGCATAGACAAATGGCTTTGGGCTGCGCGTATCTTCAAGACGCGCTCTATTGCTGCTGATGCCTGTAAGAATGGACGTGTGGCAGTGAACAATGTCAATGTAAAGCCTTCGCGAATGGTAAAAGAAGGCGATATCGTCAGTGTGCGTAAACCGCCAGTGACATATTCATTCAAAATTCTAAAAACTATAGAACAGCGAGTAGGGGCTAAACTCTTGCCCGAAATCTACGAGAATGTGACACCTCAAGACCAATACGAACTATTAGAGATGAATCGTATCAGTGGTTTTGTGGATCGTGCTCGTGGTACAGGACGTCCCACCAAGAAAGACCGTCGTGCGATGGATGCCTTTGTAACGCCTTCTCTCGAGGGCTTTATGGGTTTTGACTTCGATAGTTGGGACGACGATGATGAAGAAGAAGACTAACAACCAATACATTTAATAGGAGATATTAGTAATGAAAACAATGAAATCTTTTTTAGGTATTTGTGCTTTTTCAGCACTTATGGCTTCATGCCTCAGTGATCAGGAGAACTATCAGGCAGGTTTTTATGTAGATCATCCCACGAGTAATAGTGGTGTGAATGCGTATTATGCCAACAATGTGTCAGATTCGTTGCTTTTCTATGGCTACGGAAACTGGGCCATCGAAGATTATGTTCTTGATGTCAATGGCTATGACAATTCTTGGTTGACAGTGCCCCAGAAGAAAGGTTACGGCATGATGTATATCCAGCAGAAACTCTCTTTCCTCCAGAATACGACGGGAAAGTCTCGTTGGGCTGCAGTGAGAATTGTCGATGTTAATCATTCTGATGCTTATGCACCGCTTGTGTTCTTCCAGTATGCCACACGTGGTGACGGCTCATTGGGCAATGCTGCCGATGTGAAGTCAATTGTCGGTTCTGATGGTAGTCAGATTGAACTTGCCTATGACGAATTGCATCGTCCTACCAATGTGTCAATAACCAAAGAGGGTTCATTATTGTCAAAACTGACAATCGCATATAGCGATAGAGACAGCATCATGACTGTTACAGACAGAACATCTGAGTTTAAGGTGAAGTATGGAAACGATTTCCAACCATATCTTCTCGCTAATGCCAATGATACGGTAGGATACTACAGATATTATGGACAGTTGTCGGATGGCACCTCATATCCTGTGTCTGAGAATAAGGTCTTTAATTTCAGACATCTTGGCATGGCAAAGAATTCTTGTGTCACCCATTGCTTCCCAGAGAATGGAGTGAGCCTTCATTCTGATAGCCTCCGTAATATTGAAAGAAAATTCTTTTTCAAGGATGGAAAGCGTGTAGGTGACTTGTCTTTGACTTACAGCATGAAGGATAACCGTAGCCAGAGTGTGGATGCAAACCAGCTGTTGCAGGGCGTAGAAGAGTGTGATCCCTATCTGTTGGTTTCTCTTTTCCGTTATACCCGTAGTACCAGCATTGTCAAGCAGGCTACCGGCAAGCAGGGCGATGCTGATGTGAGTTATAGCGTAGAAACCGATTTGAATGCCGATAAGAGTATTCGTGAGATGAGAGTTACAAGTGGCTCTCAGACCATTACTTATACATTTAACTATTAATTGCTTATGAGTAGTTCACGCGAGCAAGAAGGTTTGAAGACATTGGGACGTAAGACCGAGTACAAGTCGGACTATGCCCCTGAGGTGTTGGAAACCTTCCAAAACAAGCATCCCGAGAATGATTATTGGGTGCAGTTTAATTGTCCTGAGTTCACATCGCTTTGCCCCATTACGGGTCAGCCTGATTTCGCCGAGATTAAGATTCTCTATATGCCAGGCGAGCGCATGGTGGAATCAAAGAGTCTGAAGCTCTATCTCTTCTCATTCCGTAATCATGGCGACTTCCACGAGGATTGCGTTAATGTGATTATGAAGGACTTGGTACGTCTGATGGATCCCAAGTATATTGAGGTAATAGGTCTGTTTACCCCCCGCGGTGGTATCAGCATTCATCCTTATGCCAACTACGGACGTCCAGGCACGAAATACGAGGAGATGGCTCAGCAGCGACTGATGAGCTATCAGATGACAGGAATGTAAGTTCTGCTTATTCCTCGTTTTTCTTGTAGAAACCGCGAGGACCATCGTTGAAGCGGAGTACCAGCGAATCGGCTGTCAACAACATCAGATCTACTGTATCGGCGCTGACCAGGTTGGTGACTCCCAGTGAGTCCGTCATTGACTCTACGAGAATGATTTGCCCATTGTGGAAGTTCCACTCGCGATAGCGTTTCAATACAGGATATTCCACAGGCAGGACCTCGTCGCTGGTATTATGGCGATTGGCTCCCTTGGTATAGAGAATATTATCGTGTTTGAAAACATAAGTGTATTCAAGAGGACTGTTGAGCAACTCCCGGATAGAATCGGGCAGTTGCTCTTCTTTTTGTTTTTGTGTAAGACCTTCCATGTCGGCTCTGTTGCGTAGGGTGGGGAGCACTTGTTGGCACCATTGCCCCATGAGGTCTTCAATAACCACCACCATGCGCGCTTTTGTCGAGTCGTTCTCATCGCGTACAATGGCGAGTTTGTCGCCAATGCGTATATTGCCAAACACCATGTGCTGGCGTGTGGCATCAAGCACGTTGAGCGTATCAGGATCACCTCCTTTATATTCAAGCGTCAAAAAGACTACAATCGTATCGTTGCATCCGTCACAGGCCAGTCCATAGATGGTCGTGTCGTCACTTGTCAGTGAATCAGTTGGTGCCTGTTCTGTCAGGTTATCGTTTCCTCCAGTCTGTCTGCATCCAACGATCATGGTCAGGACAAACATAAACAAGAAAAATAGTGCTTTTTTCATCTTCATTGGTCTAAATTTGGGGCAAAGTTACGAAATTATTTACTATTAGCCATACACAATTCATAATAATTTTGTAACTTTGCATCCAATTTGAGAATTTAGTATAAATCAGATTATGGCAAAGAAGAAAATTAAGTTTAGTCTCGTCTACCGCGATATGTGGCAGTCGTCTGGAAAATTCCAGCCACGCAAGGATCAGTTGGAGCGTATTGCCCCAGTGATTATCGATATGGGTTGTTTTGCTCGTGTTGAGACCAATGGTGGTGCTTTCGAACAGGTCAACCTGATGGCAGGTGAGAACCCTAACGATGCTGTACGTGCTTTCTGTAAGCCTTTCAATGAGGCTGGTATTCAGACCCACATGTTGGATCGTGGCTTGAACGCATTGCGCATGTATCCTGTTCCCGATGATGTTCGTGAACTGATGTACAAGGTGAAGAAGGCCCAGGGCGTGGATATCCCTCGTATCTTCTGCGGTTTGAACGACACGCGTAATATCATTCCCTCTATCAAGTGGGCCAAGGCAGCAGGCATGATTCCCCAGGCCACCCTTTGTATCACCACTTCTCCCGTTCACACTGTTGAGTACTATTCAAAGATTGCCGACGAGGTGATTGCTGCTGGTGCCGAGGAGATCTGTTTGAAGGATATGGCAGGTATTGGCCAGCCCGCTATGCTGGGTGCTCTGACCAAGGCCATCAAGACCAAGCATCCCGATATCATCATTCAGTATCATGGTCACTCTGGTCCTGGCCTCTCAATGGCTTCTATCCTGGAGGTATGTAACAATGGTGCCGATATCATCGATACCGCTATCGAGCCCTTGTCATGGGGTAAGGTTCATCCCGATATCATCTCTGTTCAGTCAATGCTGAAGAACGAGGGCTTCGAGGTGGCCGATATCAATATGAATGCCTATATGCAGGCACGCACACTGACTCAGGAGTTTATTGACGAGTGGCTGGGCTACTTTATCAATCCTGCCAACAAGCACATGTCTTCACTCCTGTTGGGTTGCGGACTCCCTGGTGGCATGATGGGTTCTATGATGGCCGACCTTGGCGGTATTCAGACCATGATCAATAAGATTCGTGCCCAGAAGGGTGAGGCAGAGCTGACCATGGATGATATGCTGGTTAAGTTGTTCAACGAGGTAGAGTATGTATGGCCTCGCGTTGGTTATCCCCCATTGGTGACACCGTTCTCACAGTACACCAAGAACATCGCTCTGATGAATCTGCTGACTATCGAGCAGGGCAAGGGTCGTTTCGTCATGATGGACGACGCTATGTGGGGCATGATTCTCGGCAAGAGTGGTAAGATTCCCGGAACTGTTGATCCTGAGTTGGTTGAGCTGGCCAAGAAGCAGAACCGTGAGTTTACCGATGTTGATCCCCATACACTGCTTGAGAACGCTCTCGACAGCTTCAAGAAGGAGATGGACGAGAACGGTTGGGATTATGGTAAGGACAACGAAGAGCTCTTCGAGTTGGCCATGCACCCCGAGCAGTATCGTGCCTTCAAGAGCGGTCAGGCTAAGAAGCAGTTCCTGGCCGACCTCCAGAAAGCCAAGGACGCCAAGTTGGGCGCCAAGGTCTCTGCAGAGGAGTTGGCAGCATTGAAGCATGCCAAGGCCGATGCACTGGTATGTCCTTCTGCTGGTCAGATTTTCTATGAGTTTAATGGTGAGGGTGAGTGCGCTCCTTGTTTGGAGCCGTTCATCGGACAGAAATACGAGGAAGGTCAGACCTTCTGCTACCTTGTTGAGAAGTGGGGCGAGATTGTTCCCATTCCTGCAGCATTGGGTGGCAAACTCGTTGAGGTCAGTGCCAAGCAGGGCGCCAAGGTTCGCAAGGGCGACGTTCTGGCTTGGATTGAGCGTACCGAGAAGTAATCACACATCATTATTATTAGGTATAGGCCATCGAAACTTTTGCGTTTCGATGGCTTATTTAGTTTTTATTTTGTACCTTTGCATCCGAATAAAGGAATAGGTCATATGAAGTTGTCGGAACTGAAAACGGGCGAGAAGGGCGTCATTGTGAAAGTACTGGGCCATGGTGGCTTTCGTAAGCGCATCATTGAGATGGGCTTTGTAAAAGGAAAAACCGTTGAGGTTCTCCTGAATGCACCTTTGCAGGATCCCGTGAAATATAAGGTGATGGGCTACGAAGTGTCGCTGCGCCATCAGGAAGCGGAGCAGATAGAAGTCGTTAATGATGATGGTCTGCAGCAACTTCCTGTTAGCGATGCTGTGGCTCCATCCGTTTCTGACGACGAGGTGATGCTTCATCGTCGCGCTCTTCGTGAGCGCCGCACGATTAATGTGGCATTGGTGGGCAATCCCAACTGTGGCAAAACCTCTCTTTTCAACTATGCCTCTGGTGCTCATGCCCGAGTAGGAAACTATTCCGGTGTAACGGTCGATGCCACCGAGGCCCATGCCTCGATGTTTGGCTATGAGTTCCTGCTGACCGATCTGCCGGGCGCCTATTCCATGTCGTGCTATTCTCCCGAAGAACTCTATGTTCGTAAGCACTTGAGTGAAAAGATGCCCGATGTGGTGATTAATGTCATTGATGCCTCCAACCTTGAGCGCAACCTCTATCTCACCACACAGCTTGTCGATATGAACGTGCGCATGGTGTGTGCCCTTAATATGTATGATGAGTTTGAGCGCCGTGGCGATAGTGTTGATATAAAAGTCTTATCATCACTTTTCGGTATGCCCATGGTTCCTACATCGTTCAAGAGTGGCATGGGTGTCAAGGAACTCTTCCGTGCCGTGATTCAAGTTTACGAAAAGCAAGAGACCACCCGTCATATTCACATCAACTACGGACACGAGATAGAGCAGGGCATCAGTCACATCCAGAAATATCTGAAGGCTGACGAGCATATCCGCCAGCGCTATTCCACCCGCTATCTGGCCATCAAACTTCTGGAGCACGATAGTGACGTCCTTCAATATGTTGGACGCCATCTGGCCGAGGAGCACCGTCCTGAGGATCGTAAGCAGTTGTTGCAGGCCCGCGATGTTGCGGCAGCCCGTGTGCAGGAAGAGACAGGCAGCGACTCCGAGACCGCCATCATGGATGCCAAGTATGGCTTCATCAATGGTGCCTTGAAAGAGGCGGGCTATAAAACAGGATCAAAGAAAGACACCTATCGTGTGACCCACATGATTGACAATGTGCTGTCTAACCGTTTCTTAGGGTTCCCCATTTTCTTTGCCATCCTTTTTGTGATGTTCCAAACCACCTTTGCTCTTGGTCAATATCCGATGGACTGGATTGATGCCGGCGTTGCCTGGTTGGGCAGTTTGATAGAGGATAGCATGTCCGATGGCCCGTTGCGTTCCATGCTGGTCGAAGGCGTGGTAGGCGGTGTCGGCAGTGTCATCGTTTTCCTCCCTCAGATTCTGATACTCTATTTCTTTATCTCGCTGATGGAAGACTCCGGCTATATGTCGCGAGCCGCCTTCATCATGGACCGCCTGATGCACAAGATGGGACTTCATGGCAAGTCGTTCATTCCTTTGGTGATGGGCTTTGGCTGTAATGTGCCTGCTGTGATGGCCACGCGCACCATTGAGAGTCGCCGCTCGCGTATCATCACCATGATGATTCTGCCTTTCATGTCCTGCTCGGCGCGATTGCCTATCTATATCATGATTGCCGGCACCTTCTTCGCTTTGGAGTATCGCTCGTGGGTCATGATCTCGCTCTATGCTGTAGGCATCGTGATGTCCGTCATAGCCAGCAAGATATTCTCTTCGTTTGTCATTAAGGGCGAGGATACGCCATTTGTGATGGAACTCCCACCATATCGTTGGCCCACAGCCAAGGCCATTGGTCGCCATACATGGGAGAAAGGAAAGGAGTATTTGAAGAAGATGGGTGGCATCATCCTGGTTGCCTCTATCATTGTTTGGGGCTTAGGTTATTTCCCCCATAACGATGACCTCTCCCGCCAGGAGCAGCAAGAGCAGTCGTATATCGGCCAGATGGGCAAGGTCGTAGAGCCCGTTTTTGCCCCGCAGGGATTCAACTGGAAACTCGATGTGAGTCTGATTGCCGGTGTGGGAGCCAAGGAGATTGTGGCCTCGTCAATAGGCGTTCTCTATAGCGATGACGATTCCTTTGCCGATGATGACACCTTCTCTGACGACAGCGAGAAATATACGCGCCTGCACCAACTGATGGCGGCCGATGGCATTACCCCCCTTGCGGCCTATTGCTATCTGCTCTTTGTGCTGATTTACTTCCCTTGCGTCGCCACCATTGTTGCTATCAAGAACGAGACAGGCTCTTGGCGCTGGGCATCTGTTGCAGCAATCTACACCTCCGTTTTAGCTTGGCTGGTGTCAGCCCTTGTTTTTCAGGTGGGAAGCCTCTTCTAATTCCTGCTTCAGGAATCGTGGTGTATAGCCCTTCTTGCTCTTAGCCACCTCTTCCGGCGTACCTTCACAGAGGATGGTACCACCATTTCGTCCACCTTCCGGTCCCATGTCAATGATATGGTCAGCCTGGCTGATGACGTCCAGGTTGTGTTCAATGATAACGACCGTATTGCCGCGGTCCACCAGTTTGTGAATCACCTGCATCAGGATGCGAATATCATCGAAGTGCAGACCCGTCGTGGGCTCGTCGAGGATGTAGAGCGTGCGTCCTGTGTCGCGTTTCGACAGTTCCGTTGCCAACTTCACGCGCTGACTCTCACCACCCGAAAGGGTTGTGGACGGCTGTCCCAGTTTGATGTATCCCAGTCCCACATCCTGTATCGTCTTGATCTTACGCAGGATATCGGGCACGTTCTCGAAGAACTCCACCGCCTGGTTGATGGTCATGTCAAGTACATCGGCAATAGACTTGCCTTTGTATCTCACTTCAAGGGTCTCTCTGTTATATCGCTTGCCGTGACATTCTTCGCAAGGCACCTGAATGTCGGGCAGGAAATTCATCTCAATCGTCTTATAGCCATTGCCTCCGCAAGTCTCGCATCGCCCGCCTTTGACATTGAACGAGAATCGTCCCGGCTTATAGCCGCGAATCTTTGCTTCGGGCAGTCCCACGAAGAGCGAGCGGATGTCCGAGAAGACGCCCGTATAGGTGGCAGGGTTTGAACGTGGTGTGCGCCCCAGTGGACTCTGGTCAACATTCACCACTTTGTCTATATGCTCTATGCCCTCAATACTGTCGTAGGCCATCGGTCTGTGTAGCGAGCGATAGAAATGCTGCGACAGGATAGGCTGTAGTGTCTCGTTGATAAGCGTCGATTTGCCTGAACCCGACACACCCGTCACCACGATGAGCTTACCCAGCGGGAAAGAAGCGTCGATATGCTTCAGGTTGTTGCCACTGGCCCCATGAATGGTGATGAACTTGCCGTTGCCCGCCCTTCTTTCCTTGTTGGCAGAGATGTCGCAACATGCCGTGCGGTTCAGATACTGAGCCGTCAGCGTATTGGTCTTCAGCAGTTCCTCGGGCGTTCCTTGAAACACCACCTCGCCGCCTTTTCGTCCTGCTCTTGGGCCGATGTCCACGATATAGTCCGCAGCCAGCATCATGTCGCGGTCGTGCTCTACCACAATGACCGTGTTCCCAAGGTCGCGAAGTTCTTTCAGCGAACGGATAAGACGCTCGTTGTCTCGCTGATGCAAACCAATCGACGGCTCGTCGAGGATATATAGCACGTTCACCAGTTGCGAGCCAATCTGTGTGGCCAGACGGATGCGCTGACTCTCACCGCCCGACAGCGAGGCCGACTGACGGTTCAGCGACAGGTAGTCGAGACCCACCTCCAGCAGGAAGTCCACCCTGGTGCGGATCTCCTTCAGTATCTCTGTGGCTATCTGGCGCTGCTGCGCATCCAGATGCTCCTCCACGTGGTCCAGCCATTCGCGCATCTCGCTGATATCCATCGAACAGAGTTCCGATATATTCTTGTCCCATACACGATAGGAGAGCGCCTCTCTGTTCAGGCGCTGCCCGTGACATTCCGGACACTCACAATCCTCAAGGAATTGCTCTGCCCATTTCTGTCCGCCGGCAGTTTCGTCGCTTTCCATGATGTCGCGCAGGTATTTGGTGACGCCATCGAAAGTCACAAAATAGTCGCTCGATGTGTGTACCAGTTCCTTGTCAATGCGCACGTTCTCGAAAGCACCGTTCATAATCTCATTCATCGCCTCGTCCGATATCTCCTCGATGGGCGTGTTGAGCGCGAACTCATATTTTTTCAGGATGGCTTCAATCTGCCAGAAGATGAGCTGGTTCTTGTATTTTCCCAACGGCACAATGCCGCCATCGCGAATGCTGGCCTTCTTGTTGGGAATCACCTTGTCGAGGTCTATTTCGCTGACCACGCCCAGTCCCTTGCATCGCTGACAGGCACCTTGAGGCGAGTTGAATGAAAAGACGTTGGGGGCGGGATCGCTATATGAGATGCCCGAGGTGGGGCACATCAGTCGTTTCGAGAAGAACTTCAGTTCGTTCGTGTCCTTGTCGAGAATCATGATGAGGCCTTCGCCCTGCTTCATGGCTATCTCTACGCTCTTCTTTAGTCTCTCATTACCAATGCTTTCTGATTCGTTAGCTTCAGGAACGCTTAACTTGTCAACAACCACTTCTATGTCGTGATTCTTGTATCGGTCCACCTTCATGCCTCTGGTGATTTCCATCACCTCGCCATCCACTCTCACGGTGAGATAGCCCTTGCGCCGCATGCTCTCGAAAAGCTCGCGATAGTGACCTTTACGGTTCCTGACCACAGGTGCCAATATAAAAATCTTCCTGCCGGCATAGTCCGTCTGAATCATCTCCAGCACGCGCTCCTCGGTATATTTCACCATAGGCTCGCCGGTCATATAGCTGTAAGCCTTGCCGGCACGTGCATAGAGCAAGCGCAGGTAGTCATAAATCTCCGTGGTGGTGCCTACCGTAGAGCGAGGATTCTTGTTGGTGGTCTTCTGCTCAATACTGATGACGGGCGACAAGCCAGTAATCTTATCCACATCGGGACGCTCCATGCCTCCCAGGAAGTTGCGGGCATAGGCCGAGAACGTTTCAATATATCTTCGCTGACCCTCGGCAAAGATGGTGTCGAAAGCCAGCGACGACTTACCCGAGCCGCTCAGTCCGGTAATCACCGTGAGCGACTGTCGTGGAATCTCTACGTCAATGTTCTTTAGATTGTGGACGCGTGCACCATAGACGCTAATCTTTTCGCCTTCGTTATTTGCCACTGGTTTTTCCTCCATCAATATAGTGTCTAAACAGGTTTACGTCCTTACGGATATTATATTCTCTGCCATCGGCACCCTTGGCCTTCACAATGACGAAATAGACGCCTTCCTTGCAGTCGCTGCCATGAAAGGTGCCGTCCCATCCTTTGGTAAGGTCGTTCCATTCGAACAGGCGCTGTCCCCATCGGTTGATGATGGTGGCACGGAATTGCACGATACTCCTGTAGCCACTCTTTGCCCGATACACGTCGTTGAGGCCGTCACCATTGGGCGTAAACGCGTTGGGGAAATCCAGCCAACTGTCGGCAATCACAATCTTGATGCTGTCGGGGTCGATGTCCGAACCGTCCTGGTCTATCTTTGCCTTCAGCAGGATAGAGTAGGTGCCCGATTCGTTGAATGTATATTGTGTGTCCTCCTCGTAGCGTACAAACATCTCTTCAAATTTGTTGTTGCCCACGTCACGACGGAAATGCCATTCATACGATGCCGTATTGCTGCCCAGTCCCGAAGGGTTGGCCTTGAAGCTCACCTCCAGCGGTGCTTGTCCGTTATCAATACTTGTTACTTCATTCGTCACCCCAAGGCTGTCAACATAAATGGCTTTTGGCGATATGGTCTGTGCCGCAGCCGAAAGAGACATCAAAATGAGGGCGAATAGTGCTATTATGGTCTTCTTTTTCATAATTCTTTCTATTTTGTGGGCAAAGTTACAAATTTATTTTGTACTTTTGTCGGCGAAAACAGAAAAAATGAGATTATGAGACATTTATTAAGATATTTTCTAATATGTGTAATGGTCCTTTCACTTCCTCTTTCTGCCTCTGCACAGACGAAGATGACCCACGAGGTGAAGAAGAAAGAGACCATGTATGGCATCGCCCGCATGTATGGCATCACGGTCGAGGAACTGGTGCAGGCCAATCCTGGCATGGAGCAGCCTGACTATCAGTTGAAGAAGGGCTCTTTGATTACCATTCCTACAACAGCGCAACAGCAACAACAGGCATCCCCCCAGACTGTTGTTTCTTCTCAGAATAACGACAATACCGATGTCCGCAACCGTGCCATCCGCGTGGGTGTGATGCTGCCTTTGCATCATGTCAATAACGACGGCAAGCGCATGATTGAGTACTATCGTGGCTTGCTGATGGCTTGTGACTCGTTGAAAAAGGAAGGCATTTCTGTAGATATTCATGCTTGGAACCTGCCTGAGAATGGCGATGTGAAGGCATTGTTGAAAGATCCTGCTGCTGCCAGGTGCGACGTGATTTTCGGTCCGCTCTATTCTAAGTTTGTTTCTCCGCTGTCCGACTTCGTCGAGAGAAACGATATCCGCCTGGTGATACCTTTCTCTATCCATGCGCCAGAGCTTTACAGCAACCGCAACATCTTCCAGATCTATCAGGTCCAGAATGACATCTACGAGACCACGGCCCGTCGCTGTGCCGAGTGGTTCAAGGACTATCATTCTATTGTCATCGACTGTGGCGACACCACCAGTACGAAGGGTGCTTTCACATTCACCTATCGTCGTCAGTTGGAGGTGAGAGACATTCCCTATAGCATCACCAGTCTGAAGTCTTCCGACAATATGTTTGCCAAGGCTTTTTCCAAGACCAAACCCAACCTGGTTATCCTGAACACAGGCCGCTCGCCAGAGTTGTTGTCTGTCTTTGGCCGACTGAGTGCCATCAAGGCAGCCAATCCTGACATCCAGATATCGATGTTCGGCTATACGGAATGGATGATGTACATGCAGTATCAGTCGGAGAACTTCCATAAGTACAACG
The DNA here is from genome assembly GCA_902775605.1 of uncultured Prevotellaceae bacterium. Taxonomy (GTDB): domain Bacteria; phylum Bacteroidota; class Bacteroidia; order Bacteroidales; family Bacteroidaceae; genus Prevotella. The sequence continues at coordinate 27,063 of CACYNE010000022.1, forward strand.
TCCATATCCCTGCACCGTTCTTTTTCAACATGCAGTCGCCGCAGACCGACCTTATTCAGAAGAACTATCGCCTGATTTTTGGTCAGGACATGATGAACTCGCTGCCTCGTTTTGCCCTCACCGGCTTCGACCATGCTGTGTTCTTCCTGCGTGGCCTGCATAAATACGGCAAGACGTTCGATGGTGCTGCCGGACGTTTCGGCTATCAGCCCATCCAGACGCCGTTGAAGTTTGAGCGTATGGGTAATGGCGGTTTGCAGAACCGTGCTTATATGTTCATCCACTATAAGCCCGACCACACCATTGAAACCGTTAATTATTAAGAGGACAGATGAAGCCGTTTAAATTCATTTCTTTATTATTCCTCTTTGTTTCCTTCACGGCCTCGGCGCAGGTTGGCGAGCATCGCAATGAACTGGCCGTTGGTTTCAGTGGAGGCTATGTGATGAGCAATGTAGGCTTTATGCCCGAAGTGCCGCAGGACTGGCATGGTGGAATCACCGGCGGTCTGACGCTGCGCTATACCTCGGAGAAATATTTCAAGAGTGTCTGTGCCATTGTGGCCGAGTTGAACTATGTCCAGGTGGGCTGGAAGGAGCGCATCCTCACGCCCAACGATGACCCCGTTGTCAATCCCGCTACTGGTCTGGCCGAGGAGTATCAGCGCGACATGACCTATCTGCAGATTCCCGTCTTTGCCCGCATGGGGTGGGGACGTGAGCGCAAGGGCATCCAGGTCTTTGCACAGGCAGGTCCCCAGTTGGGCTTCTTCCTCAACGAGAGCACGAAGACCAATTTCACCAAGCCCAATCTCTCCGCCCGCACCTCGCAGATTGTGGCTCAGGACAGCATGAGCGTAGAGCGCCGCATGGACTATGGTATTGCAGCCGGCTTGGGCATCGAGTTCTCTGCCAACAGGGTGGGCCACTTCATGCTCGAAGGCCGTTATTACTATGGCTTGGGTGACATCTTCGGCAATTCGAAGCGCGACTATTTCGGTCGTTCCAATCTCTCGAATATTGTCATCAAGATGACCTACCTCTTTGATATTACGCGAAGTAAAAACTCTAAAATTAAATAATTATGTTTGAAAACCAACCGAAAGGACTTTATGCGTTGGCCCTGGCCAACACTGGTGAACGATTTGGCTATTACACAATGTTAGCCGTGTTCGCACTCTTCTTGCGTGCAAACTATGGACTTGATGCCGGATGGGCAGGAGAAATCTACAGCGATTTCCTCATGCTTGTCTATTTCCTCCCCATCGTGGGCGGATGGCTGGCAGATAAGTTCGGTTTTGGCCGCATGGTGACCATCGGCATCATGATCATGTTTGCCGGTTATCTTCTGTTGTCGGTACCCCTGGGAGGCGACACCCTCGCTCTCGTGGTGATGCTGGCTGCTCTGGTGCTCATTGGCCTGGGCACAGGATTGTTCAAGGGCAATCTCCAGGTGATGGTGGGCGACCTCTACAACGACTCTCGTTACGCAGCCCAGCGCGATTCTGGCTTCTCCATCTTCTATATGGCCATCAATATCGGTGCCCTGTTTGCACCTACCGCAGCCGTGAAGATTATGGAGTGGGCTCAGCAGAACCTTGGCACATCGGTCAATGACTCTTATCACTTCGCCTTTGCTGTGGCTTGCGCTTCGCTGATTCTGTCTATCGCCATTTACTATATCTTCCGCAACACCTTCCGTCATGTAGAGGGTGGCTCTGGCAAGAAAGGCGAGCAGGCACAGGTTGAGGAGCTTCCCAAGGAGGAGACCAAGGCCCGCATCGTGGCTCTCTGCCTGGTATTTGCCGTGGTTATCTTCTTCTGGATGGCCTTCCATCAGAACGGTCTGTCGCTGACCTATTTCGCCGACGAGTTTACCGCTCAGACCTCAACAGGCATTGAGGGCATGGCCTTCGATGTGTGGAACCTGGTTGCCCTGATCTTTATTGTCTATGCAGGCTTCTCACTCTTCCAGAGCAAGACCACCAAGGGCAAGAGTATCTCTGCTGTTGTCATTGCCGTTGCCTTGTGCTTCCTGTTCTTCCAGTACGACAGAAACGCTGGCGAGATTGTAGCCGTTTCAGCTCCTATCTTCCAGCAGTTCAATCCCTTCTATGTGGTTGCTCTTACTCCCGTCAGCCTGGCCATCTTCGGTTCGCTGGCAGCCAAAGGCAAGGAGCCTTCGGCACCCCGCAAGATTGCCTATGGTATGGTTGTGGCCGGCTTGGCTTACTGCCTGATGGCTGTTGTTTCTTTCGGCCTGCCCATGCCTCAGACCACTGTGGGTCCCGATGGCGAGTCTGTTGCCGTTCATGTGGCTGACGTCACTCCTCAGTTGCTCATTTACACCTATCTCATTCTGACCTTTGCCGAGTTGCTGCTGTCGCCTATGGGCATCTCGTTTGTCTCTAAGGTGGCACCTCCCAAGTACAAGGGCCTGATGATGGGTGGCTGGTTTGTGGCTACCGCCATCGGTAATAAGCTCGTTGGCGTAGGTGGCTATCTCTGGGGCAACATCCCCTTGTGGGCTGTTTGGAGCGTCTTCATCGCCCTCTGCATCATCTCAGCCATCTTCATGTTCTCTATCATGAAGCGTTTGGAGAAAGTCTGCTAAACGATGCTGATATCCCTTCTGCTGTCCTCCTTTCTCACACTTGTTGAGTTGAACTGCGAGAATCTGTTCGATACTCATCACGATGTGGGGAAGGAGGACACAGAGTTTCTTCCCGATGGCACTCGCCATTGGACTTCCACCAAATACTGGGGCAAGGTAAACCGTATTGGTCAGGAGATCCTGTCTTGTTCCGACCAGTTGCCCGACCTTGTCGCCTTGGTCGAGGTCGAGAACGATTCCGTTCTCAGAGACCTGACCCGCCGTTCCCTCCTTCGCAATGCCGGCTATCATTACCTGATGACCGAGTCGCCCGATCTGCGTGGCGTCGATGTTGCCTTGCTCTATCATCCCCTGCGCTTTCATCCCCTTTGTTACGAGACCATCACTGTCCTGCCGCCCAAGGGCATGCGTCCCACCCGTGACATCCTTTATGTCAAGGGTCGCTGCTATTCTGGCGACACCCTTCACGTCTTTGTCGTCCATGCCCCCAGCCGCTATGGCGGAGCACGCGAAACAGAGGCCTATCGCCTGCAGGTCTCCCGACTTCTTCAGCAGGCCATTCAGCACATCGGCTTGCAGTCTCATATCATCATCACCGGCGATTTCAATGACTATGCCGACAGTCCCGCTCTTCTCGAACTCTGTCAGCAGGGACTTCACAACATCACCAGCCTGTCTAAGGGCCTGCATGGCGCACCTGGCAACTACCGCTTTCGTGGCGAGTGGCATTCCTTGGATCATGTGTTCACCTCCCCGTCATTGGCTCAGAAGGTGGAAGCGACTTATATTAACGATGCCCCATTCTTGTTGGAAGACGAGCCAGACTATGGTGGTCAGCGACCTTTCCGCACCTTCCAGGGCATGCGTTATCAGCAGGGTTTCAGCGACCATCTTCCCCTTGTGGCCCGCTTCCTGCTCCATTAAATTTGCGTCTTCTCAGAGTGAAAAACCGAAATATATTTGGTTTTTTACGCGCTTCTTTGTACCTTTGTGGCATGGAAGACAGCATACTGAATAAATATCTCGACGAAATAGGCCGTGAGCAGCTCCTTTCGCAAGAGGAGGAGGCCCGCCTTTCAGCACGTGTCCTGAAGGGCGACGAGCGCGCTCTCAACAAACTCATTGAGGCCAACCTCCGTTTTGTTATTGTCATCGCCCGCCAGTATCAGGGGCAGGGACTCTCTATGGAGGACCTGGTCAGCGAGGGCAACCTCGGCCTGATGAAAGCCGCTGGCAAGTATGACGCCACCCGAGGTCTTCGTTTCGTCAACTATGCTGTGGTGTTCATCCGTCGTCAGATAGAGAAAGCCCTTCAGAAGGAGAGTGCTGAGCAGCGCGTGGAGAGTACCCGCGATGGTCAGACCCGTTCTGTTGACGCCCCTCTGGGCTCCAAGGCTAATGTCAGCCTGCTCTCTGTCCTTGTCAACACCAATTCTCCCCAGGCCGACCAGCGCGTCTATGATGCCAGCATCGAGTCGGCCATCGAATATGCCATCCATTCTCTCGATGAGCGCGAGCGTCAGGTCATCAATGCCTATTTCGGCATTGGTCAGGACCACATGACGATGGCCGAGATTGCCGACGACATGCAGCTCAAGCGCGAGCGTGTCCGTCAGATTCGCGACAAGGCCATCCGCCACCTCAAGAAGGCCTATCGCAGTCGCCTGGCGGCGCTGTAGCCTTGTTTCGCAGAAAATGTGTAATTTTGCAGCCGAAAAGGCGGCGAGCCTGCTTTATGCATGATAGATCTCGCTTCACTGTAGCCTTCAACATTAAAAAATATATGAAACAGATATTATCAATCACCCCTTTGGAATCCATCGGCATCGCCCTCGTTGCCGTGGGAATCTTCCTTTTCTTCCGAGCCTGCTGGCGCAACATACAGCGCGGCGGACAGGACCAATACAACAGCTAATAATAATATAATATATAATAATAAGGTATATGGAAAGAAAAATGACCATTAAGGATTTCTTCGCGCCGACGGCCACGAGGCTTGGCGGCGCACGTGTGAGACGGGCGGCCATGACGCTGCTCATGATGCTGCTCACCACCACGACGGCGTGGGCGGACGGACTTTCGGGCAGCGGAAAAGAAGCCGACCCGTACCTGATTGCTTCGGCGACGGACTGGACGACGTTCGCCAATGCCGACAACGCCGGCACTTACTGGGCAAGCGGCGTGTACGTTAAGTTGACCGCCGACATCGGTACTGTCCAAACTCCCATCACCACGATGGCGGGCACGAGCTCCAACATGTTCAAGGGCACATTCATCGGTGACGGACACACGCTGACCGTCAACTACACGGCGACAACCAACGACTGCGCCCCGTTCCTCTACATCGACGGAGCCACCATCAATACGCTCAAAGTGGCGGGCACCATCAGCACCGGCTACAAGTTTGCCGCCGGCATCGCCGCCCACAGCTATGACGACTGCATCATCCAGAACTGCTGGAGCAACGTGGCCATCTCGACGACAATTAGTGGCGACGGCACCCATGCCGGCTTCGTGGCTGTCCAGGAGGGTGGTTCGCTCAACATTACCAACTGCCTCTTTGACGGAAGTATCACTGGCAGCACCACCACCAACTGCGGTGGAATGGTGGGATGGCGCAAGGCTACGCTCAAGTTCAAAAACTGCATGATGGCGGGCACGATGGACATCAGCCAGACCAATGGCAGTTCCCTTTTCAGCCGCAACGTCAATCCTACATTGTCGAACAGCTACTACGACGGCAGCAAGAACTACGGCTCCATCACCGTTCAGGGTGAAAAGACCACCGCCACTGGCGAAGCGCTCAGAAAGAAACTCGGTTCCCAATGGGTAGTTATCGGCGATAAAGTCATTCCCATTCTAAGTTCCAGGAACCTTGCCAATGCTACCGTCAGCGATGTCAATACGAGCTATTCCTATACCGGCTCAGACATCAGCATCACGCCCGTCGTGACGGATGCCAACGGCACTACGCTCACTCTCGACACAGACTATACCGTCACCATCAAGAAAGGCGACGACGTAGTGACCAGCGTCACTGCTGTGGGCGACTACACCCTGACCATCGCCGGCACGGGCACCGAGAGTAACGGCTACTACGGTTCGAAGAACATCGCATTCTACGTCACAGGAGAGATATCGGGCAGTGGCACCATATCCTCTCCTTACCTCATCGGCAGCGTCGCCGACTGGATACAATTTGCCAATCCCGCCAACGCCGATACTTACTGGGAACGCGGCGTGTGCGTTAAGTTGACTGCCGACATCGGTACTGCCCAAACTCCTATCACGACGATGGCGGGCACGAACGACATCAAGTTCAAGGGCACATTCTTCGGTGACGAACACACGCTGACCGTCAACTACACTGGCACATCCTACGTCGCACCCTTCTGCAATGTGGATGGCGCCACCATTCAGGACCTCGTCGTCGAGGGCACCATCAGCAGTAGCGACACTCGTGCCGCCGGAGTCATCGGTGAGACTGGTTCGACCACGACCACAAGCCACATCATCAACTGCGTGAGCAGTTCCACCATCAGCGGCGGTAACTACACCGGCGGCTTCAGCATCGGCGGCAACGTCGTGATAGAGGGCTGCGTGTTCAATGGAAAAATCAATGGCAGCAGCCAGAGCGGCGGCTTCGTAGGCTACAGCCATAGCAAGCTCAAAATCACCAACAGCCTATTCGCCCCGAAGGACGGTTCCAGCATCAGTGGCGGCACGTTCTATTTTAACGGCGGCGGTGATATCACGCCTACCAACAGCTACTATACTACCGCCCTCGGCACCGCGCAGGGCAAGCGGCTCCGCAGCATCACGGCAGGCGAGAACGTGACCTTGAACCATGCGGGAGAGCCCACGACCTATAGCGTCAGCGGCATCACCGCCTATAAGGCCACGAATGCCTGCGGCGACAGCGACCCCTTCATCGCCGGAATCGTATATAACGATGTGCTCTACGCTGGCAGCGGCGACGCCGTGAGTCTGACACTCACGAACGACGCCCCTGGCTATGAGTACGGCTACAGCGCCAACGCTGGCACGCTCAGCGGCTCTAGCAACCCCTACAAGCTGACCATGACCGACGCCGACGTCACCATTACGGCGACACTGACCGTCAGTTACACTTACATCGACGCCGACGGCACGCAGAAGAGCCATACCGCCGCCATGCTGACGAGCGATATGGACGTAAGCGAACTATCGTCGGGCTGGTACGTGGTGATGAACAGTAACACGGACCCCGACAACGACGGCGGCGTGGACGTGAGATACAGCAGCCAGTTCTATTGCACCGGCGACTGCTACCTCATCCTCTGCGACGGCGCGGAGATGGCGGTCAGTGAAAGCAATAAAAGAGCCATCTGGGTCAATGGCGGCAGACTCACCATCTACGGGCAGACTGCTGGCACAGGCAAGCTCACCGTCAGCAGCACTACATCTGAGGGCATCAGTACCAACAACATCACCATCAACGGTGGCGTTATCGACGTGAATGCCAAGTCCAGTGGTATTTATGCGCAAAGCTCCATCAACATCAACGGCGGGCAGGTTACCGCCACCAGCACTGGCAGTAGCAGCGGTTTATCTACTGGCAGCTCTTACAACACCATCACCCTCGGTTGGCGTAGCGCCACCGACTGTATCACGGCCAGCAGTTACGGTGGCCCCGTGACCATTGCCGACGGCAAGGCTTTCGAGGACGAGACGACGGGGATATGCTATAAGGGCACGCTGACCAATGCCGAAAAGAACGCCATTAATGGGCACACGCTGGCCCCGTGCACTGAGACGCTCTATGACATTATAGTGAGCGCCCCAGACTATGTGATTACGGCCGACCGCCGTTATGCGAAGGTGGGTCAGACGGTGGTGCTGACGCCAAACAACACCACGTACTTCACCCTGACCAGCGTGAGTTGCAACGGCTCGGAGCTGACGCCCGACGGCGAAGGCAAATACTCGTTTGAGATGCCCGCCGAGAGCGCGACCATCACCGTCACGTACACCTCTCCCTTCGGCACGGGCGACGGCAGTTCGGCAGAGACGGCCTTCGTCATCAGCAACGCCACCGGCTGGGATGCCTTCTGTGCTGTTGTCAACGACAACATTGCTGATTTACGTGGCAAGTACTGGCGGCTGGGCGGCGACATCCCGTCGGCGACCGATGTTGCAAACGGCACCGAGGCCGTGACGACGATGGCGGGGACATCCACCACCGAAGACTTCTCCGGCACGTTCGACGGCGATGGCCACACGCTGACCGTCGGCTACAATGTCTCTGAAATCAACTGCGCCCCGTTCCGATTCATTGAAGATGCTACCATCACGAACCTGCACGTCGCCGGCACCATTCAGACCAGCAAAATGAACGCCGCCGGCATCGTTGGCTTTGTATTAAGTGGGACGAACACCATCACCAACTGTCGTAGCAGCGTCACCATCAACAGCAGCTCTAGTGGCAGAGGCAATCACGGCGGCCTCGTGGCGGCAATTCTTTACAACACTGCCATTGAGGGCTGCGTGTTCGATGGCAAGATAGTCAGCACCGGCGAATCGGCTACCACCTACTGCAGCGGCTTCGTGGGCCTTTGGTATAAGCTTGGCACGCTCACCATCACCAACAGCCTCTACGCCCCGACTGCCGACGATAAAGCCGTCATCAGCGGCGCCACCTTCTCCAACGATGGCGGCACCATCACTAACTGCTACTACACCCAGACCCTTGGCACCGCGCAGGGCAAACAGCTCCGCAGCATCACGGCAGGCGAGAACGTGACCTTGAACCATGCAGGAGTGGCCACCGAGTACAGCGTCAGCGGCATCACCGCCTACAAGGCCACGAATGCCTGCGGCGACAGCGACCCCTTCATCGCCGGAATCGTATATAACGATGTGCTCTACGCTGGCAGCGGCGACGCTGTGAGCCTGACCCTCGCGAACAACGCCCCCGAAGCCCCCGGCTACCATTACGTCTATACCGCCAGCGCTGGCACACTCAGCGGCACGACCCTCACCATGCCTGACGCCAACGTCACCGTCAGCGGCGCCATCGCCCTCATCGACTGGGCCACCGTAAACGCTGGCACGCAGGCCGACCCCTACATGATATATGATAAGGACCAGCTGCTGCTGCTGGCTCAGCGCGTCAATAGCGGCACGGGCGACGATTATGCCGCCAGCGGCTATGAAGGCAAGTACTTCCAGCTCGGAGCTGACATCGTTTTCATCCACCCCGACATCGAGGACGACGACTACGAGGAGAACTATGAGGCCATAGGACGCTACGACGGCAACTGGCGCTACTTCAAGGGCACCTTCGACGGCGATGACTACACCGTTAGCGGCATCCGTATTCGTAAGACCGGCACTAGCACATCCGACAAGTACCAAGGCCTCTTCGGCATTATAAGAGAGGCCGACGTCCACGATGTCCACGTCACCGATGCCCGCATCAAAGGCTACGATTGCATTGGCGGTATCGTCGGCTCCAAACCGTTAAGTACCGTCAGCGGCTGCACCGTCACCGAAACCACCATCACCGCCACCAGCACCAATAACGACTACGGCGCCATCTGCGGCGAGAGCACCAGTGGCACCCTCAGCCACAACTACTACCACGGCTGCACCATCAACGGCTCCGCCGTCACCTCTGGCAAGGGCTGCAAAGGAAATGACGTGACCGCAAACGACGGCGCAGTTCCCATGCCCGTGCTCAGCGATACTGAGGACAACACCGCTGCCCTCGCCACCCTCGCTAACCGCGGCAACCAAGGCCTGCCCACCACCTATCCCGTCATTCTCTCAGGCCGCACGCTCTACCGCGACGGCGACTGGAACACGCTCTGTCTGCCGTTCAATCTCGGTAATGACAATGCAGATGAAGGCCACCACTTCGACGGCACTCCGCTGGAAGGGGCCACGGTGAAGGAACTTCTGACGACATCGAACCTCGCCGCCAATGGCACGCTGACGCTGAACTTCACCGACGCCAGCAGCATCGAGGCGGGCAAGCCCTACATCGTGAAGTGGGAGACTACGGGCGCTAATATCACCAACCCCATGTTCACCGACGTGACCATCAGCAGCATCGAGCCTGAGCCCGTCGTGAGCAACGACAGCAAGGTGACCTTCGTCGGTCAGTACTCGCTCTTCGCCATCGATGAAACCAACATTAATTCTGTCATCATGCTCTCTTCTGGCAACAGACTGGGCTATTCGAATGCCACCCGCACCCTCCGTCCTTTCCGCGCCCACTTCGAGGTGCCGGGAGAGAATCCTGTGCGTGACTTCGTGCTCGACTTTGACGGCGAAACGACATCAATGCATAATGCTGAATGCTTAATTCATAATTGGGCTGACGCGTGGTATTCGCTCGACGGTCGCAAGCTGGACAATGTGCCCACGAAGAAGGGATTGTATATCCATGGTGGTAAAAAGGTAGCTATTAAGTAGGAGTACCCCAGAAGGCTACAAATCTGTCAGAGGTCTCAGCAATGATGAGAGCCTTATTTGGGACGACGAAGGCTTTGACGACGAAGACGTAGATATGTAAGAAGATCATAAAGCCACAAATAGAAAAACTCACAGGGTGATTCCTGTGAGTTTTCTATTAAGGTTAGACGAAAGTCAATGTTGCTCGTCGATAGTTGTATGAAAGCCAATAACTTCGTTTCAAGGATTCGGACAGGAAAGATCGATCAATCAGTTCTTTTGCCAAAGGTTGTTCTGTGGCAAAGAAATCCAGTTCCCGCTTGATCAATCGCCCTGACAATCCTATGCGGAGACCAAACTCCTCAAAGTCCTTGCGTCCGACCGTTTTTGTGTCTGACAACTTCATGCCCTCCTTAAACAATCCTTTATCAAGAGCGAAGATGTGTGGCATACTCAGATGCAGACTTGTGTTGATGAGGTCGTATGCTGGAGCAAGATGATATTCTCCATCACCACGATTGATGAGTGAGAAGTTCTTCAGGTGGGCATCATCATTGAGGGTGAGATAATTGAACACGATGATACGGAAAAACTTCAGGATTTCTACAGGTGCTGCTATGACGTACTTACGGATAATGTCAGCGCACTCCTCGTAGCTCAGGTTGCTATATTTGAAGTCGCTGCCACCATTGGCATTGGTCAGTCCCGCGAGAGAGGCGAAATCTTCCTGACTGTATTTCTGTCCATTAGGACCAACGTCAAAGCGTCGGCAAAGATAGGCAACTTCACCATCTCGGAAAAAGCAAAGGGCATTGGCCGCCGTTTCTATGTGATAGACCTGTGAAGCCAGTTGCATGGTCAGATGTTCGTTGGCAGGACAATACTTGCGGTCAAGCAAGGCATACGAAGATGGAGCAGGTTTTAAGATATATGTGCCTCGTTCTTCCTCCGCAGGCTTCACCAAACACCCTTCGTCATTCACTACTAAACTCGCCTTTGGCTGCACGCCAGAAAGTGAGATGCGCCCCACATTCTTCAGATAGGCTTCATTGTCGGCATTGTCATTGTTGGGGCTGTCAAAGTCTAACACATGAGAAACCTCTTTCCCGTCAAACAAAAGTTTCCGGGCAGTAGGGGAATAGGTGGCAAAGCCTTCCTGCAAGGTAGATGGGCACACATTTATCTTTATCATTATCAAAAGGGTTTAACGGTTACCGCTCCTATGGTGTCATACTGGGCTGTTGCCAGCATGATTCCAAAATCGTCGTTTTCATCGATATGAAGCAACAATGATTGCGTCTGACGGTTGGAGCCTTCAGACAGCATATTAAAGAAATAGGGGAAGAGATGAGCAGAGCGATAAGGCTCTTTCCGTACAGGCATGGACAGACATACTGGTTCGCCATGATAATTCTCGTCATAGTTAAACACATATTCCCTGGCATCGGTTTCTTGCAAAATGCCAGCCTCCACGTCGTGAACGTAAACTTTACACTGTCTCATAGTCAAGTCGCTTGATATTAATGTCTATTTGCAGTCCCAATGTGTCCACTATCGTGAGCAAGGTGGCGAGTTGAGGGTTGCCCTCGCCGCGCTCGATTGCTACAATAGTATTGACAGCAACACCAGACAGATCCGCCAATGTCTGCTGATTGATTCCCAGTTTCTTGCGCCTTTCCCTAATGGAGTTACCTATTTCTTGCTGCGTCATAATCTCATTATATTGCGATTTCGGTGCAAAGATAGCAATTAATTCTCAAATCTATGGTAAAAATCTCAATAAAATGCGATTTTTGAGGGTTCTATTTGCTCAAAATCTAAAAATAGCAGTAAAATCCCATTATAATGCGATTATTATTAATTTGTGAATGATACGAAATATCCTTCAGCCGCATCGTAATTACTTGATAATATGATGCTTCGGCTGAAGGATGTTTTTTTAGGGTATATGAGTGATTTTAAGGTATATGAGTGATACTCTGTAAGCGTATCCGCCAGATTCGCGACAAGGCCATCTGCCACCTCAAGAAGGCCTATCGCAACCACCTCGCCAAATTGTCAGCTTAACTGCCCCATTAATTCATAAAGATAAGCTGGACTTTGCACATACAGTTCGCCCTCTTCGTCCTGTAGGGCCGTCATCAGCGGAGAGTTGTATACGCGCTCCATGGCCTGCTCGATAGAACAGCCAGTGTCTTCGATGACGTACTTCACCAGCTCACTTAGGGCGTAGTCGGTGAGGTAGGTGGCTATCTGGTGATGGTTGGGCTGGTTCATAGGGCTTCGACACTTGTTTTGTGAAGGAAGCGCAGGGCCCGCTCCGTTCCGAAATAGTATTGCTGGTCGAGGTATTTGTCCTGAAGTTGGGCTGCGGCCTGTTCAGGAGTGTAGATGCCCTCGCGGTAGTTTGTGAGTTGTAGTACTACGCCGTCGTCGGCTATGGGGCCGATGACGATGTCGTAGTCGTGAATGGGCGCCACGGTTTTCCTGTCGCGGTTGGTATCCACGAAGACGAGCCATTCCACGGTGGCATTCTCAGGGAATATTTTCACTTTCAGGTCGGAATGCAGGGCCGCGTCGTCCATCTCGTAGGTTATCAGCGTCGCTGTGCCTCCGAAGAGCCGTGTCTTCTTCTGCGCCATGCGGACGGCGGTCGTTCTGTCAGGCGTCAGATAGAAGCCCTTGCCAAAGTCCTTGTGACGCAGGCCTCGGGTGAGGTCTATCGCTTCTATGTCTGCGTTGGTGCCGTGATAGAGTGTCATGCCAGTGCTCCTCCATTCTTTTGACAGACAATGAGCAGATCGTCGATAGTTTCTTCCATCGACTGTAGGTGCTCCACATCGTAGAACTCAATCAAGAAGGCCAGCCCCTTGTGCTCATGCAGATAGCGGAACGCTGCCTGCCGTGTCATGGAGAAACGTCGTCCGAAGGCATTGATGCACGCCGTCAAGAAGGGAATTTCGTACTTGCTCATATTGCATCCTTTTATGATTACGGGTGCAAATATACGACAATTCCATGAGAAAAACAAGTTTTTCCCGAATATTTGCTTTACCTCGCCATCGTCCACCCTCGCATCATGCCGAAGTAGTCTAGAAGGATGGTCACACCTGGGCAAAGGCCTTGGTGGAGACCGGCAACGCCACCGAGCGTCTGCGCAGGATCAACGTGGCCCAGCGTTTCCTGGCTTTTTTCATCAAGGGCAAATAGTAATCGGAAAGTTTTTCGGAAATATCGCGTGCTTTCGGAAAGTTTATCGGAAAGCACGAAAAAAGTCCTTGCCCCCCAGCGGAAATTGTCGTAGCTTTGCATCAGCAATCAGCGGGAAAAAGGGTCAAGCGTTGGACCGTAGGCCAGTCTCACTTTCCCAGTTGTGCGCAGGGTCCCTCGTGTGAGGCCGAGGGCTATCCCGGAAAGAAAAAACAAAAATGAAAAAGAACACAGATCTCTGCATGGATGTCAAGACTTTCCTGCAGAACGACACGAGAACGAAACTGGGTAAGGAGTATATGGGCGTGCTGACGCGCATCACGAGCGAAAACTATACGTTTGTAGAGATGCTGCCCTGGTGCAAGAAGCGCAATGCGAAGGTATTCAATGGAAAGTACATTTCTATTACGCGTAGAAGCGACGGCACACTGCGCCCAAACTTTAAGCCGATGCCGAAGCTAATGGGCTATCTGAGTATCGAGAGATACGCCTACGAGGTGTATAACGAACTTCATGAGGCACTCGAGAGCCTTATAGAGAAAGATAGCTTTAGACCTTTCGGAATAGAGTGGTAATCACAACCAATCTGTTCCA
>CACYNE010000023.1 GCA_902775605.1 uncultured Prevotellaceae bacterium
TGTACCTTTGCAACAAGAAAATTGATTTTTAATGGTTAAGGTTTATGGTTGAATAATTTTTTGGGGGAAGGTTCGCTGTGAAGCGAGCCTTCTTTTTTTGAAAGAAATCAAGGGCACACATTTTAAGCCCTATTTTCCTAAGAGTATGACTGAAAGAATCCGATATTATATATGATTTGCTCAAACAGAACACCATTTTAAGGCATTTTTCAGAGAAAAATCAGGAAAAACGATACGTTATCAAAATCTTTTTGTATTTTTGCAGCAAGAAGAACGATTGTTATGGACAAGAAGATAATTGAAAACATCAAAAAGACACTTGACGCTAGTCTGCCCAAGCAGGCTACGGCAATGCTCTATGGGTCACAGGCTCGTGGTGATGCCCATCAAGAATCTGATTGGGACATACTGATTGTTCTCGACAAAGACAAACTGACTCCCGAGGATTACGACACCATCACTTACCCATTGACAAAACTGGGTTGGGATTTGGGTGCCGAGATCAATCCCATCATGTATACAAAGAAGGAATGGGAGGCCAGCCGTATCACTCCCTTTTATCACAACGTATTAGAAGACGCCATCGCCCTATGAGTTTAAATGACGAATGCACTTCATTAAGACAGGTATCATAGAAGACAGGCTGGGTGGTTTCCTGACTCGAATGGAACAATTAAGGGACAAGGGAGATTACAACTGTTTCTTTTCAATCAACGAAGAAGAATTAAGTACAATCGTAGAACCCGTCCACGAGCCCTTTCTCACACGCCGTCAGCCCTAGCATTGCCATGGCCGACGCAATCAATGATAAATTCTTCATTGTAAATTAACAATTTAATGATTATTTGGGACTATTCCCATCCTCAATATAACGTTTCTCTTGACAAATTGAATAGTATTCTGTACAGAAATCGTGTTAATATCTTCTCCAAATGCGGTTTTTTGAATTATTTTTTGTAGCTTTGCACGCAAAAGCGTGCGAGTCTGCTCACGCTCGGCCATCAATGCAAGCATCATGGCCCTCGCTTAACCGCAGACTTGTCAGCCGAAAGGCTGCGAAACGGCAGACAGACAACAACAGACAATTCAAAGAAATAATATAGATTATGGCAACTTATACTATCACATTGAACGAGCGCAGCGCCAGGGGCAAGGCTCTGATGGAGTACCTGAAAGCGCTGGGCGTGCTGATGCACAAGGTGTCGCCCAAATCTGCCACCAAGCACCGCCTCTACGACCCTGAGACGGGCAAGTATCTCAACGATGAGACGATGAAGGCCATCGAGCAGGCACATGACGACATGAAGCACGGCAGGCTGAAGACATACAGCTCTGCGGATGAAATGTTTAAGGACTTGGGCATCAACGTATGAAGTACACCATCATACCCTCAAAGCGTTTCCTGAAGGACATAAAGCGCTGCGAAAAGCGTGGTTATGACATGCGGCTGCTCAAGGAGGCCGTCGCATTGCTTGCCGAGACGGGCCAGCTGCCAGCAACGTATCGGCCCCATAAGTTGTCAGGACAGTACAATGGTTGCTGGGAGTGCCACCTGAAACCCGACTGGCTCCTTATTTGGGAGCAAAACGATACAGAACTTACACTCTTGTTCACAGGAACCGGCACCCACTCAGACCTATTCTGACCTCCCCATCCCCCTCTCTTTCCCTCTCAAAACAAACAATTTAACCCCCACAAAAACGAATAACAACTCATGCCCCGCTACCTCCACATACCCCACACTCCCGACACCGCCCGGACCCTGACTCTGACCGGCTTTGACTGCGGAGACAAAGAACGCTCAACTCATGATCATGGGGTCGGTTCTTCTCATGATCATGGGGTCGGTTCTTCTGATTATATTCAGAAGTCCGTTATTTATATTATGACTCATTACTTGTTTCATTTTCATTTGCATGATCATGGGGTCGGTTCTTCTGATCATGGGGTCGGTTCTTCTGATTATATTCAGAAGTCCGTTATTTATATTATGACTCATTACTTGTTTCATTTTCATTTGTGCTTTGTCTATTTAAAAAAATGATCAGGAGAACCGACCCCGTGATTTCGCCAAGGGTATCTTCTATGACAAGGAAAACGATCCGATGGGTAAACAGGCTCTTGACATCTTGTCATCTAAGTTAGCAGCATCTGGCAAATTCTTGTTGTTGGAAAGAAGTGATATAGCTTCTCTCTTAGAGGAGGCAAAAAAAAGTGATAATGGTCTTGCAACAATTGGTGCAGACTACATGATTATTGGCTCTATTACAGAATTTGGCCGCAAGAATGTTGGAAAAGAAGGTGTTTTCACAAATGTAAAAACTCAAATTGTGGAAGCAGCTGTTGCCATTCGTTTGGTTGATGTTTCAACTGGACTTATCATTTATTCAGATGAAGGAAAAGGTTCTGCGGAAATGACGACGAAAACCACAATGGGAGTTGGGGGTAAAGCAAGTTATGATGCAAC
Source organism: uncultured Prevotellaceae bacterium (assembly GCA_902775605.1). Lineage (GTDB taxonomy): Bacteria > Bacteroidota > Bacteroidia > Bacteroidales > Bacteroidaceae > Prevotella. The sequence continues at coordinate 2,468 of CACYNE010000023.1, forward strand.
GCTGAGCGATAAAGCCATTTCAGAAGCTATTGGCCAATTGGTGGAGAATATAATCAACAAATGTACCGATAAGCCTTGGCGTACATTCTTTCTTTCATACGACAGTGATGCTCAGTTGATTGCTGGTGGAGCAAGTCAAGGTGTCAAGGTTGGCGATACTTTTGCTGTCAAGACAAAAGGTAAGCAGGTAAAGAATCCTCAAACAGGTGTTATGATAGAACTTCCAGGCAAACAAATTGGAACTGTGACTGTCTCTGCAACAGGTGGCGATACTCCTGAAACAGAATATTCATTTGTTTCATTTGCGGGCGAAGGTGCGACGATTAATGCTGATAAGCTGACGGACTACTACATTGAAGAAATAAAATAAAGCATGTTATGAAAGCTAAAGTTATCTTTTCATTAATTGCCATTGCCAGTCTGTTGATTGGATGTAAAGCGAACTATCCTGTTGCTCAGCAGAGTGGTAAGGAAGACATGGCGTATTTGGTGTTTGTTGGTCCATTGGAAACGTACGGTAATGGTTCAAAGCCAGTGCAAGTGGATGTGGATGGAACCAAGTTTGATGCAAAAGTGGTGAAACCAAAGACTTCAAATAGAAAAGGGGTCCAGTATGGAGTCGCTACAGGTCGCAGAAATGTTACCGTAAAATTCAATGGTCAAACTGTATATCAGAAACAATTGTTCTTGTCAAGTCAGGAAACTAAAATTATTAATTTGCCATGAAGAAATTTATTATTTCAGCCATCTGCGTGATGGCTATGGCTTCTTGCCAAACTCAACAAACTCTCTATTCTTGGTATGATTCCGAGGATGCTACTTACACGTACACTAAACGTGGTACAGAGGAAACTCTAACAAAGGCAATGGCTCAGTATGAAAAAGTAATCAGTAAGCAGAAGGGACTTCGCAAAGTAGTTCCTCCTGGCGTAAACGCCGAGTATGGTTACTTATTATACAAGGCGGGTAAAAAAGAGGAAGGATTAACTCTTCTACGGGCAGAAATCAAAGCATATCCAGAATCAGAGAAATTTATTTCACGAATCATTAACCAGTTGGAAAAATGAAGAAATATATCATCCTTGGCTTGGTGACTATATTGATGTCATCATGCGCAGAGCAGGTTACTCGTCTTGCTCAATATCCTAAGATGTACGAGGAAAAACCTCTTACTATTGCTGTGATGCCCCCAATCAATCAGACAAATTTTGTGGAGGCAAAAGACTATTTCTATACTACTCTTTATGCTCCTCTTTGTGAGAAAGGTTATTATGTCTATTCTCCCATGATGACAATGGAGATGTTCCAATCAGAGAGTGCTTACGATGCGGAGCAGTTCCTTGAGGCGGACCTCTCTCAGTTCAGAAATGTACTTGGAGCTGATGCGGCCATGTTTACAATTATCAAATCATGGAAAAGAAATAAGATTGGAGGAAAATTGACTGCAGGTGTAGAATATATTCTCCGTTCAACAAAGACGGGCGAGACTTTATATAACCGTGAAGGGTTAATTAGTGTTGACACGAGCATCAATAGTGGTGGCAGTGGATTGTTTGGGGCGTTGGCAGACATAGCGGCTACTGCAATCAATACCGCTGCAACAGATAAAGTCGTTGCCGGTCGTAGGTGTACTGTGTTTGTATTAAGTAACATGCCAGAAGGAAAGTATAGTCCAAAGTATGACCAAGATCAGACAATGCCTGCTGGAAAAAGTTATGTTAAGGCAACTGTGAAATAGATACTTGAAATCATACATTTAACTCCGCTAGGATCCGTTTTAGAGATTTTAGCGGAGTTTTTTATGTAAAGACCTTCTTTGTTGTCAGAGATCAAGGTGACAGGTCTTTGATTCTCCTAAAGACATCTGGAATAGGAAAGTGTCATTTTTGTAATCCATTACTTCGTGATATTGACCGTATTGTACCCTTGTCGCTTGAAATCTTCAATCGACATGTTGCCAGAAGTAAGGTCTTCCCAAACTTTGTGGAGACCTATAGAACGCTTGAAAGCGGCCATCTTTTCTTCTTTTGTTTCATACACCTTTATCATCATTCATTGATTATCTCGGTGCAAAAATAGAAATGTTCTTTCAACTATCGGCTCATTTTGAGCTTAAAAGATATATAAAATTGCTATAATTTGAGCCGATTTTCATCAGATAGCTGGTATACATATGAGTATCACCGTGCCTCCAATGAATTTTCTTCACTTCAAAAAAAAAAGAAGGCTCGCTTCACAGCGAACCTTCCCCCAAAAAATTATTCAACCATAAACCTTAACCATTAAAAATCAATTTTCTTGTTGCAAAGGTACAGTTCAATTTTTGTTATTTTTGGTTCAAAAAAACATTAAAATGGTTTTTTGACTATTTTGAACGAATTTTCAACCAAGCCACTGCATTTTTCGCTCCCTAAAACGAGTCAATTATTCACCACGTTCTGTGCATTTCCATCCATGAACGCACGCACATTGTCTGTTGCTACCTTGATCAGGCGGATGCGGGCTTCTTTTGAGGCCCAGGCAATCCCAATTCCTCCAACGCCTGCCACGACAAGTCGCCAGGCTGGGCTGTGTAGCCGTCAAGTATCACAATCTTCATAACCTAAGCATTTTATTGTTTCTTACTCTTCAAAATATTGATTGCAAAATTAATCAATTATTTCGGAATATCAAAATGAAGGTGATTACTTTCTTCGGCTATGTGTTAATGTTGCAAATAATCATGGAGCCACGTGTTTCATATCTTGTACTTTCAGTTTTTCCACATATTATTTTGTGTTTCCATTTTTTATTCCTATTTTTGCAGCGAAATCAAATCTTATTGGCTTATGACATCATTTGCATTAAACAACTTGTGGGCATATCTGCAGGGGCTTTCGCTCTCGCAGAGCGATCGTGAATGGTTGGCCAACAAGCTGATCATGCCCAAAGAAAAGGCTGCAGACCTTTCTGCTGAAGAACGAAAGGCTGAATTTTTGAAATTGGCGGGTGCTTGGTCGGAAACAAAAGAAGGAGAGGAGTACTATCAGATGATGAAACATCGCAACGATGAACGTCCTCTTAACCGTGAAATCAACCTTGATGATTAAGGACTTATGAAAGGTTTCGTTCTTGACACTGACACATGGATTGAATTTTTCCGCCATCGCGGAGGCGTAGATAAACATATTGCTGCGACGCCTGCAGAACAAATCTTTGCGTCTGAGGTAAGCATTGCCGAGCTCACCTATGGCGCTCTTCATAGTAATGCAGTTGAAAGGCATCTGCGAGAACCTAAAGAGATAGAATCTGCCTTTACAGTCTTGCCACTTGGAGATTGGATACAAGATTATGCCGAAATCCGTCACAGTCTTGCTTCTAAGGGGCTAAAAGTAGGTGACTTTGACATCCTCATTGCTGTTACTGCTCGTCATTATGGTTTGACAATTGTCACACATAATACCAAGCACTTTAGCCAAATGCCTGGCATTCAATGTGTGGATTGGGTCGAAAAACAATAAATCACTAGCCCCCTCGTGATTCATATCGCTTAATTTGTTACTATTCTTTCTCCAACGGCTGATACACATGTGCCTTCGTTAGCAGAGGACGGCCGTCGGCATACGCGAATTGCTGGCCTCCCAGTTCTATGACGGTCATGTGATTGATGCTTCCACCCAATGAAAGAGTGCGACCGTTGATGTCGCCCACATGGAAGAAGGGATTCTTGGCATATTGGCGATTGCCATATACATTGTTGCGATGCTTCAGCAACTTGGCGTATGTCATGCGCTGTATGTTAGGGGTCTGTTCTGGTGCCGTGATGGGCGTATGCTCCTGCCTTAATTCTGCGAGGCAGAACGTGTGCGCCTCATTCTCTGCCTTGACTATCAACCCAGGTAAACCACGCAACCGCCACGGCCCTGCCGATGAAGGAACCTCCTCGGTATAGCACACCGTCCATGCCACGCCCCGGAACTTACAAGTAGCCTGCTGACAGAGGTAGCCGCCGATAGTCACGGTGTCATCGTTTAGCGTCCACGCGATGTCAGGTGTTGGTTCGCAACCCTCAAACTCATGCGGAAAGATCCAGTCGCGCACAGTGGTCTGCCCATTGGGCAAACCTGTCCACACCGTGGGCATGTGCATCACCGCCTCTTGGTGCTCTCCCATTATCAGATCTTCCTCTTCGGCAGTCTCGTTTATTTTTGTGTAGGCCGAGCGCGGCATCGATTTCGTCACCGTTCGTCCCACCAGCAATACAAGTTGCATTTTGTCCGTGACGGGCGTTCCCTCGTCGTTCTGCGTTCTGCACTCATAGTCATACACAGCCACAAACTGCGCCGTGTCAACAGTCTCTGTTTGCCCTTGCGCTCCTATCGTCAGCGCGAGTGCAAGGCAGGTTGCAAAAATCGTTTTCATTGTTCCAGGGGTTGATATTTATGAGCCTTGTCTGGTACCAATAGTCCTCCCGCGAATTGATGTTTTTTTGCATAATTCAACAGTTAATTGGTATTGGTCGAACTGTATTTTCTATTGATTTTGATGCAAAGATAGGAATTTTTAGGGTTCAATCAAATTAATCCGTGATTATTTAACAGAAATTATTGTTGATAATGAAATTTTTTGACTAATATTTGGTTCTGACTTCGTGTCTGTTACTCCGCCAAAGATGCTTCCTACACATAAATAATAAGAAAAGCTGTTTTCTGTTTGCATTTCTCTCGTTTTTTTTGTACCTTTGCAGTCTGAAAACAGACTTATATGAAACGACTACTTTCTATCTTGGTGCTGACAGGCATGTCGCTCATGGTGAGTGCACAGGGATTCGACAACCTGCCAGACCCTATCGAGGATGTGAACAAGGTGGTGGATAACACCCCAGACTCCATAGCAAAGGCGCTGATGTCGCGCCCTGCCCCAGGCAGCACCCGTAAGGGACAGCAGCCTGTTATGTTCCTTGTTGGCAATTCTACCATGCGCAACGGTACGCTGGGCAACGGAAACAATGGCCAGTGGGGGTGGGGATATTTCTTTCCAAAGTATTTTGATGCCCAAAAAATTGCTGTAGAGAACCAGGCACTGGGCGGTATGTCCACTCGCACGTTCTACACAGACCTATGGCCAGCCATCCGCACGGCTCTGAAACCAGGCGACTGGGTGGTGGTGTCGATAGGTCATAATGACAATGGTGAGTTCTTTGATCAGAAGCGAGCCCGTGCCGTGATTCCTGGCGTTGACCCTGACACGTGCTATGTTGGCTTCAACCAGCGCACGCAGAGACAGGACACTGTCTATTCCTACGGCAACTACCTGCGTCGCTATATCAACGAGATACGCCAGAAGGGAGCCAACCCCATTCTGATGTCGCTGACGCCGCGCGATGCCTTTAATGACAAGGGCAAGATTGTGCGCAAGCAGCAGACGGAGTGGGCGGCCTATGTGGCAGCCACCGAGGGCGTGCCCTTTGTTGACCTGAACGAGATCAGTGGGGCAAAGTTGGACAGCTATAGCCGCTGGAAGCAGCAGTATCACTTCCTGGGCGACAAGATACACACGTCGAAGTTTGGCGCTGAGATGAATGCGCAGAGTGCCGCCGTGGGCATCTTCGAGAGTAAGAACCCGCAGTTGAATGCCCTGAAGGCGATGATGAAGAACGTGCCTGTGGATGCCTATCAGGTGGACCGCAGGGAAGGTCGTCCTGTGGTGTTCTTTACGGGCGACTCGACGGTGAAGAATGCTGACAAGGACGATGACGGCATGTGGGGCTGGGCCTCGCAGGCACAGACGGTGTTCGACGAGAACAAGATTACGCTGGTCAACGCTGCTCGCGCTGGACGTTCTACGCGTAGCTTTATTCGTGAGGGCTTGTGGGAGAAGGTGTATAACTCATTGCAGCCTGGCGACTTCGTGACGATCCAATTTGGTCATAATGATATCTGTCCTATTACTGACCAGAAGGCACGTGGCGTTATCCCTGGCACTAAGGACACGTTGCATGTGTATCGTCTGGACAACGGCACCTACGAGGTGGTCTATAGCTTTGGCTGGTATCTGAAGAAGATGATTGATGACTGTCGCGAGAAAGGCGCCACGCCCATCCTCGTCAGCCTGACCCCTCGCAACGAGTGGCCTGGGGGCAAGATTGAGCGTCGCGATGATTCCTATGGCAAGTGGTATCGCGAGGTGGTGAAGGAGACGGGCGTCGAGTTCATCGACCTGCATAACCTCTCGGCCGACTTCCTCGACAAGAAGTTTGCCCTGAAGCGCCTCTCTGACAACAAGGAGCAGGCCAAGGCTCAGGTGGCTCAGTTAAAGGAAAAGGCTGGCGTGTACTTCAAGAAAGACCATACCCACGCCTCAAAAATGGGTGCGCAGATGAACGCCCAGTCTTTTGCCAAAGGACTCAAAGCCAACGGCTCTGAGCTGGCTAAGTATCTCAAGAAGAAATGATGATCAATGAAGAGTGATGCTATGATGAATCAACCGACCTGCCGTCTTTGCATGGTTCTCAGCATGTTGCTGCTCGCCTTGGTGCTGGGCAGCGGGACAATGCGTGCTGAATCCGTGTTCGACAAGGTGGAATCACTTTCACAGACAGAGGCCGAGAAAAAGATGGATGCCGACATCAATAAGATGCTTCACTTCTTCAACGAGGCCAAATACGACTCTGTCTTCCCTCTGGCCAAGGCCATGATGGACTTCTGCGACATGCATAAGCTGGTGCGCAGAAAGATGCAGGCCTGGCACATGCTGGTGGGAGCCTATCACTTTACGGGTCAATACAACAAGGCCCTGCATGAGGTGAGGCTGATGTATGAGGAGGCACGCCGACAAGGCTCAGAATACGGACAGTCGATGGCCTATTTCAATATGGGCAACGTCTATTACAGCATGCGCCACTATGAAGAGTCGGCCGAGGCTTTCGAGAAGTGCGTCCCCCTGATGTTCCAGGTTGACAAGGCCGTGCTCCTTCAGATATATCCCTATTATTGTGACGTGCTGGAGGCCCTGAAGCGCTATGATGATCTGGACAGGATTATCGTTCAGTGGTTTCAGGTGATGAACCAGCGACTGGTCGGCGCCGACGAGAGCGACAGAAAGGAAATGCTGTCTAACTACTTCATTGCCTGTGTGCAAGGCTCGCTGGGCAGGAACAAGCTGGGCGATGCCGAGAGATACCTGAACGACGTGGAGCGCAATCTGGAAGACAAGGACAGATACGAATATCTCTTCCTGCTATACTATCGCGCCAAGCTGCGCATGATGCAGGGACGCTATGATGAGGCGCTCACGCTGAACAATGAGCGCATGAGGATGTTCAATGTCATCGAAGACAAGACCACGCTGATTCCTGTTCACAAGCAGAGGGCCGACATCCTGATGCATTCTGGAAAATACAAGGAGGCGGCAGAGATGTATGCCCGTACCTATGAGTTGAGCGACTCGCTGAACCGCGCCAACACCCTCACGCAGCTTAATGAGTTGCGCACGATGTTCAAGGTGGATGAGCTGGAAACGGTGAATGCCGAGCACGAGGGCAGGCTGGAGGCCATGGAGGTACACTCGGCCCTGCAGCGCACACGCTTTATGACCATCATCACCACGCTGTCGTCGGTGGCCCTGCTCGTCATTCTGCTGCTCATCTGGTATTCGGCTCGCAAGCTGCGCCACAAGAACAAGGAACTGGGCCTGCGCAACGATGAGTTGAAGGTGGCCAGCGAGAGGGCCGAGGCGTCGCTGAAGATGAAGACGGATTTCATTCATCAGATTTCTCACGAGATACGCACACCACTCAACGTGCTGTCAGGCTTCTCGCAGATCCTGACCACCAGCGGTGATTCGCTGGACGATGAGACGCGAATGAGCATCAACCACCGCATCGTGGAGAGCACCGACCGCATCACCAACCTGGTGAACAAGATGCTGGAGCTTAGCGAGGCCAGCAGCGAGACAACCATCGAGCGCCATGACGAGGTGACGCCGGTACAGATTGCCGACGAGGCCATCACGATGACACCCATCTGCTCGCAGCCTCATGTTGTCTTCGAGTATGCTACTGATGCTTCCATACAGAACGTGGTGCTGAGGACCAACCTCAAGCAGACCACGCGAACCCTGCATCTGCTGCTGGGCAACGCGGTGAAATTCCTGCACCCGCAGGGTGAGGATCTGAAGCAGGGCACCGTGCGCTTCTTCATCAAGCCCTCGGACGATGGGCGGTTCATCCGCTTCATCATTGAAGACACGGGTAAGGGCGTGCCTGAAGAGGAGGCCGAGCATATCTTCGAGGAGTTTGTGCAGTTGGACGAATATTACGAGGGCACGGGTGTGGGCCTCACCGTGGCACGCAGCATTGCCCGCCGTCTGGGCGGCGACGTGGTGCTCGACACCTCATACAAAGAGGGCGCCCGCTTCGTGTTCACCCTGCCAAGAGATTAAAAGGAAATGATAGACAGAGCGACGGTTGACAAGATTATCGATGCAGCACGTATCTACGACGTGGTGAGCGAGTTCGTGACACTCAAGAAGAGTGGCGTGAACTACAAGGGCCTGTGCCCCTTTCACGACGACCGCAACCCGTCGTTCATGGTGTCGCCCTCGAAGAATATCTGTCACTGCTTTGTGTGTGGCAAGGGCGGCACGCCTGCCGGCTTCCTCATGGAGCACGAGCAGATTACCTATCCCGAGGCGCTGCGCTGGCTGGCCAAGAAATATAACATCGAGATTGTAGAGAAGGAGCTGACCGACGAGGAGCGTGAGGCACAGAACGAGCGCGAGTCGATGTTTATCGTCAACGAATGGGCCAAGGACTGGTTTCATGATGTACTGAAGAACGATCCTGACGGCATCGCCATTGGTAAGCAGTACTTCCGCAGTCGTGGCATCCGCGATGATATCATAGAGAAGTTCCAATTGGGCTACTCGCCGCAGAAACGCGACGCCCTGGCCCAGGCAGCCAAGGAAAAGGGCTATAAGTCGGAGTTCCTGGTCAAGACGGGACTTTGTTTTGAGAGGAATGAGGATGGAGGAAAGAGGAATGAGGAAAGAGGAAAGAGGAATGAGGATGCCAACAGTCAACAGCCAACAGCCAACAGCCAATTAGTTGACCGCTACTCCGGTCGTGCCATCTTCCCCTGGTTCAATGTCAGCGGCAAGGTGGTGGCCTTTGGCGGCCGCGTGCTGGACAGTCGTACGAAGGGCGTGGCGCAGAAGTATGTCAACTCGCCCGACTCGGACATCTATCACAAGGAGCGAGAGCTCTATGGCATCTATCAGGCCAAGAAGGCCATCGTCAAGGAAGACCGCGTGTTTATGGTCGAGGGCTATACCGACGTCATCGCCATGCACCAGGCAGGCATCGAGAACGTGGTGGCCAACAGTGGTACGGCGCTGTCCACCTATCAGATTCACATGCTGCACCGCTTCACCAACAACATCACCCTGCTCTACGACGGTGATGAGGCGGGCATCCATGCCGCCATGCGTGGCACGGACATGCTGCTCGAAGAGGGCATGAACATCAAGGTGCTGCTACTGCCCGATGGTGACGACCCTGACTCCTTCGCCCGCAAGCACTCTACGGAGGAACTGAAACAGTATATTGAGGATAACCAGACGGACTTCATTACCTTCAAGAGCCGACTGACGGTGGAGAACGTCACAGACCCTGTGAAGCGCTCCGAGGCCATCGGCGGCATTGTGAAGAGTATCTCCGTCATCCCTGACCAGATATTGCGCTCGACCTACCTGGCGGACTTTGCCCATCGTATCAATATGAAGGAGCAGACCCTGGTGGCCGAGATGAACAAATACATCCGCAAGGACCTGGAGGACAAAGAGAAGGACAACGCCCGACAGCAGGAGCGCGTGCAGCAGGCTTCGCAGGAGGAGTTGCCTCAGCAGCAAGTCACGGAGGACGACCTCCTGTCGCTGCACAGTCCTACCGAGCAGGCCTCGCAGGTGGAGCAGATGCTGATGCGCGAGATTGTGCGCCACGGCGATGAGATTATCTTCACCGACGTGGAGACAGAGGAGGGGGACACCATCTCGCTCAACGTGGCACAGTATGTCAGCTTCGACCTCTCGCAGGACAGCCTCTCCTTCGCCCTGCCCCTGCACAACCAGATGCTCGAGGAGGCCGTAGAGCAGAGTGCCAACCCCGACTTCAAGGCCGAGACGTATTTCTGCAATCATCCTGATGTGCAGGTCAGCCAACTGGCCACCCGTCTGGCCATCGATCGCCATCAACTCGGCGGACGCTTCGTCATCGAACCTCGTGAGGGGTCGCTCCGACAGCGTGTGCTCCACCTGGTGATGGACTTCCGACTCGATATCGTAGAGAACAGATTAAAAGAGATACAGCGTCAGCTGCAACAGGTGGGCAGCGACGTGAGTAAAATGATGCAATTATTAAAGGAACATAAGGAAACCAAAGAGATTCGCGATGAACTGGCCAAGCGCCTGGGCACCGATCTCGTTGTCTAAAACGAATTATGTATTACATTCAAAAAAAGTTAGAAATTTCTGCCAGCCATCACTTAGTGCTGGACTATGAGAGTAAGTGTTCAAATCTGCACGGTCACAACTGGATTATCACCCTTTATTGCCGTGCAAAGGAGTTAAATCAAAATGGTATGGTGGTCGATTTTACGGAGATCAAGCGTAACATCAAGGGACGACTGGACCACCAGAACCTCAACGACGTACTGCCCTTTAACCCTACGGCGGAGAACATCGCCCGATGGTGTGTGGAGCAGGTGCCCAACTGCTATCGTGCAGAGGTGCAGGAGAGCGAGGGCAACATGGCAGCTTATGAAAAGGATTAATAACATCTTCTATTCGCTGCAGGGCGAGGGACGTAACACGGGGCGTGCGGCCATCTTCATCCGCTTTGCCGGGTGCAACCTGCGCTGCTCGTTCTGCGACACGGAGTTCAATACCTATCGCGAGATGAGCGACGAGGATATCCTGTCTGCCATCCGCGACTATCCCTCACGTTTTGTCGTCCTGACTGGCGGTGAGCCCACGCTGCAGGTGGATGAGGCCTTCGTTGACCTCCTTCATCAGCAGGGCTATGAGGTGGCGATGGAGAGCAACGGCACGCGCCCGGCTCCCCAGAACCTCGACTGGCTCACGGTATCGCCGAAGATATTTGGTGAAGGGTATTTGGTGAAGGGTGAATGGAGAATACCTGATGAGATTAAGGTCGTGTTTGATGAGGATACACCAGAAAAACTATCCTCCCTTCACCCTTCACCAGTCACCAGTCACCAATTACTCTATCTCCAGCCCTGCGATACGGGCGATGCAGTGCGCAACAAAGTCATCACGCAGGCCTGCGTCGAGTATATCAAGGCGCATCCTCAGTGGCGACTATCGTTGCAGACCCACAAGCTCATCGATATAGAGTAGCACCTAAAACTTCAAACCTCCAGATTCAAACCTCAAACATCTATTTCCAATGACGTGGCAGACCGTTCTATTTATCATCTATCAGATAATCGTTATCGCGACGATTATCCATGTGGTGATGGATAATCGCCAACCATCCAAGACGATGGCGTGGGCCATGGTGATTTACTTTGTGCCTGTGGTAGGCGTGGTGGCCTATCTCTTCTTTGGTATCAACACGCGCAGGGAGCGCATGGTGAGCAGCAGGTCGATGGACCAGCTGACCAAGCGCTCGATGCTGGAGTTTGTCGAGCAGCACGGCCTGCAGTTGCCCGAGGCGCATCGCTCGGTGATGGACCTCTTCGTCAATCAGAGCTTTTCATTGCCCTTTAATAATAATAAGGTGGAGATATTGACCAGTGGCTATGAGTTTGTGCCAGCCTTGCTGCGCGACATAGCCCAGGCCACGAACCATATCCATGTGGATATGTATATCTTTGAGGACGATGCCCTGGGACTGCTCCTCTCTGATGCCCTCATCGCCAAGGCGCAACAGGGCGTGGAGGTGCGTGTCATCTATGATGATGTGGGTTGCTGGGGCGTGAAGAACGCGTTCTTCGAGCGGATGCGTGTCGAGGGTATCGAGGTAGAGGGCTTCCTCCCTGTGCGCTTCCCCACGTTTGCCCGCAAGGTGAACTATCGCAACCATCGCAAACTCATCGTCATCGATGGCCGTGTGGGCTATATCGGTGGCATGAACCTGGCGCTGCGCTATGTGAAGGGCCGCCATGGGCGCGGCTGGCGCGACACCATGTTGCGCATCGAGGGTGGGGGCGTATGCTCCATCCAGCGAGCCTTCCTCATCGACTGGTATTTCGTGGACCGCACCCTGCTCAGCGACCGAAAATATTATCCCATGCCCAATACCACCGACCCGTCGCAGGTGGCGTTGAATCCCGATACGGTGGTGCAGACGGTGACCTCGGCTCCCTTGGCGCCCTATCCTGAGATTATGCAGGGCTATGTGCGCATCATCCTGGGTGCCAAGAGATATGTCTATATACAGACACCCTATTTCCTGCCCACCGATGCCGTGTTCTTTGCACTGAAGACGGCGGTGACCTCGGGGGTGGATGTAAGAGTCATGGTGCCGAGAAAGACAGACGGATGGTTTGTGGAGTGGGGCAGCAGGTCATATCTGCGCGAGGCTCACGAGGCGGGCATCCATGTGCTGCTCTATGACGACAACAAGTTCCTGCATGCCAAGATGCTGGTGTCAGATGACTCGCTCTGCACCTGTGGTTCAACGAATATCGACTTCCGTAGCTTTGAGAACAACTTCGAGTCGAACACCTTTATCTATGATAAGGAGGTGGCCCAGCAGATGAAGCAGGTGTTCCTGCACGATGCCGAGAAGGCTGTGCCTTTGGCCAATTTGCCAAAGCGCATCCATCCGCGTTTCTTCCTTCGCCTGGGCGAATCGTTCATGCGTCTGCTTTCTCCGTTGATGTAAAGATGCTGAAGTTCACGCTGCCGTAACTTCTATGCTCCACAAAGTGTGGGTGGGCAGAGAAGTCATGGTCCTTGCCGTGCTCAAACACAAAGATGCCGCCTTCCTTCAGTAGCCCTTTCTCCAGGATAAGGTCGGGGATGGTGGCCAGCTCCTTCAGGGCGTAGGGCGGGTCGGCAAAGATAAAGTCGAACTGCTGGTGGCAGCTCTTGATGAAGCGGAACACATCGGCACGAATGGGAATGCAGGGGACTGTCTGCTCTTTGCCGTTGCCTGTCAACTTCTTCAGACAGTCGCAGATAAAGCGGTGATGGTCTCTGTCCATCTCTACGCTGATGACCTGCTGGCAGCCGCGCGACAGCAACTCCAGCGAGATGCTGCCAGTGCCAGAAAAGAGGTCCAGTGCCGTGGCTTCGTCCAGATCAACATACTGCGTCAGCACATTAAAGATGTTCTCCTTGGCAAAGTCCGTTGTGGGACGGGCCTTGAAACTGCGTGGTATGTCGAAATGACGACCTTTGTATTTTCCAGTAATGATTCTCATCGTCCTTTGATATAGAGTGTTTGAAGGTCATAGGGCATGCCCTTGATCTCCGTCACGGGATGGCGGTTGAAGTCTGCCGTGGGATTGATGATATATGCCTTCTGGATAAACTTCTTCAGCTCGGCCAGCAGCCAGTCCTTGTCAGGTATCTCACCCACAATGTGCAGCTCGTCAAACTCTGGCTGCAGCTGCAGCTGCTTCCATACATAGAGCAGGAAGTAGAGCGAGTCGTGGGCGCGACTCACCTCAAACGTGTTGCAGAACTTAAACCTGTTTTGCTGGAAACTGAAGATGTCGAGGTGCTTCTCGTGAAAGTAGCCATACAGCTTGCGCCTGCTGCCAGTAAAGCTGCGCTGGTGCAGGTGGCGCCACACCGGGGCAATGGCCGTGATAATCTTCACATCCTTGAAATGGTCGTCAATCACCAACTTGAGGTCTTTGTTGATGGCAAACACCGCCACGGTGTTCAGGTCGGGCACCACGTTATAGCACACCACGTCCTGATCCTTCTTCGGGAAGGTGTGACCATACATCTTTTCCACGTCCTTCTCTTCAAACAGCTCCACGGGCACCATCAGTACGTCAGAGTCGAGCACCACTCGCACTCTGGCTGGCGGGTCCAGCAGCAGGTCGGCCGTCTTAAACGCCTCACGAAGATTGGCTGCCATCGACACGCCGCTCTTGATGACATACGGTTCGTAGATGACATCCTTCTCATTGTCGGCCATGCACGAGAACGACATAGAACTCCGTCCTATGCGTATCGTCAGCCTCTGGTTCTTGTTGCTTATTTCTGGCATTCTCGTTCCAATTTTTTGCAAAGGTACGAAATAATTATGAATTATGAATTAGTAATTATGAATTATTTTATACCTTTGCACTGATGATTGAAGAAGAATTGGTGAATAGGCTACGGGCATGCCTGGGACATGTGCCCACGATGGAGCAGGAAAGGGCAATGATGCTCTTTGCACAGTTCCTGATGGATCGTGAGGAACGCTCTGTCTTTGTGCTTCGTGGTTCGGCGGGTACGGGTAAGACCACGCTGGCAGCTGCTGTGGTGCGTGCACTCACGGCCTTGGAGCAGAAGTTGGTGCTGATGGCCCCCACGGGCCGTGCCGCCAAGGTCTTTTCCGGCTATGCTCATCATGCGGCCTACACCATTCATCGCCGCATCTATCGCCAGAAGACGGCAGGCGACCTCTCCGTCTTCAATCTCAATGTCAACCTTGCTACAGAGACGCTTTTCATGGTCGATGAGGCCTCGATGATTTCCAATCAGGGCCTTTCAGATACGTTTGGTAGCGGATGTCTGCTCGATGACCTCATCCAATTTGTCTATGGGGGACGTAACTGTCGATTGGTGCTCGTCGGCGATGCTGCTCAGTTACCACCTGTGGGCGAGGATGAGAGTCCTGCGCTGATGACGGATGTCCTGCGCTGTTATGGACTCACGGTCTATGAGTGCGACCTCAACGTGGTGCTCCGTCAGGCCGAGGACTCAGGCATCCTGTGGAACGCCACGAGGATTCGTCAGGCCTATGATGATGTGCCCAACATCCGTGTTGAGGGGTTTGCAGATATCCAGGTGATGCCTGGCGATGAACTCATCGAGGGTCTTGCCACCAGTTATAGTCGTGTGGGCGTTGATGAGACGATGGTTGTCACACGCAGCAACAAACGCGCCAATATCTATAATCAGGGCATTCGCAACACCGTGCTCGATCGCGAGGATGAACTCTGTACTGGCGACAGGATTATGATTGTGAAGAACAACTATTACTGGACCGAGCAGTCGAAGGAGATTCCCTTTATTGCCAATGGCGACATTGCCGTGGTGCGCCGGGTGCGTCATGTGCACGAGCTCTATGGATTCCGTTTCGCCGAGGTCACGATGACCCTGCCGGATTATAATGACTACGAACAGACTGCCATCGTTCTGCTTGACACGCTCACCAGCGAGGCGCCTGCCCTGACTCGCGAGCAGCAACAGCAGTTGTTCGACAAGGTGATGGAGGATTATATGGATGTGCCTTATAAGTCGGACCGCCTGAAGAAAATCAAAGAGGACAAGTACTACAACGCCCTCCAGATTAAGTTTGCCTATGCGGCTACATGTCATAAGACGCAGGGCGGACAGTGGGCACACGTCTATATTGACCAGGGCTATGTCACAGACGATATGCTGGGGCCCGACTATCTCCACTGGCTCTACACGGCCCTCACTCGTGCCACGGAAAAGGTTTTTCTGGTCAACTGGCCCAAAACACAATTAAACTGATGGAAAAAATCATAAGATTCTTAAAAGACTGGACGCTGCCTGTGTCAATGGGCATGGGCGCATTGATCTATTTGGTGTTTGCCTATGTGCCCCAACTGGACAGCGCGGCAATGGTGATGGACCCCGTGATGGAGGCCATCCTGCCGATGTTTATGTTTCTGGTACTCTTTGTCACCTTCTGCAAGGTGGACTTCCACAAGATGCGCCCCGTGTGGTGGCACCTGTGGGTGAGCGTCTTCAACCTGCTGTTTGTGGGCATCGTGATGGCGCTGATACTGGGACTGCGGATGCAGGGCGAGAAGCTGGTGCTGATGGAAGCCCTGCTGATGTGTATCATCTCTCCCTGCGCCACGGCGGCTGCTGTGGTGACACAGAAACTGGGTGGGTCGCTGGAACAGACCACGACCTATACCTTCCTGTCAAACTTCCTCACGGTGATATTGGTGCCGGTGTGCTTTCCTATGATTGAGAAAGGCGCCGAAGTCTCGTTCATGTCGGCCTTTGCCAAGATTCTCTATCAGGTGGTCATTCTGCTGGTGGTGCCTATGGGACTGGCCTATGTGGTGAAGCATACCATGCACAGGCTGCACCAGAAGATTGTGAGCGTGAGAGACTTGTCGTTCTATCTCTGGGGCTGTTCGCTGATGATTGTAACAGGTACGACAGTAAAAAACATCCTCCATGCCGAGGCTTCAGTAGTGCTGCTCACGGTGATTGCCCTGCTGGGACTGGTGCTGTGTGTCATCCAGTTTGCCGTAGGCCGCTTCATCGGCCACTTCTTTGGACGCACGCAGGAGGCAGGCCAAGCCCTGGGACAGAAGAATACAGCCTTTGCCATCTGGCTGGGCATCACTTACCTGAATCCGCTGTCGAGTGTGGGGCCTGGCTGCTATATTTTGTGGCAGAATATCATCAACTCTATAGAGATTTGGCAGGAACGTCAAAAAAAATCGGATAGAAGTGCTTGACTTTTCAAGAAATTCATTATCTTTGCAATTGAATATCAATCACTTTGTTGTATGTCGAGACTAACGAGACCCATATATCATGTTTTGCTGATAGCGCTTGTGGTCGTTTTCGCCGCATGCGAGCAGACAACACGTACCGCCGAATATAAAGCAGGGCACGCGGACAGCCTGATCTTTGAAGCAGGCTCCGTCAAGGACTATGCACGCATGCTGACCCTCGTTGACAGCCTGGAGCAGAATGGTAGTATCTCGACGATTGGTGCCAACCGATGGAGAGGCGTGGTGGCCTACAGGCAAGGGCAGTATCGTGCGGCCGAGGCTTACTATAAGCGGGTGCTCGATGGACATATTCAGACATCAGAGGATTCGCTGGCCTATGTGAAGTCGGCTCGCCGCCTGTCCGAGTTGCTGTTGGTAAAGGGTGACTATGAGGGCTCGCTGCGCATCGCCATGCCTGCGGTGAAGAAACTGCAGGAAACGGGCTATGGGTCGGACATCGACTTTGCCATCCTCATCAATAATATTGGTTGCTGTCAGTTGCACCTGGGGCACGAACAGCAGGCAAGGGAAAGTTTTGCCACTGCCCGCGAGCACTATGTCAATCGGTGGTCAACAGACAGTACGAGCCGTGGCTTCCAAGAGGCTGTGCTTGGTACGGTATATACCAGTATGACCTATATCAAAACCCGTCACTTTGATGAGTCTATCTATTGGATTGACAGGGCCGAGATGTTGCTGGGAAAATATTGTGAGATGCCTGATGCACGCATTGAGTATTTCGATGAGTATCAGGGCCGAATACAGATTATGAGAGCTGTGGCCATGCAGGGCCTGAACCAGAAAGAGGAGGCCATAAAGGCCTATAAGGCGTTCTTGAACACAGAGTTTTCCAAGACCAGTGCGGGCATGATTAACGCCACAGACTATCTGATGGCGGCCGGTCGCTACACAGAGGCTGCTGATAACTTCCGCTTCCTGGACAAGATGCTGAATGAGGTGGGTATGACTGCCACGTTGGATAACATCCAGCTCTATATGCTGCCCAAGCTCCGTGCCAATGCGCAGGCACTTCGTAAGGACTCTGCCGTGGCCATCGGCTTGAAGTTGTGTAATGCCTTGGATAGTGCTATCGTCAAAAGAAAAAACGATGATACGGCAGAGTTGGCTATCATCTACGAGACTCAGCAGAAAGAGGCGCAGATTGCTTTGCAGCAGGCTGATTTGGCCCGCCAACGACTGTATGGCTCATTGACAGCTTTAGCATTGGTGGTGGTATTCTTCTTGATATTTATCTATTTCCGTCATCGTTCCTCTCTGCGTCTGAAGCATGCTCACCAGCGATTGGAAGAGGCTCACGAGAAACTACAGATGGCCTACGACCAGTTGGAAGAGACCACAGCGGCAAAGGAGAGAATAGAGAGTGAGTTGCGCATTGCCCGCGACATCCAGATGTCGATGGTGCCACAGCAGGCTCCTGCCCGTGAAGGCCTGGACCTGGATGCTACCATGACGACTGCCAAGGAAGTGGGTGGCGACCTGTATGGCTATCTGCTGGAGGGCGATCTGCTCTATTTCTGTGTGGGTGACGTGAGTGGCAAGGGCGTGCCTGCATCGCTGTTCATGGCACAGGCCACACGTCTGTTCCGTACCATGGCTTCACAGCGAATGATGCCTGCCGAGATAGCTACGCGTATGAATGCGGCACTGACGGAAAACAATGACCAGGGCATGTTTGTCACCATGTTCATGGGTCTGGTGGATCTGAACACAGGAAAGCTGCAGTTCTGCAACGCTGGTCATAATCCTCCCGTCATCACTCAGAATTTTGTGCATAAGGACGATAATAAGGCGCACCCCGTTCGCTTCATGGATGTGAAGGCCAATGCGCCTATCGGCTTGTGGCCTGATCTGGAATTCGAGGGTGAGGAAATCGAGAGTATTAAGGGTTATCCCATGGTGATTTATACCGATGGACTGACGGAGGCAGAGAATCGCCAGCAGGAGCAGTTTGGCGAAGATCGCCTGATAAAGATTCTGAGCACGAACGAGTTTGAATGTGGCAAGGCTGTCAACCAATTCCTGCTGGAAGAGGTTGAGAAGTTCCGTGATGGAGCGGAGGTTAATGACGACCTGACGCTGCTTTGTCTGAGAGTCAATTAATGCTACTTATACATGACCAGTCAGGAGGCTGGTCATTTTCTTTGCCGCATTGCGAGGTGCATTCTCCTTGCCAAGGCGTGCCCAGACGTCATCATAGCCTTTCAGCATCTCGTCACGCTTGGGGCCAGAGAGAATGGCTTCCAGTTCGTTCTCAATGTTTTCGAGGGTGAACGAATCTGCGACGAGTTCACGTACCACTTCCTTGTCAGCAATGAGGTTGACCAGCGAGACATATTTCACCTTGAGAATCTTTTTCCTCAGCCAGCCAATAAGTTGGGGCAGGGGAGTCTCGTAGCACACGACCTGAGGCACGCGGAACAAGGCCGTTTCGAGTGTGGCAGTGCCACTGGTCACCAAGGCGGCGTGGGCTTTGGCCAGTAAATCATAGGTCTTGTTCTTGACCAGGCGAACGTTGGTGCCAGTAATAAACTGCACGTAGTAGGCGTCGTCAATACTGGGTGCGCCAGCCAACACCAGTTCGTAGTCTTTCTCAAACTTCTTGGCAGCGCGAATCATAGAAGGAAGATTGTCCTTGATTTCCTGTTTACGACTGCCAGCCAGCAGGGCAATGATTTTCTTCTCAGGGGCCTCAGCAGACTTGGAGGTCTCAGCGTTTCTTAAAAACTCCTTCACCTCGTCGGCAGTAGGATTGCCTACATAGTGAATGGGGTAGTGATGCTTGCCTTCGAAGAACTCGACCTCGAAGGGAAGAATAGAGAAGAGTTCATCCACATCGCGCTTGATGTTCTTGATGCGATACTCCTTCCATGCCCATATCTTGGGTGAGATATAGTAATAAACGGGAATCTGCGTGTTCTGTTTGACGAACTTGGCAATATCGAGGTTGAAGCCGGGATAGTCAACGAGGATAACAACATCAGGTTGCCATGCCACGATGTCGCGCTTGGCCTGCTTCATGTTGCGAAGGATGGTGGGCAGGTGGAGTAACACAGGCACAAAACCCATGTATGCCAACTCGCGATAGTGCTTCACCATCGTGCCGCCAGCAGCCTGCATCTGGTCGCCGCCATAGAAACGGAAGTCTGCCTCAGGGTCTTGCTCCTTGAGGGCCATCATCAATCGCGAGGCGTGCAAATCGCCCGAGGCCTCGCCAGCTATCAGGTAATACTTCATGAAAGGATTGTTTTATTGTTCCCAGTCGTCTTTCTGATTCAAAAAGTCATAGGCGGTGACATCCATGCGGGTGGGGGTGATGGCCACATAGCCATGTTCCAGTGCCCAGCGGTCGGTGTCCTGCTGCTCAGGTTCTTCGTTGCGATAGTGTCCCACCATCCACCAATAGTCGTAACCACGGGGATGATGGCATTGGGTGGTCTCATTATACCACGAGCCAAAGGCCATGCGGCACACCTTGACCCCTTGGAATGACGCGCCCTTGGGGAAGTTGATGTTCAGGCATGTGCCCTTGGGCAGTCCCTCGCGCAGCACCTTCTCCGTGAATCTGCGGATATAGGGGCGCAGAGGCTCAAAGTCGGCATCGTCGTTATAGTCGCACAGAGAATAGGCCACAGAGGGAATGAACTTCATACAGCCCTCCATCGTGACGCCCATCGTGCCACTATAGTGGGTGTTCACCGAGGCATTGTCGCCATGATTGATGCCGCCAATCACCATCTGAGGGCGTCGTGTGCAGATATTGGCCAAGGCCATCTTGACGCAATCTACTGGTGTGCCGTTGCACGACCAAATCTCTACGCCTTCTCTCTTCTCCTGACATGTCAGTCTGAGTGGTGTGGTGGCCGAGAAGGCACACGAGAAACCAGAGCGGGCTGAGTCTGGAGCACAGACGAGGATGTCGGCCATGTCGCACAGCATATCTATCAGACACTGAATGCCTTTGGCCTGAAAACCGTCGTCGTTGGATATTAATATAAGAGGTCTTTCTGTCATTCTTTCTGTTTTTGCGTGCAAAGTTACTTATTTTCTTTGAAATACCCAAAAAACTAAAATATTTAAAATAAATGCAGTGAAACACCTTTGTTTCACGGAAAATTAGTATCTTTGCACCCTATTATCTAATAAAGAGAAAGATAGAAATGGGAAAAATAATTGCATTAGCGAATCAAAAAGGAGGCGTTGGTAAAACGACAACAACCATTAATCTGGCTGCTTCGCTGGCTACGCTGGAGAAGAGTGTACTGGTGGTGGATGCTGATCCACAGGCCAATGCATCAAGTGGACTGGGTGTTGATCTTAAGGAGGTGGACTGCTCGCTTTACGAGTGCATCATCAACCATACGGATGTGCGCGAGGCTATCTATACCACAGACATCGATGGTCTGGACATCATTCCCAGTCACATCGACTTGGTGGGTGCCGAGATTGAGATGCTGAACCTGGATAATCGCGAAAAGGTTATTAAGAAGTTGCTGGACCCCATCCGCAATGAGTATGACTATATCCTGATTGACTGCTCGCCTTCGTTGGGACTGATCACCGTGAACTCGCTGACTGCGGCCGACTCTGTGATTATTCCTGTGCAGTGTGAGTACTTTGCATTGGAGGGAATCTCAAAGCTCCTCAATACCATTAAGATTATCAAGTCGAAGTTGAATCCGAAACTCGAGATTGAAGGCTTCCTGCTGACCATGTACGACTCACGTCTGCGTCTGGCAAACCAGATTTACGACGAGGTGAAGCGCCATTTCCAGGAACTGGTGTTCAAGACCGTGATTCAGCGTAATGTGAAACTCTCGGAGAGTCCTTCTCACGGTCTGCCTGTGATCCTCTATGATGCAGACTCAACAGGTAGTAAGAACCATTTGGCTTTAGCAAAAGAAATCATCAGCAAGACGAAGTAACCTAACTATGGCAGTAAGAAAGAAATTCGATAAGAGCGTGCTGGGACGCGGCCTCGATGATATCGGCAGTGGACGCGGCCTGGATGCGCTGATTGATACAAGTGACGTGATGACGCAAGGTTCGTCGAACCTGAACGAGATTCCCATCGACCAGATTGAGCCTAATCCGGACCAGCCCCGTCGTGAGTTTGACGAGGAGGCCCTGCAGGAACTGGCCACCAGTATTCAGAATATGGGTATCATTGCGCCCATCACCCTGCGTCAGGTGGCTCCCGACCACTATCAGATTATCGCTGGTGAGCGTCGTTGGAGAGCATCACAGATGGCAGGTCTGCAGACGATTCCCGCCTATATCCGTACGGCTAACGATGAGAGCGTGATGGAGTTGGCACTGGTAGAGAATATCCAGCGCGAGGACCTGAACGCCATTGAAATAGCCCTGGCCTATGAACATCTGGCAGAGACCAGCGGCATGACACAGGAGAAAATATCAGAGCGCGTGGGTAAGAGTCGCACCGCAGTGACAAACTACATGCGTCTGCTGAAGCTCCCCGCTCAGATTCAGATGGCCTTGAAGAACCGCGAGATTGACATGGGACACGCTCGTGCCCTGCTGTCACTCGATTCGCCTTCGATGCAGCTGAAACTCTTCCGCGACGTGCTGAAGAACCAATATTCTGTCCGTAAGGTGGAAGAGATGGTGCAGGCCTTGAAGAGTGGCGAGGATGTGCAGTCGGCTCGTAAGCGTATTGCGACGAACGCCCCGCTGTCTGCTCAGCTGGTGGAGAGAAAAGATGCGCTCACCCGCTATCTGAAGACCAAGGTACAGATGAGCTGCACTGCCAAGGGAAGCGGCAAGATTAGTATCGCCTTTGCCAACGAAGAGGATTTGAACCGTATTTTGGCATTGTTGGAAAAGTAATAGAACAAAGAGGGTAAAACAGTAAGGATGAAGATGTCAAACGTGACAACAAAGAACAATAGGAGGGTGAAAAGATGGTTATTTCTTTTATCTTTCTGCCTGTTTACTTTTTTACCTTCAACAGCTGTTGCGCAGAACGAGGTGCCTGACTCTATTGTGATGGCCATCGATTCTATGTATCGTGCGATGACGGTGGATACCGTTGCCATTAGCGACAGCATTGAGAACATGAAGTCCGTCGTTGTGGTGGAAACACCAAAGGCATTGAAGGCAGAGCGTGACTGGAGCACGTGGCGCCCTAACCCGCAACGGGCTCTTTGGCTGGCATTGGTGATTCCTGGCGGTGGCCAGATCTATAACAGGAAATTCTGGAAACTGCCTATCGTCTATGGAGGTTTCGTGGGTTGTATCTATGCCATGACGTGGAACAATATGATGTATCACGACTATTCACAGGCCTATCTGGACCTGATGGACAACGACCCGACGACAGCCAGCTATAATAAGTTCCTGCATCTGGGAAAACAGATTAACGACTCGAATAAAGACCGTTATAAGCAGGTGTTCAAGAGTCGAAAGGACAAGTATCGCCGTTGGCGCGACTTGAGCTTCTTCTGTCTGATTGGTGTCTATGCCGTATCGGTGATTGATGCCTATGTCGATGCAGAATTATCGGCTTTTGATATTTCCAAAGACCTGAGTCTGAAGGTAAGACCCACGGTGATAGGTAATAATGCTTCTATAAATCCGCTGTATGCTACGTCGTTAGGCGTGAATTGCAGTATAAATTTCTAAATAAGAAAAATGAGAATTGATATAGTGACCATAGCAAAGCAGATGGCTAAGAGTTTCTTGCTCTTAGGCACTTTGGCGTGCATGCCTTCTGCGATGCAGGCCCAGATTACTGTAGTGGACGAGGATGCTGACGATGACGAGATTGAGGTCGTTGGCGAAGAGGGGGTGGAAGAGATTGAGTTCCCTGAGTCCATGACCTATAACTTGGACAGTCTGATGAACCAGTATATGTCGAAGACCTATCTCACACCTGACAACGACTGTCAGATGAAGAATGAGAATCCGACGTATGACAAGGAGGTCTATATCGATCGTCTGCATCGCATGCCTACCATTATGGAGATGCCTTATAATGAGGTGGTGCAGTCGTGCATTGACCGTTATACCGGTCGCTTGCGTCGCTCAGTGAGCTTCTTCCTGGGTGCCGCCAATTTCTATATGCCTATCTTTGAGGAGGCGTTGGAGGCTTATCAGTTGCCTTTGGAACTGAAATATCTGCCAGTCATTGAATCGGCTTTGAACCCCACGGCTGTCTCACGCGTAGGTGCTACGGGCTTGTGGCAGTTTATGCTGGCAACAGGAAAGGCTTATGGTCTGGAGGTCAACTCGCTGGTGGATGAGCGCAGGGACCCCGTGAAGGCTTCTTATGCCGCCGCCCGCTATCTGCGCGACCTGTATCGCATCTTTAATGACTGGAGTTTGGTGATTGCCGCCTATAACTGTGGCCCGGAGAATATCAACAAGGCCATTCGTCGCTCGGGTGGTGAGACCGACTATTGGAAAATCTACCCCTATCTGCCCAGGGAAACACGAGGCTATGTGCCTGCCTTCATCGCTGCCAACTATGTGATGAACTACTATTGCGAGCACAATATCTGTCCCATGAACAGTCAGTTGCCCACTAAGACAGATACCGTGGTAGTTGATAAGAACGTGAACTTCAGCCAGTTGGTGAGTGTCTGTGGCTTCGACCTTCAGATGCTGCGCTCGCTGAACCCGGAATATCGTCGTGACATCGTGCCTGGTGCCGTGAAACCCTCTGCCATCCGCCTGCCTTTGCAGGATGTGGCTCGCTTCATTGATCTGCAGGATTCTGTCTTTGTTGTGAATAGTGCTACCGACAAGCGCATGGTGGTCGAAGTGGAAGAAGACGCTGCAAAGTCGGTCAAAGCCGACAAGCGCTCTGCGGCAGGTGCTAAGTGGCATACCGTGAAACGAGGCGATACGATTGGTGGACTGGCAAAGAGGTATAGGACGACAGCCGCAAAAATCAGGCAGATGAACGGACTGCGAAATAATAATATCCGCGCAGGACATAGACTGAGAGTACGATAGATTATATATATAATAATGTGTAGGGAGGAATAACTATGGATGATGACCAGATGCGCCTTGAAGTGGCAGATGAAAAATTGATAAATGATGCGTTTGAAAAACTGATTAATGATTATCTGAACTCACGTCATCGCAAGAAGGTGGACCTGATAACCAAGGCGTTTAACTTTGCCCGTCAGGCTCATAAGGGTGTGCGTCGCTTGTCAGGCGAGCCTTATATCATGCACCCTATCGCTGTGGCACAGATTGTTTGCTCGGAGATAGGTCTCGGTTCCACGAGTATTTGTGCTGCTTTGCTCCACGATGTGGTGGAGGATACCGACTATACCGTTGAGGACATAGAAAATATGTTCGGTCCGAAGATTGCTCAGATTGTTGACGGACTGACGAAGATTAGTGGTGGCATCTTTGGTGAGCAGGCCTCGGCTCAGGCAGAGAACTTCAAGAAGTTGCTGCTCACCATGAGCGAGGACATTCGTGTCATCCTGATAAAGATTGCCGACCGTCTGCACAATATGCGCACCCTGGATTCGCAGCCTGCCAACAAGCAGTATAAGATTGCCGGCGAGACCCTGTATCTCTATGCTCCTGTGGCTCACCGCCTGGGTCTTTATAAGATTAAGTCGGAACTTGAGAACCTGAGTTTCAAGTTCGAGCATCCTGAGGAATATGCTTTCATCGAGAAGAAACTGGAAGAGACACGCGCCTCGCGCCATGAGTTGTTTGACCAGTTTATTGCGCCAATCAAAGATGTATTGCTGAAGATGGGTATTGAATACGAGATTCGTGAACGTATCAAGACTCCTTATTCTATATGGAATAAGATGCAGAACAAGCACGTGGCTTTCGATGAGATTTACGATATCCTGGCTGTACGCATCATCTTCACGCCCAAGGTCCGTGAGGAAGAAATCAACGAGTGCTTCAATATCTATGTGGCACTGACGAAGATATATAAGAGTCATCCTGACCGCACCCGCGACTGGCTCAGTCACCCCAAAGCCAATGGATATCAGGCACTTCACGTGACGCTGATGTCAAAGCAGGGTCACTGGATTGAGGTTCAGATCCGCTCTGACCGTATGAACGAGATTGCAGAGCAGGGACTGGCTGCCCACTGGAAGTATAAGGATGGTGCCGAGGGTGAGATCACCGAGGACGAGAACGAGTTGAACGAGTGGCTGCGCACCATCAAGGAGATTCTTGATGATCCCCAGCCCGACGCCATGGACTTCCTCGATGCCATCAAGCTCAACCTCTTTGCCAGCGAGATATTCGTCTTTACGCCGAAGGGCGAGATTAAGACGATGCCTGCTGACTGTACGGTGCTCGACTTCGCCTTTTCTATCCATACCTTCCTGGGTTCTCACTGTATAGGTGCCAAGGTGAACCATAAGCTGGTGCCTATGAGTCACCGCTTGAAGAGTGGCGACCAGGTGGAGATTCTTACTTCGAAGTCGCATCATGTGCAGCCCTCGTGGATTAATTTCGTGTCAACGGCTAAGGCCAAGGCCAAGATCCAAGCCATCCTGCGTCGCTCTAACCGCGAGATTCAGAAGAAGGGTGAGGAAAAACTGCATGGTTGGTTGGAGAAGAACGGCTTTGAGCCCACGCTCTCGGTCATCGACCGTTTGGTGAAATTCCATGACGTGTCGCGTCGCGAGTCGCTGTTCCAGGCCATTGGTGACAACATCATCATCCTGGGCGAGAAGGATGTTGACGAGCTGAGGGGCAGAAACGCCAAGAAGCCTGAAACAGGTGGTGGCTGGCGTAAGTTCGTGCCTTTTGTCAAGGCCAAGAAGCAAGAGGAAGAGGTGAAAAAGCCAGAGCTTTTTGTGGTATCGAAGGATTTCAACCGCAAGAAGCCCATCTATATCAATGAGGATAATATCCGTCAGTACATCTTTGCGGATTGCTGTCATCCTATTCCTGGCGACGATACGCTGGGCTATATCGACAATAACAACTGTATCGAGCTTCATAAGCGTACCTGCTTGGTGGCCAATAAGTTGAAGGCCAGCTATGGTAATCGTATCCTCGACGTGAAATGGGATATGCACAAGAAACTGTTCTTCGATGCTACCATTCGTCTGGCAGGCATTGATCGCCGTGGCTTGGTGAACGAGGTCACACGAGTCATCTCTAATCAGTTGAGTGTGGATATCCGTAAGTTGACCTTCACCACAGAGGATGGTATCTTCGACGGTACCATCGACCTGCGAGTGCACGACCGCGACGATGTACGTGAGATTATCGATAGCCTGAAGGAAGTCGATGACTTGAAGGAGATTTCACAAATCATGTAACTTTTGTAATTTACACACAATCGTTATGGACTACAAGAAAGTATTTGATACGATGGTGAATGAGACGACTAAGTATCTCACAGACCATCGCCTGAAATCTATGATTTTAGGTATTTCTGGAGGCATTGACTCTACGGTGACAGCTGCTGTCTGCCATGAGGTAGTGAATCGCCACCCAGAACTGGGACTGAAATTCATAGGTGTGAGTATGCCCTGCACGTCGAACTCTGTAGAGGAGAACGACTCGGCAAGCAAGGCTATGAGGGCATTCTGCACAGAGTGCTGGGTAGAGAATCTACAGGCTCAATATCTGTTGATGAAAGCCACATGCGAACAGCACTATCCTTCTACAGCCCTTTCTCTGGGTAATATCAAGGCTCGCCTTCGCATGATTTATCTCTATAACCTCGCTTCTGTGACGGGTGGCATCGTGATGGATACCGACAATCTG
Organism: uncultured Prevotellaceae bacterium; assembly: GCA_902775605.1. GTDB lineage: Bacteria > Bacteroidota > Bacteroidia > Bacteroidales > Bacteroidaceae > Prevotella. The sequence continues at coordinate 29,935 of CACYNE010000023.1, forward strand.
ACAGAGCATTATCTGGGATTCTGGACCATTCATGGCGATGTGGCCGACTATAACCCCATTGGTGGACTGTGGAAACATGAGGTCTATGCCCTGTGTAAGTATCTGTTTACGGAGGTGTTCACCGATACGAACGATATTCGTTATCAGGCGTTGAAGGCAGCCTACGACATTATGCCTACCGACGGTAATGGCGTGTCGGCGGGTGGTGATATGGCGCAGATTGCTCCTGGTCATACCTACGAAGATGTGGATGATATTCTCAATAGCTATCTCAATGCGAACGGTCAGCCCGAGGCTCAGGCCGCAGTGATCAGTCGCTTGAATGCAGCCTATGGGGCGGAGACGGTGGAACGTGTGTTGACACGCCATCGCAACTCGGAGTTCAAGCGTAAGCGAATGCCTATTGTTCTTGAGAGAAAACTCTATGAATAAGATATTTAGGGTCTTTAAGGTCTTCTGACCTTAAGGACCCTAAAACTTTTTATTGCAGTCCGTCCAACTGCTTCTTGAGTGCCTGCAGATCATCGCGTACTGCCATCAACCTGCTGATTACGTCAGCCTTCTTGTCTGCACCATCGCGGTTGGCGGTGATGATTTTCTTGGCAGCAGCCAACTTAAAACCACGCACCTTGACCAAGTTGTGAATCAACTTAATCTGCTCAATATCCTTCTCGGTATATTGACGCACTTTGTTGGGCCCGGCAGTCTTCGGCTTCAGATAAGGAAACTCCGTTTCCCAGAAGCGCAGCGTGCTCTCATTGAGGTCGAACATCTCGGCCACCTCCTTGATGGAGTAATAGAGTTTCAAGTTCTTATTCAGATTCAGTGCCATAAATCATCTTCATTTGAGTGCAAAGATACGAAATTATTCTTAATTCATCATCGTTTATTCGCAATTATTTTGTAATTTTGCACCCAAATTGTAAAAAAGCATAGAAACAATGATGACCGCTAAAGAGATTCGCGACTCGTTTAAGAACTTTTTCGAGTCGAAACAGCATGCCATCGTGCCCTCTGCACCGATGGTGATTAAGGACGATCCCACGCTGATGTTCACCAACGCGGGTATGAACCAGTGGAAAGATATTATCCTGGGTACTCGTGACCCAGAGCCACGCCGTCGTGCCGACACCCAGAAGTGTCTGCGCGTCAGCGGTAAGCACAACGACTTGGAGGAAGTGGGCCATGACACCTACCACCACACCATGTTCGAGATGCTCGGCAACTGGTCTTTCGGTGACTACTTCAAAGAGGGTGCCATTGATATGGCATGGGAATATCTGGTTGACGTGCTGAAGCTGAATCCTGAGGATCTCTATGTGACGGTCTTCGAGGGTTCTCCCGAGGAAAACATCCCTCGCGATGACGAGGCTGCCAAGTATTGGGCAAAGCATGTGCCTGCTGATCACATCATCAACGGCAACAAGCACGATAACTTCTGGGAAATGGGTGACACAGGTCCCTGTGGCCCCTGCTCTGAGATTCATGTTGACAGCCGTACTCCTGAGCAGCGCAAGGCCAGCGGTAAGTCAGGCCGTGAGCTGGTGAACCAGGACGACCCTCAGGTCATTGAGATCTGGAACATCGTGTTCATGCAGTTCAACCGCAGGGCAGATGGCTCACTGGAGCCCCTGTCAATGAACGTCATTGATACTGGTATGGGCTTCGAACGCTTGGTTCGCATGATGCAGGGCAAGCATTCTAACTACGACACGGATGTATTCCAGCCTATCATCAAGGCCGAGCAACAGATTACTGGCTTGAAATATACCACTTTTGAGGAAGAGGTTGAAAGCCCCATCACCAAGGAACAGGATGATATTAACGTGGCTATGCGCGTTTGCGCTGACCACCTGCGTGCAGTGGCTTTCTCTATTGCTGATGGTCAGTTGCCTTCAAATGCCAAGGCTGGCTATGTGATTCGTCGCATCCTACGTCGTGCCGTACGTTATGCTTATACGTTCCTTGGTCAAAAAGAGGCATTCCTCTATAAACTTCTGCCTACTCTTACCGAAGAGATGGGCGATGCCTTCCCTGAGTTGAAGGCTCAGCAGACCCTCATTGCCAAGGTGATGAAGGAAGAGGAGGATTCTTTCCTGCGTACCCTCGACAAGGGTATCTCTATGCTCGACAAGGCCATGGAGCAACTGAAGGCTGAGGGCAAGACTGAGCTCGACGGCGTTCAGGCTTTCCGTCTGTTCGATACCTACGGCTTCCCCTTGGACTTGACAGAACTGATCTGCCGTGAGAACGGATTTACCGTCAACGAGGAGCAGTTTAATGCCGAGATGCAGAAGCAGAAGGACCGTGCTCGTAATGCCGCTGCCGTGGAGAATAGTGACTGGGTGGAGCTGGCTCAGGGCGAACAGCAGTTTGTGGGCTATGACTTCACAGAATATGAGTGCCGCATCCTGCGCTATCGCAAGGTCACTCAGAAGAAGAACGAGTTCTATGAGTTGGTGCTCGACGTCACTCCGTTCTATGGTGAGATGGGTGGTCAGGTAGGCGACCAGGGTGTGCTCGTCAATGAAAACGAAACCATCGCCATTATCGATACCAAACGTGAGAACAACCAGAGCGTACACATCGTCAAGCAGTTGCCCAAGGATCCCTCGGCTCAGTTCATGGCCTGTGTAGATACTGACAAGCGTAATGCCTCGGCAGCCAACCACACCGCTACCCACCTGCTCGACTATGCTTTGAAGCAGGTGCTGGGCGACCATGTTGAGCAGAAGGGCTCGTTCGTGTCTCCCGACACGCTGCGCTTCGACTTCTCACACTTTGAGAAGGTGACCGATGAGCAGTTGCGCGAGGTGGAGCGTATGGTCAATGATATGATTCGTCAGGACATCCATATTGACGAGCATCGCGACATGCCTTTCGATGAGGCTAAGGAACTGGGTGCTATCGCCCTCTTCGGCGAGAAGTACGGCGACAAGGTGCGCGTGGTTCGTTTCGGTCCTTCATGCGAATTCTGTGGTGGTGTTCACGCCAGCAGTACTGGACGTATCGGCATGTTCAAGATTATCTCTGAGAGTTCTGTGGCTGCCGGCATCCGCCGTATCGAAGCCAAGACTGGTGGCGAGTGCGAGGAACTGCTCTATCAGTTGGAGGACACCATCAAGGCTGTGAAGGCATTCTTCAATAATGCGAAGGACCTGCAGGGTGTTATCAAGAAGTATATCGATGAGCACGACGCCATGAAGAAAGAGATTGAGGGCTTCCAGGCTCAGGCTGTTGAGCGTGCTGCTCAGCATCTGGTTGAGAGAGCTTGCGAGGTGAATGGTGTCAAGGTCATCACCACTGTGGTGCCCATGAATCCTGCTGCTGCCAAGGACCTGGCTTTCAAGATTCGTGCTTCTGTCGAGGGCTCACTGCTCTGTGTTATCGGTTCACACGAAAATCAGAAGCCCCAGCTCACCATTATGATGAGCGATAATATGGTGAGCGACCACAACCTGAATGCAGGTCAGATGGTACGCGAGGCTGCTAAACTTATCCAGGGTGGTGGCGGCGGTCAGCCCCATTTCGCCCAGGCTGGTGGTAAGAACGTGGACGGTCTTAGCGCTGCTGTTGACAAGGTTGTAGAGTTGGCAAACTTGTAAGATATTCTATATAGAAATGACATTGACTGTAATGATTGTGGCGCTCTTCGTCATTGGCTATCTGTGCATAGCCTTGGAGAGCGTATTGGAGATTAACAAAGCAGCCATCGCACTGCTGATGTGCGTGGGATGCTGGACATTGTTGATGCTGGGCGTACAGGGATTCTTCCCTGAGGTGGCCGATGGCGTGAGCTATGTGTCAGGTCGCATCCAGCACCACTTGGGCGACGCTGGCGAAACGCTGTTCTTCCTGATGGGTGCTATGACCATCGTGGAGATTGTTGACTCGAATGGCGGTTTCAACTTCGTTCGTGACATGATGAAGACACGCTCTAAGCGTAAGCTGATGTGGCGTGTGGCCTTCATGACCTTCTTCCTCTCGGCCATCCTCGACAACCTGACCACCAGTATTGTGATGATCATGGTGCTGAGAAAGTTGGTGCAGAGTCGCGAGGAGCGTCTGATTTACGCTGGATTGATTATTATCTCGGCCAACTCGGGTGGTGCCTTCTCACCCATTGGCGACGTGACCACCATTATGCTGTGGATCAAGGGCGTGATTACTACCCAGGGCGTGCTGACAGAAATCTTCGTGCCCTCGCTGGTATCGATGGTTATCCCCGCTGCCATCCTGAGCTTGTCGCTCAAGGGTAAGTTTGACAAGGAGCAGAACCTGAAGTGCAACGAGGTGACGGCCTTCACCAAGAACCAGCGTAAGATCATCTTCCTGCTGGGTGTAGGCGGTCTGATCTTCGTGCCCATCTTCAAGACGCTGACCCACCTGCCGCCGTTTATGGGCATCCTGCTCGTGCTAGGCGTGCTGTGGACAGTAACTGAAGTGTTCCATCGTCAGCTGGAGCAGAATGAGGACGATACGATGGCCAAGCGCGTGAGTGACCTCTTGTCAAAGATTGACCTCTCAACCATCATGTTCTTCCTGGGCATCCTGATGGCTGTAGCCGTACTCCAGGAGATTGGCATCCTCACCGCTATGGGCGAGGGACTGAACGAGGCCTTCGCTGGCAACTATTACCTGATCAACGGTATCATCGGCGTGCTGTCGTCTATTGTTGATAATGTGCCTCTGGTGGCTGGCTGTATGGGTATGTATCCTGTGTCTGTCGATGGTGCAATGGCTATCGATGGTATCTTCTGGCAACTGCTGGCCTATTGTGCCGGTGTGGGTGGTTCTATGCTGATCATCGGCAGTGCTGCCGGTGTGGTAGTGATGGGACTTGAGAAGATTACCTTCGGCTGGTATCTGAAGAAGATGACGTGGATTGCCTTTGTGGGCTATCTGGCTGGTATCGGCTGCTACTGGGTAGAGAAACTCTTTATGTAAGAAGAGCTAATAACAATAAAATAAAAAAGGGAATCCGTTGGGGTTCCCTTTTATGTTATCTGAACTCACTGGGCTTTCGTCCAGTCTTTAGTTTAAACTTTGCCGAGAAATAGTCGGGCGATTCAAAGTCGAGGCGGTAGGCTATTTCCTTAATGCTCAGGTCGGTGGTTGATAGCAACTCCTTGGCACGCTGCAGGCGAAGCTCCTGCTGATAGATGGCAGGTGACAGACCAGTGTGCTCCTTGAACAACTTGCGGAAGTTGGAATAGCTGACGCCCAACTCCTGAGCCACCTGCTGAATGGTGAGCGGTGTCTCCAGCGACTCACGGATGCGCAGACGGGCACGGTTCACCAGTTCTACATGTGTCTGGTTGCGGTCCTTCAGTTCGCGGTTACGTTCCAGAGAATACATCATGCCGATAAGGTGGTTCACCAGTCCTGCCATCAACTGCTGGGCATAAGCAGCTTCCTCCTGGGCTGCTGCATAGGCCTGTTTATAGAGGCTGATGACCTCAGCACTATAGCCCACATGATAGATGGGCTTGGCGGGTGTGAGGAAGCCGGCACGTACGCGGCTGTCCATATTCTGTCCCTTAAAGCCAATCCAATAACTCTTCCATCCGTGGCGACCCTTCGGATGATATGTGTGCCATTCGCCAGGGAAGAGCAGGAAGAAGTCGCCAGCCTTGATGGTTGTTCTTTCTATAGAATCACTTTGAAACTCGCCCTCGCCCTCGGTGATGTAGAGCAACTGGTATTCAGAGAGTACACGACCCTTGCTTAGGTCGAAGTAATAGCCATCGGCGTGGCCGCGAGTGGGATATTCGTCCGAAGGTCCTATCTCCTCATAGCCGATGGTGGTGACGGTGAGTCCCCACTGCACATCTCGATGACTGGCAAGCAGATATTTACTGGTTTGCATGAATATGACTAAACAATCTATTCTTCTAAAAAACTTATTCGCACGGAATGCGCACCCAGAACGTAGAGCCTTTGCCCTCACCGTCGCTCAGAACGCCAATACGTCCACCGCAGCGCTCGGCTATGCTCTTGCAGATACTCAGTCCCAGACCCGTGCCTTGAACAAAGTCGTTGAGTTTTACAAAGCGTTCGAACACCATATTTTGTTTTTCCTTGGGAATTCCTGCGCCTGTGTCCTCGCAATAGATATAAAGTTGGCTGTTCTCGTACTGGTAGCCCACCTTGATATGGCCTTGCTCCGTATATTTCACAGCATTGGTAACGAAATTGGTAATAATCTGCTGAACGCGTCCCTTGTCGATGCGTACCTGCAGCGAGGTGTAAGGGTTCTCGCAGAGGAATTTCACCGCAGGGTTCTGCACGCGCTGAGCTAGTGTCTGACAGATGTCGTTGAATACATAGGCAAAGTCCACATCCTCGAGTGAGATAGACTGTACACCCTTATCCATGTTTGATGCCTCAAGGATATCGTTGATCAGGCGTAGCAGCATGTCACAGTTATTGCGAATGATGCGGATAAATTCCTGACGATCCTCAGGCGCATCGATGGTTTGTAGCAAGTCGCTGAATCCCACGATGGCGTTCAAAGGGGTGCGAATCTCGTGGGTCATGTTAGCCAGGAACAAACTCTTCATGCGGCCAGAGTCGTTGGCGCGTGCTGTCTCTCGGCGCAGGCGCTCTTGAGTATCCATGAGATATGTGATGTTACGCAGCACACCAAAGTGACCTGTGAATGTGCCGTTCTCATCGTGAATGGGCATGCCACTGATGATGTACCACTGAGGATCCTTATCTACTGGCGTGTTGAGGAAGTGGTGAGTCATTTGCACGTCGCGGTCCATCTTCTCATAATTGTCAAGGAACAGCTTGGCCTGTTCGCGATGCTCAGGGTCAGCCAGACTATTGACATAAGTATCAAAGTCGCGCGAATAGTCCACGTTCTTCAGCGACTGCGAGAAGTGGATGATTTTATTTGCCGGGTCAGTCCACCATACAAACATCTGATTATTCTTGAGTAGGTAGTGCAGTTGTTCCTCATACTCATTAATCTGACGTTGCCATTCCTGTAATTCTATTTCATGTTGGTGTTGTTCCATATAGACGTTGCGGTCGGGCGTTACGTCACGACAGGTTACAATGTAATACACGTGGTTTCCCTCATCGTCGAACAAAGGAGTGATAAGAAACTCGATATATATCATAACTCCCGACTCGGGAATAACCATCTTCTGACAGGCATAGAATTCATCGTGCGATGTGGGGTCGAAATCCTTCTTGATGAGAGGCAGGTCAAACAATTTCGTATTGCGGAAGTAGGTCTCCGTCTCAGGAGTGATGTTACACAGTTCACGCATCTTGTCGTTGTAGTCCAGCAGAACACCATCCGGCATATAGAACGACATGGCGGTAAGCGACGTCTGGAAAATCTTTTTGTAGCGCTGTAGGTTAGCCTCGTTTTGTTTTGTCTCGTTGACCACTTTAGTCACGTCGCTGCCAATGAAATAGAGCGTGTTGATTTCTCCGCCTTTGTCAGCATCGCTGATGATGTGCCCCTCAAAGTAGAACCAGAAGGGACGCTCCGAGGTGCCCACATTCCATCTCACCTTCTGATGCACCACATGCTCCTTTCCAGAGAGTAATAAATTAATATTGCGTTTAAAGGCATCGTACTCCTGTGGATGAATATGTTCTTTGAATTCAAACATGTTCATTCCTTCCATGGGGATGATTAGGTGGGCATTACTGGTGATGAGGTCAGTCTTGACATTGTATCTCAGCACAGAGAGCCCGCACAGGTCAATAGCCTTTTGTGCAAGGTCGCGCATCGCAATACTTTCGCGGGTTTGGCGACGGTGGCGTCTGTAGAAGAGGAAAAAGACCACCACAATGGCAGCCGACAATGCCAATAGGGCTATCATCACGCTGATGGGGTTGATATGTATGTTGGCAAGCAGGCTTATCATAAGTGTTCCTTTCTTTCTATGTTCAATATCTTGCATGGAATAGAAATCCATACGGTGGTGCCTCGACCTAACTCTGAGTTGATTTCGAAATTACCGCCCATCTGTTCAGTGAGTTCCTTACAGATAGGTAGTCCCAGTCCTGTGCCGTTCTTCGACTTACTGACAAAGCGCTCGAAGATGTGAGGCAGGTCTTTCTGAGGGATACCATTGCCCGTATCCTCTATCATAATGACCAGATGACCGTGAATATAGTCATATCGTGCGCGTATGCTACCCTCAGTAGTGTGCTGGGCGGCGTTATTCACTATCTGTTGCACGATATAGCCCACATGACTTTCATCAATCTCTACCTCCATCGTCTTATAGTGGTCCTCAACGATGTATTCCACGTGAGGCTGCAGGAAATTTGTCCAGCCTTGCTGACAGTAGGCTTCAAAGGTGGCTGCGATGTCGTGGGGTTGGTATTTGATCTCAATCATCCTGGCATCGAGGCGCGACAAGAACAGAATCTCGTTGATCAGGTTCAGCAGATAGGTTGAGTTGCTCTTGATCTGCTCAATGAACAACGGCTCTTCCTCCACCGAATGCTCTTTGTCGAACAACTCGGCGAAGCCCACCACAGAAGCTAATGGCGTACGAATCTCGAAGCTCATGTTGCGCAGGAACACGTTTTTGATGTTCTCCAGTCCCTGAGCCTTGATGCTCTCCACCTCGAGCTGTCGTTCCGTTTCTTTCACCTCGCTGACATCACGGCATAGTCCGAAGTATTTCGTCAGCTTGCCTTGCGCGTCGAACACGGGGATGAAGTGCAGTTGCAGAATCAGCGGCAGTCTGCCCTTGCTTCTCAGCGTGGTCTTCACCTCAAAGACGAAAGCCTCAGCCGTGCGTCTGTCCATCTGTTCATAGATGCGCAGGATGCGCTTCTTGGCCGAGTCGTCGAGTAGCGTCATGCAACGGGCCTGACTGAGATAGAGCTGTATTTCGTTGATGCCCTTGAAGATGGTGAGCATGTGGTTGTCGGGCGAGTATTCGGTCATACGCACGCCACCAACCTGTAGCAGGTAGTTGATGTTGTTGATATAATCAGCCACCTCCTTGTTGGCATTCGTCAAGTTCTTCACATCATTGTGCAGTTTACGATACGAGTGCACATGTTCTGTCCTGTTGATACCAGTGCCGAAGTAACCCCTCAGCTCGTTGTGGTCATCATAGATGGGCAGGATCTGCATCTCGTAGTACACAAACTCGTCCAGTTCCTTGACGTAGCGGTCCATCAGTGTGGCGTGGAAATAATCCATTTTACGAATCTCCTCAGCCGACAGTTCTGTGAGCCCTGTCAGGTTAAGGCGCTGAGCCATGATGCTCTCATGCGTGCCATTAAACGTTTCGCACACCTTCTGGTTAAAGTCCACCAGATTGCCATCGACATCATAGAGCGCCATGTCCGTCATCGCAATGTTGAACACGGATTTATAGCGAATCATCATGTCCTTTGCCTGCATCTGACGGGCTTTCGAGTCGGTGATGTCCATTTCAGCGCCCACAAGTTTTGAGGGCAGTCCGTCCTCGCCATATACGACAGGCATCATGTTCACCACATAGTCTCGCTCTTCAGTGTCTTCGTTCTTGGCACGCAGCACAACGGAAGCGGTGGTTGCCTTGCCCTGCAGCAGAGAATCCAGCTTGTCTCGTAACTGCTCAAAGTCAATAATGGGATAGCGCTTTGACAGTTCCATCGTGCTATAAGTCCTGACAATGTTGCCATGATAGTTCAGCCAATAAAAGAGCTGGGTATTCACGTTATAGGTCCACAGATGTACGTGGCCGGCATCAAAAATGCCATAAAGACGCTGGTAGCGAATACTGTGCTTATGATTCTCGCGTTTCTCCTTCAACCAGAAAAACACGTAGAACCACGTCAGTATGACTATAACAGCAGCCAAGACCGAGACGCCAACAATAATAGGCCAATATGATTGTTCAGGTTCCATTCCGTCAATTTTGTTCGGCAAAAATAGACAAAAAAACACGAATTGCCAAATATTTTATGGTTTTTGTGTTTATTTTTGTACCTTTGCATGCAAAATTTATTTAATTGGTAAGGAAAATGAGTCAGAAAATGAAACCAGCAACCATCTGCGTACAGGCAGGATGGGAACCTAAGAATGGAGAATCGCGCGTGTTACCTATCTATCAGAGCACCACGTTTAAGTATGACAACACAGAAGAGATGGCCGACCTCTTTGACTTGAAGAAGGAGGGCTATTTTTACACTCGCCTGCAGAACCCCACCAACGATGCTGTGGCCAAGAAGATTGCAGCTCTTGAGGGTGGAGTGGGCGCGATGCTTACATCGAGTGGTCAGGCCGCGAACTTCTATGCCATCTTTAATATTTGTGAGGCAGGCGATCATTTTGTGACTTCAAATGAGATTTATGGCGGCACCTACAACCTCTTTGGCGTGACGCTGAAGAAGTTGGGTATTGAGTGCACCTTTGTCAATCCTGAAGCCTCTGAGGAGGAGATCAATGCGGCTTTCCGTCCCAACACGAAGGCCCTGTTTGGCGAGACCATCTCGAACCCTGGCTGCAAGGTGCTCGACATTGAGAAGTTTGCCCGCATTGCCCACAGTCATGGTGTGCCCCTGATTATCGACAACACCTTCCCCACACCCGTTAACTGTCGTCCCTTCGAGTGGGGAGCCGACATCGTGACCCATTCCACCACCAAGTATATGGATGGTCACGCCACACAGGTGGGCGGCTGTATTGTGGACAGTGGCAACTTCGACTGGGATGCCCATGCAGAGAAGTTCCCCGGACTCACCACCCCCGATGAGTCGTACCACGGACTTACCTATACTAAGAAGTTTGGCAAGATGGCCTATATGACCAAGCTCACTGCACAGTTGATGCGCGACCTGGGTTCCATCCCCTCGCCCCACAACGCCTTCCTGCTGAACCTGGGACTGGAGACCCTGCACCTGCGCATGAAGCAGCACTGCAGCAATGCCCAGACCATTGCCGAGTTCCTGAAGAACGATGACCGCGTGGCTTGGGTGCATTACAGCGGACTCGAAGGTGACGAGAGTCATGCCCTGGCACGGAAATACCTGCCCAACGGCTCGTGCGGCGTTATTGCCTTTGGACTGAAGGGCACTCGCGAGACCGCCGTGAAGTTTATGGACTCGCTGAAGCTGATCTGTATCGTGACCCATGTGGCCGATGCCCGTACCTGCGTGCTCCATCCCGCCAGTCACACCCATCGCCAGCTCTCTGATGAGCAGTTGCTGGAGGCTGGTGTGGCCCCCGACTTGATTCGTCTGTCAGTAGGTATTGAGGACGTAGAGGACTTGCTTGACGATATCAAACAGGCACTGGACAGAATCTAACGCCTCAAAATTTCATAAAAAACAGCTCAATTTGTTGTATAGTTAAAAAAAAAGTTCTATCTTTGTCAGCAGAAAAACTTAACAACAGTATTATGATTGACGTAAAAGAAACATTGCAGCAGGCCGAAGAGCGCATGGAGATGGCAGCCATGTATCTCGAAGACGAGTTGAGCCGCATCCGCGCAGGCCGTGCTAACGTGGCCATCCTTGATGGCGTACGTGTGGAGTCCTATGGTAGTCGTGTGCCCCTGAATCAGGTGGCCACCGTGAACTGTCCCGATGCGCGTACCATCGCCATCAAGCCTTGGGATAAGAAGCAGATTCGCGACATTGAGAAGGCCATCATGGACAGCGACGTAGGCATCACTCCCGAGAACAATGGTGAGGTGATCCGCCTGATTATTCCCCAGCCCACTGAGGAGCGTCGTCGCGACTTGGTGAAGCAGTGCAACAAGATTGCCGAGAAGGCTAAGGTAGAGGTGCGCAATGTGCGTGGCGACATCAAGGAAAAGTTGAAGAAGGCCATCAAGGACGGACTCTCTGAGGACTTGGAGAAGGACGCAGAGAACGACCTGCAGAAGGTACACGACAAGTATATCAAGAAGCTCGACGAGCTGATTGATGCAAAGAACAAGGAGATTATGACCGTATAAAAGGCCTTTGGCTTTTAGCTTTTGGCTTTTGGCTAACAGCTAACAGCTAACCGCTAACAGCCATTATGAAGGGACTTGTCGTTAAGAATACAGGCAGTTGGTACACCGTCCGCACGGACGATGGCCAACTGCTTGACTGTAAAATAAAGGGTAACTTCCGCCTGAAGGGCATCCGCACCACCAATCCGGTGGCTGTGGGCGACCGTGTGGAAGTGAACGAAGAAGGATGGATAGTGGCCATTGAGGATCGTCGCAACTATATCATCCGCAAGAGTATTAACCTCTCCAAGCAGAGTCATATCATTGCCGCCAATGTGGATCAGGCGTTTCTGGTGGTCACGGTGGTCAATCCCCAAACCAGTACAACGTTCATTGACCGTTTCCTGGCTTCTGCCGAGGCCTATCGGGTGCCAGTGGTGCTGGTATTCAATAAGACCGACCTCTTGGACGACGACCTGCAGCGTTATCAGGAGGCGGTGGTCAATCTCTATGAGACCATTGGCTATGAGTGCCGTCAGGTGTCAGCCCAGACGGGTAGCGGCATCGACGAGCTTCGCCATCTGATGGCGGGCAAGATCACGCTGCTCAGTGGCAACAGTGGTGTGGGCAAATCGACCCTCATCAACAAGTTGGTGCCTGGCGTCAACCTGCGTACCGCCGAGATCAGTGATGCGCATAACATGGGCATGCACACCACCACCTTCAGCGAGATGATTCCGCTCACAGCTAATGGCCATGAGCCAATAGCCGGCTACCTCATCGATACGCCAGGCATCAAGGGCTTTGGCACTTTCGATATGGAGCCTGAGGAGATTACGGGCTATTTCAAGGACATCTTCCATTTCTCCAAGGACTGCCGTTTCTCCAACTGCACCCACACCCACGAGCCTGGCTGTGCTGTGCTCAAGGCTGTGGAGGACCACTATATTGCTGAGAGCCGCTATCAGTCGTATCTCTCGATGCTCGACGATAAGGAAGAAGGCAAGTATCGCGAGGCGCAATAGATGTTTGAGGGTTGAAAGTTGAGGTTTCAAGATTCAAGTTTCAAGTTTGAGGTGTGATAAAGGAAGTAACTTCATTAAACGAGCCGGGTGTTGCGGTCTTTGGTCAGTTGACCGAAGCCCAGTTGCGCAATGCGCTCGACCCCGAGAAAGGCATTTTCATTGCTGAGAGTCCCAAGGTCATCCGTGTGGCACTCGATGCGGGCTATGAGCCCCTGTCGCTGCTCTGCGAGCGCAAGCACATCACTGGCGATGCTGCTGATATCGTGGCCCGCTGTGGCGACATACCTGTCTATACTGGTGAGCGCGACCTGCTGGCCCAGCTCACTGGCTACACCCTGACGCGCGGCGTGCTCTGCGCCATGCGTCGCCCCAAGGAGAAACCATTGGCTGGTGTGCTCGAAGGTGCTCGCCGTGTGGTGGTCATCGATGGGGTGGTGGACACCACGAACATCGGCGCCATCTTCCGTTCGGCAGCAGCCCTGGGCATTGATGCCGTGCTGCTCACCCGCCAGTCGTGCGACCCCTGGAACCGTCGTGCCGTGCGTGTGTCAATGGGCTCCGTGTTCCTCGTGCCCTGGACGTGGCTCGACAGTTATGCCGACCTCACTGCCCTTGGCTTCAAGACGGTGGCGATGGCCCTGACAGACAAGTCAATCTCTCTGGACGACCTCGTCCTGAAACAAGAGCCTCGCCTGGCCATTGTGATGGGTACCGAGGGCGACGGACTGGCCAAGGACACCATTGCCTCGACCGACTATGTGGTGCGTATCCCTATGGCCCACGGCGTCGATTCGCTCAATGTGGCTGCGGCGGCTGCTGTGGCATTTTGGGAACTGACAAAAAGGTAAAAAAGTAAAAAGAGTAAAAAGGTAAAAAGTAGATATGAAAAAGATTGTTTTATGGTCTTTCCTCACGCTGAGTGCTGCGGCCTCGGCTCAGGTTAAGACTGAAATCAAGGAATTTAATCTGGCTGGACCCTTTGCGGTGAGTGCACCGCTGAGTGTCGATACAGTCAATGTAAAGGGTGAGAAGTTCGATGCGAAGAGTCTGCTCGGCAGCCTCGCACTCACCGCCGAGCCCACCACCACATTCAGTGGGTGTGTGCTGCCTTCGCTGAAAGATAGCAAGAGTGTGGGCATTCTGAGTTTCTATGTGAACAACAGTGACTACCTCAAAGGAAAAATTGAGGTGAAAGGTCCCAAGAACTATAAGCTCTTCATTGATGGTCAGGAGGCTGGCGCCGACCTGAAACTGGCGCCCGAGCATCACACCTTTGCCATCCGTTTCCTGGCCGAGCC
>CACYNE010000024.1 GCA_902775605.1 uncultured Prevotellaceae bacterium
GAAGGACGAGCTGGCCGACACCGCCATCCAGATTACCTGCATCGACCGAAAGGGCGAAGTGGTGAAGCGCGTGACCTCAGTAAGCGGCGAGGTGGAGGATCCTGAGCAGGAGAACCAGAACGGCGGTTCTACGGAGAACGGCGGCACCACGGGTGGTAACAACGGAGGCACTACCGGAGGCGGCAACGACAACCCCGGCGGCGGAGACCCCGAGGATCCTGAGAACTGATTAAAAGGGTCGCTACGCTCCGCTCGGCCTAAGAACGAGCGGAGCTACACGACCCAATAGAGTTAGGAATTAAGAGTTAAGAAAGGAGGTATATTATGAAGAAAGAAAGTTGGAAGACAGTGATTCAGATTGTGGTGAGCGTGCTCAGCGCCATCCTCACCACACTGACCACCACGAGCTGCATGGGGCATGGGCCTTTCTAAGTCATCCCCTAAAAAGAGAAGAGGATGCGCCAAATGAAGTGCATCCTCTTTTGTTATATCAATATTAGTTTATTCAACAGAGATTGGCTTGTACTTTGGTACCAAGCTCTTCATAATAAACCAACCGATGAGGTAAGCTACAGCACAAATACTGAACACCACCATATAGGCAGCAGGCTTGCCCTCAAAGCTAAAGAACGAGAACATCTCACCCTTGCCGTCGGCCCAAGTGAAGAAGGCGCCAGAGCCCTTGTTGATGGCAAATGAAGCCAGACCACCTGCCATCGTGCCTATGCCAGTAATAGTACCAATCGTTGACTTGGGGAACATATCACCAATAGTAGAATAGAGGTTGGCACTCCATGCCTGGTGTCCTGCCCCCAGGAAACCGATCAGAATGGCTGGCCACCAAGCACTATAGGCGCCCAGAGGCTGTGCCAACAGGCCCAACAGCGGGAAGCAGGCAAAGATAAACATGGCACGCATACGACCCAAATAGGGATTCATGCCACGGCTCTCGACAAAGTACTTAGGCAGGTATCCGCCCCCAATGCTCACCACCGTCACGATAGCATAGAGGGTGAAGATGAGCAAGATACCCATGGGCGAATCGCTGGTGTAATGATATACATCGCTGAAATAGGCCGGCGCCCAGAACAGGAAGAACCACCACACACCATCGGTCATAAACTTACCCACAATAAACGACCACGTCTGCTTGTATTTGAAACACTGCCAGAAAGGAATCGTCTTCTCTTCCTTGACATTCTCACGATCTTGCACCTCGGCAATGTCGCTGTCCTGCTCGATATAGTTCAACTCAGCCTGGTTCACACGCTTGTTACGAGCGGGTTTGTCGTAGAGCCAAGCCCACAGACCCATCCAGAAGAAACCCAGTACACCGATGATGATGAAGGCCATCTCCCAACCCCAGGCGCGAGCCAGAAGAGGAATGGTGGCAGGAGCGGCAAGCGCACCTACAGAGGCACCACTATTAAATATAGATGTTGCGAAAGCACGGTCCTTCTTTGGGAAGTACTCTGCCGTTACCTTAATGGCAGCAGGAAAGTTACCTGCCTCACCCACAGCCAGAATCATACGACAAGCCAGGAACAGATACACAGAGATGGTGGTCAGAGCCACGATACTACCGCCAGCCAGTCCAATGGCACCCCATCCGCAGGCGGCATGCATACATGCACCCACGCTCCATACGAAGATAGCGATGAGATAACCCTTCTTTGTGCCCATCCAGTCAATAAACTTACCTGCAAAGAGGTTAGCCACTGCATAGAACACTGAGAACAGACCCGTAATAGTACCATAATCATCGTCTGTCCAATGGAAATCGGGCGCGATGAAGTCTTTCCACGTCAAGCTCAGCACCTGACGGTCCATGTAGTTAATGGTAGTTGCAAGGAAAAGCAGTCCGCAGATGACCCAGCGGAAGTTGCTCATTTTGGTTGTTTTGATAGATGCCATTTCTTAATTTTGAGTTTTTTCGTTATTGCGTTATTATTGTCTTTCAGTATTACTTGATATCGATGACTGGGATATTGTCTTTATCGTTGTAATACAGGTTTTCACCAGCCATACCCCAGATAAAGGTGTAGTAATAAGTACCGGCAGCCGCATGCATGCTCCACTCAGGACTCATGATAGCCTGTTCGTTGTGCAGCCACACCACACGACTCTCCTCGGGCTGTCCCATGATATGAGCAATGGTCTGGTCCTGAGGCAGATTAAAGTAGTAGTAAGCTTCAATACGGCGACCATGCGTGTGAGGCGGCATCGTGTTCCATGCTGCACCAGGGTTTAACTGCGTCAAACCGAGTTGCAGTTGGCAGGGGCCTTCCTCCAGCACATCGTTGACGATAAGCTTATATACCGTGCGATTGTTGCACTCTTCCAACGAACCTACGGGTCCCCAAACGGCAGCCTTCAACGAACCTTTTCGGCCGTCAAGGGTAATCCACTGCGTCTTGTAGTGCTGATGAGCGGTAGCTGAATTCAGATAGAACTTGGCAGGCTTCTTCGCATCCTTCGAGCGGAAGAGCACCTCTTTATTCACGTCCTTGTCCTTGCCGATATGTCCGCGACCGATATATAATGCCTCCTTCGGCGACAAAGCATACTCCTTACCATCGACAATGACCACGCCATCGCCCTCGCCACAATTCACCACGCCGAGTTCACGGTTATAGAGGAAATACTTTTCCTTTATCGTTGGATCCACATCAAGTCCCAGTTCCAGGAAATTCTCCAGTTTCAGGGTCTTCGTCACAGGCATAGCGCCACCAAAGATAAAACGATCGTAGTGCGAGTAGGTCAGGTGAATCTGGTCTGCCTCCATCACCTTTTCCATCACAAAGCGCTCACGCAGCGTCTTCGTGTCATAGTGCTTCACGTCCTCAGGGTGGCAAGCCGTTTGGAACTGTACACTCTGCTGGGCATTAACACCCAAAACGCCCATCAACAGGGCCATACTCAAAATAGTTCTTTTCATATCGGTTTTTGATTATTGTTGTTCTTCTTTTACGATGCGCATGCGATTCCACACCACCATAGCGATGGTGATAAGGGTTAGTACGCCCATACCTATCCACTGTAGATATTTCACGCACGCATAGATAACATAGCCAAAGAGTGACGAGGCAAAGTCCATAGCACCTGCTTGGAATCCGTCTGGAATCTGAGCGGCCTTGTCCTGCGTAGCCTCAAACACCGTGTTGGCAGCCAGCGTAAAGGCAGGTGCCATATCAGTAACGAAATAAAGACCGATGGTCACAGCTACCAAACCAACGATAAAGGTCTTCACCACGTTACCCTTGGTATAAGGCAGTACCATCACAAAGACATAGAACATGCCAGCCAGTGATGCCAGTGGTAGGAACTGATTACCCGTCTTCGACAGGGTGATAGCGAGAACCAGCGTCACGGGAATCAGGAGCAGCGACACCACCAGCGTGGTGGGATGACCGATAACGAGGGCTGGCGACATGCCGATATACACCTTCTTGCCTTTAAAACGTTTCTTCACCACTTCCTGCGTCTTTTCAGAGATAGGCTTCAGACCTTCAATGAAAAGTGATGTGATACGCGGAATGAGTTCCATCACGGCACCCATCGTCACACCCAGGAACAAAATCTTCTTGATGTCCAACTGAGCAGCCCATCCAATCAGTGCACCCACGATGACTCCCAGCACCAGCGGTTCGCCCAGCACACCGAACTTTTTCTTCAATCCCTCGGCATCAATGTCGAGTTTTGAGAAACCGGGGATGCGGTCCAACAACCAGTTGATGCCAATGGCAAACGCTGTAAAGCTCTGGCAGAACGGCTGAGGTATAGAGATGCCCTCCACATTATCATAGTAGCTCTGAAAACGCTCGGCGGTGAGATCAGCCATCACCAGCGTCACGATATAACAAGAAATGGCAGCAAAATAGCCCCACAGCAAACTCTGATCCATCACGAAATAGGCCACAGCACCGATGAAGGCAAAGTGCCAGTAGTTCCACAGGTCGATATTGACCGTACGTGTGCACTTCGTCACCAGCAGCAGAAAGTTAATACCCAGACAGATGGGAATAATCAGCGCACCCACAGCCGTGTTATAAGCCACGGCAGCAGCTGCCGGCCAACCCATGTCGAAGACGGCCAGGTCCAGATTGAAAATCTTTGAGATAGCGTCGAGCGGCGTATTGAAATTTGTGGTCAGCAGGGCTGTTACAATGCCCAGTCCCACGAAACCTACGCCCACATAGAGGCCACTCTTCAAAGCCTTGCCGAACTTCATGCCGATGCACAGGCCAATAATGGTAAAGAGAATCGGCATCATGACCGATGCTCCCAATTGAATGATGTAAGTGAATACTTGTTCCATTTCTTGATATAGTTTT
This sequence comes from uncultured Prevotellaceae bacterium, assembly GCA_902775605.1. GTDB lineage: Bacteria > Bacteroidota > Bacteroidia > Bacteroidales > Bacteroidaceae > Prevotella. Next base: position 4,335 of record CACYNE010000024.1, read on the forward strand.
AGTGATTAGTCTTGGTAGTACACGCGTTTCACGCGGTTGCTGACACTGGTGAGTACCTCATAGGGGATGGTCTCCAACACATCACTCAGCACAGTAACGGGCAGGTTCTTGCCGAAAATCTCCACGCTGTCACCCTCCTTACAGGGGATGTCTGTCACATCAATCAGCGCCACATCCATGCAGATATTGCCCACATACTCCGCCTTCTGTCCATTCACCAGACAATAACAATGGCGGTTGCCCAGTTTTCTGTTCAGTCCGTCGGCATAGCCAATAGGAATAGCAGCAATCACGCTGTCACGCTCCAGTTTACCCTTACGGCTGTAGCCAACGGTCTCCTCTTTGGGAACGTTACGTAGTTGCAGGATGGTGGTCTTCAGCGTCGAAACAGTTGTCAGGATGCCGTTAGTGCGAGGATCCACGCCATAGAGTCCGATACCCAATCGACACATATCCATCTGACGCTCAGGGAAGTGCTCGATGCCAGCCGAGTTGTCCATGTGACGCAGAATCTTATGATTAAACGCTGCCTGAATCTTCTTGCTGCCCTCGTCAAACAGTTGGAACTGCATAGCTGAGAAGTTATCAAAGTCATCGCTGTCCGAACCCACAAAGTGTGAGAACACAGAGCGAGGAATGATGGCTGCCTGATGCTTCAAGCGATCAATCAACTCGTCAATATCCTTTCTGGGATCGAAGCCCAGGCGATGCATACCTGTATCGAGTTTCAGATGAACAGGCCAACCTGCGATACCTTCCTTACGGGCAGCCAGAATCAGGGCGTCCATCAGTCGGAAGCTATATACCTCAGGCTCCAAGTCATAGTCGAAGAGCGTCTTAAACGACGACATCTCAGGATTCATCACGATGATATTCTGCGTGATACCTGCCTTGCGCAGCGTCACGCCCTCGTCGGCCACAGCCACCGCCAGATAGTCCACGCGGTGGTCCTGCAGGGTCTTGGCTATTTCCACAGCACCAGCGCCATAGGCATCAGCCTTAATCATGCACACAATCTTGGTCTCGGGCTTCAGGAACGAGCGATAGTGATTCAGATTATCCACCACAGCGTTGAGGTCCACCTCAAGAATGGTCTCGTGAACCTTCTGTTCCAGCAGTTCGCTGATGCGTTCGAAGCCAAACGGACGGGCACCCTTCAGGAGCACAATTTCGTCATGCATATCCTTGAACACGCTGCTCTGCAAGAACTGGTCCACATCGGTGAAGAACCATTTCTGGCCTACAACAAACTGTGTTGCCTGCGACGTTATCTCTGGTCCGATACCGATAAAACGATCTACGCCACGCTTCTGAATCAGATCCGACACCTCACGATAGAGCTCGGCAGGCGTCTCACCGCTCTGATAGATATCACTCAGAATCAAGGTCTTGCATTTTCCAGACTGTTCCGGACGACGGTTCATAAAGTCAAGAGCAATGTCGAGCGAGTTGACATCACTGTTATACGAGTCATTGATGAGTGTCAACCCACGCTGACCGTCCTTCACCTCCAGACGCATGGCAATGGGTTCCAGCTGCGACATGCGCTCAGCCACCTCGTCGGGTGTCAGTCCCAGATAGAGGGCCACCGTGGCGCAACTGATCGAGTTCTCGATACTGGCCTCATCGATGAAGGGAATCTCGTAACTGCCCTCCACACCTTTATATATATAGCTCACCTTGCGGCCTTCGGTCTTCACATACATTGGTGCCTTGTCACTGTAGCGCGACCAGCCAATGCGCTCGCCTTGATACTGTGAGCGACGCACACAGCGACTCACCGTATCGTCGTCTGAGGGATAGATGATTGCCTCAGTATCGCGGAAGAGTTGAAGTTTCTCCATACACTTCTCGTCCATGTTGCGGAAGTTCTCCTGATGAGCACTACCCAACGATGTCAGCACGCCGATGGTGGGCTGGATGATATCGTGCAGGGCCAGCATCTCGCCAGGTTCGCTGATACCCGCTTCAAGGAGAGCCACCTGCGTCTGCTCATTCATCAGCCACACACTCAGAGGCACACCAATCTGCGAGTTATAGCTCTTGGGCGAACGGATCACCTTCATCGTGGGCATCAGGATCTGATAGAGCCATTCCTTGACCCACGTCTTACCGTTTGAGCCCGTGATACCCACCACAGGGATGTCGAACTCATCACGATGACGCTCAGCCAGTCGCTGCAGGGCAGCCAGTGGCGATGGCACCTTCAGGAAATTGGCATCAGGATAGGCCGTCTGATAGTCGGCAGGTTCCTGTTCCACCACAAACGATCGTACACCACGACGATAGAGTTCATCAATAAATTTATGTCCGTCATTGCGCTTACTGCGCAAGGCAAAAAACAAAGTCTGCTCAGGAAAACATAGTGAGCGGCTGTCGGTGAGCAGCCAACCGATGGTTGTCTCCTGCTCTCCATAACGGCGTGCGCCAATCAGCGTCGCCACTTTCTCAATAGAATATGTCATCTGAATTCGTTTTTTTTTCTTTCAAGTTGCAAAGTTACGAATAAGTGAGATAAAAACCAAATATATTTTGATTTTTTCTGAGAGCCGCCTTAACCATTCTCTTTTGTATGTGAGAAAAAGCAAAAAGGTGAAAAGAATTCGAATGAATCTTTTGTATTTCGCTCACTTATTTGTACCTTTGCAGCCAAATTCAAACTTTAGATAATCAGGTAATATGATTCTTTTCTTCAAGACCCCCCAAAAGAGCGTGATTGCCACCGAGGTGGATCACAAGCTCAACGAACAGGAAGTAAATGAACTATGCTGGCTCTATGGCAACGCAGAACTGTTGACCAGTGAGACGCTCGATGGCTATTTCGTGGGACCTCGTCGCGAGATGGTGACCCCTTGGTCAACGAATGCCGTTGAGATTACTCAGAACATGGGACTCAGCGGCATTTTGCGTATAGAAGAGTATTTCCCCGCTGCCAGCAAGGATGCTGAGCACGATGAAATGCTACAACGCATGTATGAAGGACTGAATCAGGACATCTTCACCATTAACATCAAGCCAGAGCCCATCAAGTATGTGGATAATCTGGAGGAATACAATGAGAAGGAAGGCCTGGCTCTCTCGCCCGAAGAGATTGAGTATCTGCATGGACTGGAGAAGCAGAACGGTCGTCCATTGACCGACTCAGAGATCTTCGGTTTCGCCCAGATCAACTCTGAGCACTGCCGTCATAAGATCTTTGGTGGTACCTTTATCATCGACGGCAAGGAGATGGAGTCAAGTCTCTTTGCTATGATCAAGAAGACTACGCAGGAGAACCAGAACAAGATTCTCTCTGCTTACAAAGATAACGTTGCTTTTGCACAGGGTCCCATCGTGGAGCAGTTTGCTCCAAAAGACCAAAGCACCAGCGACTATTTCCAGATTAAGGATATCGAGAGTGTTATCTCGCTGAAGGCTGAGACCCACAATTTCCCCACCACGGTAGAGCCTTTCAATGGTGCTGCTACAGGTACTGGTGGTGAGATCCGCGACCGTATGGGTGGTGGTGTCGGCTCATGGCCCATCGCTGGTACAGCTGTTTACATGACCGCATATCCAAGACTTGATGATGCGGAAGAAAATTCTCAATTCTCAATTCTCAATTCTCAATTAAAGAGAGACTGGGAGAACATCCTGCCCGTTCGCCAGTGGCTGTATCAGACACCCGAGCAAATCCTGATCAAGGCTTCTAATGGTGCATCTGACTTTGGTAACAAGTTTGGTCAGCCACTGATTTGTGGTTCTGTGCTGACTTTCGAGCACCAGGAGCCCAACGATACCAAGTATGCTTATGATAAGGTGATCATGCTGGCTGGTGGCGTAGGTTATGGTACCAAGCGCGACTGTCTGAAGAAGGAACCCCAGCCAGGCAACAAGGTCGTTGTGGTTGGTGGTGATAACTACCGCATCGGTCTGGGTGGTGGTTCTGTATCATCGGTTGATACAGGTCGCTATTCTAACGGCATTGAGTTGAACGCTGTGCAGCGTGCTAACCCTGAGATGCAGAAGCGCGCCTACAATCTGGTTCGTGCCCTCTGCGAGGAGGAAGTGAACCCCGTAGTCTCTATTCACGACCACGGTTCTGCCGGTCACCTCAACTGTTTGTCAGAGCTTGTTGAGGAGTGCGGTGGCGAAATTGATATGACCAAGTTGCCTATCGGTGATAAGACCCTTTCTTCTAAGGAGATCATCGCCAACGAGAGTCAGGAGCGTATGGGCTTGCTCATCGATGAGAAGCACATTGAGCATGTACGCAAGATTGCTGAGCGCGAGCGTGCTCCGCTGTATGTGGTTGGCGAGACCACTGGCGATGCCCACTTCTCGTTCAAGCAAGGCGACGGCGTGAAGCCTTTCGACCTTGATGTGGCTCAGATGTTTGGTCACTCTCCTAAGACCATCATGAAGGATAATACTGTAGAGCGTCACTATCAGGACGTAACCTACAGTCAGGATAAGATTAATGAATACCTTGAGCGCGTACTCCAGTTGGAGGCCGTGGCTTGTAAGGACTGGCTGACCAACAAGGTGGACCGCTCCGTCACAGGTAAGATTGCCCGCCAGCAGTGTCAGGGTGAGATTCAGTTGCCTTTGAGCGACTGTGGTGTCGTTGCTCTCGACTATCGTGGCAAGAAGGGTATCGCCACCGCTCTGGGTCACGCACCTCAGGCTGGCTTGGCCGATCCCGCTGCAGGTTCTGTACTTTCTGTTGCCGAGGCTCTGACCAACATTGTTTGGGCTCCTCTGGCCGACGGCATGGATTCGCTGAGTCTCTCTGCCAACTGGATGTGGCCCTGCCGCTCACAGGAAGGTGAGGACGCCCGCCTCTATGCTGGTGTGAAGGCTCTCTCTGATTTCTGCTGTGACCTGCACATCAATGTGCCCACAGGTAAAGACTCGCTCTCTTTGAGTCAGCAGTATCCTAATGGTGAGAAGATTATATCTCCGGGAACAGTCATCGTCTCTGCTGGTGGCGAGGTATCTGACATCAAGAAAGTGGTATCACCTGTATTGGTAAACGACAAGAACGCATCACTCTATCATATTGACTTCTCATTCGATGAGCAGCACCTCGGCGGCTCTGCCTTTGCTCAGAGTCTGGGTAAGGTGGGCGATGACGTGCCTACCGTGAAGAACGCCGAATACTTCGCCGATGCTTTCATGGCTATTCAGCAGATGATTGAGAAGGGTTGGATCCTGGCTGGTCACGATATCTCTGCTGGTGGTCTCATCACTACTCTGCTGGAGATGTGCTTCGCCAACCAGAAGGGCGGTATGCATATCAACCTGCACGATATCTGCAAGGATGGCGACATTGTAAAGGCTCTGTTCGCTGAGAATCCTGGTGTAGTTATCGAGGTGAGCGACGAGTATAAGCAGGAGTTCAAGGATTTCATGGAGGAGCAGGGCGTTGGCTTTGCCAAGATTGGTTATCCTGTTGAAGACAGCCGCACCATCGTAGTAAAAGCTGGCGATGTGGAACAGACATTCGACATCGACGCCCTCCGCGACGTTTGGTACAAGACCTCTTACCTCCTCGACCGCAAGCAGAGCTTCAACGGCAAGGCAAAGGAGCGTTTCGAGAATTACAAGAAGCAGCCCCTAGAGATGAAGTTCAACAAGGACTTCACCGGCACGCTTGCTCAGTATGGTATCTCTGCCGATCGCCGCAAGGCATCTGGCGTAAAGGCTGCCATCATCCGTGAGAAGGGTACTAATGGTGAGCGCGAGATGGCTTATTGCCTCTACCTCGCAGGCTTCGACGTGAAGGATGTGATGATGACCGACCTGATTTCTGGTCGCGAGACCCTCGAAGACATCAACATGATTGTCTTCTGCGGTGGTTTCTCTAACTCCGACGTACTCGGCTCTGCCAAGGGTTGGGCTGGTGCCTTCCTCTTCAACCCCAAGGCTAAGGAAGCCCTTGATAAGTTCTATGCCCGCGAAGACACCCTCTCACTGGGTATCTGTAACGGTTGTCAGCTGATGGTTGAACTCGGTTTGACAGGTGCAAAGGGCGCTAAGATGCTGCACAACGACTCTCATAAGTTCGAGAGCGAGTTCATCTCTCTGAGTATTCCTCAGAACAATAGCGTGATGTTCGGCTCACTGAGCGGTAACAAGCTCGGCTTGTGGGTGGCTCATGGAGAGGGTAAGTTCTCACTTCCAGAGGCCGAAAGCGCATACAACGTAATTGCCAAGTACAACTATGCTGGCTATCCTGCCAACCCCAACGGCTCTGACTACAACGTAGCAGGTATCTGCTCTGCCGATGGTCGTCATCTCTGCATGATGCCACACTTGGAGCGTGCCGTGTTCCCCTGGCAGAACGCTTGGTATCCCGCCAATCGTCGCAACGACGAGGTGACTCCTTGGATTGAGGCCTTCGTGAATGCTCGTAAGTGGGTGGAGGAAAAGGTAAAAAAGTAAAAGAGTAAAAAGTAAAAAAGGTAAAATTGAGTAATATTTATTGGGATTCATTTAAAACCTTCTTTAGAATAGGTCTGTTCACCCTTGGTGGTGGATATGCAATGATACCCCTTATCGAGGCCGAAGTGGTGGAAAAGCACCACTGGGTCTCGAAAGAGGAGTTCTTAGACCTTATAGCCATCGCCCAGAGTTGTCCTGGCGTCTTCGCCATCAACATCAGCATCTTCATCGGCTATAAGCTGCACAAAATTCGTGGTGCGCTGGCCACAGCCTTAGGTACCGCCCTACCCTCATTTCTGATTATCCTGCTCATTGCGATGTTCTTCCATCGTTTCGAGGACAACCCCGTGGTGGCTTCCATCTTCCGCGGCATCCGTCCCGCTGTGGTGGCACTCATCGCTGTGCCCACGTTCAATCTGGCCAAGAGTGCCAAGATTTCGTGGTCTAACTGCTGGATACCTGCCGGAAGTGCACTGGCCATTTGGCTACTGGGCGTATCACCTATTTATATTATTATTCTGGCTGGACTTGGCGGCTGGGCTTTTGGAAAATACATTCAACCCACAGAGTAATGGACATCGCATTATTATATCTTCAGTTATTCGGAACATTCTTCCTCATTGGCCTCTTCGGTTTCGGAGGCGGCTATGGTATGCTGTCTCTGATCCAGACCAAGGTGGTGCCTCAGTGGATTTCCATTTCACAGTTTACTGACATCGTGGCTATCAGCCAGATGACGCCAGGTCCCATCGGCATCAACTCAGCCACCTATTGCGGTTATATGGCCTGCCATAACGCGGGCCTTGGCACCACGATGTCGATGTTAGGCTCTTTTGTGGCAACCTTTGCACTGGTATTGCCGTCACTCATTCTGATGATTATCATCGCCAAGCTGTTCATCAAATACATGAACACCCCCACCGTGCAGTCTGCCTTCTCGGGTTTGCGCCCCGCCGTGGTGGGACTCTTGGCAGCGGCCACCCTGCTGCTCTGCAACAGCGAGAACTTCTCTACGCCTACGACAGATGCCTGGCAGTTTGGCATCAGCATAGCCTTGTTCGTTGCCACCTTTATTGGCATCAAGGTCTATCAGGTCAACCCCATCAAAATCATTCTCATGGCAGGGTTCGCTGGTTTGCTTTTGCTATACTAAGCACCTCCCTTTTCTTACAAATTATACTGAAAATGACCGCTTTGAGGTTAAAATAACCTAATTCACGGACGTTTTTTGCATATTGTTTCGCCAATAACTGTATATTTGCAAGCGAATTCAATTGATTAACTAACAAAAGAACATCATGAAGAAGAATATCATCATCGTTGCAGCTGCGGCTGCCATACTGCTGAGTGGATGCGCCAGCAAGAAGGAACTACAGAGTTGCCGAGACGAAAATAAGGCATTGACGTCTAACCTCCAGACAACCAAGGAAGACTTGGCTGCCAAGAACGCCCGCATCGCTGCCCTCGAGGAGCAGGTAAAGGGTCAGCAGAAGGCCATGGACGAGCAAAAATACTCGTATGCAAAACTGCAGGAAGCTCTGGATAAGAGTTTGACAAACGCCTCGCAGAACAATGTTTCTATCGACAAACTGGTGGATCAGATTAACGAGTCAAACCAGTATATCCGCCATTTAGTAGAGGTAAAGTCGAAGAGCGACTCTCTGAACATGGTGCTGACCAACAACCTGACACGCTCACTCTCAAAGGAGGAACTTAAGGAGGTTGACGTGCAGGTACTGAAAGGCGTGGTTTATATCTCACTGGCCGACAACATGCTCTATAAGAGCGGTTCATACGAGATTAACGACCGTGCCGCCGAGACCTTGTCGAAGATTGCAAAGATCATCACCGACTACAAGGACTACGACGTGCTCATCGAGGGTAACACTGATAATGTGCCCATCTCGAAGCCCAACATCCGCAACAACTGGGACCTCTCTTGTCTGCGTGCATCAAGCGTTGTTCAGGCTCTGCAAACCAAATACGGTGTAGATCCCAAGCGCCTCACCGCTGGTGGCCGTGGCGAGTACAATCCCTTGCAGCCTAACGACACCGAGTTAGGCAAGCAGCGCAACCGCCGCACCCAGATCATTATCACTCCGAAGCTCGATGAGTTTATGGAACTGATTGGCGAGGCTCCTGAGACGAAGTAAGCAACGCTACATAACAACAATATCAGCGGCGCACCCTGACAGGATGCGCCGCTGATATTTAGTACATACGACTTAGTTCCAGTCCTTTAAGCGTTGACAGACTTCAAGGATCTGGTCGCGATGATTGGTGACGCGCTCATCGAAGATTGACTTGCATTCATTGATGAGAGCCTCTGGGAACGAGTCACTGAGAGCTAGCCAACTGAAGTTCCTGACACACGACACGGCTTTTATCTGCTCCTTACGCAAGGCAAACACATCGGCAGGAAGTCCATCGAAATAATAATTGATGGTACGGTTCCAAAGATCGACACCCAGCTCTCGTGGTATTCCTATGATTTGATCATAGTCGCCCACCAACGTCACCATGGAAGAATAAGCATGTGCCAAGTCGAGAATCGGATGACCATAGCCCACCTCCCCCATATCTATCAGCATCATTTCATCGTTCTGTATCATCACGTTCTTAGCTTGCAGGTCAAGGTGCAGCAGACTATTGCCAGCGGGAACAGTATCGAGGATCTGCAGCAAGAGGTCAATCTTCTCCTGAGGAAAGTAGTGACGGATATGCTGCACCTGACTGCGCTCGTGCTCCAGGGCGTTGGGTACAATGCTATCGGCAGGTACCTGAATGTGATGCATCTGGCGAAAGAGATCGGCATATTTACGTGCCAGCTCGTCAACCCGCTCAGGGGCTTGCTTCAGACAAGCACTCAGGGTTTGAGCATGCAGGAGTTCGTACACCAGTCCATATTGGCCACCCACCTTCACCACATCGAACGAGATGGCCGTTGGCATACCCATGACAAAGGCTTCCTTCGACATGCTAATCTCCTTACTCACCACGTCCATGGTGGTGCCATCACGAAAGACCTTGATAATGGTGTCACCATTGAGTCGATAGACGGTTCCCACACCGCCAACGCCAATGACTTCACATCCCTCAACACTCAGTTGACGCAAGGCTCGTTCAACGGTCATCATCTTGGTGAAGCCTGTCATATTGAGCACATCATAAACCTCCGGATTCACATCAGTAATTCTGAAATGCTTAAAGCGCTTTGCCAGCATCAGGAGGATGCGAAGACCAGAACTCGAGATATACTCCAACCGACCTGCATCTATGGTAAGATGCTGGATGGGATCAGTTGTGGTCAGCAATTGTTCAATGTCGCTGTTCACCTTTGACGAGACAGCAGTGTCCAAACGCCCGTTGAGCGTCAATGTGGCATCGCCTTTGTTGTTTTCGAACTGAATAGCCATATCTCATTTACAAAGAAACTGGCCATCACACGGAAGCCAGTTTCGTTTTTTAGTTATTATTTCAGCGGTTCCGGACCGTTGAGCGTGGGCATGACAGGGATGATGCGACCCGGCTTGTCAAACGTCATCTTGTCAATGCAGACCTCACGATGAATGCCCGGCTCATGATTCACGAAATGCTTGTTGATGCGATGATAAACGATATACCATTCGTCCTTGCCGGGAATCTGAAGCACAGAGTTGTGGGCTGTGCCATAGATGCCATCCTCTGGCTTCTGCTTAATGACCATGTAGTTCTGTTCATCAATGCTGATAGGACCAAGAGGCGACTTCGCCGTGCCGTAGCACACGTGATAGTTGGGAGAGCCAGTATCATCGACGCTCCACATGAAGTAGTAAGTGCCCTTGCGATAGAACACATAGGCGCCCTCACGGAAAGCCCAAGTCTGCAGGTTGCCGCCTTTGGGTGTCATGTGGGTGATGGTCTCTTTCTTCACAGAGAGCATATCATCATTGAGCTCAGCACCAGCCATAAAGCCATTGCCCCAATAGAGATAGAATTTGCCAGACTTGGGATCCTTGAACACATCGACATCGATGGCTTGTCCACCGCGAGCCTCCTTAGGACGGTCGTTATCAGTGATAATGGATGCGCCACTATCCACGAAGGGACCAGTAGGACTATCGCTCACGGCCACGCCAATTTCCTTGCGATTGGTCTGGGGATTGTGAGCAGAGAAATAGAAATAGTACTTGCCCTTCTTCTCGATGATGCAGGGAGCCCACGCATTGCCTGTGGCCCACTTCACCTGATCACCCTTCACGTCGAGCATCTTGCCTTCGTCGGTCCAGTCGATAAGGTTGGTAGAAGAGAAGACGCTAAAGTCGTGACCACCCCAGCCGGGCGTGCCGTCGGTGGTGCTATAGATATAGTACTTCTTGGTCTTTGAAGAATAGAGCACCTCGGGGTCGGCATGGAAGCCGCTGAGGATGGGCTGCTTGTGATTGCCAAAGGCCTTCAGCAAACGCTCCTTCTCGGCACGGGTGATGGGGATAATGGTGCCGTGGCGAGGGGTGAACTTGCCACGCATCTCAGTGTTCTGCACAAACTTGAAGGTCTTCAGGTCCTCAGACTTGCAGAACTGATAGTGACCATTGCCGTAGCAGTCGTACATGATGATCCACGACTTGCCGTCGATGGCCTTGCACACGCCAACGCCCTCAACAGCCTCCTTGGTCTGCTCCACGTTGCCGTCGAGCATCTGCCACTTGTCGGTGAGGTTCTTGGCCACAGCCTGATAGATGCCACGACCCGACTCCTGCTTATAGAAGAGGTGATAGAGCTGGTCGGCCTCATTATAGACGATGTCGCCGTCGATGGTGGCATTGCCGGCATCGAAGAGCCACTTGGGTTCGCCCTCAAGATCGGTGAAGTCCTTGTTGGCATACTGATAGTAAATCTTGTCGTAAGAACGATGGTCGCTGGTGCGCAGCGAATAGAACACCATATACTTGCCAGCCTTGTGGTCGTAGATGGTCTCGGGCGCCCACACACGGATCACGTTCTTCCACTGTTTAGGATAACGTGTGGGGAAGTTGATGGTGGAGTGTGTCCAGTTGATGAGGTCGGTACTCTTCAGCAGCACCATGCCGCGGTTGCTCGACCATCCCAGGCTGGAACGCATGTCGGTGACCACCATATAGAAGGTCTTTCCATCCTCGCAACGCAGGATATGCGGGTCGCGCACACACTGTGTCAGGGCGATGGTGTCGCTCTCGATGACGGGCATGCCGTCGTTCAGCGGCGTGTAATTATAGCCGTCATCACTCAGGGCATAGCAAATCTGCTCGTCCTTGGGGTCATTACTATTAAAATAGGTGAAGAGGTAAGCCACCATCTCGTTAGGATTCTGTGGTTCCTCCACCACGGCCTTCTTCTTCGCTGCAAAAGCAGGACAGATGCTCGCGGTGAGCAACAGGGCCGCCAGTAGGGTCTTTGTAGTATTCATGTCGTTTGTCGTAATTGATTAGTTAGTTTTGCAAAGGTAGTAAAAAAGCACAAGACCACCAAGGATTTTGCACTATTCTTTGGTTATTCGGAATTATTTGTTTATTTTTGCAGCAAAATAAACTACGAATTATGAGCAAGCGTTTTCCTTTATTGGCAGCGTTGACGATAGCAACGCTGATGTCATCTGCCCAGAACATACAGAAAGGCGACTATGGTTATCTGTATTGCCACATGAGTGACAAGGGACAGTGGACGGCTTTCGCCGTGAGTCGCGACGGTTATCACTATGAGGACATCCTGGACGGCAACCCCATCATGAACGCCAAGGAGCATGCCCGCATTGAGGGCGGTCAGCGCGATGCCTATATCTGTCGCTCATGGAACGGCAAAGGCTATGTGATGGTGACCACCGACATGAACAATGCAATGACCAAGCAATTGGGCAAACAGAACGACTGGGACAACTACGGCATCGACCTGCTGACCAGCAAGGACCTGATTCACTGGGAGAGCGTATCGTTTGACTATCGCAAGGGCGTGAGCATTTTTTCTAACCCTGAGGCCGAGAGCGTCTATAAGGACTGGAGCACCATCAACCGCGTGTGGGCACCTCAGATTTTCTGGGACCCTAATTATGTGTGGGAGAATGGCGAGAAGGGTGGCTATATGATTTACTACTCTATGTGGAATCGCGCCGAAGAGAAATACGACCGCATGTACTACTCGTATGCCGACAAGAGTTTTACCCGTCTCACCCAGCCCAAGCTGCTGTTCGACTGGGGCTATGCCACCATCGATGCCGACATCAACCTGCTGGCCGACGGTAAGTATCACATGCTCATCAAGAAAGAAGGGGGCAAGCCTGGCATCTATACCGCCACTAGCGACCACCTGACCTACGGCTGGGGCGAGCCCATCGAGGACGACTACGTCAGTTTTGAAGGCAAGAAGAAATGCGAGGGCTCAAGCGCTTTCCAACTCATTGGCGACAAGACGTGGCGCGTGGCTTATATCCAATACAGCGACCGTCCCAAGCACTACCGCATCTGCAAGGCTGACGAGAACCTGCGCAACTTCCACGATCCCGTGGACATTGAAGGAGTGACGGCCCCACAGCACGGCTCGTTTATGCGACTGACAAAGAAGGAATACAAACGACTGCTAAAGTGGTCGGCCCAACAAGAAAAGAAATAAAAAGAAACGCATCAGAGGAATTTCCCTGATGCGCTTTTTCTTTTCTACATCTTCAACATCTTAAAGGGCAGGAAGCCTTGACTGCGAAGGGTATTGAGAAGCGTCTCCGACATCGCCTCATTGTCCTTGCGGGTGTAGCGGATATCTGTAAACACCTGCGCCAGCGTCTCTTTGTGGTTAATCGCCACAAACTGTTGGTTCTCGGGCAGCGTCTCTTTTTCGTGATAATACTCATCAATATCTACGCCCAGATAGTCGTTGTAGGTCTCCTGATGCACAAAACTCTTCAGGGGCAGGCGGTCCGACAAAGCCGGTTCCTCGGCAGGCCATCCCACTGTCAGCGTGGCAACGGGCATCACCAGCTGGGGCAAGCGCAGGATATCGATAATCTGCTGGGGCTGATAGACTGTGGTACCCAAATAGCAATAGCCCAAGCCCTCCTCATCCATCAGGTTACACAGGGTCTGCGCATAGAGCAGCGCATCGGTGGCGGCATTGATGAACGACAGGAAGTTATCATAGCCAGGCTCAGCCTGACGACAGCGGGCCCACGTGCTGGTGCGATTGAAGTCGGCACAGATGGTGAGCACCACGGGGGCCTGCGTCACCATGGGCTGATTGAAATGTGCTGGTGCCAGGCGTTCCTTCATCTCCTGCGAACGAGTCACGACAACACTATACAACTGGAGATTGCCCATCGTCTGGGTACGTGCGGCCTGCTCCATCAGTCGGTTGAGGAGCACTTCATCGACATCGCGGTCGGCATATTGGCGGATACTACGCCTTGTAAGTAGATTCTTCATATCGTTTCAATTGGTTGGTTATGGGGGCAAAGGTACAAAAAAAATAACTTTTTTCTTTTTGTTTCCCTCGTTTTTTTTGTAACTTTGTCCCCAAATAGACTCAAAGAAGATATGGACACACAAAAATCACTGGCCAATGAGGCCGTCATACAAGCTTTACTTGTTGCCTACGGTGGTGAAGAACGCCTGCTGAACGAACTGCTAAAGATGGATGCCAAGAGCAAGAACCCCATCAAGAAGGAGCAACTCACTCGTATGGCAGACCACCTGCGCAATATCACGCCTGTCAGCCCGGTGAACCTCGACCCGCATGTCACCGAGATTCGCCCACAGTCGTTGGAGTGCGATGTGGTGCGTTTCCAGAACAACAAGGAGAAATGGGTGGCTTTGGTAGGACTGCTGGATGGTTATCCCTATGAGATCTTTACGGGTCTTCAGGACGACGACGAAGGTATTGTGTTGCCTAAGTCGGTGACGAAAGGCAAGATTATCAAACAGACCAATGCTGATGGCACCAAGCGTTATGACTTCCAGTTCGAGAACACACGCGGCTATAAGATTACGGTGGAAGGCCTGTCGGAAAAGTTCAACCCTGAATACTGGAACTACGCCAAACTCATCAGTGGTGTGCTGCGCTACAGAATGCCTCTGGAGCATGTCATCAAACTGGTGGCATCGCTGCAACTGCAGTCGGAAAGCATCAACACCTGGAAGAATGGTGTGGAGCGCGCCCTGAAGAAATATCTGCCAGGCAATGATGACATGGATGATCTTGGAACAGACGAATAGACAATGGTAAAACTGGAATCCAGTACTATAGAACTCAAGGACGTGCGCCTGTATGCCTATCACGGCGTATTGGAGCAGGAGCGACGGGTGGGAGGCGAATACAGCGTCTCCCTGCGCGTACATTATAATATAAGTAAGGCTATGGAAAGCGACGATGTCAACGACACGCTGAACTATGCTTTACTGCTCGACATCATCAAAGAAGAGATGGCACAGCCATCAGACCTGCTGGAACATGTGGCAGGCAGAATAGGCACAGCCATTGCCAACCGCTTCCCTGAAGTGGAAGGTATTGACATCAGCATCACTAAGACAAATCCCCCATTAGGCGTGCTTTGCGCAGGGGCTACCGTGGAATTACACTTAATAAATGATAAAACTCTGTGAGGAAAAGCGGTTTTTTCACGGAAATAACGTATTTTTGCAGTTTGTAATAGATAATATGACAAAGAAAGTCATCTTTTTCCTGTTCATGACATTTATAAGTGCAGTGGCTATAGCTGCTGCGCCAAAGAAGTTCACGCTGGTTATCGACGCCGGACACGGCGGCAAGGATGCCGGTGCAACAGGAAAATATTCCTATGAGAAGAACATCAACCTAAAGGTGGCATTAGCCTTCGGACGCTATGTGGAGCGCAACTGTCCTGACGTCAACGTCATCTACACGCGCAAGACAGACATCTTCATCCCCCTGAAAGAGCGCGCAGTCATTGCCAACAGAAACAAAGCGGATGTCTTCATCAGTATTCACACCAACTCGGTGGCCAGCAAGAAGCCCATCACCGGACTAGAGACCTACACAATGGGTATGCGCCGCAGCGATGAGAAGATGAGTGCGGCCATGCGTGAGAACGAGGTGGTTCTCCTGGAGAAGGACTTCCAGCAGCACTATGAGGGATTCGACCCTCGCTCACCCGAGAGCTATATCATCTTCGAGATGATTAACGATAAGAACATGCTGCAAAGCGTGGAACTGGCCAAAGGTATTCAGAAGAATGTGTGTCGTACGGCCAACCGCCCCAACAAGGGCGTCAAGCAAGACGCCTTCCTGGTGCTTCGCGAGACATCAATGCCAGCCTGTCTCATCGAGTTGGGCTATATCACGACTGCGTCAGAAGAGGCCTACTTGAACAACCCCACCAACCAAGAGGCCATGGGATTGGGCATCTATCAGGCATTCATTGAATACAAAGCCGCCAAGACTGGTCAAAAGGCTCCACTGCCAGCAGTCATCAAACCCGATCCTGCCGTAGAGGAAGTCCCCGCCAAGCAAGACGCTGTTCAGCATGAGCCTGTGCCACAGGCTCAACCCCAACAGGAAACAGCACCTCAAGTCCCCACGACCCAGCAGCAAACTTCCAAGGACACCGTCCCCGCGGTCGTTCAGCAAGAGGTCGTCCAGCAAGAGTCTGTGCCACAGGCTCAACCCAAGCAGGAGCCCGTCAAGCAGCAGGCACCCAAAGAAGCAGAGGCACTGCCCGTCTTCAAGGTGCAGTTCATGGCAGTCGCCCAGAAGCTGAAGACTAACGATCCACGCCTGAAGGGACTGAAGGATATTGACACCTATCAGGACGGCAAGACATGGAAATACACCGTAGGAGCAACCAGCAATTATGCTGATATTCGCAAACTGCGACAAGAAGTGGCCAAGAAGTTTCCTGAGGCCTTCATCGTGGCCTTCAAGAACGGCGAGCGCATTGACACGCAAGCCGCCATCCAAGAGATTAGAAAAAAGAAATAATATCAGAAATCAAAACACATAAGCATATGAAATACTTTACGAAAGAGGTAAAAATTGCCTTGGTAGCCATCGTCGGCATCGTCATTCTGTTTTTTGGCATGCAGTTTCTCAAGGGCCTGACCCTCTTCTCTTCTGACGATAACTACTATGCACGCTTCAATGACGTCAGCGGTCTGTCAGCATCGAGCCCCGTCTATGCCAATGGCTACAAGGTTGGCGTCGTAGAGAGCATCGAGTACGACTATACACGTCCTGACAACATCATCGCAGTTATCGGCCTGGACAACCAACTAAGCTTGCCCAAAGGAACACGCGCCGAGATATCCAGCGACCTGCTGGGCAACGTCAAGTTGGAACTGAAGTTCGGTCCCAACCCCATTGACCTGATGGCCAAAGGCGACACCATTGAGGGTGGCATGGCCAGCGGACTGATGGGCCGTGCGGCTCAGATGATTCCCCAGATTGAGGTGATGCTGCCAAAACTGGACTCTATCCTGGCTTCGCTGAACACACTGATGCAGGATCCCGCCATCAAGAACTCAGTCCACAACGTGGAAGACATTACAGCCAACCTTAACGAAACCTCAAAAGAACTGAATGCGCTGTCTGCACAATTGAACAAGCAGATGCCCAGCATGCTGGCAAAGACTGACGGTGTGCTGACAAATGTAGAGAGTGTGACCCACAAACTCAACGAATTCGACCTGGTGGCAACCATGCAGAAAGTAGATCGCGCCATAGCTAATGTTGAGCAGACAACTGCTAAGTTGAACAGTAATGAAGGTACTTTAGGACTGCTGATGCGCGACCCAGGACTGTATAACAACATGAACGCAACCATGCAGAGTGCTGATTCGCTTTTGATTGACTTGAGACAACATCCCAAGCGCTACGTACACTTCTCTGTATTTGGAAGAAAAGATAAGAAATTTTAATTTTATCTAAATAAGAAATGGGCTGCAAAAGCCCATTTCTATTTTCATAACGTGCTCATAATCAGTCCGTTTAAATTACACAAGAGCTCCTGATGGCAAAATTACGTGAAACAACGTAAGCATCCATAAAATAACGAGTTACGATGTTTGTAAACACAATCCTATATTTGTAAACATTTGCAAGATTCGTTTTTTTTTGCGAACTTTGCAGTCGAAAAGGTACGTGATATAACCTTTATTTAATAAGAAAGATTTAATAACTAAATACAGAACGCCCGAGATGCAAAAGAGTCACAAGGCGCTTTGGGACAACTGCCTTCATCTGATAAGGCAGAATGTCACGGAGCAGACCTTTAAAACGTGGTTTGAGCCCATCGTCTTCGAGTCGTACAACGAAGAGCAAAAGACGGTGTTGGTGCAGGTTCCAAGTCCATATGTATATGAGTACTTGGAGCAATACTACGTGCGTCTCATGGCTTGGGCATTATCCAATAGTTTCAAAACCAACGTCCGCCTCACTTATCGTCTAGTGACTGATAAAGAGCATAAGCTGACTCAGGATGTAGAGAGTGAGCAGCCTATGGACGTTGAGGCACCTGCAGCAACCGTTCGTGGCAACAAGTCGCCCACCGCTGTTGATGCTGCCACGCCTCAGGACTTGAACCCCCGTCTGGATCCAAGGAAGACTTTCGACAACTATATTGAGGGTAACTCGAACAAACTGCCTCGCACCGTAGGTCTCTCTATTGCCGAGCACCCAGGCAAGTCAACGTTCAACCCGTTCTTTATCTACGGTCCCTCTGGTTGTGGTAAGACACACCTGATCAATGCCATTGGCGTGCAGTGTAAGAAGATGTACCCGCACAAGCGCGTACTCTATGTGTCGGCCCGTCTGTTCCAGGTTCAGTTCACGGATTCTGTTCGTCAGAACACCACCAACGACTTCATCAATTTCTATCAGAGTCTCGACGTACTGATTGTTGATGATGTCCAGGAATGGGTCAACTCACCCAAGACGCTGGATACGTTCTTCCACATCTTCGACCACCTGTTCCGTCTGGGCAAACAGATTATTCTGGCCAGCGACCGTCCTCCCGTGGACCTGACTGGTGTGAAGGACCGTCTGCTGACACGTTTCTCTTGCGGTCTGATTGCAGAACTCGAGAAGCCCAACACACAACTGTGCATTGACATTCTAAACTCAAAGTGCCGTCGCGACGGACTGAAGATTCCTGCAGACGTCATTACCTTTATCGCTCAGACAGCCAACGGTTCCGTTCGTGACCTGGAGGGTGTGCTGAACTCGCTGATGGCCTATAGCATTGTTTACAACTCAAATGTGGATATGCATTTGGCCGAGCGCATCATCAAGCGTTCTGTCAAGATTGACAACCACCCGCTCACCATTGACGATATCATGGAGCGCGTATGTCAGCACTACGGTGTCACTCAGCAGCAGGTGGTCAGCAAGAGTCGCAAGCGTGAGTTCGTACAGGTTCGCCAGGTGGCCATGTATCTGGCACAGAAGCACACTAAGATGCCTGCCTCACGCATTGGCCTGCTCATTGGCTCACGTGATCACTCTACGGTGATTCACAGTTGCGCAACTATCGAGAAGCGTCTGAAAGTAGATAAAAGTTTTGCAGAGGAGATGAATAGCATTGAAAACTCCTTCAAACTTAAGAAATAAGAAATGGCTGGTTAAACGAAACCAGCCTTTTTTCGTCATATCATTAGCAAAAACGTTTTTAGCTATGACAAAATTATGCAGCATTCTCTTCATGCTGTTCGCCTTCGCTTTCACAACCAAGGCCGGCAACATCGAAGACATACGGCAAGCCCTTGAGCAATCGTCACAGTCTCGAGTGCAGGAGAAGGTGTATATTCACACCGACAACCAGTGTTATTTCGTGGGTGATACCCTATGGTATAAGGCTTATGTGGTGAGAGCAGACAACCTGATGCCCACCGACATGAGCCGTATTTTGTATGTAGAACTGCTGTCGCCCGACGGTTTGTTGGTTGAGCGTCAGAATATCGTCATCAATACCAACGGATTCACCTGCGGACAGTTCGTGCTGGAAGACTCGCTCTATTCGGGCTATTACGAGATTCGGGCCTACACCCGCTGGATGCTGAATTTCAACGTGCGCCATCACCGCTATCGTATCGACGAGACATGGTCGTTCTATAACAAGGAAATGGCTGCCGACTATTTCCGTATTTGGGATGGACTCTACTCGCGCGTATTACCTATCTACAGCAAGCCCGCAGAGTTAGGAAACTACGATGCCCACCGCATGTATCAGCGCCCCAAGACGCGCATCCCCAAACAAAAGAAGCCCGACCTGGAGGTAACCTTCTTCCCTGAAGGTGGTCATCTGATAGAGAATGCCGAGAACCACATCGCCTTTGAGGCCGTCAATCAGTTTGGTGAGGCGGTAAACCTCAACGGCACCATCAATGTTGATGGCCAGCCCGACATCGCCATCAAGACAGAATATATGGGACGAGGCTCCTTCATGCTGCCTCCCACCAGCAAGCGTGCCAAGGCATATTTCACCTATCAGAACAAAAAATACAGTTTCAACCTGCCCAAAGCAGAAGAGAATGGCGTAGCCATAAAACTGGAGAAAGGAAAAGTGAAGGTGCAACTGAAGAATCTGCCGCAAGACAAAGAGTATGGCATCTCGGTGATGTGTCGCGGCATACTGAAACACTTTGCCAAGCTGACCAACACCTCATCCTTTGAGTTGCCTATGAAGGAACTACCTACAGGTGTCAACGACCTGACCGTGTTCGACAGCGATGGCAAGATTCTGGCAGACCGTCTGTTCTTCGTGAACCAGCATGACATGGACAACTCAACCATTACTGCCGATATTGATGCCACACACACTTATGCGCCCTACGAGAAGATTGACATTCCCGTGCAGCTGCCTGCCGTCAAGGAGCCAACCACCTTCTCGCTCTCCATCCGTGACACCTATACCGATGAACCCTCATACGACAACGCCACCATCATGACCGACCTCTTGCTGTCCAGCGAGCTGAAAGGATTCGTGGCCTATCCTGCTCACTATTTCGAGAAAGATGACGAGCAGCATCGTCGCCACCTGGACCTCCTCATGCTGGTACAAGGCTGGCGAAAGTACAAATGGGAGGAGCTGGCCGATACCGCACGCCATCTGCGCTATGAGCCTGAGAAGGGCGTCACCATCGAAGGCTCTGTCTATAAGATGTTAAGTTTGAACGAGGTAGAACCCGATGAGGTGGCCAGTTGGCAGGATGGTGTTGGCCTGATAGGCCACAAGACCAAGGAAGAGGGCGAGGAAGAAGAAGATCCCTTTGCTGAAGAGTCTGAAGATCTTGAGGGCTCTGATATTATCCCATCACGCCCAGAGGAAGTGGAAGTAGATCCCTGGACCAGTGTGAGTGACATAGAGTATGGCTCACTGAACTATGCCAATGACAATTTAGGCGTCAACCACAGCAACCTGCGCTATGATGTGCTGGTAGAAGCCGAACTCTCCGTTGGTGGTCAATATGTGGGTGGTGTACAGAAGACTGAGAATGGGCGTTTCGTCTTTAATGTTCCGCCATTCTATGGCTACGCCTACCTGAACATGAAGGCCTATAAGGAGAATGACTCTATCAAGAAGAATATGAATTCCAGAAAAGATATAGCCATCATGAACGAGGACGCCTATCCCGACTATTATGTCAAGCGCGACCTGTTCTACCCCATCTTCACCCACGACTATACCTATTATGAGAAGCACCAGCCCGATTACGATGAGGAGATGCTTATCGATACGCTCTCAGATCTTTCGATGGAGAATGAAGTTCACCAGTTGGGCAATGTCAGCGTGACGGGTCATCGTCGCGGACGCAGAGCCATCGACTGGAACAAGCCCGCTTTTGTGATGGATGCCTACGACCTTTATAACGACATCACAGACCGCGGCCTGTCATTTGGCAAACTTGACATGCGACAGTTCCCTCTCCAGGTGAGCAAATACCTCTATGGCAACATGAACCGCTACAACACATACAATGTTGACGGACGCATCGACGGGGCTGTTTACTACCGCAACTACAACCCAGACGCCAGCGAGACTGCCGAGGAGGGACGCTTCCGTGCACATCGAACCTCGCAGGATGTCTATCACAATCTGAAGTTGAAGCGCCTGCAAAACATCCGCGTCTTTACAGACTACGAGCCACGCACCGAAGACTCAACAATGGTGGAGAGCGTCTATTCTGCCGATGTGACGGTAGAGTTGGTACCTTTCTCCGATGAAGGCGAACAGGTGACTTTCCGCGATCGCCACATCCTTTTCCAGGGCATCAACCAGGCAGAGGCATTCTATCAGCCAGACTACAGCAACAGAGAGCCCGGCAGTCTGCCTGCCGACTATCGTCGCACACTCTATTGGAATCCCAACGCCGTGAGCGATGAGAACGGACGATTTACCGCCTCCTTCTATAACAATTCGAAGGAGACGCGCTTACACATGACAGCAGCAGGCATTACTAACGACGGGCGTTTGCTCCACGCGAAGTAATCGCGTCAAACACGGCGCGTGCCATCTGAGCATCACCCTGCTCTGTAGGATGAATGCCGTCAGACTGCATCTGCTTGCCATCGTTATTATGGAACAGCGTGTGGAGATCAATGACTTCCATACGCTCTTTTTTTGCCACCTTATTAATAATAGGGATAATCTCGTTGACAATAACCGAGTCGCTGATGGCCCATGAGGGCTTATAGGCAGGCACGGGCGTACACAAAATAATGCGAGGATTCGACGCCTCCTTCAGGGCTGTCAGCATCGTACGCAAGTCCTGTTCAAACTCCTTGCCATATTTCCAGTTATCAGGCTTCGAGTCGTTGGTGCCCAGTTTGATAACCACCACATTAGGCTTGAAAGCAAGCGCATCACGCCACGCACGTTCTTTCATATAGGGATTATCACCCTTCTCCAGCATCGTACGGGCACTGCGACCATAGTTCTTCACCACATAGTTCTCGCCCAAGAGACGCTGCAACTGCGCAGGATAGCCTCGCGAGCCACTCATATCAATGCCGTGACCATCAGTGATACTATTGCCAATACAGGCCACACGCACAGCATCAAGCTTAGGTGCCTTGTGCTGGTTCAGCCAAGTAGTGAGGTCGTTCAACATCTGGTCGTGATAAGTCCACGACGAGCGGAAGCCAAAGCCGTGACCGCCCGTAGGATAAACATAGAGGGCACAGTCATTGCCATTGCGACGCATAGCAGAATAATAGGCAATTGCATTGGTCACTGGTGCCACAGTACCATCATCATTCGCAGTGAGTATGATGGCTGGAGGTGTGAGATGACGCACCACAGCGTTCTGGTTAGAAAACTCCTTCACCAAACGCTCGTCCTTCTGTCCTTCTTTTCCCAAGAAGTTCTGGCACGAGCCTTTGTGCGTCTCGCGCTCGTTCATCGAGATGACTGGATAGAACAGGATAGAGAAGTTGGGGCGACAGTCGTATTCACTATGGGTAGATACCGTGGAAGCCAAGTGACCACCAGCCGAGAAACCCATAATGCCCACGTCCTCAGGATTAATATGCCATGCGGCGGCCGAGTCACGCACCATGCGGATAGCGTTCTGCGCATCACTCATGGGAATGAAACGGTCGCCGCCAGGCATACGATAAGTTAATACGAAAAAGGCTATGCCCTGCTGATTGAAATAGGTGGCCCAGTCGTGTCCCTCGTGCTGGGTGGCCAAATGTGTATAGCCACCACCTGGACAGTCAACAACAGCCCTACCCGTTGGGTTCTCTGGCAGATAGGCCACCATATTGGCCTTTCCGTCGGCTGTGATATTCACCTGAAACTTCTTAAGAGTTTGTGCCTGCAGCGACAGAGCGACAAAGGCCAGACACAGGGCAGATAGTCTTTTCATAAGTCTTTTCTTTGATTACAGCAAGTTATTACGCTCGATATCCTTGAAATAGCGATAGGTACCCACCTTCAGTTCCTCACAAGCAGCTTCATCGGCAACGATGATACCATGCTGGTGCATCTGCAGGGCAGAGATGGTCCACATGTGGTTAACGCTACCCTCAACAGCAGCCTGGAGGGCGCGGCACTTAGCGTGACCATTCACCAGAATCATCACCTCCTTGGCAGCCATCACCGTACCCACACCAACGGTTAGAGCCGTCTTGGGCACCTTGTTGATATCATTATCGAAGAAACGGCTGTTAGCAATAATGGTGTCGGTGGTCAGCGTCTTCTGACGAGTACGGCTGCTCAGACTTGAGCCTGGCTCGTTGAAAGCAATGTGACCATCAGGACCGATACCACCCAAGAACAGGTCGATGCCACCGAACTTCTCAATCTCTTTCTCATAGTTTGCGCACTCCTCTGCCAAATCCTTGGCATTGCCGTTCAGGATATGGATATTCTCCTTGGGGCAGTCAATGTGGTTGAACAGGTTGCTGAACATAAATGAATGATAGCTCTCGGGGTGCTCCACGGGCAGGCCCACATACTCATCCATGTTGAATGTCACAACATTCTTAAACGACACCTTACCCTCCTGATAAGCCTTTACCAATGCACGGTACATACCAATGGGTGAAGAACCAGTAGGCAGGCCCAGTACGAATGGCTTTTCAGCTGTAGGTTTGGCTGCATTAATCTTTGCTACCACATAATTTGCTGCCCACTGAGACATCAAATCATAATTGGGTTCAATAATAACTCTCATAATAATTTTGTTTTTAGTTTATAAAAATGGTTAGTTAAAAATCTTTCTTATCTTTCCATAGCGGTCTCTTATCAGGAAGAGCCCCCTACCCGTCTGCTTCACGCGACGACCACTCAAGTCATAGACCACCGATGTCTGTTCCACATCCATCGTATGCGTATCCACGCCATCAAGCACAGGAGAATCATCCATGAAATCAAAAGAAATCAGACCGTTATCCGTCATCTGGATATTGGTGATGGGTTTATTCAACACATTGTTATTCTCCTCTCCTCCTTCATAGATTGTCATTGCAGGCGTCGAGGTCGTCGTCAACGCACGATACTCAAGTGTATCTGTAATCAACGGATAGACAGAACCACTCAGAATAAAACTATTCAGCTTCTCTTGACTATCCAAATATTGACGTCTATAGGTTGCTTCTACCCACGTGCGTGAGGCATAATAGCCCATGTTGTCAGCGTGTACCAAGTCATAACGATGCTTCGAGCTAATATTGTTCACACTGTTAGTGCCACCATCGTTGTTAACATGCCATGCTCTATCGTCATAATAGACATGGAACACAGCCAATCCTTTTCCTGGGAGAGCCACATCCCATCCTTTTTGCTGACGATTCTCCAGAAGGAAATATTCCTTGTCAGTGTTACTGATTCTATAAACAGGGCCACCATCAGCCACCGCCTTCATGCCAGTAATCGATATCTTATCTGTGAGTTCCGTAGGCGTCATCCAACCAAAGATCATCTTTTCCTGAGCGCTGTAATTAGGCGGGCACCACCCCCAGTTGGTGAAGTTTCCGCCATCCATCAGATCCCATTCATCGACAACACTGTATTCTGAGCCTGCCGTAGGATAAATATCTGGCAGGCCTAAGGCATGACTCAACTCATGAAGGATGGTACCGATGCCACATGACTTATCATTAAACCATCGCTCGGCAGTACAAGTGTACCAGTTGGCCTTCATGCCATTAAACTCATAGACAGGAAAAATGGACGTGTGTGGATTAATACCCCCTTTTCTAGGTGCTTGACTATCATTGCCACCACAGCCGGCAGAAATAAAGATAACCTGTTCCACATAACCATCACCGTCCCAGTCATAAGGCGAAAGGTCAATAGCCAAGGAACTGACTGCTTTAATAAAGGCATTGCGCAATACCGTTTTATACGTACCTGTACCATTATTACCACAATTGTACGGGTCTGGCATAAGCACTGGCCCGTAGATATCGTAACTGGTATTGAAAAGGCCACCCGACTGATCGCGGAAATAGTCAGCCACACAACCAGGACCAACACCTTGATTAAAACCTGCAACATTAAACAAGCTATCATAGAAGGCTACAGGATTCTCTCTTATGAACTGCTCGTCAGAGAAAGAGACGAGTATTACGGGCGACCTATAGATCTTATTAGGATCCCAATCTGTCTTAATTCGCGCTTTCCTTGGCGTTGCCGTCAACTCCGACGACCTGGCAAGAGAAATCTCTCGCCTCAGGTCGTCGGTTGATATAACATGCAAAAAACCGTCCTCTCCCCTTTCCATCAGGCGTCCATTCTGGGATACATAATAGGTAAAGTACTCATCACCACAGAATCTGACGGTAAGCACAGACCCATCAGGTTGCTTATATTGCAACCATTTCCCATCATTCCTACTGGCAGAAACAGCCAAAGGCAAAAGGGCTAAAAGGACAAGGATTACTATTTTGCGCATGGTGTCCAGGGCTTCAATGTCTTGAAGAAGTCATTGCCCTTATCATCTACAAGGATAAATGCTGGGAAGTCCTCAACATCAATCTTCCAAACAGCCTCCATACCCAATTCAGGATATTCTACGCACTCGATGCTCTTGATGCTGCTCTTTGAGAGGACAGCAGCCACGCCACCGATGGTGCCCAGATAGAAACCGCCATGCTTCTTACAAGCCTCGGTCACCACGTCAGAACGGTTGCCCTTGGCAATCATCACCAATGATGCGCCATTAGCCTGGAACTCGTCCACGTATGGATCCATACGGTTGGCCGTTGTCGGGCCCATAGAACCACAAGGATAGCCCTCTGGTGTCTTGGCAGGACCAGCATAGAGCACAGGATATTTCTTGAAGTATTCAGGCATACCCTCGCCAGCATCCAGACGAGCCTTCAGCTTGGCGTGAGCAATATCACGAGCCACGATGATGGTACCCTTCAGGTTAACACGGGTGCTGACAGGATACTTAGACAGTTCCTTGCGAACAGCATCGATACCCTCGTTCAGGTCGATCTCGATGCCCTTGCCACCCTCGCCGGGACGACGCAGTTCCTCGGGAATCAGCTCTGTGGGGTTCTCATCCATCTTCTCCAACCAGATACCATCGGCATTAATCTTGGCCTTGATGTTACGGTCGGCAGAGCAAGAAACGCCCATACCGATAGGACAGCTGGCACCATGACGAGGCAGACGAATCACGCGGATGTCGTGAGCCAGGTACTTACCACCGAACTGTGCGCCAAGCCCAATCTTATGAGCCTCCTTCAGCAACTTCTCCTCAAGGTCGATATCACGGAAGGCACGACCAGTTTCGTCGCCCGTTGTAGGCAGGTTATCATAGAACTTGATAGAAGCGAGCTTCACAGTGAGCAGGTTCTTCTCAGCCGAAGTACCGCCAATCACGAATGCAATGTGATAAGGAGGACAAGCAGCTGTACCCAGACTCTTCATCTTCTCTACGAGGAAAGGAATCAGCGTACCCTCGTTCTGAATGGTAGCCTTTGTCATGGGATAGAAATAGGTCTTGTTGGCAGAGCCGCCACCCTTGGCCACCATCACAAACTTATACTCAGCACCCTCGGTAGCCTCGATATCAATCTGAGCGGGCAGGTTGCAACGGGTGTTCACCTCGTCATACATGTTCAGAGGAGCGTTCTGTGAGTAGCGCAGGTTGTCCTGTGTGAAGGTGTTGAACACACCCAGCGACAGAGCCTCTTCATCCTCGAAGCCCGTCCAAATCTGCTGCCCCTTCTCACCGTGGATAATGGCGGTACCTGTATCCTGACAGAAAGGCAGGATGCCCTTGCAAGCCACCTCGGCGTTGCGCAGGAACTGCAGTGCCACATACTTATCATTCTCACTGGCCTCGGGGTCGGTCAGGATCTTTGCCACCTGGAGGTTATGTTCGCGACGCAGCATGAACTCCACATCGTGGAAAGCCTGCTGAGCCAACAGTGTGAGAGCCTCTTTCGACACCTTCACAATTGTCTTTCCTTCAAACTCGGCGGTGCTTACGCCTTCCTTACTCAACAGACGATATTCTGTCTTGTCCTCGCCCACCTGAAACATGGGGGCGTACTTAAATTCAACTGCTTTTGCCATAGTATTTGTTTAATAAGCTATATTGTTTTTTACTCTCTTTCTTTTTTACCTTTTTACTTTTCCTTAGTATCCAAAGATTTCATCTGTGCTCAGGCGCTTGATATCACCCAGTCCCTGCAGACCGGCCATATCGAGGTCAGCCTCGTTGCCCAGAATCACATAGTTATATGTCTTCTTCGCCACCTGCTCGTTGGCAAAGCGCAGGATGTCAGCCATCGTCAGGTTAGGCAGGGCCTCATAGATGCGTTGATTGACATCGTAGTCAATACCGCGCTGCTGAGCCGTGAGCCAAGCATTTATCAGTGCGAACTTCGTGGTACGCTGGCTGGCCAGCTTCTTTGTCAGTGACTCCTTGGCGATATTAAACGACGCCTCGCTCTGAGGCATCTCGTTCAGGATGCGGTGGAACTGGTTCACGGCGTCCATCATCTTGTCGTTCTGGGTGATGATGTAAGTATAGAAATACTCAGGCATATCCTGATAGCTGGGCTCCACATAGAAGGCCGAAGCACTGTAGGCCAGTCCACGAGCCTCACGCAGTTCCTGGAATACGATGGTGTTCATGCCGCCACCGAAGTACTCGTTGAACAATGCCTTGACAGGAGCCTCGTCAGCATTCCACTGACGGTTCTCGTTGTGAATCATCATCATATAGATGTTCTTGGCATCATAGGGAGCAATCGTCACCACGTTCTCCGGCGTGGTCTGCATCACATAGTGCTGACCCTGCGGAGCGGGTGTCAGTTTCTCGGGCGTCTGATGTGCGTTGCTTACAGCCTCAGCCAGTTCCTGCTCGCTCATTGGACCATAATATAATACGGTGTGCTCAAAGGTTGACAGGTTCTTCAGCAAATCCAGAAGTTCCTGGGGATTGGTCTGCTGCAACTCTGCGATACTCATGTCATGACGTACAGGGTTATAGGCACCATACTGCGCATATCTCGTCAGATAACTGAAGTTCATGCGCTGATCCAACTTGTTGTCCATGCGGTTCTTGGCCTCCAGAGCCACAAATTGAGCGTAGGCCTCGTTATCCACCTTGGCATGCTTTATCAGATGCTCCAGCAGAGCCAGTGCCTGAGGCATATTCTCACTCAAGCCATTCAGGCTGACGGTGATACTGCGGTCACCTTCCTGAATGTGATAGCGACAAGCCAACTTATAGAATTGTTGCTTGATCTCCTCTGCCGAGAGCGAGTCGGTGCCCAGATAGTCCAGATAGTTGGCAGCATAGGCATAACGCACGTCAGCTTCCTGACCAAAGGGATAGTAGAACGACATCTGGAAACGTCCGTTCTCACTGTTGTTCACATAGACATAAGGAAGCTCAGATTTGAGGTTTGAAGTTTGAGGCTTGAGGTTTCCGAAGGTTAAGTCCTTCTTGAAATCCACGAAGCGTGGCTCAATGGGGTTCACCTTGGCAGTCTGTATCTCCTTCACGAAGTCGCTCACCAAGTCGCGGTTGGTGGGGATAGGTGTGATGGCAGGCTTCTCAATCTTCTTCTGGTTGGGGTCCACACCCTGCTTCTTGAACACCGTCACGTAGTTATCCTTGAAGTGTGCGTTGGCAAAGGCCACAATCTGGTCTTTCGTCATACCCTCCAGTCGCTCTAGTCCCTTCACCTCCTGTTCCCAGGTGGTGCCATTGATAAACGACTGAACGAACATGTTGGCGCGTGATCTGTTACTCTCCAACGAGTTGTAGTACTGCAACTTCATGTTGTTGACAACCGAAGGCAGCAGGTCGTCCGAGAAGTCACCCTTCTTCAATTTTTCAATCTCTGCCAGCAGCAGGTCGCGCACCTCTTCCAGCGACTGTCCTTCTTTGGGGGTGCCTGCCAGGATAAAGGTTGTATAGTCCTGACCCGGCTGCACGCCAGCACCGGCTTCCAACATTTTCATCTGCTGGTTGATATCCAGGTCCATCAGGCCTGCCGTGCCGTTGCTCAGCATGCTACCAACCACCTGCAGCGTATCTATCTGCAGCGAAGAGGCGGCATCAAAGGCATAGCCCATCCACAGGTTCTCGGCTTCCTGACCAACCACGGTGGTATCCACATGCTGTGTCAACTGCTTCTGCACGGGGAACTCAGGCTGACTGACGTCCTCGCCAGGCTGCCACTCACCAAAGTACTTGTCGATGGTCTCAATCACCTCATCGGGATCAAAGTCGCCCGCCATACAGATGGCCACATTATTGGGCACGTACCACTTCTTGAAGTAGTTCTTGATATTTGTGATTGAAGGGTTCTTCAAGTGCTCCTGCGTACCGATGGTGGTCTGTGTGCCATAGGGGTGCGTAGGATAGAGCTTGTTGCGTAGCGCTTCCCAGAGTTTATCCACATCATCCGTCAGATGGATATTATACTCCTCATAGACAGCCTCCAGCTCGGTATGGAAACCGCGGATGGTCATGTTCATGAAGCGGTCTGCCTGGATCTTTGCCCAATTGTCAATCTCGTTAGCAGGAATATCCTCCACATAGCAGGTCACATCATCGCTCGTATAGGCGTTCGAACCCTCCGAGCCGATGGTGGCCATCAACTTATCGTATTCATTGGGAATGTTATATTGGGCTGCCACCTGACTTAGCGAGTCAATCTCGTGGTAAGCCTGGCGACGCTCCTCGGGGTCGGTCATCTTGCGATACTTCTCGTATCTCTGCTCAATCTCGTCGAGCAGCGGAGCCTCTGCCTGTGCGTCGGTAGTACCAAACTTACTGGTACCTTTGAACATCAAGTGTTCCAGATAATGAGCCAGACCTGTCGTCTCAGCAGGGTCATTCTTCGAACCCGTACGCACAGCGATATAGGTTTGGATACGTGGTTCCTCTTTGTTCACGCTGAGATACACCTTCAGTCCGTTCTTCAGGGTATAAATGCGCGTCTGCGACATATCCCCGTCAACAGTTTCATACTTGTACTTTGAGCACGAAGTAAAAACAAGCCCCATCAAGGCCATTCCCAAAAATAGTCTAAGTTTCATTGTGCTTTTTTACCTTTTTACTTTTATAAAATTAGTTTTCGTAATCAATTTCGTGATCAAGCTTCGACAGGAAGTCCTCATATACCTCTTGCTCCACGTCACCCATCTGGTATTCCTTCTCTGCATCCTTGCGGATTTCAGCAATCCAGGCACGACGGGCCTTAACATAATCCTCGCGGATACGGTCGCAGGCAGCCTCGTCAAGCTCCTCCAGATGATAATAGTCCAGCAACAGCTGATAGCTCCATGCCCAGCGATAGTCGCGATATTTGGCGTTGATATCGGCAAAGCGGTCCAGCACCTGCTGAATATTATCCATATCGCCGTTCTTGATGTCGTCTATCAGGCGTGTCTCTTCACTCTCTGGCAGCAGCAGACCACTCAGGTCAATCCACTTACCCTTGCCCACGCTGCTGACGGGACGTCCGATGTAGCCCTCCTTCTGGGCACGTTTCAGCACGGCACCCATATAGATGCGCAGGGCGATGTCGTAGTACTTCAAGCCCTTGTTCAGCGACGAGGCATTGATCACATATTCGTGGAAGTTATACGTTGTGGCATTGTCGCCCGAGGCACTACGCAGCGCCTTCAGAATCTCGATACCCTCCATAATCTCACCCACGGTGAAGGGGCTCAGCCAGTCAAAGTTGATGATACTCTTCTTCGACTGCTTCGAACGCTTGTCGCGCTTGGGCCATTTCTTAATGTCACGATACAGGCCCACGGTGGTGATGTTACGACCGGGCACCAAATACATCGTGTCGCCATAGGCAATGAGATATGAGAATGGCAGACAACGCGTGTCGGGATGGTGCATCAGTTTGCCGAAGCACACTGAGAAAGCGCCAATGGTGGCAGGCATCAGGATATATGAGCCAGAGGCCGTCTTGGTACCGCGCTCCAGTGTTCCCCAGTGCAAGGGTCCCATCTTATAGGCGTGGTTCGAGAAGTTGGTATTCGAACCGGCGTTATAGAACGAGAACTGTCCGCCGATGAGCAGCGAGCTCTTGTGGTGAGAAGCCGAGAACGGTCCGCAGAAGGCAGCGCAGGCTTCACCGTTGGCCATGAACGAGTTGGCAAAGAACAGGCTAGCCTCTGCCGTGAAGCCATTGGTAATCTGACAGGCCTCGCCCACAAAGCAGTCCTGCATCTTCACTGAGTTATTTATTGAGCATCCGTCGCAGATAATCGAGTTCTCGCAGATAACACCCGTGCCGATAAACACAGGAGCATCCTCACTGCTCAGAATGGTACATTCATTCAGTCGGGCACAGCCACTGATTTCGCAGTCGCCCTTAATCACCGTGTTGGTGATATCCTTGGTATTGATAATCTTCACACTGTTGCCGATGATGCCGCGCTCGGGGGTCGATACGCGCACCTCATCATCAATCAACTGGTGCAGACGGTTCACCAGTGCCTTGTCGCGGTTGTGTTTCACCATAAAGGCTGCCAACTGCGAGTTCAACTCACGAAACAGCGTCACGTTGCCGTCACCCATCTCGTTGAGCACGCTGATGGTCGAGCCGGCACCATAGCTGGCACCCTCGCGCGTCTCCAGTGTCGAGATGTTCGAGATATAGCAGTTGCTGCCGATGGTGTAGTTGTTGATGAAGTTGCCCACCTTCTCAATCAGGCAGTC
Organism: uncultured Prevotellaceae bacterium; assembly: GCA_902775605.1. Classification (GTDB taxonomy): domain Bacteria; phylum Bacteroidota; class Bacteroidia; order Bacteroidales; family Bacteroidaceae; genus Prevotella. The sequence goes on from CACYNE010000024.1 coordinate 36,395, forward strand.
ATCGCCCACGGTGACGTTTCTCAGTGTGGCGTCGTTGATGCCCGAGTGCTTCTCAAAGCCCTTGGCCACCTCGACCATCTTTTCAAACTTACCCAGGCGTATGTCGCCATAGAACATCACACGATGGAAGTTATAGGGACGAAATGCCTCGTCAACCATTACCTTACTCCAGTCCTCAGCCCAACAGCCGTTGTTCTCCAGGACACTAATCTCGTCTTCAGTCAGATGTCTGTAATCTCTCATAATCTATTTATGTGTTAGGTTCAATTCACTTCTCACTCCTCTATCTGATAGAGGAAGTCATTATAGGGATATTTCTGAACATGCAGTTCACGCACCTTCTTATAGAGCACCTCGCGCAGTTCATCAATATTTTCCTTCTGCTTGGCACTGATAAACAGGCAGTCGCCCTGCATCTTTGCCATCCATGTATTCTTTAGGTCGTCCAGCGAGATATTCTCCTTGGTGGGCTCCGTCAGGTCGTCCTCGTCCTGCGGGGTCCAGCGATAGGCATCCACCTTGTTGAACACCACCATCGAGGGCGTTTCCGAGCAGCCCAGTTCGCTGAGGGTCTGCTCCACCACACGGATCTGATCCTCAAAGTCGGGATGTGAGATATCCACCACATGCACCAGCAGATCGGCCTCGCGAACCTCGTCGAGCGTACTCTTAAAACTCTCCACCAGGTCTGAGGGCAACTTGCGGATAAATCCTACGGTGTCGGCCAGCAGAAAAGGCAGGTTTTCGATTGTCACCTTGCGCACCGTGGTGTCGAGGGTGGCAAAGAGCTTGTTCTCGGCAAAGACATCACTCTTCGACAGCAGGTTCATCAGTGTCGATTTACCCACGTTGGTATAGCCCACCAGCGCCACACGGATCAGTCGTCCGCGGTTCTTGCGCTGTGTTGTCTTCTGCTTGTCTATCTCCGCCAGACGCTGTTTCAGCAGCGTGATGCGATGCAGGATGATACGACGGTCCATCTCCAACTGCGTCTCACCAGGACCACGCAGTCCTACAGAGCCTTTGCCGCCACCGCCACCAGAACCACCGCCCTGACGTTCCAAATGCGTCCACAGTCGCTGCAGACGTGGCAGCATATAGCGATGCTGCGCCAGCTCCACCTGCGCCTTGGCCTCTGCCGTCTGGGCGCGCATGGCAAAGATATCCAGAATCAGACTCGTACGATCCAGGATCTTCACCTGCAGTTCCTTCTCAATATTGCGAATCTGCTTCGCACTCAGTTCATCGTCAAAAATCACCATACCCACAGGCTGCGGCATGTCGGCATCACTCTCATAGTCCTCGCGGTGCTCCATTGCCTCGTCGTAGGCATCCTCACACATCTTAATATACTGGCGTATTTCCTCCAGTTTGCCCGTGCCGACATAGGTCACGCTACTGGGGCCGTTCACCTTTTGTGTGAACCGCTTCACAGTCTTTGCGCCTGCTGTGGTGGCCAGAAATTCCAGTTCATCCAAGTACTCTGTCGTCTTGGCTTCGTCCTGCTGGTTCGTAATCAGTCCCACCAACACAGCCGTCTCGGCCTTGGCTTCGGAAATAACAAATTCTTTCATTCAATTGCAATTATCGATAATCGGCCACAAAGTTACGAAAAAACGAGAGAAAAACAAGAAAAAAGATTATTTTTTTGTTTTTCCGAGTGCATGGTAACTTCGCGACCTCTGTCGCAATGTTACAAAAAGTTGAGAGCAAAACAAAAATTTGTTTTTTGATGAGACGCAGTTATTTCGTAGTTTCTTCGCTCTAGGCATACTCTTCGCATACTGTTTGAGTATGCCTAGAGCGAGGAAACAGTATGCCTAGAGCGAAAGAACAATATGCCTAGAGTATGCAAAAGCAGAAAAAAGCGTCTTAAGTGTGTAAATGATAACGTAAAAGTATACCAAATAATAATTTAAAAGTATACCACTTCGACTGAGTGCTGCAAAGGTATAAAAAGTTTGTTATACATTACTTATTACTGATATATTTTTTTGTTTCTTTAATACGATATGACGTACCCGTCATGTTGACGAGGTATGATTACGGTGTGACTCCATGAAGGCAAGGTTGTCCTCCTGACTTCGGCGATGCATCACCCAAAAACACTAATTGAGGTTGGACAGGAGCTCCTGCATCAGACTATCGTAAACTGACCGTCTGCTATTTTGAG